>DATFZY010000072.1:0-165858 GCA_035313865.1 Candidatus Acidiferrum sp.
GATTGCACGGGATTCTGCCGCCGTGGTCGCTCGCGACAGCAGAGTAGCGGTGCCACCGGTGCGGGAATGCCTGCCGCGGGACAGTGGTTGAACTGACCGTCCGTCTGAATAGGCTACCCGCCTCCCTCTAGTAGAGGGAGATAGGAGGCGGCCCGCTAGTAATTGGCGTATTTCAAGATTTCTGGGCCTTTGTGGCGACCACCTCCCCCCCTCCTCAACCGGGACAGTATGTGAAATCTCGGCAAAGCATCAGCCTCAAAGACAATAATGCTGGGGTGACCTACTCGAACATTCGCATAAACTGCCTGGATTTTGAATACAACGACGTCACGGCTACCGACATCACAAAATCGGGAAGCTGCCAGTAGAGGTATCCATGCGCTTCAATCAAATCGCAGAGTTCGCTTGCATTCTAATGTTGCTAGCAGCGTTTGGAGAACTGGACGCTAAATCGCGCCCATCGCCGAGGGCGGCCCAGTCATTTCCGACCATGACCGCCGCCATAGATGAAATAACCACGCAGTATAAGACCCGCGTGGGACTAGAATACGCGTCAAACGACGTAGACCGTACCCCGATCAACCTAGACATTTCCGAGTCGGCAATCGCAAAGGTCCTCGATAGCCTTGTCGCGCAAAAGCCTGACTACTCATGGGAACTCATCGACGGAATCTATGATATCCATCCCAAGGCAGTCAGCGATAGCATCTTGAGTGTCCACATTCGAGCTTTTTCAGTCACAAGCGCTACCGGCCGTGAGGTTTCAGAGGCAATCAGTCTGATCCCGGAAGTCAAAGAGTGGATGCTCAGACATGGTGTGCAAAGGCGGGAACTAGAAACAGGGTCAAGATGGGCCGAATCAGATCCACGGGTCACGCTACATCTTAAGGACACATCTCTTCGAAGCCTTCTCAATCGCGTGGTCAAGGAGCGCCAAGTAAAGGAATGGATCGTCGTCAGATACGGCGACAAGCAACAGTACCTCGCGATCTACATCTGAGAGCTGGCAGTCGGGACAGGAAAGTGCGAAGAAATTGGCGCCGGGCAGGCGGGTGGCTGAGCCTTAGCAGTTGATTTTGGCTTTCGGGTGCCGCATCCCTCGCGGGTGGCAGACAGGGTGGCAAACACAATGATCGGGCAGGTCGAGCACCCTTAGCCGTTTCTTCGGATCTTCTCGGAGGATGCCACATCCCTTGCGTTTTTGGTTCATACAAGGGCGCGGGTTTTGACTTTGCCTTGGTCGCGCACCTCTCGTCCCATCCGCTTCGTTTTCTCATACATACTATTTGTCTTGACAAATAGGTAAACACATGCTATAGTTTTTTGTGATTTCTGGTCGCCATCCCGCTCTACCTGCATCCCGGCTCTTCGCCCGCACGATATCTCCCGTAGAATCCGCACTTACCGGCCCTCCCGTATCTGCGGATTCCAAACGACTTACGCTCCCCGCTCTCTTCCCGCAACTCCTTTGTAATCAACACTTCCCTGCCCCCTCCGCATCTGCGGAAAACAAACGACTTATAAACCCTTTAGAATCCGCACTTACGCAAAAACTCCGCCCAACTCCTTTAGAATCCGCACTTACAAAAAAGGGGGGAGGGGGGTATTTATCCGGGCGAGGGGCATTCACGCAAAGCCGGGAGAGGGGTATTTGCGCAAAGCCGGGGAGGCGTGCCTTGCTCGCCACTGCCACTCGCCACTTCCCCAATGCAAAACTCTTTCAGAGCAGGAGAGAGAAAAAGACCGGGAACCTCTTTTATTCCATGCCTTTGCTTCGGCGTGCCCGGCTCAGATCTCAGATGGACTGCAAGAAGAAAGGAACTCTTCCAGCAGAAGACGCGCCAGTCGCCGCGGATTATGGCGAATCACGCCGTGCTCTTCGAGCAGGTTGTCCAGAACCACGCGATAGCCGAGCTTCTGCAGTTCGGGCAGATCGACAACGACTTGCTCGGCTCCCTGGCGCCGGTACCTCTTGGCAACTTCCGGCGAAACCGGCTTGCGATTGGCTACCACCCAATCCACAACGCTTCGCGGCGTGTGACGCCGGATGGCCCGCAAATGATCCGCCAGAGAATATTTCGCGGTCTCGCCGGGTTGCGTCATCAGATTGGCGATGTACACGCGAGGCGCCGTTGATTTTGCGATCGCGGCGGCGATTTCCGGGATTAGCAAATTCGGAAGCACGCTCGTATAGAGCGACCCGGGCCCAAGAAGAATCAGGTCGGCCTCGCGAATCGCATCAATCACCGCGGGAAAGGGCGGAACGCGATGAGGCGAGAGCGAGAGTTTTTCAATCGGCGTCCGACTTGCAGTGATGCGCGTTTCTCCGTGCACCACGCGGCCATTTGTCAACTTGGCGACGAGCTGTACATTGGAAAGCGTCGAAGGGAAGATGCGTCCGCGAATAGCCAGGACTTTGCTGCTTACGCGAATCGCTTCCGCGAAATCTCCGGTGACGTGCGTCAGCGCTGCCAGAAACAAATTGCCGAAATTGTGGCCGATCAGCCCGCGCCCGGCATGAAAACGATATTGAAAGAGTCGCCCGAGCAGCGCCTCATCTTTCGAGAGCGCGACCATGCAATTCCGAATATCCCCCGGCGGAAGAACGCGGTTTTCTCGCCGCAAGCGTCCCGAACTGCCGCCATCATCGGTGACGGTAACGATGGCCGTCAATTCCGTGATGGGACGATCCGAGTTGGGATGCTCGTCGCTGCGCCGGACGACGTATTCCTTGATCCCGCGCAGAATCGTGGAAAGCCCTGTGCCCCCGCCAAGCGCAACCACGCGGAATCCGCGGGAGAGAGTCTTCGGTTTGGAGGATTTTTTCTTCACCGGATTAGATAGTGAGAACAGCCAAAGATTCGTTTCGTATGAGGCGTATTTCTCCGAATTGAACCAGCGCCATCGGGGCCGGGGCGTGTCGCAAACTTCCAGATACGCAAACCCGATTAAGAAGTGGCGCGCCGTCGCAGACAGTGTTCCAAGTCACGGGGTAAGAACGCGAAAATCACGAAGTTCAACCGGCGGTGCCGTCTTTCTCCGGGTAGAGCAACTCCGTAAAGCGAGGATCTTCTTGGAGGAAGGCGAAGTCTTCATCATTGCGCGCGTGATAGCGATTTTCCGGACGAAGTTCGATAGCCACCTTGAGGTTCGCCATAGCCGAATCCGCTTCACCGGTAAGGCAATCGAGCGCAGCAAGCGCGTAGTGAATGTAGTCCGCTTTTGGCGAAGCTTTGCGCGCCTTCAGCAGGCTCTCGCGCGCATCGTCCCAGCGTCCGATGTTCATCATGGCCACGCCACGCTGGTAGTGCTCGTCGGCTGTGCGGGGATTCTGCTCCGAGCTCGGCTTCATGCGCTGTTCGGCGATGCGCAGGTGCATGCGGGCGCGGTCTGCCAGTCCCTGGCTGGGCCCTTCGAGTACTTTTTCCAATTCCTGCTTGGCCCGAGCGAATTTTTGCTGGTGAAAGAGGGCCAGCGCCTCATCATATATCTTGAGCTGAGCCTGAACGCGCGGGTCAACCAGCTCCACACCACCGCGCTGAGCGGGCGGGGGAGGAGGTAAGTTCTTTTTTTTCTGTGGGTTAGAGTGGCTCCGCGCCGTTCCTTTGCCCTGCCCGGATGAGCCCGAAGAGGCTTTGTGCGGTTTTGCCATGCCGCGCATGCTAACAGACCAGCGAGACGGCGTCAACGAGGTCGAATTTCGATTGGAAACGAGATTGCGAGGATATACACGAGTTACCTCCCGGCTCCACGATGCGAAAAAAGAGCATCGAAATCGGAGGGTTCTCGCGGAAACTGTATCTAAGGAAGTTACTCGACAGGGGACAGGCACTGTTGCAAAGCTGGCCTGCCAGCACCGCGTATGCTATAAGTTTGAATCCGAATTCTGGTTGAGAAAAAGTGCCATTCATCAATTTTCCCGCTCGCGAAATTAACTGCAAGCTCGTTTACTACGGTCCAGGTTTGGGCGGAAAAACCGCTAACCTCCAGTGGGTCTACGACCACACCGGCCAGAACCAGAAGGGCAAAATGGTCTCTCTGGCCACGGAAACGGACCGCACGTTGTTCTTCGATTTTCTGCCGCTCGATCTCGGAACCGTGCGCGGCTTCAAAACGCGCTTCCATCTCTATACGGTTCCCGGACAGGTCTTCTACGAAGCCAGCCGCAAGCTTATTCTAAAGGGCGCGGACGGCGTGGTCTTCGTCGCAGATTCGCAGGAAGAGCGACTGGACGCAAATTTCGAAACGATGGAAAATTTGCAAGAACATTTGAAAGAGCACAACCTGAATTTCGATACGATTCCCTATGTACTGCAGTTGAACAAACGCGATTTACCGAACGCGATGCCAATCGCCGAGTTGACGAAGCAGCTCCAGAAAAAAGGCGAGCCGGTGCTCGAGGGAGTCGCCATTCAAGGGATCGGCGTTTTCGAAACGCTGAAGGAAGTTGCCAAACTGGTTCTCGCCGAACTGAAAAAAGGCGGCTGAGAACTCCTCAATAAAGCTGGAATTCAATATCTACAGGAACGCGGACGGAAACTGACTGCTTGTTTTTCTTGGCAGGCTTGAACTTCCACTTCTGAACGGTGTCAATCGCCTGCTGCGTCAGTGAAAAAGGCGCGCCACGCAAGACCACCACGGAGTTGACCTCGCCGTCTTTTGTCACAATGAGAGAAAGTTCGACGACGCCGCGATATTTCGCTGCTCGAGCGAGGTCCGTGTAGTCCGGATTGGGGCAAGAAACGCACTCTGGCAAGGACACCCCATCCACGCCCGCTTGCAGGATTCCTGGCTCAACGGCCACCGCACCTGCCGAGCGCGCAAACGAGGTGGCTGGTTGTTTCAAAAGCTCCTGCAACTGACTTGTCATGGGGAACTGCGCGTCCTCAGTCCAAGCTGGACCAAGTCCGTCCGTGCGCACGTGGATTCGTAGCTGTTGATTCGCGTCGGTTTCGATAGTCCCTCGGACGACCCCACTTCCTCCCATCGATCGCGCAAGAGTCAGGCAAGCGGCTTCGTTCTGAAGATCATCAAGACTCATCCAGTTTTGTTTCAAATAGTCGTAGAAGGACTTCCGATCTTCCACCTGAAAACCGGAAGCAAAGCCCGCAAGGGACTCCGCGAAATCGTCCGCGAGCATGCTGCCCAACTTTGAAAATTGCCCGTTCGCCGTATTTGAGAAGTCGATCACAAAAATCTTCGGCAGCGCTGGGTCGAGTTTGGACTGGCGAATCTGTTCGGCCACGCGCGATGCCAGCGAATTCAGCTGGTCTTGTGCGATACGCGGCAATACCGCGGAAGCATCCTGAGCCGCGACTGAGGCGCAGCTCAACGAGCACGCCAGCGCCGCGATGATCATTAGCGCAACGGCGCTCAAAACCCTGAAGACATCCGAAGACACATCAAAAGAGGTTTTTTTCCGCAAAGAGGTCCGCATGATTCGACTTTAAACCGACGTTTCCTGGATAGAACTGAGGTACACCCAGACTAAAGGACGCGCTGAAGGAAGTAAACGTTGCTTGGCCTAAGCGAAGTTGGCAAGAGCGGCGGATTCCGTTTCGAACGTTGGGATGGCCTCGACGAGCCGCGTGACGGTGAGTGCATCGCGTACGCGGCCGGGACCGCAGACGAGGCGCAGCGCGCCGCCTTCGCGCGTCAGCTTGATGGAAATCCGCACGAGCGCGGAAATACCCGAACTGTCTATTTGGGGTACCCCGTTCAGATCGACGACGACCTTGTGAGCGCCACCCTTGATGACAGAGTCCAGCGCCTGATTCAGCTGTTCACTCGGCTCGCCAATAGTCAGCCGCCCGCGCACGTCCAGAATGGGGACGGCACCTGAGTCTCGGACGGTAATCTCCATAGGTAGATGCTCGGTCATAGTACTTAGCCAAGAAGCCTTGCTAGTGTCGTTTGAAACCCCAGCATTCGCAAATCCCGCGGGAACCGCCGAACTTTGACCCCGGTGCATTATACGATGGCAGCCGCGCATGGCAAGAATTCGCTGTCGCTAAATTGACTCACGCCGGTCCGGGCAGTTTCCGGACCAGTACAATGAGGGAACTCGGCTCGCCAGCCTCTTCATCTGAAAAACGAATCTGTCCGATGCAAATTTCTAAACGCGAGATCGGGCGGGCCTGCGTATAATCCAGTTCGAAAAACCAGCAGTCCCCAGCAGTCTGTTTTTCAGCGTAGCTCCGGCTTAGCCCGGAGCAACCCAAACGCAGCGGAGTGGACAGAACTATGAAGCACATGGGATGGAAGTGTTGTTTTCTTATGACCATGGTGCTTGCCGCTGTACCCCTCCTCGCCTGGCAAACCCCCGCCCCGGCTGCCTCCCCGGCAGCAACTTCAAGCGCCTCGCCCTCCGCGACTCCGGACATCCCAAAAGCAGTGAACGACAAGCTTAAGGATCTCGACCAGCGGGTCACCAATGCGCAATCGGCCGGTGACAACGCCTGGATGCTTGTCAGCGCCGCGCTGGTGCTGATGATGACAGGACCTGGACTCGCGCTCTTTTACGGCGGCCTGGTGCGCCGAAAAAACACGCTGGCGATCATGATGCAAAGCTTCCTGCTGATGGCGCTGATCAGCGTACTCTGGGCTCTCGTGGGCTACAGCTTGTGTTTCGGCGGAAATGGGCCTGTGATCGGCGGATTCGAGCACGCATTCCTGCGTGGCGTGGGCGCCGAGCCCAATCCCGATTATGCGGGAACGATTCCGCAAGGGACCTTCATGATTTATCAGCTGATGTTCGCGATTATCACGCCTGCGCTAATCACGGGCGCAACCGCCGAGCGCATGAAGTTCAGCGGCACGGTTCTCTTTCTGACGCTCTGGTTTTTGGTTGTATACGCTCCGCTGGCGCACATGGTCTGGGGCAAGGGCGGCCTGCTCAATGCCGCACTCGGTGGGAAATTTCCGACTCTGGATTTTGCCGGCGGCACAGTCGTGCATATCAGCTCGGGAGTCTCCGCACTGGTGTGCGCGCTTTACCTCGGCAAGCGCACCGGCTATCCGAAACAGCCCATGCCGCCTCATTCTCTGGTTCTAAGCTTCATTGGGGCTTGTTTGCTGTGGGTCGGCTGGTTTGGCTTTAACGCCGGCAGCGCACTGGCCGCAAGCGCGCTCGCAACAAGCGCCTTTGTTGCGACGCACATGGCCACCGCCGCGGCAGCCATGAGCTGGAGCGTCGCGGAGTGGATCAAGAATGGCCGCCCAAGCGCTCTCGGCGCAATCTCCGGTGCTGTAGCTGGACTCGTAGCCATTACACCAGCGGCCGGATTTGTGGGCCCGATGCCCGCCCTGGCCATCGGCTTTATCGCCGGCCTAGTCTGCTACTGGATGGTCACGAAAGTAAAATCGATCTTCGGCTATGACGATGCCCTCGATGCCTTCGGCGTTCACGGCGCAGGCGGCACGATCGGCGCGCTCTTGACCGGGGTCTTTGCGCAACAAGTGATCAACCCGATTTTCGGCTCGGGCAAGCCCGTTGGAGGACTGGACGGCCACTGGAGCCAGCTTGGTAATCAGCTTGTAGGCGTACTCTTCGCGTGGGGCTTCGCCCTGGTAGGAACCATTGTCCTGCTGAAAATAACGGATATGATTACTGGCGTCCGCGTGAGCGAAACGGATGAGATCGAAGGTCTCGACATCACGCAACACGGCGAAGAAGCCTACAACCTGGAATCCTGAACTTGAACGCGGCACAATAACGTCATGCATTGGGCGGAGCAGAAACATTCATGATGAAACTTGAGGCAATCATTCAGCCCTCGCGGTTTGAATCCGTGAAAGATGCCTTGCGCGAAATTGGCATCGAGGGCATGACCGTGACGGAAGTGCGTGGGCACGGCCGCCAGAAAGGGCACACGGAAGTTTACCGCGGTCGCGAATACACCGTAGACCTGCTGCCCAAAATCAAGCTCGAGATGGTGCTCCCCGATCCGCTTGTCCAGCGCGCCGTGGACACAATCCTGAAGACAGCCAAGACAGGAAAGATTGGCGACGGTAAGATATTCCTATCACGGGTTGAGGAAGCTATCCGGATCCGTAACGAGGAGCGCGGCGAAAACGCGCTCTAGATCAAGTGACGACCGCTGCTCGCCCAGGTCTTAATCCGGCCAACCGACCCGCAAAGAACATGCCAGGTTCCGTGACTCCCTTGTCCGTACTCGGACCACAGACCGAGGACGAGCGCAATCGCATCCGCCAGCAATTCGAAGCGGGCGCCGGCGCTCGGGAAACTCTGGACGCGCTCTGCAATCTCGCTGACCGCACGGCCCAGCAGATTTTTGCGGAAGTTCTTCGCGTCAACAGCACCGCACCGCAGGGACTTTCTCTCGTTGCGCTCGGCGGCTACGGACGCCGCTTGCTTTTCCCCTATTCCGACCTGGACATTCTCTTTTTGTTTGGCAACGAAAAGGCCGAAGCCGAATTTCGCCCGCTGATTGCGGATTTTTCCCGGACCCTTTGGGACCTCGGCTTTCGCGTGAGCTCCGCAGGCCGCACACTCGACGAATGCAAGCGCATCGAAGAAGACAACGCGGAGTTTCACCTCGCGCTGCTGGACCGGAGACTTCTGGCCGGCGATGAAGAGCTCTTTGACCGCCTGGTCAAAAAAGTAATGGCAGGCTCGGAAAAACAGGCCCGCCCATTTCTGCTCGCGGAATTAACCAAACTTACCAAGGAACGCCACGCTCGCTACGGCAACACGATTTATCATCTCGAGCCGAACGTGAAAGATGCTCCTGGAGGCTTGCGCGATTTTCAAGCAGCCGCATGGCTCCGGCAAATCGCAGGCGACCAGCGCGATGGCTGGAAAAACAGCGCTGCCGAAGAAGATTTGTCCGCTACGGCGGTGGATTTCCTCAGTGCCATTCGCTGCTTCCTCCATTACAGCAACGCCCGCAACGACAATACACTGACCTACGAATTGCAGAGCGCCGCCGCGGAGCGCTCTCTCGGTATTCCGAAGGGCCCGGCCCGCGATCTCAAGCGCAGCCCCGAAGAGTGGATGCGCCTGTATTTCCGCCAGGCTCGCGTTCTCAACCGGCTCCTTCTTCGCTACATCGAACAAAAGCCTGCCGCGCAGCTCTCCCTACGCGTGCGATTGATGAACGCCGCCCGCGGCGCTCGCAATGACATCGGAAAAGGAAAACCGTTCGCCGTACGCGACGGTTTGCTCGAAGTAGTGGATGAGCAGGCTCTCTCTGACCGGGCCGTAACCTTCGCGCTCTTCGCGGAAGCTGCGCGAACCGGCATCCCTCTAAGCCGCGAAGCCGAACGCGCCATCTTCTACATCCTGAAGCATCCCGAACTTCCGCAGAAAAACACCGATTTGAAATGGACGACGCTCCGCGAAATTCTCGGCGCCGATTTTCCCAGCATGGCTCTGCGCCCGATGCAGCGCCTCTCCATGCTCATGGAAGTCTTGCCTGAATTCAGGGCCATCGACTCTCTCGTGGTGCGCGACTTTTATCACCGCTATACCGTTGACGAACACTCTCTGCGCACCATCGAGCATCTTCAGGAACTGCCGGACTCGTCCGACGAACGCGCCACTCACTTTCGCCAGCTCTGGAAAACCGTCGAGCGCCGCGACCTGCTGATTCTCGCTCTGCTCCTTCACGATGTGGGCAAAGGCATGCCCGTGGAAAACCACGTGACCGGCAGCCTTGAAGCCCTGGATAGCGCGGCCGCCCGCCTGCGTCTCTCCGAATACGACACTGCCGAAGTGCACTTTTTGATCGAGCATCACCTCGATATGTCCGCCACCGTGCAGCGCCGCGATATTTTCGATCCGGGAACGGTGTCGGCCTTTGCGGATGCCGTAACCACACAAGAGCGTTTGCAGCGCTTGTGCCTGATGACCTACGGGGACATTCACGCTGTAAATCCGGAAGCCCTGACGCCCTGGAAAGCGGAAATGCTGTGGCAGCTATTCGCCGCCACTTCAAACTATTTCAGCCGCACTCTCGACCGCGATCGCCTGCATGCTTCCGACGAACTCTCTCTTCTCGAACAGGTGAGCATCCAGGCTGGCGGCGCGAACAAGACCGAAGTCGAACGATTCCTCGAAGGATTCCCGCGCCGCTACCGCGCGGTGCACACGCCCGCGGAAATCGCCGCCCACTTCCAGCTGTATCAAAAGCTCGGCGCGGACCCTGTGCAGACCGAATTGAAAGCCCGCCACCATTCCTTCTCGCTCACCATTCTGACCGCCGATCGTCCCGCCCTTTTCGCCACCATCTCCGGCGTTCTCGCCGGCTGGGGAATGAACATCGTGAAAGCCGACGCCTTCGCCAACGCTGCGGGAGTCGTGCTGGACACTTTTCAATTCTTCGATCTGCACCATACCCTCGAGCTGAATCCCAGCGAAATCGAGCGCTTCCGCAAAAGTCTCGCCGACGTAGCCATGGGGAAAGCTCCGCTCGAGCCGCTGCTCAAAGCCCGCGAAAGCGCCAGCAAGGCAAAACCGCCCAAGGTGGCCGTGGAAACGCGCATCGGCTACGACGACACATCCTCGATGCAGAGTACTTTGCTCGAAATCATGGCGCAGGATCGCCCAGGATTGTTGTACGAAGTCGGCTCAGCCCTCGCGCGCCTTGGCTGTAACATTGACGTGGCATTGATTGACACGGAAGGCCAGAAAGCGATCGACGTTTTCTATTTGACGGAACGCGGCCAAAAACTTAGCCAGCAAAAACAAGAGTTACTGCAAGAAGTCCTTCAGAGCACGCTCTCATAATCCGCGGAAAATTCGGTTCTATCAGATTCATTGCTTCTCGCGAGCCACGTTCGAAGAGCCCGCTGCGTGGGAACCTGCTGACACAAGCGAATACAGAAAAAACAAGACCCCCAAGCCAATCAGTGCGCCGCCAACGCACACAAGCACCACGAACGCGATGGGCCTCGACCAAACGAGACAAAGCGCCTCGGTGAGAAGCCCCAGGATCACCAGCGTCCCGGAAATGCGAAGCCGCCGGCCCATGCCATCGCCCGCTTCCATCAGCTTCCTCCGTTCCAGAACTTCACCTGGCTTCCCCACTTGCCGACGTTGTGCACCGTATCGTGGCAACCGCTCGAAACGCAGGAAAGCGTGTTTGCCTTGATGGCTGGCAGCGTCGCCGGATCGGCATTGTGAGTCGCGCCTTGTTCAAAAGAACGCGCGCCGAGATGGCAGTGCAGGCACTCGCGATTGTTGAACGGAGTGTAGAGCTTGATGTCCTGCGGCAACGGCGGTTTTCCCAGATAGTAGATGTAAAGATGCCGTAGGCCGCCAAGCTTCGCTTTGAAGGTCCCAAACATCGCGTAGTCCGCGTGGCATGTGTAACAGGCTTCGTTCGCAGGAACGCGATGGTTCTGGTAATGCGCCGCCGCAAGATACGACGGATCGTCTATTTGCAGGCTCTTTCCGTAAGGCTCCATAGTGTGGCAGGAGAGGCAGAAGGCCGTGCTTTCCGAGCGCTGCATTTCATTCTGCATGCCGAACGCCAGCGAAAAGAGCGGAAGAAAGAAAAGCACGCCGAACGCGAGGATCTTCCCGGCGCGGCTCACCGTAATCGCAGGCCGCACAGCAATCACTCCCGCGAGTACTGCGCTGAACAGAACAAGAATGACAACGGCGATGGTTGGCATAGCGCCCGGAAAAACAGACTGCGTCTTACTTCTTCAGCGTGCGAATGTAACCTACGAGATCCTTGATCTGCTCCGGCTTCAGACTTTTGCCATACGCCGGCATTTTGCCTTTGCCGTTCCCGATAATTCCGGCGATCGCGTCATCGCTTTGCCCTTGCACATCGGCGGAGCCAAGATCCCGGATGTTGTTCGCCTTCCCCATGGCCGTCTGGCCTTTCCCATCGGCTCCGTGACACCCAGCGCATTTTGTCTTATAGAGCGCTTGCCCGCCGCTTTGCGCCCGCACAGGCGCACTAACGAAAGCCACCGCGCCCAGCAGCGCCGTTGCCATCGTCGTCGCTCCGGTCCACCTGGCTGTCCTCTGCATGATTTTCCCCCTCGCTGAAAATTCGGCCTGGGATCGGAATGCACCCCGCTGCCGTCCATCCTGGAGCCGCATCATACCCAGACTACATTTAAGCGTTCCGTATCATTTTGCACAGAATTCTATTTCGCTTTCCGCAAGGGCAACATGCCCACCCACTCCTCCATCGTGTCCAAATTTCGGCCGTTTCGGCCATGCTGCCTCCTCAACTCCGGCCCGGCTCGATTCAGAACGAATACCGGAACGAGAATGTAGCGTTGCTGCCGTTAAAGTCCGGCAGTTGAATCGCCGCAAGCCCAAAGGGGTTCGTGTTCCCCTTCTGATTGAACCCGAAATAATTCCAGGTCATCTTGTAGGTGAACCCGTGGGCGATTTCATACGCAATCGACGCGTAAGGCCGCTGGTAGTTGTAGTCCAGCGTGCCGGATGGCGTGAGCGGGTTCAGGAAAATCGTATTGCCTCGGACAATGCTAGCTCCATAACCGAGCGAGGTCGTCAACCGCTTGATGGGCTTCCAGATCACCGCGGCATGCGCGAAATGATCCGTGCTGGCATACGTCGAAAGCGCCCCAAGTGGTGAAGACGCGCCGGTAATCGGGCACGCCGTTCCCCCCGGCAGTTCGGGCACGCCAGGAGGAAAGGCAGAAACGGTCACAGTCGGGTTTGCCGAAGTCTGGGAGTACGCAAAGCAGATGAGCGATTGCGTGTAGACGTCCCAATAGTTGTATCCGAAATCCACCGACAAGCGCGGATTCGCCGTCAAAATCGTGGCGAAACTGTACATGCGGTCGTGCTCCAGGTTGTTCACCTGAAAGACGTTGTCGCGATTCTCATGAATTTCAACACCGCCATCCAGATTCGCCCACGGCTTCGGCCGGTAACTCGCGTGGATTTTGTAGGACTGCACTTGCCGCGGATCGACCCGTGTGTACGCGGCGTCGTTGTAACCGAACTCCAGGTCACCCGTAATTCGAAGCGTATCCGTAGGACGGATCACGGCGCCCAGCAGCAAGGCATCCTCGTTGATGGTCGTGAGGGCGCGCGTTGGAGCGGCCGCGGTCGGAGGTATGTAAGTCACCGACCCGTTCGCGTTAAGAGTGCATCCCGCCGGCAGGGCGCCAGCAACCGGAATACAATTGCCGCGAGCGGCGAGATAATCATTCGCCGCCGTAGCAATGGCGGTGGCACCACCCGGATCGTAGATCAACTCTGTATCGTTCGTATCGCTGTACTGCGCGATGGTTCGATTCGTGTAGAGGTATCCGATGTGCGCGCTAAAGTGCCTGTTCAAGGTGTATTCAAGCTCTAGCGTGTTCGACTTCAGGTTCTGGCCGAGGAACGAGGAAGCAAGACCATGGATCACGTCCGCGGCCGAAGTTGTCGAGTGGAAAGGGCAGGTCACCGCATTGGAATCAAGCGGGCAATTGGTCGTGTTGAAGACGGCCTCGCTCTGTTGCATCCCCGTGAGTCCGGGAAACCCTGTGCCATAGATATTCGTTTCGGCCAGCGCCCACATCCCTGGAATGCGCCAATTGTCATAGCGAAACGAGTCGAGGATATTGAGCTTGTCAGTGATGGCGTAAACCCCCGACCAGTCCGCATTCACCGAGACGCGCTTCGCGTCCGCAGGACCGCCCGTAGTGGCTCCGCGTTCCCCTGTGCGCATCGTATATCCATTTACTGACTCGAGAAAATCCGGGATTTTGTTGTTGCTGGTGCTGTACCCGGCCGACCCGGACATTTCAAAATTCTTGAAGTAGTTCGATTGGAAGCGGAACCGCTCCGTAGGCATAGAATTCCGCGGATTGCCTACCTGGCTATAAGATAAAAATCCGTTGCAGGTGGGCGTAGCGGTGTTGGTCGTTCCAGCCACGACCGGCGTCGCGCACGGCAGAAGCTCGGCCGTTGTCTGCGTGCTCCAAATATTTCCCAGATCCACCGGTGTGCCGTTCGGGGTTCCAACCCCTGTCGTGTTTCCAATCACGAATCCGAAATTCCCCGGATTCACGGTGGGGTTATCGAGAACGACGTTGTCTTGCTTGTAGTAGCTCAAAAACTCGTCAAAGGACAGCGTCGTCCGCGGCAAGATTCTCACGTCCACACCAGCTCGATACGCGTTCGTCGTGTAGCTATAAGTCTCAGCGAAATCCGATATCGTCCCGCCATCCGTCGAGAATCCGCCCGGCCCCTGGTTGCGGTTGCGCGAGTATCCCAAGCGGAATCGCACCTTCGAGGTCGGTAGCAAGGTCAGATCGTAGTCCTGCATGCGCCGTGTGAGATACAGGCTGTCCAGCGAACTGTCTTGCGCCACAGCAGGTTTCGAGCAATACGCCGGAGCCCCCTGCGGAAACGCCACCGTAGGCGGCCCGACATAGCATCCCGTCGTCAATGACCCTGGCGGGTTCAGCGCCGCAGGGTTCAACGGGTTCGCGAACAGGTTATAGTCCCAATAATTTTTGTCCCGCCGGAACAACACTCGAAAGTCGTACCATTTGTTTTTTTGCATGCGCAGCCGCGACACGTTATTCGGATCGCCGCCATACCCGAAGTTGCTGAACGTGAGGTTGTCATACAAAAATCCGTTGTTGTCGAGCGCATGCATCTTCAATTCAAAATCAAACAGCCGCACTCCCGAACCCAGGTTCTCGAATGTATCGTACGTGCTCATGTTCCCGTTGATGTTGCTCGACCGGTACCCGAATTCAATGATCTGCTTGATGTTGTACCCGCCCGAATTAATCCCTTTTTGCTCTTCTGAGTCGTCCTGCGCGCGTACTGCCGGCCCAGCCAAAAGCGCTGCGATCATGAGAGCGCAAAAAATCGAGCATACTCGCAGGCGGCCTTTCATGCTTTCTCTCCCTCTCTGCCCGGCAATCTCATTCCCGGTTTGCCCGCCTTTTCTTTAGCTGGATTGGATTTCATGGCGGCTCCTATTTGAAGAACGTCGCATCGAAGTTGGAGCCATGAATCGCCGTATGGCACAGCACGCACGATTGGAAAAGCGTCGCCTGGTTGTGAAACGAAGGCATCCCGGGTGCGCTGCTAAAACTGGATGTCGTGTGGCACTGCAGGCACAGCAGGTTGAGGTTGCTCAGCTTCAGCATGTGCGGATTCGGCCCCCCGTGCGTCAAATGGCACGACTGGCATCCATCGACCTTTACCGGCGCATGCTCGTACACAAACGGCCCCTGCTTGTCCGTGTGGCACTTGAAGCACACCGCATCCTGCGTCGATGATGTCCGCACCTGTTTGGGAGCCACCGTGCCGTGCACGTTGTGGCAATCGCTGCACTGCACCAGCCCCTCATTCACCCGGTGATGAAACGGCATATCGAACTGCGCTTTTTGCGTGAGATGGCACGTGTAGCAAAGCTCCGGCTGCGACTTAACCAGCAAAAACTCCGATTCCTTCGCATGGTGAGGCGAATGGCAACTGATGCAGCTCACCTCATTCTTCGCATGCTCCGAGTTGATGGTATTCATGTGCTGCGGGCCACCCACATGGCAGCCCAGACAGACCGCGTTGATCTCTCGCGCCGATGCATCCTCAAACTTGAAAATCTTCGTCTTATCTCCCCCGCCGTCTACGTGCTCTTTTCCCGGTCCGTGGCAGCCTTCGCACCCGTGCCACTCCGGCCCCTTTTTCGTGTCCAGGGTGGTTGCAAAGTGCGGCGAATCTTCAAATTTTTGGAAAAATCCCGTGGAGGGCATATCTGCGTGGCACGTCTTGCACGTCTCGCTTCCCACGTACAGCGATGGATCCTGCTCCCGTACGAAGGCTTTCTGTTCCGTCGCGCTCTTCGCAGGAGCCGCTTGGGGCTGATTCGTTGTAGGAGCCGCTTGCGGCTTGCTCGCGGGAAGAGCCTCGGGCGCCTGGCCCCCAAACGAAACCACTGCCGCCATGAAAAATAAGATAAGTCCCGCGATGAATATCGTTCTGGGCTTCCGTCTCCGCACACCCTTCATCACCCCTCCGTTCCGACACCCAGACCACTAGCCCAACGGGGTTTCGCTAACTTAAGGCACGAACCGTCACAAATCAGTGATGCGCGTCACGTCATTTCGCAAATTCTGCTTCCTCTTTCATCGCTAGCGACTCGGATCAACCCTCTGGCCATCTAGCAGGGCCCCGGCGGGTGGCTGAGTCTTGCGTTTGATTTTGACTCTCGAGCGGCGGTGGCCGAGCCTTCGCAGTTGATTTCTAATTTTCGGGTGCTGCATCCGCGCGGTTTCCAGCGTGCGGCTTTTGACTCTTCTTTCCGCGCTAACAGAAACCAAACAAAGAACTTACAAGTTAACACTTGACAAATAGCAAGAATATTCTATACTGTGGTTTCTGTTTGTCGCGGAGGAGAAAGGAGTTACCGCCTTGCCTCCGCAGTCCGTCTACTCTCTCCCACGCTCCCCCCAGTTCATCCTCTTCTTGGAAGAGCCTCGAGTAAGTCCTTTGCCTGCCACTCTTACGGGCACCTCGCAATTCATTGAAAATACAGCCACTTTAAGTCCTTTAGCTGCCACTCTTACGAGCCACGTCAACCATAAGTCCTTTGTTTGCCACTCTTACAAAAAACACCGGGGGGTGGGGTCACATGTTTCAAGCCAGGCTCTTCTCTATGCCCTCTGCGTCAAAATCCACCCGCTCCCTGCCGATACCGATCCACCTGCCCCAGGTTCCCCCACTAACTTATTTAGAATCAACACTTGTGAGAAACCCAGAGGGGTACCCCGGTTATTATTAACTAAGATCCGCTCAGGCCGTAGGGGAGGGGCTTGCCCCTCCCTTCGATCAGAGGCGCTCGGCGGAATGTTCAAATTGAAACCCAACCAAAAGGAAGGAACCCATGGGAATCCTCGAAACTGCCAAGCCCGCGATCGTCATCTGCACGCGAGACCGCACCCGCGCCACAAGCTTCTATCGCGACATCCTAGGCCTGCCCTTGGCCCACGAAGACGACCTCGCCGCCGTCTTCCAAACAGGCGGAGTCACCCTGCGCGTCTCAGTCGTGCCCGACTTCACCCCGCACGAGCACACCATCCTCGGCTTCACCGTCCCGGATGTGCCCGCTACCGTCAAAGCCCTGCACGACAAAGGTTTAGCATTCAACAGATATCCCCGTATGACCCACGACGAACTCGGCATCTTGACCGTGCCCGGCAAGTCCATTCAGGTAGCCTGGTTCAAAGACCCCGACGGCAACGTGCTCAGCATAACCAACGGGTGACCTGCGATAGACGGCGGGAATTCACCGTAACCCGCAAATTCTGCGCGCCAGGAGCCGCAGCATTTCTCCACAGCCCACACGATACTTCGTTGACCGCAACCCGCTTCCCCCTTATAATTGACGTTTGTCTAGACAGCTTGGAGGGCAGATGTACGCCGTTATTCAAACCGGGGGAAAGCAGTATCGCGTCGCACCGGGCGACACCATTCGCATCGAGCGCGTTGCGGGCGAAGTGGGCGAAAAAGTGACATTTGGCAAGGTTTTGGCCGTCCACACCGAGGAAAAGAAAATGGTCCTTGGCGATGACGCTTCCAAGGCCAGCGTGACCGGCAAGATCGTCACGCAAGGCCGCGCCAAGAAGATCACCGTTCTGAAGTTCAAGAAGGGCAACCAGTACAAAATCTCTCGCGGCCACCGGCAGAATTTCACTGCCGTCGAGGTCGGCGAAATCAAGCTGTAAAAACCTCTTTCAAATCCAAAGTCATACGGCTTCGGTTTTCAAAGAAATAGTTTTCAGAGAAAAAGGAACTACGTCATGGCACATAAGAAGGGCGGCGGCTCCTCTACAAACGGCCGCGATTCACACGGACAAAGGCTGGGCGTAAAGCGCTTCGGCGGCCAGCTCGTTAACGCAGGCACGATTCTCATCCGCCAGCGTGGCACGCGCCACCAGGCCGGAGAAAACGTAGGCCAGGGCAAGGACGATACGCTCTTCGCGCTCGTCACCGGCTACGTCCGCTTCGAAGACAAAGGCCGGCACGGCCGCTTCATCAACGTCGAACCAGCCAAGAAAGCTGAACCCGCAGCCGCCGTCAACTAGTCGCCCTCGCGGTTCAAGCAGGCTTGCATCCGGTCGTTCGCATACGCCGTCCGGTTTCCGCCGGACGGCTATTTTCTTCGCAGCATGGTTGCGTCGGGGCCCGCTGGGCCGGCATCTAACTGCTCTGAAACACAGGCATTCATGTAGGGTCATCCTTCCGAGGATGACTGTTTGGTTTTTCGAGCGCCGACAAGCACACTGCAGGACAGCTTTGGATCAGTCCCGGCCCGCAATTGCATGTGATATCGTTTTCAGGCGCGACGGCCAACCGGTCGCGCCCTCTGGAGCGTCATTCTAGTGTTTGCTGACGAAGCAAAAATTCTGATCAAAGCGGGCGACGGCGGCAACGGTTGCGTTGCCTTTCGAAGGGAGAAGTACGTCCCACGAGGCGGGCCATCGGGGGGCGATGGCGGGCACGGCGGCAGCATTTATCTCGAAGCGAATCCCAACGACAACACGCTGTTGCGTTACCGCTACAATCGCGAATTCAAAGCCGACCGCGGCCGTCACGGCGAAGGCTCCAACTGCACTGGCCATTCCGGCCAGGACATGATCCTGCAAGTTCCGCTGGGTACGGTCGCTTTTGACGATCAGACTGGCGCAACGATTGCCGATCTCGCCGTTCCCGGTCAGCGCGTACTCGTCGCTCAGGGTGGACGCGGTGGACGCGGCAACCAGAATTTTGCCAAGCCCTGGCATCAGGCTCCACGCGAGCACGAAGACGGTCATCCCGGCGAAGAACGCCATCTTCGCCTGGAATTAAAACTGCTCGCCGATGTTGGCCTCGTTGGTTTTCCGAACGCCGGGAAATCTACGCTGATTTCCGTCATCTCTGCGGCGCGGCCCAAAATCGCCAACTACCCTTTCACCACGCTCGAGCCCAACCTCGGCGTCGTCAACGCCGACGGAGGCACGGGCGGCCACGGAACGGAACTCGGCCGCACATACGTCGTTGCCGATTTGCCCGGTCTCATCCAAGGCGCGCACCTTGGCGCCGGCCTTGGCATTCGCTTTTTGAAGCACGTTGAGCGCACGCGTTTGCTCGTCCATCTCATTGATACGAGCGATGCAAACGTAGACGATCCCGCCCAGTCCTTTGAAGTCATCAACGGAGAGCTGGAAGCGTTCAGTGCTTCGCTCGTCGAAAAACCGATGATCGTCGTCGCCACAAAACTCGACGCCACGACGGACCGCACGCGCCTCGACGAGCTCCAGGATTTCTGCAAGCAACGCAACCTCGAGTTCCACTCGATTTCAGCCGTCGCGGGCGACGGCCTGAAGGACCTGGTCCGCGCCATCGCCGACGCGCTCGATAAGATTCCGCGTCCTGCTCCCGACACGACTCTGGATCTACCGCTCGCCGAAGCTGAAGAAGCCGAAGATGAAGGCGAAATTGACGAAAACGCGCCTGGGCCGGATTCGCTGCCCACGCCGATCAAGGAATCGTGAGAAAATTAGATAGAATCAATTCTTGGGAGGCGCATTGACGACCGCGCAGGCGCATCGCACCGCCGCTAAGCATCATCCGCGCCGTATCGCGCTCTTTGGCGGATCCTTCGACCCGGTTCACAGCGGCCACCTCGCAGTGGCCCGCGCCGCTGACCGCCGCTTTAACTTCGATGAGATTCATTTCATCCCGGCAAGCCGACCGCCGCACAAGCTCAAACAGCACTTGGCGCCTTTCCCGCATCGATTTGCTATGGCCTCTTTAGCGTGCACCGAGCATCCGCACTTCGTTCCCTCGCTCGCCGAAGCCGGAGAAGACTTTGCCGGCACGCAGCTCCACTATTCCGTGGACACGGTGCGCTACTTCCGCCACGCCTATAATCATCAGGGCGACCGCATCTACTTCATCATCGGCGCGGACGCGTTTCTCGATATTCCCGTCTGGAAGGAATATGAAACGCTTCTCGGTCTTTGCGATTTCATCGTCGCGAATCGTCCCGGCATTCGCGCGGAGGCCTTACGCCTGGTGATTCCGCCGGATTTGATTGCGCGTCCCGATGCCAAGAAGGACGAAGAACACCCGCCGTCGCAAGTCGTCGCGCATCTGAATGGCACCAGCGTCTACCTGCTCGAAAATATTTCCAGCGATATTTCCGCCACCGACATCCGCAGGCGCGCCAACCGCGGCCAGTCCATTCATGGGCTTGTCTCCGTGCGCGTCGAGGAATACATTCTTAAACAAGGCCTATACCGTTGAAACTCGAAACTCTTCCCCAAGGCGTTCGTCTCGCAGTCGAAGCCGCACAAAACAAGAAAGCTTCCGCAATCACCGTTCTCGACTTGAGCGGCGTCGGTGCGTTCACCGACTATTTCGTGATTTGCACCGGATTCAGCACGCCCCAAGTACAAGCCATCTGCGCCGAAGTGGAAGAACAGCTCGACAAACACATGCAGCGCACGCCGAAACATCGCGAAGGACATCACTCCGCAGAATGGGCTCTGCTCGATTTTGGCGGATTCATTCTGCATGTCTTCAGCGAGCAGGCGCGGCGCTATTACGACCTGGAGCGTCTCTGGCGTGCTTCGCCAAAGCTTGAAATTCCCGATGAACCGGAAGTAGCCGCGCGGAATCATTCCTACAGCGATTCGGAAGCCGCCGGCGAAGCCTATTCCAAATGAGCACGGAGCGATTGCCGTGGATCGCCGAAGATCCCGCATCGCTGCGCCTTCTCGAACTCGCCCAGAAAGTCGCCGCCGCTCCCACAACGCTGCTCATCAGCGGAGAAAGCGGTACCGGTAAAGATCATCTCGCGCGGCTCGTCCACGAACTCGGCCCGCGCCGTGATGCTCCTTTCCTGAAAATTGATTGCGCCAGCCTTCCGCCGAATTTGGTGGAAAGCGAACTCTTCGGCCACGAACTTGGCGCGTTTACTGGCGCGGTCGAACGAAAACTCGGCCGCCTGGAGCTCGGCGGAACAGGGACAATTGTTCTCGACGAAGTCGCCGCGCTGACGCCCGGCGCGCAAGGCAAACTGCTCCGCGTCTTGCAGGAGCGATCGTTCGAGCGACTTGGCGGTACGGAAACGCTGCACATCGAAGCGCGCATCGTAGCCTTAACGAATGTTGATCTCAGCGCCGCCGTCGCCAGCGGCACGTTTCGCGAAGACCTCTATTTCCGCTTGAACGTTCTTGCGTTGACTGTCCCGCCTCTGCGCGAGCGGCGCGCCGACATCCTGCCTCTCGCCGATCATCTTCTCGCGACAGTCCGCTCCATTCACAGCCATCCAGGCTCGCACTTGAGCGACGCTGCCCGCCGCATGCTCGGCGTCTACGCGTGGCCCGGCAACGTGCGCGAATTGCGCAACGCTCTGGAGCGCGCTGTGGTCTTTTCCCGCAGCGACACGCTCGAGCCCGCCGATTTTCCTGACAACATTCGCGCGGCGGCAGCTGGCGCCGCGGGTTCGACCGCCGGCTTGCGTTCCCTCGAAGAAATCGAACGCGAAGTCATAGCCGCGACGCTCGAAGCCACGCATTACCGCATCAGCCGCGCCGCCGAAGCGCTCGGCATCAGCCGAAAAACGCTGCTCGAAAAACGCAAAAAATATGGTTTGAAGTGAAAATCCGCTTGCTCATGCTGGGAAAAACGCGCCGCGCGGAAATGCGCGCGGTGATTGACGACTATGTGAAGCGGATCAGCCGCCAGTCGCCAATCGAAGTCACCGAAGTCCGCGACGGCGAAAGCACGATCAAGACACTTGACGCCGACCGCGCCGCGACCGCAATTTTGCTGGATGCCGCAGGCAAGAGTTTCACTTCGGAGGCGTTCGCAAAATGGCTCGGCGAGCAGCGCGACCGCGGAACGCGCGAAATCATTTTCGTCTGCGGTGACGCCGATGGTTTCCCGCCCGCGGTGCGTGAGCGAGTTCCGCAAAAAATCTCTCTCAGCGCCATGACGTACTCCCACGAACTTGCGCGCGCCATGCTCGCCGAACAGATCTACCGCGCCTTCGCCATTCTCTCCGGAAGCCCCTATCCGAAATAGCCGCGCTGGTGTAAAACGGTAACCACCATGTCCATCCGCGTAATCCCAGATCAAGACCAGCCATCCGCCGCCATTGAAATTGCTCTCGAAAAACCGCTGCCCGATTACGATTTGCTCCAGCTCGATCAGCCCACGCCGCGCGACGTCGACGCCGTTCTTGTTTCACAAGGTTTTCGGGACCTTGTGGACGACGCACGCGGAGTCTTGATGGAACTCCTCGCGCATCCTCCGTACCAAGCCAACTCTCCCGACCACGCCAATCTCGATTTCACTCATTCCGCTCCGTTCGCTCTCGAACTGGCGCAGCTCACCGGCGCAATCTGTCCCGGCGACGACGAGGTTTACCGCCCCGGTCTCTGGATTGTCATCCGTGACCAGCACGCCAAGCCCAAGACAACGCTGCCCGCCGCAACGCAGGAGCGCATTACCGCAATCGCCGCCGAATTCGCGAAGCGCCTCCAGTTGGCGTAACGAGATTTTCCTGCGGCCGGGGAGTTTCTCGGGCAGTTGCTACGCGGCAGGTGGGGGTACGGCATCTACGCAGGTGTATTTTCGATTTCCACGAGTGATCAACCTGATCTGAACCTTCTCGTTGGATTGGCTGGCTACGTCGAGAAGTTCCGCAAGTTCCTGCACCGTGATTTCTGGATCTGCATCGATATAGAGCACGGGCCGAATGCGTTCTTTTAAGATCACAGTGAGGCGTCCAGACAGTTGATCTCGAGCTTCTGGTTCTAAATTCAATCGCAACGCGCGGTTGGCGGAGATGTGGAGTACGAGAGGAACAATCAACTCGCAGTTCTCTGGAGGTACGGGGTTATCTACCTTCAGCAGAAATCCTGCGGAAGGGGAATTCGAAAATGCTGCTCGACGCGGATCGAAAGCACCGCGAGGAAGATAATAATGATCATGCGATGGAGGAACTTCCTACGCATGTTGGCTGACCATGATAGCTTGACGCTTTTCGCATTCAAGAGGTTGCAGGGGTAAGTATCCAGCTTGACCTTTCTCGCAGCTGACTCCACACTTTATTTCTTTTGCGTTTGCCGCCTTGAAGGCGGCGAATTTGCTGGGGACTCATGCCGGAAGAAAAAGGGTTGCTGATTGTTTACACCGGGCCGGGCAAGGGCAAGACGACTTGCGCGCTGGGCACGGCGTTTCGAGCGGTGGGGCAGGGGTTGCGCGTGCTGATGGTGCAGTTCATTAAAGGCTCGTGGCACTACGGGGAGCTCGATGCCGCGAAGATGCTGGGGGACGATAAGTTTGAGATTCGGCCGATGGGGCGAGGGTTCGTGAAAATCGGCGGTGCCGAAACCGATCCTGAAGACACCAAATTGGCGCGGGAGTGCTGGGAAACCGGGCGGGAGGCGATTTACGGAGGGAAGTACGATCTTGTGGTGCTGGATGAGATCAACTACACCATAAGCTACAAAATGCTGGATGCGGGCGAGGTTGTGGAAGCGTTGAAGAACCGACCGGAACGCATGCACGTGATTTGTACGGGAAGGAATGCGCATCCGTCGCTTGTCGAGTTGGCGGACCTGGTTACGGAGATGCGCGAGGTGAAACACCCGTACACCAAGGGTATACTGGCTCAGCGGGGGATTGATTATTAGTTCGGCGAAATTCGAGTAGCTCGCGAAGCGGAGGGCGGGGCAATCCCCGCCCCTGCAGTTGCTGACGGAAAACGTTCGACCATTTTCTATGGCTTGGTTTAAAAGAGACAAAAAATCGATTGATGCGGCGACGCCTCCGGAAGAGCGGCGAGTGCGTACCGAGGGACTTTGGGCGAAGTGTGAGTCCTGCGGGACGATTGTTTTTCGGAAGGACCTGGAAGCGAACCTTTTCGTTTGTCCCAAGTGCCAGTTTCATTTCAAGATGGGCGCGAAGCAGCGGCTGGAAATGTTGATGGATTCGCGGTGGACGGAACATGATGCAGGAATGACGTCAACTGACCCGTTGAAATTTGTGGATACGAAGCCCTACGCGGCGCGGATCAAGGAAGCGCGGAAAAAGCTGGGGATGAACGACGCGATTATCACGGCGGAAGGCAAGATCAATGGCCGTAGTGTTGTTTGCTGCGCGATGGAATTTGGATTTATCGGCGGGTCGATGGGCGCAGTGGTTGGTGAAAAAGTGACGCGCGGGATCGAGATTGCCATTGAGACGCGCCAGCCGCTGGTCGTCGTCTCGTGTTCGGGCGGCGCGCGAATGATGGAAGGGACCATCAGCCTGATGCAGCTCGCGAAGGTTTCCGCGGCGCTCGCGCGGCTTGACGATGCGAAACTGCCTTATATTTCTTTGCTGACCGATCCTACCACCGGCGGCGTTACGGCTAGTTTTGCCATGCTGGGCGACATCAATATTGCCGAACCCGGCGCGCTGATTGGATTTGCGGGGCCGCGCGTGATCGAACAGACCATCCGGCAGAAGTTGCCCGAAGGATTTCAGCGCTCGGAATTTCTTCTGGAGCATGGGTTTCTTGATGCGGTCGTGCACCGCAAGGATTTGAAGTCCTTCATCTCCACGTCGTTCGATCTTCTTTTGAATTGAAATGAACTACGAAGCTGCCGTCCGCTATTTGCTTTCGCTGGGCCGTGAATTGGCTGCGCCGACTCAGGCTGCGGCGGCGAAATTCGACCTTGAGAATATTTCCATTCTTTCGGAGCGGCTTGGGCGGCCGGACCGCGCTTATCCTTCCGTACATGTCGCGGGAACCAATGGGAAGGGCTCGACGGCGGCGTTTCTCGAATCGATTCTGCGTTGCGCTGGTTTTCGGACGGGGCTGAATACTTCGCCGCATCTGGAAAAGATCAACGAGCGCATTCGAATCAACGGAGAAGAGATCAGCGACACCGCGTTTGCGGAGACGTTTACGCGGATTCAGGCTGTGAATGAGGAGTTGCTTGCCGCCGGCCGGCTTCGCGCGCATCCGACTTATTTTGAATGCGTCACGGCGATGGCGTTTGAATATTTTGCGCGTAGACGCGTTGAGTTCGGAGTGTTTGAAGTGGGGCTTGGCGGGCGGCTGGACGCCACAAACATTTTGACGCCTGTGGTTTCCGTTATCACGCGGGTGCACTTCGATCACGAGAATTTTCTGGGGCATTCGCTGGCGGAGATTTCGGCCGAGAAGGCTGGGATTGTGAAGAGGGGCGTTCCTCTGGTGCTGGCGGAGCAGCGGCCGGAAGCGCGGGAAGTGATTCTGGCTCGCGCTAGAGAGCTTGGATCCAGGGTGATTGAGACGCCCGCAGCGTTTCGAATCGAAAAGGAGTGGATGGAGAACGGATGCGTTCGCGCGCGCGTTTTTGAAAATGCTTCTGGGTGGTCCACCGAGATTGCTCCACAGCTTCCGGGCCGGTTTCAGGGTCAGAATGCGCTCAATGCAGTGGCGGCTGCGCGGTATTTGCAAGAACGCCGATATCGAATTTCGGATGAGGCGATTGCGCGCGGAGTTGCTGAAGCGGTTTGGCCCGGGCGTCTTGAAAAATTGCAGTCGGAGCCGGATGTGTATCTCGACGGCGCGCACAATCCGTGTGCCTCGAGGGAGTTGGCGGCGTTCTGGGAACAGAATCTTTCGGGCCGCAAAATTTGGCTGGTGTTCGGCGCGCTACGCGACAAGGCCGTGGATGAAATCGCCGGGGTTTTGTTTCCGCTCGCTGGCGAAGTAATCTTCACGCAGCCGCGCACCACGCGCGCGATTTCCGTTGCACAGCTTGCGGAAATCGCATCGCACCACGCGGAGCATTCCACGATCATCCGGCAACCGGAGCACGCGCTCGAATACGCGCTCGAGCGGGCCGCACCACACGACGTTATTTTTGTGGCCGGGTCGCTCTACCTGGTCGGGCAGCTTCGCCACTACTGGAAAAATCGCTCGGCGGTCGCCGCGCGCTGAAAAACACCGTAGAATATCCAGCTTGGTTTCCGATAGAGTGCAGAGGCGCCGGTTTTCCCGGCGGCCAGTCGTTCCTCGATACGACGGATGGCGATGGCGGAGAACATTTCCAAGGCACAAAAGCGCGCGAAGAAGGGCAGCCGCAGCGAGGCACATTCCACCGTTCATCCGCTCGTGGGCGTCATCATGGGATCGTCTTCCGATTGGGAGACGATGGAGCACGCGGTGAACACACTGAAGGATCTCGGCGTGCCGCATGAGACGCGCGTGGTTTCCGCGCATCGGACGCCCGATCTTCTTTTTGAATATGCGGAAAGTGCCGAGAAGCGAGGCATCGAGGTGATTATCGCGGGCGCCGGCGGAGCGGCTCATTTGCCGGGGATGACTGCTTCGAAAACCGTGTTGCCTGTGCTTGGGGTTCCGGTGGAATCGAAGGCGCTCAAAGGGCTTGATTCGCTGCTTTCGATTGCGCAGATGCCGGGCGGTATTCCCGTGGGGACGCTGGCGATTGGCAAAGCCGGGGCGATTAACGCGGCGCTGCTTGCCGCTGCTATCCTTGGCGGGAAATATCCGCGCATTCGGGAAGCGGTGCGCGAATTTCGCGCTTCACAAACGGGGCGCGTATTGGCAAATCCTGATCCTGCCAAGGCGGCAGTGGCGGCGACGAAGAAAAAGAGGAAGAGCGCGTGAGCATCGGCATACTCGGTGGCGGACAGCTTGGTTACATGCTTGCGCTTGCGGGCTATCCGCTGGGGATGCGGTTTCGATTTTTTGATCCCTCTCCGGAAGCGCCGGTGGGGCGGATCGCACCGCGCGTCACCGGGGACTATTCGGACCGCGGGTCGCTGGATAAATTCGTGAATGGGTTGGAGGTCGTGACGTACGAGTTTGAAAATGTTCCGTTTGACGCGGCGCACTGGCTTGCGAAAAAGGTTACGGTTTATCCGCCTCCGGCGGCGCTGGAGACGGCGCAGGACCGGCTGCGCGAAAAGCAATTGTTCGAGAAACTGAAGATCCCGACGACGGCGTATGCTTCGCTCAGTTCGCCTTATGACCTCGATGCGGCCGTAAAAAAGATTGGCTTGCCGGTGGTGGTGAAGACGCGGCGGATGGGCTACGACGGAAAAGGGCAGTGGATTTTGAGGACGCCGGAAGAAGCGAAGGCTGCCAAGGACGCTTTGCCGAAGCAAGCGTTTGTTCTGGAGAGGTTGGTGCCGTTTACGAGGGAGCTCTCGATTATCGCGGTCCGCGGCAAATCTGGGGAGACGGCGTTTTATCCGCTGGTGGAGAATTATCATCGCGAGGGAATTTTGCGGTTGTCGCTGGCGCCGGCGCGCGATGTCGCTCCCGAAATTCAGCGGGCCGCCGAATACGCCGCGGTGCAGGTGATGGATTCGCTGAACTATGTGGGCGTGCTGGCGATCGAGTTTTTTGAGTGGGACGGGGAGTTGCTGGCCAACGAGATGGCTCCCCGCGTTCATAACTCCGGGCATTGGACAATCGAAGGGGCGGTGACGAGCCAGTTTGAGAACCACCTGCGGGCTATCAGCGGGCTGCCGCTGGGTTCGACGACGGCGATCGGGGCTTCCGCGATGATTAATCTGATCGGGGAGTTGCCGGATTCGGCGCAGGTGCTGGCCATTCCGTCGGCGCATCTTCATCTGTATGGCAAAGAGCCTCGACCTGGGCGCAAGCTAGGCCATGTGACGCTTCGGGCGCCGTCGGTCGACCGGCTGCTGAGCCGCTTTTCCAGCTTGCCGCCCTTTTTCCAACGGCCCGACTTCTGCCTGGAAGTGCGCAGCGCATAAGGCCCTGCACCGCGAGCTTAACCAAGCGTCTAACTTAGCATGGAAGGCTGGCGAGTCAGTTTCCTGAAATCCGGCTTTGCCGGGACTTAGCTGCGAAATCGCACGTTTCTCATTGGTCCACGGGAGTTCGCCGGTCTTAACGTGGACCAGCTCGCCCCCTTCCGATTGCGAGATCCGATGTTATAATGCGCGCGTTCTAAGGGTACGATTTTGAAGATAAAAAGCGCAAAGCTCAGAAAGTACCGCCGGAACTCGCAAACCGCTGATAGCCAGCAGAGCCGCGCCCAGAGACTGCCACTGGATGCGGCGCAGCGTTTGGAATCGGTTCTAATCGCTAACGAAGTTGCAACCTGGACCTGGGACATCGTCCATGACCGCGTCATCGCAGATGCAAACTTGACTCGCCTGTTCGGCATAGGTCGCGAGGACGCCATGGGCGGCCCCATCGAAAATTACATCAAGGCGATTCACGTCGACGATAGGCCACGGGTATCCAGCGCGATTGAAGCCGCATTACAAGGACCAAACGACAGATACGAAACGGAATACCGCATTGTCAGGAAAGACGGAACGGTAGTCTGGGTCATTGCACGCGGCAGAGTGGAACGTGACGCGGGCGGCAAGCCGAAATATTTTCCAGGCGTAGTGATCGATATTTACCTTCCGTTACCGTCCAAATTATCGGCCGATGCCTGATTAGAGCCCGAAACTTCCGATAGGTCTATCCGATCAGATTTCTAAGGAAGACTTGTGACGGGGGAAGAACTGGCTTTTTGGCAGTACCTCGTTTGGTTAGATTGACTTCAAAACGCGGACTGGCTCGTGAAATCCCTCTGCAGAGACAGGCTGGGAGCGGGTCGAGGAAGAGAGTGTCCTCGAGTTCCGTGGCGACGGCTTGCGAAACGAGAGTCTGACGGGGTTTGGCGGCTTCTGATTGCCAGCAGTGGATGGGCAGGGTTGCCGCATATCCCTCCGAATGCTACGATTTGGGATTCCATGAGCCCCGAAACTCTTATCCGGCCCCGTGTGGGGATTCCTTGGCGAACGTCTGAAGAGGAAGCGCAGGGCAATCGGCCCAAGATTGCCAATTATGAGAAGGCTGTGCTTGATTCTGGCGGAGAACCAGTACTCATACCCCTCGGCGACAAGGCGGGGCAGGAGCGGTTGATCCCGACCTTGGATGCTTTTGTGTTGCCGGGGAGCCCTGCGGATGTTGAGCCCGCCGAATATGGGGATGTGAACCACGGGAAGTCGGCGCCTGCAGATTTGGCGCGCGAGGAGGCGGATCGGGCCATCCTGGCGCATGCGTTTGCGGAGAAAAAACCTGTGCTGGGCATCTGCTACGGGTGCCAGTTGCTGAACGTGTACCTGGGCGGGACGCTGATTCAGGACTTGCGGTCCGAGTTGGGGACTACGACGCCGCACCGGAAGAAGGATGTGTCACCGGAGGCTGTCGAGGACCCGCTTCATGGTGCTAGTTTCGAGTTTGGGAGCCGGTTGGCGGCGGTGGCTGGCGGCCCTAAAGCGGAGATAAACAGTTCGCATCATCAGGCCATCGCTAAGCCTGGGAAGAATTTGCGGGTCACGGCGCACTCGTCCGACGGGATTATCGAGGGTGTGGAGTGGATCGGGGACTCGAATTGGGTGATTGGGGTTCAGTGGCATCCGGAGCGGATGTTTGGGGATGCGTTTTCTGCGCGGTTGTTCCGTGATTTCGTGGCGGCGGCGCGTGGGGCGGCGGATCAAAAGTCTTAGCTGCTGGTTAACGAGATTGTTCGTCAAATGGTTGGGGGGAATTGATGATTTCACTTGCAGGCAAGGCGGCACTCATTACCGGTGGTTCGCGCGGGATTGGCGCGGCGGCCGTCAAATTATTTGCGCAGGCCGGGGCGGACGTGGTCTTCAGTTACAACAAGGCTGCGGACGCGGCGAAGCAGATCGAGCAAGAGGCTGGGAAGCACGGGACGCGGGTGGAGGCGTTCAAGGCCGATGTGGGCAAGCATGCTGACAACAAGAAGTTGGTTGAGCATTGCATCGCGCGGCTGGGGCGGCTCGATATTGTGGTGGCGAACGCGGGAGTGTGGAATATCGAGGATTTGCCGATTGAGAAAATGACCGAGAAGCAGTGGGACGAAATGATGCGGGTGAATTTAAAGAGCGTTTACTCGATCATTCATTTCAGCGTGCCGCAGATGATCAAGCAGAAGGGCGGGAAGATTATTCCGATTACGTCGACCGCGGGGCAGCGCGGGGAATCGCTACATACGCACTATGGGGCGAGTAAGGGTGGCGTGATTAGTTTGGTGAAGGGATTGGCTACGGAACTTGCGCAGCACGACATTCTGGTGAATTCGGTGGCGCCTGGTTGGGTGGCGACGGACATGTCGAATCCCGTGATTCAAACGAAGGCTGGAGCAAAGGCTGTGGCTGCGGCGATTCCGCTGGGGCGGCCTGCTACGCCGGAGGAAATTGCCGGGCCGATACTGTTCCTGGCTTCGGACCTAGCCAACTTCCTTACCGGGGAAGTCATCAATGTAAATGGAGGATCGGTCTTGTGCGGTTGAGGTTTGCCAAAATTGCGATCGCGGGAATGCTGGTAAGTGCGGCGTTTGCGCTGAGCGCTTCGGCGCAGAATCCGGACACACTGATGCCGGAGGCTAGCGCTGCGAAGGCCAAACAGATTCTGGGCGATTTGATTAATGCGCGGGGCGGCGCGGGGTACCTCGAGGCGAAGGAAGGCGAGTGTACAGGCACGCGCGCGCAATTCGGGCACAACGAAGCGATCATGGGGTATGTGGGTTTTACCGATTCGCGGCATTATCCGGACAAAGAGCGGCTGGAATATGCGGCGCATAGCCACAATCTGAAGAGCATCATCAATACGGTGATTGGAGTGGAAGGGCTGGACTGGTCGCATGGAGGCGTGATCATCGCGCTGTACAACGGGGATCACGGATGGACGCTGGACCGCAGCGGGATTACGGAATTACCGGTGACTTCGGTATCGGAGTTCATGGAACAGGCGAAGCGAAACATCGACAATGTGCTGCGAGTGAGGTTGAAGAACGAAACGGGTTGGTTTTACCGATTTGGCGGCAGCGATACTGTGGATTTGAAGGAAGTGGAGTGGGTGGAACTGACCGACCCCGACGGGCGGATATTTCGGCTGGCGGTGGACCACTCGACGAGGCTGCTGGTGCGAAGCGTGGTGACGACCGAGAATGAAGAGACGCGCGAGCACGACGACGATGTAACTATTTATACGAACTACCAGTTGAAGGATACGGTTTGGACGCCGATGCAGGTGAGCCGGAGCCATAATGGACGGCGCGCGGCGCAGTTTTTTTATACGGAGTGCCGGTATAATCCCGGTTTTGCCAGCGATTTTTTCGAGAAGACTGGCCTGCAAAAACGAACCGCGGACGCGCACGTCAAGAAAAGTAAGAACGACCAGAACTGAAGCCTCTTTCGTCTCACATCGCATTTGGCCCGGGCCTCCTAATACGTGCGGATGCCTGGGCGCATTTGCTAGACTCACCTCTCTCGATGGACCTTACTCCTCGCCAGCAGCGCGCGCTGCAATCCATCTGCGATACGTTTGCGCCTGCTGCTGGCGGATGGCCTTCGGCTGCTGAGCTCGGGATTCCGGAAGCGATTGCGAAGGCGCTCGATCTAAATCCTCGTGCTGGTGAGCGGACGCAATTTCTCCAATTGCTGGATATTTGGGATTCGCATTTGCATAGTTTGCTGAGCGTTGGACGCTGGGCGGCGTTTTCGGCGCTGCCGATGGAAATGCGCGCGCGTGTTTTGCTTTCGTGGGCTGACAGCGGCTTGAGCCGGCGCCGAGGAGTTTTTCAGGCTTTGCGAAAGGCGGTTGGATTTCTTTACGTGATGCTGCCGGGCGCGGGCGGCGGGGCAAGCGCCGTTTGGAACAAGATTGATTACCCCGGGCCGCTCGGACCGCAGGAAACAAAACCGCGATTGCTGACGCCAATCGTTCCGCAAGCGGATACGGAATTGTCGTGCGACGTTTGTGTGGTGGGCTCCGGAGCTGGTGGTGGGGTGGCCGCGGCGGTGGTTGCCGCGGCTGGCAAAGACGTCATCGTGCTCGAAGCGGGCGGTTATTACGATGATTCGGATTTCGACGGCGCGGAGCTTGGCGGGTTTCAGAGGCTTTATCTGGAAGGCGGATTTGCGGCGACTGCGGATCAGAGCGTTGGATTGCTGGCAGGAGAGTGTTTGGGGGGCGGAACGGTCATCAACTACTGCACTTCATTTCGAACGCCGGATGATGTGCGGGCGGAATGGGCTGCGGCTGGTGTGCCGTGGTTTAGAAGCGAGGAGTACACGCGAAGTCTTGACGCGGTTTGCACGCGGCTTTCCGTGAACAGCGAGCACAACCGCGTTTCGGCGCGCGAGCAAGTTTTGAATCGCGGATTGAGCGCTTTGGGATGGCATGCGGCGGCGATGCCGCGCAACGTGGTGGACTGCGAACAGGGCAAAATTTGCGGTTATTGCGGGTACGGCTGCTCGCTAGGGGCGAAGCAATCGAGCACGAAGACCTGGCTGGTTGACGCTCAGGCCAAGGGGGCTCGATTGGTTACGGAAACGCGGGCGCAAAGAGTCCGCATTGAGGCTGGCGCCGCGACCGGCGTTGAAGCGCGATCGCGCGCGGGATTCCGCGTCACGATTCGCTGCAAGAGGGTGATCGTGGCATGCGGAGCGATTCATACACCTGCGCTTCTGCTGCGGTCTGGATTGCGCAACGAAAATATCGGCAGGCATCTGCATTTGCATCCGGTTTCGAATGTCTGCGGAGTTTTTGAGGAGGAGATTCGGCCGTGGGAAGGGACGATGCAGGCGATCTACTCGGACGAGCATCGTTTTCTGACGGGGAATTACGGCGTGAAATATGAGACTACGGCGTTGCAGCCGGTGATTGCGGTTGCCGTTTTGCCGTGGCGGGGAGCGGAACAGTATCGTTCGCTGCTCGGGAAGTTATCCAATACCACGGCCATCGGCGTTCTACTGCGGGACCGCGATGGAGGGCGCGTCACGCTGGATCGCGAAGGCAATCCCGTTACGCAATACAGGCTCTCGGAATTTGATCGCGGGCATCTGCGCAAGGGGTTTATCGGCGCTACGCGCATTTTAGAGGCGGCTGGTGCGCGGCAAATTTTCTCTCCGCACGCAAAATGGTGTGCTTATGAGCCTGGCCGCAGCGGGTCGCTGGAATCCTTCACGCAAGCAATGGACGCCGCGGGCTGGGATTCCGGCCAACTCGCTCTTTTCTCGTTTCACATCATGGGAAGCGCGCGGATGGGTGGTTCGGCGAAGACTTCCGCGACCAATCCAGAAGGCGAGACCTGGGAAGTACGCGACCTTTTCGTGATGGACGGGGCGTCTTTTCCGAGCGCATCGGGAGTAAACCCGATGATTTCGATCGAGGCCATTGCGCATCGCAACGCGCTTGGGGCTTGCGGCCTCGCAGTATATGAATAAGTGATTTAGATAGAACGAGATAGGGCAAGCGCCTGAGCTTGCACGCCTTGGTGTTATCCAAGGGCGGGGAGGCTAGTGCGTGCTTCAGGCTCAATCAGCGGGTCTGCATGAGCGGGAGCACCGAGGTTAACTAGTGCTATGGATAGAAAGGTTTCAGTACGCCCAGGCTATGGGTTTTTGCAGGTAAAATGTACTAAACTAAGCGATTATCCGGGGCCTGTGGATTTTTCCGGAGTGAGACTTGCGGATGTAGTGTCAAGATGAAACAGTGCGCCAAGTACGCCTCTCTGTGCCGAAGCCGTAAGAATGGCTTTAGCCTGGTGGAGCTCGTGTTGTCGCTGGCGGTTCTGCTCATCATTACCACCTTGGCAGTTCCTGTTGTCGTCCGGTCCCTGCAAACATATCAGCTGAATTCAACCGCCTCTCAATTAGCAGGGATGTTGAAATTCACAAGATTTGGCGCCATTCGTCAGAACACCCCGGTGAGCTGCCAGATTGCGCAGCAGGGTGCGAATTGGCTGGTTTGGGTGGACTTGAATGGCAATAGCGTGGCGGACGCAACCGAGCCGCAAATGATTGTTTCCGGGAGCTCCACGCTTCTGCCCGCAAGTTCGGTACCCAGTACGGCCACGATCGCCTCCACCTTGGGGGCGGCCAGCTCCTACAGCTGGACGGTCCTACCTGGATCGAGCCAGAGCATCACGTATGACCAGCGTGGCGTCGTCGTAACTTCTGCCGGGGGCCCCGTAACCACGAACATAAATGTTCTCTATGTTGGCAATCCTAATGATCCTAATTCCGGTTACCGCGCGATAATAACGCTGCCTTCGGGTGCGGTGCAGGTGTGGACGGCGTCTTCGGCCGGAAATTGGCAGCGAGTCAGTTGATGGTTTTAGAAGGATTGAATGCTAATCAAGAATGCGCATGAGGCAGGAAGGGTGGCCGAGCGCTGGAAGAACCAACGCGGGTTCACTCTCGTAGAAGTGCTTATAGCAATCGTGATCCTGCTGGTGGGGATTGTCGCGGTCGCACAACTCGTGCCTGCTTCGATCGGCTCAAACTCCGCGAACCGCAACGACACTTCGGCGCTGGTGTTCGCGCAGAGGCAGATGGACCAATTTCTGAATCAGCCTCTCAACAATACAGCGTGGATCGAAACGATCGACTCGCAAACCTTTACATGTAATCTAGGAGACCCGACACAGCCGGGGCAGGTGGTAGGCAGCGCTTACGCCCTGTTTTACAACCAACTGGTAATCGCTTTCAGTTCGTCACTGGTGCCGAACTACAGCTTTGCGTATAAAGATCCAAACGATCCAGGGGACGTGTTTTACGACGTGCGTTGGGCGGTGATCGCGACAGTGAACAACGGCACGGTGACCTCGAAACGATTCATACTGGGAGTAAGAAAAAAGGGCGGCAACGGAATCTATAATCCAGTAACACTCGACTCGATCGTTTACAAATGAGACAAGAACATCACAAGCAGAAGGAAGGCGGCTTCTCGCTCATCGAAATGATGATTGCCGCCGTGATTTTCATTTTGCTTTGCGGGGCGGCGTTTACGCTTCTTTCCTTGGCGCAGCAGAGATACCAGACGGAATCACAGGTGTTGAATTCGTTTCAAGAGGCGCGTTTCGGCCTGGACGAGATCGTTCGGGACGTGAATGGCTCCGGATATCCGCCGCAGAACCAGTTCTCCATCTCGCCGTATACCCCAAACCCGACTTCCTACGCCATCACGCCGATTGCGTGGTCCTCAGGGTACCCCAGCAGCCCATGCCAGATTGGGACGTGCGCGACACCCGGAAATTTTGATTTGATCATCGAAAGAGATGTCGATCCGTGGCGCCACGATGGCGTCGAGTGGACGCGATACCAGCTGCAGACGCCGGCGAATGTATTGTCGCGCAGCCAGACTCCCAAAGCGGGTGGTGGTGCGGACCCGGCAGTGACGACGAATAGCTCATTCGTGCCCTACGTACAAAATGTGATGAACAACGCTTCTCCTGCGCAAATCGCGCAATTCCAGGCAACCTACCCAAGCATGTTCCCTGGGGGAAATCCGGTTCCGATATTCAGCTATACGTGTTACACGCCGTATGGACCGCAGCTTTGTAGTTTGGCGGGATCGTACAACTCGCCTGTGAATGTAACGGACGTCGAAGTTACCCTCATCGTAATGGCGCCGACAAAGGACGCGCAGTCGGGCCAAGTGAGGCTTATCGAACTACATGGGCGAGGGCACAGCCTGAATCCGATTGGCAATTGAGATTCGAGTGAGCGGGAGCATAGATCGAGGATGAACAGAGAGCGCAAAAGGGGCCGCCGCTCCGAAAAGGGGATCGCACTGCTGATCGCGATCTTCGTTTTGTTGCTAATTAGCGTGGTGGCGATCGCTCTGCTCGTTTCTTCCGGGACGGAAACAGCGCTTGGCGCAAACTACAGGTCTTCTTCCACCGTTTACTATGCTGCTCTCGCAGGTCTGGAGGAAGCACGCGGGCGATTGCTCCCGAAGAATCCCACTTACTTTGGCAATACAAACCCCGCTCTCGTTCCGACACCCTTTCTTTTGCAGCACGCAACCTACGTGATCAATCGCGGCCCCGGCGACAACATCGTCCCCTATGACAGCAGCAATACGTTTTACGACAACGAATACGCGAGTGAATTCGGCCAACCGGCGTCGAGCGCATCCTGGCAAACCGTCTACTCCGTGTGGGACAACAACATTCAGGGCATCCCTGGGCCGATTTACAAGTGGGTTCGCATCACCGCCGCAACCGAACAGTCTCTCTACCTGGACGTGAATTCCGACGGCGTCTATGATCACAGCTTGCCGATCTATTACAATCCGGCTCAAGTCGATTCTTTCGGCAACCCGGCGCCCAGCCTGATCCTGACGGCGAGTCCACCATCTACTGCGGTGCAAGTGCTGCAAATCACCGCGCTGGCTTATTTGCCCAATGGCAGCCAGAAACTATTACAGTACGTTGTTGCTCCGACCAGCGTGCAGTTAAACTTCCCCGCATCGCTAACGCTGGATGGTCCCAATGTGGGTAGCCCTCCGTCTGTGATTAACCTGCCGTTTGGGCCCCAATTTTATGTTGACGGCACCGACACGCACTTTTATTCCAATGGCACCGGTTGTGCCGCGGGGGCAAACCCGAGCCCAAACCGTGTCAGAGGAGTAGGATATTCCAACAACGACGCTAGCAGCACGAATATCATCAATTCGATCGGATTCAACCATGGCGAGTATATCGGTCTCGGATCTCAGGATCCTAACGTGTATTACGTGGGCAATCCTCCCCCGCCAGGCCCGCCAACCCTGAATGGAAACATGCAAACGCTGGCGGAAGTCAATTCCCTGGTAACCAGCATTTCGCAGCAAGCAGATTTAACGCTAAGTGGACCGGTGACGCAAAGCGATTCCAATAACCTGATGCCGGCCGCAATGTCTGCGACGAACCCGATGACCGTTGTAGTCAATGGCGATTTCACGGAAAACGGTTGGAGCGGCGCCGGCTACGGAGTTCTTCTGGTGACGGGGAACTTTACCTACGACGAGAACTCAACTTGGAATGGGATCATACTCGTGATCGGCAAAGGCGTACTTAACTCGCCGGCAAGCGGACAACAAAACGGTCAGATCAATGGAGCGCTATTCCTCGCGACCACCGTCGACTCATCGGGCAATCCTCTTTCCTCGTTGGGAAGCCCAACGCTTAATTTCGATACCTCGGGCAATTTCGGGATCTTCTACAGCAGTTGCTGGGTCCAATACGTACAATCCCCCGGTCGGTATCAAGTATTGTCCTTCCACGAAATTCCGCAATAAGAATGGGTGCCTGGATGAGCCAACACGCGGGTTTGCGGAAATTTGGATTCTTAGCCGTAAGTGTGGGCACTGTATTCTGCTCGGCCGCATCGGGGTCCTGCATACTCGTGCAGGAGCAGGGGCAACAAGGTTCGCAACAAGAACAGCCTCCACCGAAGGAATCCCAACCACAATCGCAGCAAACACCTGCGCCGCTGCAAACTTCCCCACAGAGGAAAATCTGGACCAACGATGATGTGATTTCCCTTCGATCACCTGCCGACATTTACCAGAGGGAGAAAGAGGCCCAGGAGGCTGCTGCGGCTGCGGCCGCTGCGAAAGAAGCGGCGCAAGCGAAAGCTGCTAAAGAAGACGAGCAAGTTACTAAAGAAGCCGAGCTAACTATAAAACTGCCGGCTACCGTTGATGAAACCCAGCGGTTGATCAAGGCCAAAGAGTACCAGTTAAAGGATCAGCTAAGCGGCGTAGAGCAATTGACCAGTGAGCTCGCTCAAGCGCCGGCGGATCAAAGGGCCGAAATGCAACGAGAGATAGACAAAGTTACCGCCGACTTGCAGAAAATTCGGACAGAACTAAAGGCGTTGAAAGCCCATCTCCAGAAGTTGAGCGAGCCTGGGCCTGGCGAAACACCGATCGCGTCCCCCCTTCCTTCTTCGCAGTAGCACCCCTTGCACTCCTTTTCGGCGGGTGTGGCATTGGCATCTGGGCGCAATACCTCGCCGGTGTGCGTCCGGGAAGTCCGCGCTGTATAATGGTGGGATGCGTAGAAGCCAGGGAAGCGCGCCGATGCACGGCACCACCGTTCTGTGCGTCCGCAAGGACAACAAAGCTGTACTGATTGCCGATGGCCAGGTGACTATGGGCGATCACGTCATGAAACACACTGCGCGAAAGACGCGCCGCCTTTACAACGACAAAGTTATCGCGGGATTCGCCGGGTCTACTGCTGACGCGATTTCGCTTTTCGAGCGATTTGAGGGCAAACTTCAAGAACACTCCGGCAATTTGCAGAAGGGCGCTGTGGAACTTGCGAAGGAGTGGCGCAAGGATCGCGCACTGCGACACCTTGAAGCGCTGCTTATCGTTGCGGATACAAAATCGACCTTTTTGCTTTCCGGCAACGGCGACGTGATTGAGCCGGATGACGGATTGTGCGCTATCGGCTCCGGCGGGACGTATGCGCTGGCCGCGGCGCGGGCGCTGATGAAGCATTCGAGGCTCGGATTAAAAGACTTGGCGATGGAAGCGATGCGCATTGCCAGCGAGATTTGCATTTTTACTAACGCGAACTTTACAGTCGAAGAGATCTAGGGGCGCAGTAACACGCGAGGCCTCTTCGCGCATCCAAGTGGTTGGGCTCGAGGGGAGTTGTACTGCCTGGGTTTGCATTCGGAGAGATTGGACATTTCATGACCAGCAAGACCGATAAAGAGATCGTTTACCTGCCGGGTGAGAACGGCGCCGCGCCGGTGGAAGAACAGGAACTGCTGCCTGCGCTTGATGACATGACGCCGCGGGAGATTGTCGCGGAGCTGGACAAATACATCGTGGGGCAGAATGCGGCGAAACGCGCTGTGGCCGTTGCGTTGCGGAATCGCGTGCGCCGGCAAAAGTTGCCGCCGGAGATTGCGGAAGACGTCCTGCCCAAGAACATTCTGATGATCGGGCCGACGGGTGTCGGCAAGACAGAAATTGCAAGGCGCTTGGCGCGGCTGGCCGGATGCCCATTCGTCAAGGTGGAAGCCTCGAAATACACGGAAGTTGGGTACGTCGGACGCGATGTGGAATCGATGGTGCGTGATCTGGTCGAGACGTCCATTGATATGGTCCGCGAAGAGAAGCTCGATGAAGTGGCCGACCGTGCCGAGCAAGCCGCTGAAGAACGCGTGCTTGATCTGCTGCTGCCACCTTCACCCCCGCCTGTTCCGGGAACTACGGAAGCGGAAGTTATTTCGCAGCGCGAGCAGACGCAGCGCACGCGAGAAAAACTTCGTGCGCAGCTTCGCGAAGGGAAGCTCGACCAGCGCATGGTAGACATCGAAGTGCGCGAGCGGGCCATGCCGTCGTTTGAGATCATCTCCAATCAGGGCGTCGAGGAGATGGACGTCAACATCAAGGACATGCTTTCGGGCATGTTTGGGCAGCAAAAGAAAAAACGCAAAATGTCTGTTGCCGACGCTTTTGAATACCTGATTCAAGAAGAAGAAAACAAGCTGCTCGATATGGATCAGGTCACGCGCACAGCTGTGGAACGCGCGGAGCAAATGGGCATCATTTTCATCGATGAAATCGATAAAGTTGCGGGGCGCGAATCAGGGCACGGGCCGGATGTTTCGCGCGAAGGTGTGCAGCGCGACATTCTGCCGATTATTGAAGGTACGACGGTCAATACGCGCTATGGCATGATTCGCACCGATCACATTTTGTTTATCGCCGCGGGTGCTTTCCATGTATCGAAGCCATCGGACCTGATTCCCGAGCTGCAAGGCCGCCTGCCCATTCGTGTGGAGCTGCAATCGCTCAAGGAAGAAGATTTCATCCGCATTCTTACCGAGCCGAAAAACGCGCTGATCAAGCAGTACGTGGCGCTGCTCGATACCGAAGGCGTGAAGCTCAACTTTACCGAAGACGCGGTTGCAACCATCGCCCGCTTTGCCACCAGCGTGAACGAATCGACCGAAAACATCGGGGCGCGGCGCCTGCACACCATTCTCGAGAAAGTTCTGGATGAACTGTCCTTCGAGGCGCCAGACCTGAAGAAAAAGAATGTGAAGATCGATGCGGCGTACGTCACGAAGCAGCTCGCGGATATCGTCAAGAACCAGGACTTGAGCCGCTATATCCTGTAAACTCCGAAAACCGATAATGGAAATGCGAAACGTGCGGAAGCCTGGATCGCGCCGGACGATATCTGCCCGCTGGGCGAGTCTTACTTTTTACATTTCACCGCTCTCGCTTCTGTTTGCCTGGGGATGCGGCGCGCCGGGCGAGCCGGTTCCTCCTTCTCCGCCCGTTCCTGTAGCGGTGACCGATCTCACCGGGCATCAGGCCGGTGACGGTGCGCAACTTGTTTTCACGCTGCCTGCGAAGACGATCACCGGCGATAAACTTGCGATGCCGCCCGCGGTCGAGATTGTTCGAGGCTCGCCAAAGCCTGACGGCTCGCCGGATAGCAAGACATTTCGCGTCGTGTATACGATACCGGGATCGCTTGTCGAGAATTACGTCTCCGAGGGCCATGTGAAATTTGTTGATCCCGTCGCGCCGGAGGACACGCGTGCACACCCTGGGGGTTCGCTCGTCTATCTTGTGCGGACGCGCGCTTCCAAGAAGCGGGCTTCGGCGGATTCCAACGCAATTTCCGTACGCATGTTCCCTGTGCCGGAGCGGATCATTCAGCTTGAGGTTCGCGTCACGGAACCCGCGATCGAGCTGAGTTGGACCGCTCCCGCGCGCACTTCCGGCGGCGATCCGATCACTGCATTCTCCGGCTACCGCGTTTATCGAGGCGAGCTTGATCCGTCTTCGGCAGAGGCTGCGGCGAAAGATCTCGCGCAGGCCAAATGGAAGTCGCCCTTGGCTTTGCTTGCTCCCTGCGAGGAGACCAGCTACCGCGACACACTTTTCGACTTCGGCAAAACGTATGTCTACATTGTGAGGAGCGTGGTGCTCGCGGAAGGCAATCCGCTGGAGTCCGCGGATTCCGATCCCGCTATCGTTTCTCCTCGAGATACCTTCCCGCCAGCCGCCCCGCAAAACCTAGTTGCGGCGGTGCTTCCCGGCGCCGCCCCCGACTCCGTGCTTGTGGACCTATCCTGGTCCATCAATTTGGAAACCGATTTGGCTGGTTACCACGTCTATAGAAGTGAGCAGCAGGACACGCGGGGCGTTCTTGTCACCCCCGATCTGTTGCTTGCACCAGCGTATCGTGATAACTCTGTAGAATCCGGGCACCACTACTGGTACTCCGTGACCGCCGTTGATCGTGCTGGCAATGAAAGTGCCGCCAGTTCGGTTGCCGACGTTGAAGTCGCGAAACCTTCGTCGTAGTTCCGGGTTTAAATCAATACATGGATGAAACGGGAGCGCATCACTTGACGTCCGTTCGAGCACACTTGCCTGCGTACGATTGGTTCCACAGCTTCCGGAACGTATCGGTTCGCACCGGTGTCTATGTCGGAGTGTTTTTATCGATTGTGTTCGGCGGCTGGGTGATCGTGGCCAATCGCGTTCCGATTCTCGATCCCTTTGCGCTGGTGCGTAACTTTGCTGCTGTCACGCTGCTCGGTCTGATTGCGCTGATTCCCGCATTGCGATTCTGGCGGATGCCGGGAAACCTGCTGACTTCCAGCCTTGTCGGGTGGCTGATTCTCTCCCTGACTTACCGCATTCTCTGTATGGACTTTCGAGGACTTGCCGGACGCTTCAGCGCCATACAGATTTTTGTATTGGGCGCCGTGCTCTATCTGCTGCTGGTTACGCTCTCGTGGATTGGAACCATCATCCGTCGCGCCCGAGCGGCGAATGAATCTCATCCGAATCACCATCTGAGCTGATCGCGAATGAAAATCTGCCGATTTTTTCCAAGTGATTCCGCTGACTCGCCGTTGGACTCTGCTCTTTATGGCCTGATCGAAGGCGGCCAGGTTCGAGAGATTTCGGCGCCGCCGTGGAGTTCGTGGTCCCGTGGTGCGCGCACTTTTTCGCTCACGAATGTCCGATTGCTGGCCCCTGTCCAACCTGGGAAAATTGTTTGCGTAGGGCGCAACTACGCGGCACATGCCGCCGAGCTAGGCAATGAGGTGCCTAAGGAGCCGCTCATTTTTCTGAAACCTCCGTCGGCGATCGTTGGCCCGGGAGAACCGATTGTTGTTCCACCGCAATCCCAGAAGGTGGAACACGAAGGCGAGCTTGCGATTGTCATTGGGGTGCGCTGTTCGCATTTGAGGGACACTGACGATGCGCTTGCCCATGTTCTGGGGTATACCTGCCTGAATGATGTTACGGCGCGCGACCTCCAGAAGAGCGATGTGCAGTTCACGCGAGCCAAGGGTTTTGACACGTTTTGCCCCGTCGGCCCGCATATCGAGACGGAACTCAATCCATCCGATGTTTTGGTTGAAACGCATGTGAACGGAGTCCTCCGGCAGAGCGGACGCACTTCGCTCATGGTCTACCCGGTCGCGTTTCTCGTCCGCTGGATCTCCCATATGATGACGCTATTCCCCGGCGATCTGATTGCGACCGGAACGCCGGCGGGAGTGGGGCCTCTCGTCGCGGGAGACGCGGTGGAGGTCAGCGTCGGCGGTGTTGGCGTGTTGCGCAATCCGGTGCAGGCTCCGCAAACGTAGGTTCGCTCAACCGCAGTGGTTTCGGTAAAATACGCAGCTATGGGAGATTTTCGCCGGTAGGCTATGTTCCACGTGTCTTGAACACGTCTTCTGGCGATGTTCGTCGGTTTACATCTCCTCTGCAGCTGGAGACCGCCCGTTGAAATCTTTGTTAGCAGACTGGAAGCTTCTTCTCGCCATGGCTGGCGCAGCAGTTGTTGCGATTGCCATGATCGCGTACGCGTTTTTTCGCCCCGCGGAAGATCCTGAGGACGTGGAGCGCAGGCGGCGTCTCCACCTGAACCAGATCGGGCGGATAGCGGAAGGGCAGGTGGTGGAATTGGCTGAGCATCCTCCCGAGCCGCGCGAAAGTCCGAGGAAATTGTTTGGTTCGCGTGCGCGGCCACTTGCCGACAACGGCCCCAGGCACCTGGTCACTTATATTTACGCAATTTCCGGCGTTACCTACCAGACGGCGCAGGACATTACCGGACTTGGCGGGCAGATTCGATTCGAGCGCCTCGTCGCTGGGCAGCCCGCCAGCGTAAAATACGATCCTTCCAATCCCAGCGATTCGATCCTCGTTGCCGACGACTGGTCGGGCCTGCGCTGAGCTTTGCAAGGAGCCAGGAATGGCGGCCTGCACTCATTCTGATTTTCGATTAGTTGCGCTATCCTTCTCTCAGCGGCTTCCAGGCGCCGCGCCAATCTTATGAAAATGGTTCTTGCTTCCGTGCTGACCACGATTCTGATCGTTGCAATGACGCTTGGGGCGATGTTCGTTCTGGTACAGGCTACCGAGTACGTCACCTCGCTGGACTCGCCTCTCCAGCGCGCGGCAGCCATTTGCGCGGAGCTTTTGCTTGGGGTTGTTCTGTTACTTGGCACGGTCTGGCTGGCCACGCATCTCGCCGTTCGCATTTTCACCAAGAAAGACACTTCTGTTCCCGGAGAAAAGTTTGCCTGAGAAAAACGCCGCCGCAAGCGCAAAAGAAAAGCATCGCGACCGCATGGAGGAGCTCCGCCGCCAATCTGCGGAAGCCGAAGCTGGTGGTGGCCCCGAGCGCCGCGAGCGCGAACACAAAGCCGGCAAGCTCACCGCTCGGGAACGCATTCACTTGCTCTTGGACGAAGGGTCTTTCGAGGAAACGGACAAATTTGTCCGCCACAATTGCGTGGATTTCGGCATGCAGGAGCAGCGCCCAGCCGGTGACGGCTTCGTCACTGGTTTTGGCCGGATTGATGGCCGCCTCGTTTACGTGTTTGCACAGGATTTCACCGTCTTCGGTGGCTCGCTTTCGGAAGCCAACGCGCGGAAAATCTGCAAAATCATGGATCTCGCCATGCGAGCCGGGGCTCCCGTCATCGGCCTCAACGATTCCGGCGGCGCGCGCATTCAGGAAGGTGTGGCTTCGCTTGCTGGCTATGCGGACATTTTTCTGCGCAACACTCTCGCCAGCGGGGTGATCCCGCAAATCAGCGCCATTATGGGGCCTTGCGCTGGAGGTGCCGTCTATTCGCCCGCCATCACGGATTTTATTTTTATGACGCGCGAAACCTCTTATATGTTTGTTACCGGCCCGGACGTCATCAAGACCGTCACGCACGAGGAAGTCACCAAGCAGGAACTCGGTGGCGCCATGACTCACAACGAGAAGAGCGGCGTGGCCCACTTTGTTTCCGCGGACGATGCCGATTGCCTGGGCATGATTCGCGAGCTGTTCAGTTTTCTGCCTTCCAATAATGTGGATGATCCGCCCCGGCGCCAGTCTTCGGATTCGCCGGAGCGCCGCGAAGAATCGTTGAACTCCCTCGTTCCAGCGGAGCCCCAGAAGCCATACGACATCAAGGACGCCATTCATGCCATCGTTGACGATGGCTATTTCTTTGAAGTCCACGAACACTTCGCAAGGAATATCGTGGTGGGTTTTGCGCGTTTCGATGGCCGTCCGGTCGGAATCGTTGCCAACCAGCCTGCGTTTCTCGCAGGCGTTCTCGATATCAATGCATCGCTGAAGGGCGCGCGTTTCGTCCGCTTCTGCGACGCCTTCAACATTCCTCTCATCACGTTTGAAGATGTTCCCGGCTTTCTACCCGGCACGCAGCAGGAGTTTGGCGGGATCATAAAGCATGGCGCGAAATTGCTCTTCGCCTTCGCGGAAGCTACCGTCCCAAAAATCACGGTGATCACGCGCAAAGCCTACGGCGGCGCGTATTGCGTCATGGCCAGCAAGCACATCCGTACGGACGCAAATTTTGCCTGGCCTTCGGCAGAAATTGCGGTGATGGGGCCGGAAGGCGCCGTAAACATTGTGTATAAGCGCGAGCTGGACAAAGCCCCCGAGTCCGATCGCGAGAGGCTGCGCCAGGAAAAAATCGAAGAATTTCGCGACCGCTTCGCCAACCCGTTCGTGGCCGCCGAAAAGGGCTACATCGACGCCATCATCGAGCCCGCCGAAACACGCGGCCGGATCATCACCGCCCTCCGCGCCCTGGAAAACAAGCGCGACACCAACCCCAAGAAAAAACACGGCAACATCCCCTTGTAGCCTTTTCTAGCCGGCAGTGGGGCTGTGGCAGCGGACGATAATGGGCAAATCCTGCCGATTTTCTGTTTCGCACCGATTAGACAATCTAAAGTTGTTCCCCCATTCTGCCGATTCTACCCTTGAAGAGAAGCTTCCCTCCGGCACAGCCGGAGACCTACCTACCTACCATTCGGGGGGATATCGCATGGCTACAAACTAGCACTGTCCGTGAATTCTCATTGGACTACTATCTGCTGGGCCACATGAGATTTAGCAGTATTGAACAGGAGAATCTTGCAGACCTCGTCAGCATCGTCGCAAGCCTCAAGAATAAATACGGAATCGCGCCCTTTGCCGCGTCCGCAAATGGTCAGCCGGTGCCCAATGGTCCGACCGCTCGCTACGTGATCGACTCCATCACGATGAACAAAATTATGAACGTTATACTGGACACGCCGCGGCTCGTTTCCGTGGCCATTTTCCCTCGCGGTAATCCCAAAACGGGCCAATTCGAGCTGCATATCAGCCTCGGAGGCTAGTCCTCGCCACTTGCGATGACGCTTCGGGACGTCCTGGACCGCAAACGATTAGACACGCTGGCTGCGGCGGCGTCTTGGCTGCGCTATCGCTCGTGCTAAAATTCCGCTGCATCGCAAACGGTCCATGTTCCGGAAAATTCTGATTGCCAATCGCGGTGAGATTGCCGTGCGCATTCTGCGCGCCTGCCGCGAACTGGGAATTCGTTCCGCCAGTGTTTACAGCGAAGCCGACCGCAAATCGCTGCACGTTCGCCTTGCGGATGAGGCGTATCCCATCGGCCCCGCGCCCTCGCGCGAAAGCTACCTGCGCATTGACAAGATCCTGGACGTAGCTCGCCGCTCGGCGTGCGACGCCATCCATCCTGGCTACGGCTTCCTGGCGGAAAATCCTGCTCTGCCCCGCGCTTGCGTCGAAGCGGGGATCACTTTCATCGGCCCGAGCGCCGAAGCGATGGAAGCACTGGGCTCGAAAACCGCCGGACGCCAGCTCGCGCGCCGTTCCGATGTGCCCACCGTGCCGGGCGCAAACGACGCCATCGAGAATCCTGAAAACGCCCAGGCTCTCGCCCAGAACATGGGCTATCCCGTTTTGTTGAAAGCCGTCTCGGGCGGTGGCGGAAAAGGCATGCGCGTCGTTTCGCGCGATGCCGAATTTACGGCTGCGTGGCGCGACGCCTCTTCCGAAGCTTTGAACGCCTTCGGCGATGAGCGCCTCTATCTCGAGAAATATCTCGAAAAGCCGCGGCACATCGAGATTCAAATCCTGGCCGATGCTCACGGCCGCGTCGTCTCGCTCGGCGAACGCGAATGCTCCGTCCAGCGCCGCCACCAGAAAGTCATCGAAGAAGCTCCTTCGCTCATCGTCACGCCGGAACTTCGCAAAAAAATGGGTGACGCCGCCGTACGCCTCGCGCGCGCGGCAGGCTACGTCAACGCAGGCACGGTCGAGTTCCTGGTTGACGCCCATCTCAATTTTTATTTTCTGGAGGTCAACACGCGCCTCCAAGTCGAACACCCCGTCACCGAGCAGGTCACTGGACTCGATCTCGTGAAGCTGCAAATCGCCATCGCTGCCGGACATCGTCTTCCGTTTGCCTGGGAAACCATTACTCCACGCGGCCACGCCATGGAAGTGCGCCTCTACGCCGAGGACCCTGACAATAATTTTTTCCCTTCGCCCGGGAAAATTCTCTCGCGTCACACCCCCAGCGGCCCCGGCATTCGCCTCGATGAAGGCGTCTACGAGGGCTGGACCGTTCCGATGGACTACGATCCTCTTCTCAGCAAGCTGATCGCCTGGGGCAACAGCCGCGAGGAAACCATCGCACGTCTCCGCCGCGCTCTCGAGGAGTACACGATCGCTGGCATCAAGACGAACGCAGGCCTGTTCCGCCGCATTCTCACTGAACCGGATTTTCTTCGCGGCGAAATCCATACAAAATGGCTCGATGAACTTCTGCACCGTGCGCCAGCCGCCGCATCTCCTTCGAAAGATGACGCAAAATCCGATCGCGCCGCCGATGCCGCAGCGATAGCTGCCGCGCTCCGGCAAGTGAGCCAGGGAGACCGACATCCCGGCGTCTCTTCTTCCACCCATGATTCGCCGCAACCTTCCCGTTGGAAACAAGAAGGCCGCCGCCAACAACTGGACCGCCAACCATGAAGTTTGAAGTTCAGCTGACCGGCCCCAACGGCAAGAGATTGCGCATCGTTGAACTCGAACGCGACGCGGACCAATGGAAAATCACGCTGGACGGCCAGCCCGTCGATGCCGATGCCGTCGAAATCGATCCCAACATTTTCTCTCTGCTTTTGGCGGGCCAATCCTACGAAATCCACGTTGTACAGGCGCCTGACGGGCTCCTCAAACTCCAGACCGGCCATCAGGAGTTCACCGCCGAAGTTGCCGATCCGCGCGCCTGGCGCGGCAGAAAGCACGGCACTCTCGAAGCAGAAGGCCGCCAGCAGGTTATCGCCCCCATGCCGGGTAAAGTTGTGCGCGTGCTGGTGCAGGCCGGAGACAAAGTGGAAACCGGCCAGGGCCTGCTGGTCGTCGAAGCGATGAAAATGCAGAACGAAATTCATTCACCAAAAAGTGGCACCATCGAGCGCTTGATGGTCAAGGAAGGCCAGCCCGTCAACGCCGGCGAAGTTTTGTGCATCGTCTCCTGAGCCTCCATGGGAAATTGGTATACAAATGTTTCGGTGAAGGGCGCGCAGCAATCCGATGTCGTGGCGCTGCTCGAAGAATTAGGCCGCCGCGCCTACGTCACTCCGGAAACTTCCGGCTGGATTGTGGTTTACGACCAGCAAACCGATGAGTTTGACCTCAGCATTCTTGAATCCCTCGCGCTGACTCTCTCAACGCGCCTCTCCTGCACGGTGCTCGCGAGTTGCAATGCCGACGATGACGTTCTCTGGCTGGCCCTCTACGAAAACGGCACGCTTTCGACACGTTATGGCTCTTCGCGGAAATCATTCGAGGATGGCGACGAGTTCCCGCAGCTGAAGGAAACGGCCGAAGTGCTCGCAGGCGTTTTTCAAAAGCCGGAAAGTAAGCGGGATGTTTTACGCCTGCTGAGCAAATCGCACGGCATTCTGGGCGTGCTTAGCCTTTACTTCAAAATCAGGCTCGCCTACGCCGTGGAAGTGCACCGCCATCTCGATCTGGCGAATCTGCTTGGGATGCCTCGAGCCGCGGTGGGCTTGGGCTACAGGTATGTTAGCAGTGGCGACACTCCGGAAGGGATGGATCGCGAAGCCCTTCGCCGCACCCTTGTTGGATAAAAGAGAGAAATGACTTGGAGTTTCTTCGCCGCCAGAAGAATTAGTGCCCGGTCGACTTCGCTGGGAAATCCGTTTTTGCCGCATCGGGCAATTTGCCCGCGGCCTCGATGACCTGCTGCGCCAGGTAGTTGGTCACGCGCGCTTCATCCCGAGCAATCGTCAAATAAGCGGCGCGCAGTAACTGTTCCTTGTGATTCCGTAGCCCGTCGCGAATGGTCTGCTGCACCTGCGGATCAGAAATGTTCCGCTGCCCCGGCGATTCGCGCGAAATGAGTTTTAAAATAACGATGCGCGGGCCTTCCTTCGATTGAATCGGAAGCGGCGGACTCACTTGCCCAGGCTTCATTCCCAGTACAACCCGCTTGAGCACCGGATCGGACTGGTTCAACCCTGATTCCGGCACGTACCCCAAGTCTCCGCCCATAGCTGACGAATTCATGTCCTCGGAATAGTCCATCGCCAGTTGCGCGAAATCAGCGCCACTGTTCAACTTGTCCTCGAGCATCTTCACTTTGCGCTCGGCTTCGACTTCGTTCGTCGCGTCGTCGTTCTTCAGGTTGCGAATTTGCGCCTCTTTGCGCGGCGTCACGACAATTTCGGAAATTCGGTAGCGCGGTTCCACAACATTGAACTGCGCTTTGTTCGCGTTGTAAGCGTCCGTGACGTCCTGATCGGTAATGGTGATTTTCGCCACCACTTCGCGGTTCAACAGCTTTTGAATAGACAACTGCCGCCGCAGATCCCTCTTCAAATCATCCACGGTCACGCCGCGATCTTTCAGTTGTCTCTGGAATTCGTCTTCGGTGTAGGGACTCTTCAGCTCGGTGAACTTGTCTTCGACTTCGCCGTCGCTCGCTTCGAGGTTAAGCTTCTTGGCCCGCTCCAGCATGATCTCGTTGCTGATCAGCTCATCCAGCACGTTCAGCTTCAGCGACAGCGCCTCTTCCTGCGAAGGCTCCTGCCCCTCCGGGTTCACCCGCGTCCGGTAATACTTGTCCACATCCTCGCGCTTGATCTCCTGCCCATTCACTACCGCCCACACGTCCGGCGCGGGCTGCGACTTCTGCTTGCAACCCGAGGCCAGGGCAAGTGCCATCGCCGCCACGGGCAAAAACATCCCCGTGCGCGCCATCCCCTTGCTCAGGCCGTTTCGGCGCCCGGCCATGCTGGTTTTCACAAGCGGGAGATTCAAGGTGAGGTGCTCAGGCCGCTTTCTTCACGCGGCCCAGACGGATGCAGGCCGTGCAAACGCGTACATGCTTTCTGGTGCCGTCCACCACCGCGCGGACGCGCTTCAGGTTCGGATTCCAGCGCCTGCGTCGTGTATTGTTCGCGTGACTGATCACGTTGCCGTAATGCGGTGCTTTGCCGCAGAATTCACACTTCAATGCCATAGTTCTTCCTGCTTAAGGCTGTCGTAATGTGCAGCCGGGATTTTGCTTCAGAGAAGTTACAATTCCTGAGCCTCTAATTGTAACAGACCGCTTATCCCCGGCAAAGCACGCCTTTTCTGTTGTCACAGATCGTATCCCAACTAACTCGTTGCTGATACACCGAAGGCCTTGTGGTAAGACTAGTGTCAGACAATCGCCGGTGATTCCGATTCAATCTCCACGGAAACCATTTCCGCTAATCGCACCCTGTTTCTGCCGGAATTTTTGGCCGCGTACAGAGCCCCATCGGCGGCGGCCAGAGTCGAGTCCATGTTCCACGGCGCCGCGTCCGCGATGGCCACGCCAAAGCTGCACGTGACGTGGAAATTCTGTTGCCCGTGAAGACTGGACGAGAAGTTCTCCTCAATGATCAACAGTCGAATCCGTTCGGAAATCTCCGTCGCCAGTGGAGCAGCGCAATTTGGGACTACGATCAGGAATTCTTCCCCGCCGTAACGGCCGACCGCGTCGTAGGGCCGCAAGGCAGCCTTGAAAATATCAGCCATCTTTCGAAGTACCGCATCTCCAGCTTGGTGCCCAAATGTGTCGTTCACCCTCTTGAAATGATCCACATCGGCAAGGATGACGCCCAGGGACGAACGCTCCCGCATAGAGCGCGCGAGTTGGCGTTCCAAATATTCCAGCGTAGACCTGCGGTTCGGTAGCCCCGTAAGGATGTCATGCCTCGCCTGATACGACCGGACGCGATAAGCGCTAAAGGAGACCCACAGCAATGCCACAAGAATTACAATGACCACTACCGCTAGCGTCCTGGCCGTATTTTCTGCCGTCCACCAGGACGCGGCCTGGATCACGCGTACGTCGGCTGGAGAAGGCAGTGCGATCCGGAAAGCACTCTGATTCGCGCGATCCTCGGGCTGAAGTATGCCAGTGACTTCCAGTACGCTGCCGCGGACCACCTTCGGGGAAATCTTGCCGCTTTGTAAACTTGCCCGCAAAACCATCGGACCACTTTTGAGGATCAGGATATCTTCATCCGGACTGCTCACGCGTTCCAGCAGATGTCCTTCAACAGTGACCAACTGGGACCGGAACAACCCTGTCGTCAGGTCTTCGGCCGTCAACTTCACCGGTGCCGCGTGCCAGGAATCATTGGTAGCACGCACGCTGGCGTCTTCCAAATAAGGGCCATTTGGGCCAGCCACCGGGAACCCCGATACTTCCACCACCTGCCCCGGGTAAAGCTGGGTTTTCTGCTCGGCTACCACGTACATTCCCGCGCTGGCGTCCTGCAAATAAAATGTATGCTCGCCATCCTGTAGCGTAACCATTCCTCTCACGGTTGTCCGGTGCACCGAGAGGTTCAGCGGGTCGAACCGCATCAGAGTAATGATGGGCCGCACCTTTTTAGCGGAATCCGCGGGAGCCGGTTCCAGGGTCTGGATGTACTTGGTTCCCGGCACGAAGAACTTCACCCCGATCATTTGGCGCTTCTCGTTATAGACCGTCCCGCAAACACCGCCGATCCGCACTTGCGCATCCAGCAGGGACTCCTGAATCGCCGACGTATTCGTTCCGTGGGGCAACTGGACCGCGTAGCTATTCCCCGCGATGGCCAGTTTAAACGTTTGCTGGCTATGCAACTGCGCGACGGAGTGTACAATTCCCACCATTTCCACCCAGCCGGCGTCCTCTTTCCCTGAACCCAGCGTTTCCAGGGAAAGCGCCAACGGCTTTGGCAGCGGGCCGTGCCCAACGCGCGTTATCAACGGCCGTGTAATGATAGGCGCGTAATCCCCGGGACCACTCACACCCTGCACGTGCAAAATGTCCCCAACCTCCACTTCCGGGATTCCGCTGTGCACGTCAATGTAGACCCCCGCCGTGGCGTCCTGCATGAAAAGCAGGCTCGAGGACGGGTCTATGTAAGTGACTGTCCCTTGTATATCGACAGGAAGTTGTTTCAAGGCGCTTTCCACAGACAAGGACTTCAATTCGCGAACGGTTCGCAACGCTCCCTTGATTTGCGACTCCTTGAGCGGTGTTCTCGGAGCAATGATGCGCACGATGCTGTCTTCGATTTCATAGTCTGGCGACGCGCTGGTGAATCCCAGCACCTCAACCTCGTCTCTAGGAGCGAATTGCGACGAACCCACCAGCAACGCTTGAACCTTCGCGGTTCCGTCGGTCAAAACCAGCACTCGCCCAGGTTTCTGCTCTACCACCGTGCCGGCAAGGTGCACGAGCTTCCCGGCTTCGCGCCGTTCCAGAGCGATTGAAAACGGTTCCGGCTTGCTGAAGAACGCGTCCGTCAACTTGCGATTGCCTGCCACCTTCACCTGGTCGATAGAGGCGACAAAAACCTGGATTCCCGTCGTGGTTCCATTGTCGTCGACGACCGCTGCGGAGACGCCCTCGAGTTGGATCTCAGCCCCTACCATGGTGAGCGGGCGAACCTGCTTCGGTCTCAAAATCCGCGCCTTGGTGCGGTGCGTTCCGTCGACAACCGTCACGGTCAGCCGGCCGTCTTCGATAGCAGCGGCACGAACCGTTCCGTGGATTTGCACCCACTGGGAAAGCCGCACTTTTGAGAGGTTGGTGATCTCCGGCAGAGCTTGCGGTGGCGGGAGCGGGGCGCTGCCAAGTAATTTAAAATGAGGGTCTTCGATACCCTTGTTACCAGGCGCAAGCTTGCCGGAGATTTCGACCAGCCGGCCAGGCTTTAGCTCCGCCACATCATCACTCAGGCCGACGAAGAATCCGCCTGTTTCATCCTGAAGAAAAAGCAAGTGCCACTCCGGATCGCAGTACGTTACTACTCCTCTGATCCGCACAGGCCTTCCATAATTGCCAGGGTCCTTTGCGGCCAGCCGAATGTCTTCGGCCTTATCGAGAAGGGACGAATCTTTAGCCCGGAATCCGCAGCCGGACGCAAGCAGGAGGACACTCGCGATCAGGCACAGAATCGGGGCCGGAAATAGTTTGGTTCTGCTCATGACACTTATTGCAGACGTACTCGCCTTAACCTCATAGCCCAAGGATCTGGAGGGGAGAAGCGCCAGGGATCGCTCGGGGCTGCTTCGAACTTCTCCGTTATTCCAAGCTACCTTGTGTCCTCTCCACTGGCAATTCCCCGGTCCGGCGTTGAGCCCTACCCGCTAATAGGGCCTGTGGAACCTCAGGGAAGGGGCTTAGTTCGCTTTTTGGAATGTTCTAAAGGTTCCGAATTCAGGCGATGCGCGAATGCTGCAGCCAACACCGCAAGCGCAACCATCCTTTGGCTCTTGGCATCTCATATTGAGGTAGGTCTTTCCGTTTCAACGTCTTACGGATAACGACCTGTCCTTAAGTGCTGGTTATTTTTTGCCTAAAGCACTAATACTCCAGCCCCTACACGGTCCCCTGTATTCGCTTCAGACCGTTAAACTTGTACCTTGAACCTTCGGCCTAAAGGAGACCGATTGCGATGCCACAACTGACCCCAACCAGGCCAGACATCGCATTGCCCAAGCTGTACCAAGACCGCGCGAAAGCTGTCGCGCGTCTGCGCGTGGTTCTAGTACTCCTCTTTGCTGGACTGTTCTGTTCTCCAGTCCGCGCGGACGTCGGCATGCTTCTTAACGAATCACTCGACACAAGTTTTGCCAGGATTTCTGGTTCGGGCCACAGCGCCGTCTACTTCTCACGCATCTGTACCGAATCCCCCATCAAGGTCCGTCTCTGCCGTCCCGACGAGCAAGGTTCCGTCATGAGCAATTACACCACGCTGGGCGAAGACCAGCCCTTCGAGTGGAACATCGTCCCATTCTCCGTCTATCTCTACGGCGTCGAGGACCCGCAAAATCGGCCGCTCTTCGGCTCGCAAAAAATCAAGCATGTCCTCGAAGAAAGATACCGCGAGAAATTTCTCTCGGGCTATTGCACGAGTCCCACCTGCCGCACCGGCAACGGCGCCGAATGGCGCGAAATGGTCGGCGCCACTCTCGAGCGCAGCATCTACATGTTTGTGGTGGACACCACGCCCGAGCAGGATCAGGCCCTCATCGACGAATTCAACTCGCTACCCAACCAGAACCATTTCAATGGCATCACGCGCAATTGCGCCACATTCGTCCGCCACATCATCAACACCTACTATCCCCACGCCGCCAGGGCTGATTATGTCAATGATTTTGGCCTGATCACTCCAAAGGCCATCACGCGCTCCTTCGCCCACTTTGCCGAGCACCATCCGGAAGCGCACCTCCGCGTCCTGCATTTCGCGCAACTTCCCGGCACCATCAAGCGCAGCACCGAATGCCGCAATGCGGACGAGCAGCTGTACCGCTCGAAGAAGCTGCTTGTCCCCATGGTCCTTTTTGCGGATCATGCGCTGCCTTTCGTGGCCGCTTCCTATCTGCTTACCGCGCGCTTCAATCCCGAGACGGAGCTGGAGCGAAATCCGACCGGCGAAGCCTCCAACATGAAGCAGGAAATCCGCGACGCGAAATCGCAAAACGACACGCCCCGCGAGCAACAGCTCGAAGCCTTAATGAATCAGGAGAGCGCCCAACTCGTGGGCACCGCAAAGGAATGGAAGGAATATCGCGCGGCATTCGGCTCGCTCGCTGACGAAGCCATCCTCCGCGAAGTCATTCCCAACCGGGATTTTCTGGATCGTCTGTTCAAGTACCTCGATTACGCCGGCACGCCCACGGTTGACGCCAACGGCGTCCTTTGGCTGGATCTTTCGCCGGGTGGGAAACCCTCCAGGCTGGGCCTCAGCGCCAGCAACCTGTTTGCGCCCGGCACCGATTCCCAGTGGGCTTATGCGCTCACGCTGGCCCGCGCCAATCACTATCTGAAGAGCCCCAAGCACAGCCGCGAAATCATGCCCGACTTCAAGAACGACTGGGCCCTCGTGCAATCCGCTCGCATCAACATCTCTCCCACTTTGGCGTTGGGCAATCTGTCTCCCGCCAACTCAGGCTCAACGGCAGCAGCGCTTACTCCGAATCAATAATCCTCACACCCGAAGCCAGTCCTGTGAGTACTAAATCATTGGGGCTAACCACGCCTCGCCTTCTGTACCATTTTCTTCCCTCCTCTTTTTGCGCAACTTTAGTCTTGTCGGTTTCATCTGTACTGGTGTAGTTTCCCAGCACACGGTGCAGCAAATGTCTTTCTCTCTCCGGGTCTTGTGCTTGGTTTGTTCGTTGCTGTTCGTGTCGGATACCTCCAGCTCAAGACTTCCTCCCGCGCCAGAGCGCGCAGGCTCATCCTCCGCTCCGCCCGTCATTGTGATTGGATTTGTCGGCGGATACGTTCGCCACGATGATCGCGTCCACACGGAAGTCCAGCTCGCCGACCGCCTTCGCGAAGAATACGCTTCCGGGATTTCCGTCCAGACGTTTGAGAATCACCGCGGCAAAGAAGCGCACGAGACTGTCCTCCGCCTTCTCGACTCCAACGGCGACGGCGACTTGTCCCCCGAAGAAAAGCAGAACGCACGCGTCATTATTTTCGGACACAGCTGGGGCGCCTCAGAAACCGTCGAGCTCGCTCGCCAACTCGAAAAGGACGGCGTGCCCGTGGTCCTGACGATTCAGGTGGATAGCGTCCAAAAACGGGGCGAAAACGACGCACTCATCCCCGCCAACGTCTCCCAAGCCGTGAATTTTTATCAGCTTGATGGCCTTCTCCACGGCCAGCGGGAGATTCGCGCCGCCAATCCCGCTCGCACTCGCATCCTCGGCAATTTTCGTTCGGACTACAAAGACAAGCCCATGACCTGCGGCCAATATCCCTGGTACGACCGCCTGCTGATGAGGCCCCACATTCAAATCGAGTGCGACCCCGCCGTCTGGAAGCAGGTCGAATCGCTCATTCGCTTGAATTTGTCCTTGGAAGCGCGCCTCCCGTCGGCAAGCGAGAGCAATTCTCCAGCCTCACCTTTTAGAGAGAACCGCTGATCAGTATTCATCCTGGACAGAGTGTCATCCCGAGCGAAGCGAGGGACCTGCTATTGATTTTCTCTTCTTCGTTGGCGATCCCGCTCTCACGTTTCCAGCCCAATCAACCGCATCAACTCGAGAGCATTGCTTTTCTCGACCACTCCTGGGCGCAACTGGTAATCAAACTTCATCTTTCCGTCTGCCACCTGATCCTCAAAGTGCATGTTCCGCAAAACATTCCCCACCGCCGCCGCGATCTCCGTCAAGGCTAAATCGTGCGTGGTAACAATCCCAATCGCACGGCGCTTCAAGAGCGCCTGAATCAATCCTTCCGCCCCAATGCGCCGGTCCTTCGAATTCGTCCCCTCCAGCAATTCGTCAAACAAAAACACCATCGGTACCGCGCCGTTTGCGGCATCAAACACTTTCCGGATATGCAGAATCTCCGTATAGAAACTCGACCGCCCTTCTTGCAACGAATCTGTGCTTCGCAGCCGCGTGCCTATTCGCAGCGGCGTCAGCCGCAAGCTTTTTCCGCGGATTGGCGCCCCTGCCATAGCCAAAACCGTGTTAATCCCCACCACGCGCAGCAAAGTGCTTTTCCCGGACATATTCGACCCACTCACCAAAAGCACGCGCGTCTGCGCATCCAGCCGCACACTGTTCCGCACGCACTTCTCCGCGGAGATTAAGGGATGTCCCAGTTCTTCCCCCTCAAAAAATCCCAGCCCGGCTTCAGCGCCAACAAATTCCGGAAACGGATCCGCCGGATGCTCGAACGAATACGCCGCCAGCGAAAGCAGCGCCTCCATCTCGCCTGTCAACTCCGTCCAGCTCCGCATCTTCGCACCGCATCGCCTGCGCCAGGCCTCCGCGGCCATCCCCACCTGCACGCTGTAAAGAAACGGCAGCTCGGACATGCGCGCAAGCAAGCTGTCCGCTCCATCAATCCAATTCATAATCCGCGCAAATTTTCGGATTGCTGTTGAAGCTGCCTCATCGCCGTCCTTCAATTCCGCCGCAAATGCTTTCAATCGCGGCGAAACAAACGCTTCCCGCTCCAGCCGCCCGAGAATTTCCGAAAAAAGCAGCACTCCCTCGGCGTTGCAATCTACGGCCTCGATCACCGCATGTGCCCGGCGCCACAACCACGCCAGCACGACCGACTCAACGGCCATGATTCCTAGAAATGGCCAGATCACTCCTGTCTCGATCCAGTAGACCGCTCCCGCCGCATTCCCAATCGCCAAGACCGTCGCCACCGCGCGCCACACGCTGCCAGGCAAAGCCGATTTCCCTTCCGCCCAGGCCACCAGCGATTCGGCATTCAACCGCGCCCGCAATTCCTCCCCGGCCACCGCCAGGTCCTCGCGCAAGTCTAATTTCTCGCGCAGTTCCTCGATCAATTTCTGCCGTTCGAGAATCTCTCCCAATTCCGATCCCTCGCGCAGCCACTGCGCCAGCCGGTTTTCCCCCATCGGCAATCGTGCGGTAGAAAGCAATTCAAACAAGCACCCGCGGCCAAACAGATCCAAATCTTCCGCATAAACATGATTCGCGTCGCGAAATCTCTCCCCCGTTTGCCCCTTGCCGGCCCACCGATCTTCTATTCGCGCAATCCCCTTGCGATAAAACTCCGCTGCCGTCTCCGCCCGCCCCTTGGCCCGCAAAACGTACCCATGCCAAAAAGTCAGCCCCAGATAAACCACCACAGGCGCAGCCAACCAATAAGCCGCCAAAATATGTCTCGCGAAAACTCCCCATACGACCACCAACCCCGCCACAACAACTCCCAATTTCCAATAACCCACGAGCAGATGCCTCTGCTCCTCCTCGGCAATCACGCCCAAAAATTTCTCCAACCGTTTCGCGTACTCGACCTTCGGTTCAGCCACGATCCCTCGCAAATGTAGTTGCGGGCCTTTAGGCCCGCCAACCGTCCTCAGCCAGTCGAGTCTATCTCTTCTCCGCGGTCCCAGCACACGGAGGGCACATACCTCGTCCCTCTAAGCGCTGCTCTGCCGCGAATCGCGGAAGTGGTATGCTCCGGACATGTCGCGGCGTCAATCCAAAACCCGTGATGAGTTTCGCCGCAAGCCGACGAACATCAACGCACACGCGAGTACAACGGCCGTTGCGGTTCTGATATCCGCCTTCCTTGCCCTCCTCGCTGCCGCGCAAACACTTTCCCCGGGAGAGGTCCGTCTGAGCAGTCGCCCCTACCAGTTTCAACCCGCCATTCGTTTTGAGAGCCGTCTCGTCCAACTCGAAGTCGTCGTCCGCGACAGCCACGGCCGCGCTGTTTCCGGCCTGACAAAAGACAATTTCGCCGTATTCGATGCCGGTAATAAGCGCGACTTAACGGCGTTTTCCGTCGAGACATTCAATGCGACCGTGGACACTCCCCTGAACTCTGCAAGCCCCACGTCAGACGCAACGGCACAGCGGCCCGCGCCCACACCAAAATCGCCGAGCCAGAACTCGGTCAGCGGCAGATGGATTGGCCTCCTCTTCGACGATATCAATACAGCAACCGGCGATCTGGCGCACGCCAAGATCGCGGCTGCGCGTTTCATCAAGGAAGCTGTTCGCAGCGGTGATCGCATCGCCATATTCACGACATCCGCCGGCTTGGCAGTAGAATTCACAAACGATCCCGCTGCGATCCTCGCCGCAATGACCAAAGTTCAATCCCATCCGCGCGCATCTGCGGGTGGCCTTACTCTGTGCCCAAGAATGACCGCTTACGAGGCCTACCAAGTCGTGAAAGGCGATCCCTCTGCTATGAAGGCAAAGGTTGTGGAGGCCTGTAGCTGTGGTGGGTCCGTCTGCAGCCCGGACTATCTGGAAACCGTACCCGATAGCAATTTTATGAACCTGACGCCCACCAGCGGGACCGGGGGTGCTGTACCCACCGAGATCCTCAACGCTGTGCTCAATCAAGCGGAACAAACTTGGGATCAAGCACGCTTTGCGTCGCAGGCGACGCTCGATGCCATCAAAAGCAGCCTCGATCACCTTGCCAGAAAGCCCGGCAAGCGCATGTTGCTGCTCGCCTCCTCGGGTTTTCTTTCAAACCTGCTCGAACAGGAGCAAGATGCCATCATCAATGAGGCTGTACGCGCCAGCGTGGTGATCAATTCGCTCGACGCCAAGGGCCTTTACGCCGAGGCCCCAGGCCCGCCCCTCAACGAAACCATCGAATCCGCTGCCATTCCTCTCAGCACCACCGTATTCCAGATGAGAACGCTCGGTGACCGCCTCGAGGAGCTGGACTCCTCTATGGCCCGATTCGCCGAAAGCACCGGCGGCCAGCTCTTCCGAAACAACAACGATCTAGACCTCGGCTTTCACCAACTGGGTCTCTTACCCGATTGCACTTATTTGCTTGGATTCGACCCCGCCGATGACGGCAAGTATCACAAAATTAAAGTTGAGTTAAAGAACGTGAGCCACGACTTCCTGCAAGTCCGGCCCGGCTATTTCTCTCCAGGAAAAGCCTCTGCCGAGCAACCGAGCGCCGCCAACAAAGCTGACGATATTGATACGGAAATTCGTGGCTCCACAGAGAAGTCCGATCTTCCCGCCACCATCACGGTAAAGTTCGGCACCGCTAGCTCAGGCAATCCTCAGCTCACCATCCAGACCCATATCGACATCCAAAAACTTCTCTTCGACCAGCAGAACGACCGACACGTTCAGAAACTCACCTTCGTATCCGCGCTCTTCGATCCTCGGGGTAAATTCGTCACCGGCAAACAAGCCGACATGGAGCTCGCACTCAAGCCCGAAAGTTTCGACCGCCTCTCAAAAACCGGTATCAATGGTGTGATGCAGCTCGAAGCTCCGGCCGGCCCTTACCACCTCCGCGTTGTCGTTCAGGAAGCGTTTCATGGGAGCATGAGCGCAATAACTAAAGAGTTGGAAATTCGATAGCCTCGAAAAGGGCGGCAAGAGACACGCAAACGAAAATTATGTTCGTCACAAAAAACCGTCAGTTCGCTGCAGTTTCAGCCATCGTGGTGGCCGCAATCCTCGCAGGCATGTTGGTTAGCGGCCTGCTGACCACAGCGAGTTCGCTCGCGGCTCAACAACCGGAAGCCTCTGAGAAAAAGCTGAAGAACCGCAGCTTGTCCTGGAATCCTCCGAAAGTCGACTCTCCTGTACGCTCTGTAAGTCCGTCTCCGCCATGCGTTCTCGCCGATGTGCTCGAACAGGCTGGCGAGCGCACCAACGAACTGCTTACCAATCTTCAAAACTTCACCGCGCAGGAGAAGATCTCCTATCAAGTTTCGGATCGTCAGGGCTTCAGCCTGGACGGCGGCTCAGAGATGTTTGACTACGTTGTGATTTTCCACCAGGCGGCAGGAGAGCCGGCCGTCGAAGAAAGCCGGAGCCCCAAACACGGAAGCAGTTTGTCTGACACCGCCGCACAGAGCCGTGGTCTCCCGGAACTGGTCTTGCTCTTTCATCCAAACTTGCAGGACGACTATGAAATGCGCTGCGAGGGTGCCGCGGAATGGGAAGGCCAACGCACTTGGGTGGTTCATTTCCAGCAGCGCCAGGATAAGCCGGGCCGTACATTTTCCTTCCGCTTTGATAACACCGTGTATCCGGCCAGGCTCAAGGGTAACGCCTGGATTGCGGCCGATTCCGGCGAGGTTGTGCACCTGGAGACGGCTCTCATGGAGGGAATCCCGCCCGTCCGCGTACACCAGTGGTATCTCGCGATCGACTACGTTCCCGTCCAATTCCGCACGCGCGATGTAAAAATCTGGTTGCCGGAGATTGCCAACTCCTACTACGACTACGGTGACCACCGCGCCATCGTCTATCACACCTTCACGGATTTCCTGCTCTTCTCAATCCAAACCGAACAGAAGATCGCGAAACCAAAGCAACCCTGACCGTCGCGTGTGATCACGCGCCGCTGCGACGCCGTTAAAATGTCCCTTCCTAAATCTAGTAACTGTGCTGGTTCAACGCCGTAGCTGTAGTTACAGGTGCAGGCGGCTCCGCGTTCAACTGCGAAGTCTTCCGCCAGTCCACTTCCGTGACGCCTACAGACCCCTTCTCCCCGTTCGTTAGCACGTAATTCAACGTCGCGCTATCGATGCGGTATTGCGCGACTTCGTAGACTTGGTCGGACTTGAGCGCGATTAGCTTCGTACGAACCGCCGGCGAAGTCACAGCCGTTGAGGTGCCTGTCTGGTTCTCCGTTGCTGATACGCTCTGCGAGACATTTTCCACCGCCGAAGCATTGCTCGCAGGCGAATTCGAAGTCGTTCGCTGCTGGCTCGCCGCAGGCGGCTTGTTCAATTCCTGCTGGTGTTGAAACGACTGCTGCCGATAAGAAGCTGGGGGCCGGTCATAGGAGGTCACAGGCCTGTTGCTGTAACTTGAAGAACTCGTCGCGCGCGGCACCATAATATCGTCCATCAAGCGCAGCGTAATCTGCTCTTCTCCCTTAAGCGTAGGACGCGGTCCCCGCGCAGGCAGTGTAATAATCTTCCAGGGCCACAGTGGCGGGATCATCCACTCCACCACGTCGCGTGTCGCATGTCCCTTGCCGACGATATCCCCGTGACGGTCCACTTTGTATCCCTTCGCCGCAATCACCTTGCTCGGCACCGGAATATCGCTGCTCGGAAATCCAATGCGGTCGAACTCCAGCTCCAAATAGCCTTTCCCGACGAAATGCCCCGGATCTTTGTCCGCTTCCAGGTGCCCGCCCAAATAGCTCCCACGCGGAAAGACTTCGATTCCGAATTGCCGGAGACTGTTCAAATGACAGACCACCGGATCTCCGACATCGGCAGTAGCGGAAGAAAAATTCGGTTCGTCGAGCGTGCAGTGCAGCAGCGTGCCCGCGGGGACAAGGATATCCTGCGCCCGCGTACTCGCCTGCACTCCCAGAAGTAGCAGTGAAAAAGCTAGGTAAGCTGAAATGCGCCGCATGCGTGGCCTCCTGATTTGTGGCCCGGCAGCCTCAAACCGGAATCTTCAAGGATCGAGAACAAAACCAGTCGCGCAGCCGGGACCAGCAAAACGATTCAGGAACGCTACGCCTTCGTTTTGCACAGGGCAAGAGTGAAATGAAGTTTTGCTGCAAAATGTGGCATTACAATTTGCTCAGAAAGCCGTCCGCGCGAGCACACAACAACTTGAACCCATGAACACAGACATTCGCCAAAAGTTGCGCACATACGTGGGGTACATTGTTAGCGAGTCGCCAGCCCTCAGATCTTCACCCAGCTCCATTCCTTCGAGTACGGCACGCGGCTCATCCGGTACCCCGACTTGACGCCCGTCACAACATGGTCGCTCCAATTGAAACCAACCCCATTCTTGGGATCGTAAAGCCCAGGCTCTTCGGAAAAACACATGCCCCGCTTCAGCACCGTGTAGTCGCCCAGCGAAAGATACGGCGGCTGGTGGCCCTCCGAGCCTTCTCCGTGCGCGGGCCGGTGGTAAATGTAATCCTGAACTCCCTGCGCCACCTGGTACTTGTGAATCTCGAACGCAACGCTCGAGCAAGTCGAGCCTTCTTTTTGCAACTCCACCTGCATGTCGCACGTGTGCTGGCTCACTTCCCACAGCTTCCGCATATGCGCATCAAACTCGCCCGCGCCGTCCGCCAGAATGTACATGCGGTAGTTTTCTCCACCATGCCCGCCGATGTATGCATCGCCATCCACCTGCAACGGCATATTGCGCGCAATCCTGTTGAACCGTGGCTGATTCGGATGCGGATAAGCGCACAGTCGCCCCACGCGGCAATCGATTTCGACGCTCGCCGCAACGCCGTGGTGCGGCAGACCGTTCGCAAGGTCCAGCTCCGAGTACAAAATGTTGTTGATCCAGAATGTGCTCGCGATTCCGACCTCGTAATCAGTCACATCCGTTCCAAACGTCAGGAAGTAGTCCCGCGCGTAAGCGTGCGCCCGGTCAAAGTACGTGTACGCTCGCCGCGTCAGCGCCAGCTCTTCCGGCGTCTTCACTTCGCGCATGTCCAGCAGCGTTTGGCTGACGTCCACCCACTTCACTTTCGGCAGGACTTTTTTTGCCGTTGCCAATTCATCCGCGTAAAGTTTCCCGTCGATGCCAATTTTGTTTCCCTGCACGCCTTTTGCTTTCATTCCTTCGAGCAGCATCTCGAACAGATCCACGGTCTTGCCCTGCACGACTTTCCCCTGCTCCGGAAAACCTCCTTCGGCGTGCTTCGTGTCGAAATACTCCCACCCGCCGCCGAACCACCAGCCCTTCACCAGTTCGCGGTCCAGCGCCGGATAGAGATACCAGGGATCCGCGTCATCTTTATTCATGAAGACGCACTGCGGCCGTTCTGTATGCGTATGCCAGTATCCGGTGATGTAAATAATGTTGAGCTGATCGCGAAGCACAAACGCGTGGATATCCTGCTGCGCCACCTTTTCCTTGAACCGCGCGACGGTCTGTTTGTTCCACTCGAGCGGCAAGCGATCAACCTTGGCGGGTTCCGGCGGTCCTTCTTCGCCGGGCCTGGGACCGAGCAGCAATTTTTCGCTCGTGCCCGTGCCGCGGCTCTTCACAATATCTGCAAGCGAGCCACTGCCGCCTTGCGTTTGCATTCCGTCAACCTTGTCCATGCGGCGAAACAGCCCGCCGCCGAGCAGCACAAGGCTTCCGCCCTTCAGAATGTCACGCCGGTCCCGATTCATCTCTCCTCCATTCGCCACAGCGAAGTTCGCTTCGCTGCTGAAAACCCGTCGCGGCCGAAGCCCCGCACACTCTGCCTTCCCTTTAATGCTTCGGAATTACTTCTGCCCGGTGACTTCTTCCCACTCGCGTTTGCCGCGCTCCAGCAAGGCAGGCACATCCTCGCCCAGCAAGAACCGTTCATGGACCAGTTTCATCGCCGCTTCCGCGAACTTTCCCATGTATTCGTCCCGCGAAACATACCGCTCCGCAACCGAGAGCCGCGGATCGCCGGATTGTGTGCGCTCTGCCGCCGTTTTCGCGAAAGGAATAAACGAACCATAAAAACTCAGGCGCAAATCCGCAAGGCCAATGCTCGGATCGCGCAAATTCCATCCGGTATAAGTCGCAAGCGGAACCTGCAATTCCGGCAAACTCACCCCGCCAAGGTCGTTTCCGTCGATGTCCGATTGCGGAACCAGTGTGACAAACGGTTTTCCAACCTTAGGAGGCTCGGTACTCACGATTCCGCTTTTCCATTGCGGACCAAAATCCAGATGATATGCAACGCTTGCTTCATGCGGCTTGTTGACGCCGGGAATCTTAGGAAAATTCCATTTCGTCAGCGATACGAGCGTGCCATCCGCAATTTTCGGGTACGTGGAAGCGGGTGGCTCCTTTCCGTCTTTCACCCACTCGTCCATATCCGTGATCAACGCGCGCCAGAACCACTGAACTGGATTCGGATTGTACCGTTGCTGTGCAGTGGAATCCGGGGAGCCGGGAGAGGATTTCCGCGGCGGAAATGGGGCAGAAAAATGCTGCAACCCGGCCAGCAAATAAACCCTGACATTTTCTCCGATCTTCGCGTCGCTCGTGCCATCCGGCGAAGTATGAATCAGCGACGCAGCGCGTCCCCAGTATTCGTAAGAAGTGTTGGTCAGAAAGAGTTTCGGCGCTTTGTGAGACTTATTGGAGGTATCGAGAAGACCAGCCGCCTCGCCCGTATCCGGATCGGTTTCCTGCTGATCGGTGAAAGGGAAAAGGTCGGTGGGGAAAAAGAGGCTCGAAAGCGGCTGAGCGTCGCGCGAAGGCTGCGCAAACCGGTGATTAAAACTGCCGCGGCCTCCGCCGGCAACATGAGCGATGACGGCGTCCATGACCTGGCGGTCTTGCTCATCTGCGTTGAAATCCTGGTAGAGAAAATGCCGAAGAAAGCGCCCGCTCTGCGAAATGCCGACAGCGTAAACGCGATGAACCGGCGCCGTGGATTGGGGATCGTATTTCAAGTACGAAAGGAAATCGCGGACGGAAGCGAGCCCCAGCCCGACAACGACCGGATCTTTTGCTTCGTAGACGAGCTCATAGATTTTTCCAGCAAAAAACCCGCCGTCCAGGTGAAGAAAGTGAAGATCGGCGGCGAGCATGCCATCCACGGTGTGGGCGAAACTCCACTGCGGGCGAGGAATCGTTTGGCGAGGGCTATCCGGAGTGTCGCGCACTGTCAAAACATTTTTCGGGCTCGCGGGATCGGCAACTGCATAGCTTTTTCCGCCGTTAGGTCCGAGCAGGGAATGGCCGAGCGGCATGTCCGCCATTTTTTGCGCGGGAGTGAAGTCGGTGCGAACCAGCCCTCGAATTTCTTTTCCTTCAGGATCGTGCGCCACCGGAGCAAAAAGTTTGAGCCGGTCTCCTTCATCGGCGATATCAAATTCCCAGCCGACCCAGGCCACCGTGTAGCCTTCGCGCATCAGAAAGCCGTCTCAACTTCCGCTTTCGCAGCGGAAGCTCCCGGGCCGTCCACGATGCGATGGATTCCTTTTCCGCCGCGGTTGGAAACTTCAAGAAGAACGGCGCCGTTTCCCTTGTTTATGTCTTTCGGCCTCAGAAGATAGAGGTCGGCGGAAAATTCGACTTCGCCCTGTGCGTTACGCGGCGCTTTATCGAGATCGACGATTTGCGCGTTGTGAATGTTTCTTGGATCGACGGCAAAATAGACGCGCCCAACGATTTTCTCGTAAACCCCGGCGAGCCCGAAGGGTTTGCCATCCTGAAGATCCGTCCGCGAAATAATCTCGACACGAGTGACGTGTGCATCAGACGCGGGAATGAGAAAAGCGCCGATCGTCAAAAGCCAAACGAAACGCAGACGGACACGATGCATGAGCAGCCTCCAAAGACGCCTCAGCTTATATCACTGTTTGCCGAAGCCGACCTGGCTGATACAGATTTTGTACATCGGAGTGCGATCGAATTTCAGGCGCACAATGCTGAGCTTTGCCGGATCGAATTTCCTGGATTTGTCAGCCGTTTGAAATTCCGAGAGAGGCGCGCGCACGGTCTGGAATTCCGTTTCCCAGTCCTGGTCGAAGCCTGCATCGTCTAGAACGGAGAGCTTGGTGAATTTCTCTTTGAACGGCGGCGGAATAGTCATGAAGAGGCTCAAGGGCGCGCTTGCTGTTACGCCGTCGCTGGTCACCAGTTCAATCGTGAAATCGGGCGATTCGCGTTCTTTTTTCTTGTCTTTCCCGGCGTCCTTCTGTTTTTCTTTTTTCTTATCTTTGTCTTTTTCGTCGTCTTTTTTCTTTCCGGGCGGGTCCACGTCTTCATCCATGGGTGCGATCGAAAATTCAATCGTCGAGCCCGGCCCCAGTTGCCAACCCGCGGCGGCTGCCGCAGGCAACGTGATCGTGTAAGTTGGCGCGGGAGCATCCTTTACGCGGTTCCACCCGAGAAAGACGCCGTTGTAGCCGCGGTCGCCGGAGCGCCAGGGAATGGGAGCTTCGTTCCAGACAGTGAGATTTTGCCCTTCGATGTGGCCGCCCGGAGCAGTCGTCGTGGTGAGGTCAGCGTCCTCGTCGAACAATGCGAGAGGAGTGTAGTTCGTGTCCTGATAGCGATTCATGTACAGCGTATCCGGCAGCCACTGGCGAGCGACGCGCCAATCCTCAAAAAGCGGAACGTACTCGCGATGGTCTTTGAGCGTAGCTTCGAGAAACGCGGAAATGTAGGTCTTCGAGATGCGGCGCTGTTCTTCGCCGGGGATAAGAGGCTTCAAATTCAGGAGCCATCCGAGCGGCTTGCCGGCGTCATCGTTGCCCCAAACGGTGTTGAACTGGCCGTGATTTGCGCGGTAGGAGTAGATTTCTGCTTTAAACCACGGGCCAGGCTGCGTGTAACGGACGTGGTCCCATTGCCGGCTTCCATGGAAAGACGAAACATCCATGTCATGCGCGCCCTGCAAGGTCAGATAGCTCACATCTTCTATCCAACGATACTGTCCCGCGGGCTTGTATTGACCGTCAACAGGAGCGATGGCGACGACGGCTTTGATTGCGAAGTTGTAATCGAACTTGATGTTGGCGTCATCGGGATCGTACTTCATGCGATTGAATGCCGCGGCGGTGGCGGCCGCTTCGCCGCCTCGCGAATGGCCCATCACCGCGATGCGCGACATATCCACCTTGCCCTGAAATGGATTGCCTGCGGTTTTGTTCCATTCCTGCCAGAGTTTCAAATGTTCCAGCAGCATCCAGCCGCGAACGGCTTGCTGCTTGGGCGGGTCGTGGAAAAGGCCGCTGTTCAGGAAATTTTCGTCGATGGAAGCGAGGATGATGCCGCGGCTGGCGAGCAATTCGCCAAGATAGGTGTACCCGGGATCGGAAAACGCGGCCATGTTGTGGTTTCCGTGGACGATGAGAGCGAGCGGAAAAGGTCCGGGCCCTTCGGGATACCAGACGCGGGCGTTCAAGGGCAGCTTGTCGACATCAAAGCCCCAATACTTTTTTCGCGACCAGCGCTTCCAGCCTTTGAAGTCCTTAAAAAAGTCGGACGCATCCAGCGTGCGGGTTTTGATGGCGACACTGGAGCCGTATTCGGGGCGGCGGATGTCATTGCCAACGCCATAGAAAAGCTTTTGAACTTGAAAGGGGCCAATTGCTGAAGGATCCGGAGCGGCCAATTCCGCGGGCATGGAATCCGCGGGAGGTTTCCAGGTGATGAGCTTATCCATGGTGCCTGCGTAAGCAAGAAGCCAAACGAAATAAATATTGGCTGCGAGGGAGAGAAGGAAAAGAAGAGAGACGACGATTTTTTTGCTGAGCGCGGATTGGGCGAAGTTGCCAAAGAAAAATGTGGCAATGGTCGCGCCGAGAACTCCCGTGGCCAGGCCCACAGCGATGGCTACCGTAATGCCCAGCTCTGGCGGCCCCCACAAGGTCATTACGACAAAACACGAGCCGATGATTACGCCGGTGGCAAAGCGGGGCAGATTTCGCGCGATGCTGAGAATCAAAACGACGAGGGCAGCGACCAACGGAATCAATATAGCGGCAACGAGGATGCAAAATGTGAAATCGAAGAGGTAACCAAAGCCGGTCTGAATATACAAACCGCCTATGACGACGCACACGGCGGCTGCAACAAGCGTTCCCCACACGGCGCCGCGGCGTGCTTCGAGGCCGGGACAAATCGCGGTCCACTGCCTGGAACACCAATCGCGCACTTTGCGCCAACGAGATTTTTCGACGGGCGGCAGCGAGATGCTGGCTGCAGGTAGCGCGGTTATATCTGAAACGGAATCTTCATTTGCCATCGGCTTTACCCAGGCTTTCCGGTTTGTTGTTCCAAGCCGACGGCATTGTACACGGAGTCCCGCGCCACGCTTGCAGGATTACCTTGCGTCCTGAGGAGTCAAAATTTGCGAGAGCTGAGCTTACTGATCGTGGATCATCCCCGCCATGTGGTGAGCTGCCGGTTTGCGGCGAAGGGCCGCCATCGTGGAATCGTCTGACGGAGCAAAATAGCCGACGACGATGCCCATCGCGCCGTCGCGGAGGAGTTTGCCGGCCGTATTGTCGTAAGTGGCGGAGATTTTGAGGACGTCGCCCACCGTAAATTTGTAGCCGCCGCGGTCGAGAAACAAAACCGTCGGCATGCTTAGCAAGTCACCGCGGTCGTCTACTTTTGCATCGAGAGTCGCGACGGTTTCTTTGCGTGTGGCGTCTTCGAGGACGAGCCGCCTGCCGTAATCGTGCATGTGTCCACCGACGCCGAGCAGGACACCGTCGTATTTCACGGTGACGGTGCCGGTTTGCTCGCTCTTTCCGGCGGGCAAATCGTAACCGGAATTCCCACACGACTTAACGTCCATCCAGGTCGGGTACACGCTTTTGACCTTGGCGCCCGAACTGACTTCCGTGTAAGGAATGACGACTTCGAGATAGACGTTTTCATACGAAGTGTCCGTGGGATTGTGGATCATGGTTTCGACGCGAATCGTGTCGCCCATTTGCACGCGGTAGCCGAAGCCGGGGAGTTCGGCCCAATTCGTCATTTCGCCGCCGGCGCCGAAAATGTGTTCTTCTTTGTTGGGGCAGAGAAAATCGGCGCGATTCTCGTTCCAGAAGGCGGTGTGATGAAGGACGCGGCCGGGCACGGCGTTGCCGTTTGCGTCGACGAGTCTGGGCGAATACGCCAGCAGCCAGCCGTCGATGGGAATTTGCCACTCGAGATCCGGAGGCTGCGGCATTTTCATGTGACTGGTGTTGGCAGGCAGGTTCATGGGGCCGATTCGAACGGTAATGGTGTGGCCGTCGATTTTTTGTTCGATTTTCACGCCTTTCGCCATTTCGTGGTGCATGCCGCCTTGCATGAAGCCGCCATGCTGCATGTGGTCCATGTCGTGTGGGGCATCGGCGGGTTTGTCCTGCGCAAGAGTTGCAACGGAAAACAGAAGGCTGGCGATGAAGAGATTGATTGTTCGCATGGTCTTACCCTCGTGCGCTCATCCCAAGCGCACCTCTTAATGATAGCCCCATCTTCGACACGGTGGCTCCTATCTGAAGCGCCGTGTGCCGGATACGACTTCTCCGGCGCAAAGGATGGAACGCGCGCACATAAGATTTGGGAACTACTTCGGAAGATTTCTAACTGAAGGAAGCGACGGCGAGCTGTGGATCCTCAAAGACTTCAAAAAGAGTGAGTACGCGGACAAGCTTGAGAGTCTGGACGGCGAATTTGGAGGGATTGAGGAGTTTTAACGAGCCGCCGCGCTGCTTGGCGCTGGTGAGGAAACGAACGAGAAGGCCGATGCCGCTGGAGTCGATTGTTGGAACTTCCTGAAGGTCCAGAATGAAGCGGGACTGGCCGTCATTGAGCAGATCGGTCATGGTCGCGTTGAGCCGATCGAGCGGCTCTCCGAGGTTGAGGCGGCCGCGGAGTGTGATGAGCTTCACGTCGGATTGAGTTCGGACTTCGATTTCCAAAAGGATGCCTCCAAGGCCCGCGGCAGGGTTGCGAAGTACGAACGCGCTTGCCGAACAGAGCGGTAGTCTGCTAGAGTCCCGCACAACTTAGAAGAACCGCCGCAAATTTGCAAGCGAGTGTTTCGCCGTTTCCATCGCCCGGCCGTCTCCACAGCGCGATAGCAATAGGACGCGGGCATGGCGAGCGAGAGTGGTCCTTTGAAGATGGAGCTCCGGGAATTTTCCGCACGACTGCTGGCCGAGCAAGAAGTCATTCCGCGTGCCAGGACGATCGCTGGAACAGTAGCCGAACTCCTGCCCGGCACATCCATTAACGTTTACATATTTGCGGTGCTCGATGGCGAAGAGGTGTGGGCCGCCAAGGCATCGGCTGGAGAAGCAGGCGCACGGGCGAACACCGTTTCCGCTGAGTCAGCGATTTTTAGTGAGCTGAGAAACACCGAAGTGCCGCTGCTTTTTTCCGGTGCGGAGCTTTCGCGCGAAAACTACTCGCACCTCGATATCCGCAAGACTTTTCTCTCCCTGGCCTACCTGCCTTTCCATATCGGGGATACTGTTTTCGGCGCGATGGAGATCGTCAGTTTTCAGGAAGAATTGACAGAAGAAGCGCTCGGGGAGCTGAGCGACCTGGCGGGAATTTCCAGCGCGGCGCTGGCAGCGGCGCAACGTTATGAAGACGAGAGAAATGACGCTCTCGGTTCGATCAGCCGGCTTACACAACTTTATGACCTCGAAAAGGTTTTTGCTTCGACGCTGGAAATGGCCGAGTTGCTGCCCATTATCGGCTCGAAAGTTCAAGAAGTGATGGAATGTCAAGCAGTGAACGTATGGCTGCTGCAGCCAGACGAGAGCATCCAGCTGATGCATCAGGCCGGGTCGGATGCCACCGTTCCGCAGGGCTCATTCCAAAAACCCGGTGAGGGAATTCCGGGAGATGTCTCCGACAGTGGGGAAGCGGTGTTGATCGATGACCCCGAGGATGAGCGGCTGGCGAAACGGAACGCGGAAGTCGAAGAAGAAACGGTTAGGTCGCTGCTGGTTGTGCCTATTTTGGATAAAGGAGCGCTCGTTGGCGTGGTGGAGGCGGTCAACAAGGTGGACGGCACTCCGTTTGACGATGACGAACTGTTTGCGTTGACGAGCCTTGCGGAAACGGCGTCGAGCGCGCTGCACAACGCAAGTCTGCTGATGGCCGAGCGGAAAGTGGCGATCCTCGAAACACTTGTCACGGTGAGCCACGAGATTACGTCGACGCTGAATCTGGAGCGCATGCTGCAGACGATTGTGAATGCGCCGCAGGCAGTGATTCCGTACGAGCGCGCGGCGATCGTGCTGCGGCAGGGTGGCCGCTTCAAGTTGAGCGCCGTGACCGGACAAACGCAGGTTAACGCGGACGCTCCCGACATCGCGCCACTCAACGAAATCCTGCAATGGGCTTCCTTGTCACAGGAAGTGATTCACGTAAGCCAACGCGACGAGGAGATTGACGCCGATCGCGAGGAAACGCGGGCCAAGTTCAAGAAATACTTTGCGGCATCGGGGATGCGCGGCTTCTACGCCAAGCCTTTGAATGACGATACCGGAAGCGTAGGTTTGCTCGCTCTCGAAAGCACCGACCCGGATTTCCTGGGGTCCGCACATATCGAAATACTGGATGTGCTGTCCAGCCAGGCCACGGTGGCGCTTCGCAACGCGCAATTGTACAAAGAAGTTCCCTTCATTTCGGTGCTCGAACCGGTGCTCGTCCAAAAGCGCAAGTTCATGGCGATGGAGAAGCGCCGCCGCACTCTGATTCTCGTCGCAGCCGCGGCGGCGGTGCTTTTCCTTGTGGCGTGTCCCCTGCCGCTTCGTGTGGATGGGGACGCGATCGTTGCGCCAGGAAGCAGGGCTCTTATCCAGCCCGAACTGGAGGGCGTAGTCAGCAACGTATTCGTTCACGAGGGCCAATCCGTGCAGCGCGGCCAGGTGCTAGCCAAAATGGAGGACTGGAATTTGCGCTCGGCGGTTGCGGAGGCGCATTCCAGGTATGAAGCGGCGCGGCTCCAAATGAATCGCGCGCTGGCCGCAAACGATGGCACTGAGGCGGGGGTGCATCGTGTGCAGTCCGATTACTGGAAAGCGGAAGTGGGGCGAACGGAGGAGATGCTGGAGAAGGCGTCGTTGCGCTCTCCCATTGACGGCGTGATTGCGACACCGCACGTGGAGAATTTTGCCGGGCGCAAGCTGGAGCAAGGTGATTCGTTTGCCGAGGTCGTGGACACCTCGCAGGCTGTTGTGGATGTGGCCATCGATGATCTCGACGCGGGATTGCTCAAGGACGGCGAGCCGGCGGTGGTAAAGCTCAATAGCTACCCAACGCGCACGTTCCGCGGCGACGTGGTCATCGTCAGCCCGAAAGCGGAGATGCTTCACGAAACGCCAGTTTTTTATGCGCGAGTAGCCATTCCGAATCCTGACGGCGTAATTCGCGCGGGCATGGAAGGCCGCGGAAAAGTCCGTGTCGGCTGGTATCCCTCCGGCTATGTGTTTTTCCGGAGAGCGTGGATTTGGAGCTACGCCAAGCTGTGGAACTGGGTAGGTTGGTAGGAAATAGAGTGGAGGAAAAGTATGCGGTGTCCTGTCGTGCCAATCGTTTTGGGAGCGGCCCTGCTGATTGTGAGTTGCGGGGATAGCGGGACGGTCACACCCTCCGTGACGAATGCCGCGCCGGCTCCTGTCACACCTCCTCCTTCCTCTTTCAAGACGCAAGTCGCGCCCGCCGATACGGGCATTAGTGTTTCCGGGCCTATCATCGTCGAACATCAGGTGGAGATTACGGCTCAGCGCGACGGCATTCTTCAAAAGATATTCTTCGACGCCCCCGCCCATGTTCAGGCAGGCACACTTATCGCCAATCTGGACGACCGCCAGATCACGGCGAATCTTGAAGCCGCTCGCGCTAAATCGCGAAGCATCGCCGCGGACCTGAAAAACTGGGAAGCAGAAGCCGAAGTGCTCAAGGCGGACTATGGGCGAGCGCAACGCATGTGGGATGCAGGGCTGATCTCCGAAGAACAGCTGCAGCACGCGAAATACAAAGCCGAGTCGGACCAGTGGGATATAAAGCGAGTCCTGGAAAGCCTGACCACCGCTCACGAGGAGGAGCGCTCGCTCGAGCTGGAATTGGAAAAGGCCAAAATCCTTGCTCCCTTTGATGGATTGATCGCCCGCCGCTATGTCCGGGAAGGACAGAATATCGCCAAGGGCGAACGCCTCTTCTGGGTTACTGCGGAGGCGCCGTTGCTGATGCGGGTCACGCTGCCGGAGAGGGTGTTTGGAAAGATGCGCCAGGGACAATCCGTGGATGTCACTTCCGAGGATGCGCCCGGCGAAAAGCATCTCGGGAGGGTCAAGGAGATCAGTCCGGTGGTGGACCCCTCCAGTGGTACGTTCGAGGTGCTGGTGGAGTTGAAGGGTGAACGAGGAGCGTTGCGTCCCGGGATGACCGCAAACGTGCACCTGGACACCCAGCGTTAAGCCCAGCCCACATGAATCTCACCCGCGCTCTCGACGTTGCGCTCCCGGAAATTCCGGCGCACACCCTCTCGGAGCGCTATCCTCGCCTCGATCCCGGCACGACTTTCCGCGAGCACATGGAAGACAACCAGCCGATGGTGCGGATTTACGTTCCCAGCGTCGGCCTTATGTACCGCTTTCCGGAGCAGACCTGGCGTCTCGCCCGGCTATTCGATGGCCACCGCTCTTACGAACACATTGCGGCGCTGTATTCCAGCGAAATGGGAATTCAGTATGCGCCCGAGGATGTTCGCGAATTTGCCGCGCAGCTTGAGTCTGGCAATTTCTGGTACAAGACACCGCAAGAAAAAAACATTCTTCTGATGCAGCAGTCCGCGGAAGACCGCCGCAAGAGCCTTAAGGGGCGCAGCCGGTGGACTGACCTTTCCATCATCTTTTTTCCGGCTTTCAATCCGGATCGTTTCCTCACCTGGTTTTACAACCACACGAAGTTTATCTACACGACATGGTTCACGATTCTGACGGTCGTGGCGTTCACCATCGCCGCGGGCATCAGCGTTACTCATTGGAGTGAGATCGGCCGCGACACGCTCCAGTTCTACAATTTCAAGGAAAAAACCTGGGGCGACGTCCTGGCCTTCTACGCGCTGTTCATGGTCATCGTGGCGATTCACGAGTTTGCACACGCCCATACCTGCAAGCATTACGGCGGCCGGGTGAGAGCCATGGGGTTCGCGCTGATCTATCTCACGCCGGCCTTCTATACGGACACCACGGAAGGCGCGGTTTTGGCTTCCCGGCCCCAGCGGTTGACGATTGCCCTCGCCGGAATCTGGTCGGAGCTCATGGTCTGTTCCATCGCCACGCCCATCTGGTGGGCGACGCCACCGGACACGTTTGTCCACGATGCGGCGTACTTCATGATGATGCTCACGGGCATCATGTCGCTGATCATCAACTGGAACCCGTTAATGAAGCTCGACGGGTATCACATGCTGTGCGAGATTCTCGGCTTGGAGGAACTCAAGGAAGATTCCACGGCGTACTTGTTGGCCTGGGTGAAGAGGAATATTTGGCGCCTCCCGGTTGAAGTGCCGTATGTACCCAAGCGGCGGCGCTTTGGGTTTGCGGTGTATGCGCTGCTCTCCGGCGCTTATAGCTACACGGTGCTCTATGTCGTTGCGCGGCTTGCCGGAAATATTGTCCGCAACTTCAGCCCGGAATGGGGCTTCATCCCGGAGATTGCCGTTGCGCTGTTGGTTTTTCGTTCGCGAATCCGCCTATTGGTGAATTTTATGAAATTCAACTACCTCGATAAAAAAGACCGTATCCTCGCGTGGCTGACACCACGACACTCACTGGCACTCGGTGTTGTCGCGCTTGTCTTTCTCGCACTGCCGATCTGGCACGAGTCCGTTTCCGGCCGATTTTTTCTCGAGCCTAACAAAACGGCAGTGGTCCGCGCACGCATTCCCGGTACGGTCACTCAGCTCTACCTCCAAGAGGGGCAGCACGTGTCCGAGGGCCAGCCCCTCGCTACTTTGACGGATTTGCCCTTGGAGTCGGAGTTCGACGAAGCACGTACACGGCTGCTTACGGCGTCGCAGCGTGTCAATGCCGCTTCCTCGCACTACACCGATTTAGGGGCTTCGCTGAACGAACGCGATGGCCTGACTGCTCAGTTCCACCAACTTTCGGACATGCGCGACGCTCTGCATCTTTATAGCCCCATCTCCGGGACGGTGGTCACTCCCAGGGTCGGTGATTTGCTGGGTAGCACTCTTAAGAAGGGTAGCGCTCTTCTGGAAATTGCGGACCTGACCAGGCTGAATGCCAGGATCTATATCTCCGAGTACGACCTCTCCAAATTCACAGTGGCTTCCCCTGCGCGGCTCCAGGTTCAAGGCATCGCGAAAATATGGCCCGCAGAGGTCAATTCGATTGCCCCCGCACCTTCCGAAATGGATTCGCAGCTCCTGGGCGAAAACAAGCTGCGCGGGATGGATCTTCCCCAGTTCTATATCGTCACTTTGGTGTTGGACAATCCCAACTCAATCCTGAAGCCGGGGATGGAGGGAGTTGCGCGGGTCTATGGCCGGCGCCGGAGCATATTGATGAAGGGTTGGGAAGTCGTCACAAGACTGATCGGCCGAAAAATCTGGTAGAGGTTTAGTACATTGATTTCAGCACTGACTTGCCCAGTGCTTTGTGCTTTCACGCGAAACAAGAAGGGCTGCCGAAAGGCAGCCCTTCTTGTTAATTGCTCGATTTTGAAGATTTCAGTGTCCGGCTTCGGCTTAATTGGTGCCCTTCATGAATCCCCTCGGGGAGCCTTTCAGAGTGCCTTTTAGGGTGCCCTTCAGAGTGCCCTTCAGAGTGCCCTTCAGAGTGCCTTTGTGGGAGCCTTTCAAAGTGCCTTTATGGGAGCCCTTCATGGAGCCCTTGACGGAACCTTCGGCCGCCGGAGCCTCGATATTCTCGCTGGGAGTTCCGCTGGCGACGTTGGCCTTCTTGGTGGTCTTGAGTGCGCTGATCAAAGATTTCTTTTGGATGGACATGCTGGGCTCCTTTTTTCTCTCTTTAATTTTTTTAAAGCTTGCCGACCGATGCTAGACATATTGCAGATTGGATGCCAAACGGTTTCCATAAATCCGTGGGTACCATGACCACATAATCTCAAGCACTTACGGACTCGACCGTGGGAGACAGCCGCGTGCCGCGGTGAAAAATTCTGCGAGCGGTCAATTTTTAACCCTCGGCGGGTTAATTTTTAACCAAACTACAGCTTCAGTTTTCGGCAAAGGTACTTCATCCGCTGCGGGTCGACGCGGAGAAGCGCGGCCGCGGCGGATTTCTTGCCCCCGCTGCGGCGGAGTGCGGCATTGAGATAGGCGACTTCGATCCGTTCCATCTCGGCATCGAAGTCCACCCCCTCCTCGGGGATCAGGATGGCTTCGTGGCTGGCGGTGCTGGCGTAAAGCAGAGCTTGCGGGAGGTGTTCGGCGGTGAGCGTGGGGCTGTTGTTCATGGTCACCAGGCGCTGGATGACGTTTTCCAGTTCGCGCACGTTGCCCGGCCAAGGGTAGTCCTCGAGAATCTCCATGACGTCCGGTTGCATGCTTTTCAGGGGTTTCTTTGCGGCCGCGCAATAAATGCGGAGGAAGTGATCGATTAGAAGAGGGATATCTCCGGCGCGCTCGCGAAGGGGAGGGACGAAGATGGGAACGACATTGATGCGGTAATAGAGGTCCTCGCGAAAGCGGCCTTGACGGACAATGGCTTCCAGATCCTCATTGGTGGCGCAGATGAGGCGGAAGTCGATTTTTCGAGAGGTTCGCGCGCCGAGGCGCTGAACGCTGCGCTCCTGGAGGGCGCGAAGAAGTTTGCTCTGCAAGTTGGGCGGGAGAGTGGTGATTTCGTCGAGAAACAGCGTGCCGGTATGAGCGCTTTCGATGAGCCCGGGCTTGGTGGTGTCGGCGCCGGTGAAGGCGCCTTTTTCGTAGCCGAAGAGCTCTGACTCCATGAGCGTGTCGGGCAGGGCGGAACAGTTCAGGCAAACGTAAGGATTATCTGCGCGGCTTCCCGACCGCACGATGGCCTCCGCGATCAACTCCTTGCCAGTGCCGCTTTCGCCGCGCAGCACCACGCTGGTGTTGCTGTCTGCCAAGGACTGAATGGCCTGATAAACCTTTTGCATGGCGGCGCTACCGCCAATCAGATTGCAGAAGGCGGATTTGTTCTCCACCTGTTCCACTAGACGGCGGCCTTCGAGTTCCAGAGCGCGCTTTTCGATGGCGCGCGTCAGCACGATGGAGAGCTCGGCTGGATTCATGGGCAGGAAAAAAAATTCGTCGGCGCCGGCGCGGCTGGCCAGCAAGGAAAAACCGCCCTGGCGGGAGGCGGTCATAGCCACAAGCACAATGTCTTCTCGCAACGCGCGAATTTCCTGGAGGACTTCAATGCCATCTTTGGGGCCATCGCCGATGCTGTCGAGATCGAGCAGTAAAGCGCGCAACTCGGGATCTTCTACGAAGCTCTTGATAAGCCTTTCCGTGCCAGCGCGGGACACATGGAACGCGGGACCCATGGATTCTGAGATGTTCAGGAAGGTGGAGTCATGGATCGTGACAATAGCGATGGAATGTCTAGCCTCGCGGGAGGCGTCCTTTTCGGAGGGCATGGGCATCACCGAGTGGGGCGATTATAGGGGATTAGAGGAGAAGGCACGAAAGAAAATGCAGCGATGCGGTCGGACTTCAGTGCGTTCCGTTGAGAGAGCCTGCAAATTCCGCATGGTTCGCGGAGGTCTATGTTTTTGCAGCCTACCCAGGATTACATCGCGCAAGCAAGGACAAAGGCGACGTATGTTTTGGCGTAACTGTTAAAGACGCGGATAAAGCCAGGAGCAGTTAGTTGGCATTTGCAATGGTGGGTCCAGCGTTGCCCCAGACCACGGAGTTGCCCCAAACCACGGAGTTACCCCAGACCACCGAATTGCCCCAAACCACCGAGTTGCCCCATACGACGGAGTTACCCCAAACCACAGAATTGCCCCACACGACGGAGTTGCCCCAGACCACCGAGTTATTCCAGATTGTGCCCTGGGCTCCCGAAATCGTGATGGTATTGTTGCTGGCGTTGTATACGGCGGTCGGGGAAAGCGCGGAGCCGACAGTCGCAGGCGCCAGATCCGTGCTATTCAGCGCCGCCTGCGCGTCAACCGCGCCTGCTCCTACTGAGAAGATGTCCTGCTCGATCGTGTAACTTATGCCGGTACCGAGGTCGGTCGCCGTCGTGTATTGGCCAAAACCTTTCCAGGCCGTCTTCATCAAGCGGGCTTTCACCTGGTCCGGCGTCAGCGAAGGAGTCTTCTGCAACATCAGGGCGGTAACGCCGCTGACCACCGCCGACGACATGCTGGTCCCGCTCAGGCGGATGTAATAAGAGCCGCCATTATATTGCGGCCCGCAGGACGTGAGGGCAGCGTTGCAAGGATAAACGAGAATCGAAGGAAATTCGGTAACCAGCGTTGTAGTCCCGTTAGACTTCCTGGAAACGACTTGGTTGCCTGGAGCAACGAGGTCCGGCTTGACGATATGATCCAGCGCGGTCGGCCCCTTCGAGCTGTAACTGGTCATCGTCTGCGAAGTTTGAGCGCCTGTCCCGTGCGTATTCGTAGCGCCAACGGTAATCACATAGGGGTCATTCCCGGGAGCGCCGATGGTGGCATATCCGTCTACGCCGCCCACATTGTATTCGCCCATGTTGCCGGCGGCGACGACGACCACGATTCCGGCCTTCCAGGCGGATTCAACGGCCTGGCAAAGAGGGTCTTGCGTGTAGCTTTCAAACACTCCGCGGCCCAAAGAAAGGTTCAGCACGCGAATGTTATACGTGCTCTGCAGGGCGATGGCTTGCTGGATGGCGGCGATAATGGTGCTATCCGTGCCCATCCCGTTTTGATCCAGGGCACGAAGATTGACGAGATTTACCTCTGGCGCGAGACCGCGATATACGCCCGCGTAGGTGTAGACCAAGGACATGTGGCCGTTGCCGCCGATGATCCCGGCGATATGGGTGCCGTGCCCGTACTGATCCGAACTGCCGGAACTCGTGGTCACGAAATTCTGGTTGTAGACGACGCGTGATTGGGTACCGGCGTCGTTATTCAGGTCCGACGCGGGGCCGATGCCGCTGTCCACAACGGCAACGCCGATGCCGGCACCATTCCAGCCGTTGGCAGCGGCGATATCGCCGTTGACCGCGCTGACTGCCAAGTTGAGCGCACCTTTGACCGGGCGATCGGGGGAGATGTACGCCACATTGGCGTTCGACGCCAAGCTTTGCAGGCTGGATCCCCTTACGGTGACCAGCTCCGCGTTCACCACCGGCAGATCCGCTTTCTTGGTGACCGCTTCGTCCGCCAGATCGGAGGCCGTAGGTGCCTGACGGAATTGCACGATAACGTCCATCTGGGCTTGCGGATCCACCGTCTTCAGGTCAGGAGATATCTTAGCGGCTACCAGGGCAGCCTGGGCTTCTACCTGTGACTGCTGTGCCCCAAGCTCTGGCTTCGTGTCGGTGCTGGACAAACCTGCAGGAAGGGTGGCCGAATTGGCTGCGGCAACAAACAGGGCAGACACCGGCGCAGCATTTTCCGCAGAGTTGGATTTTTCAGAGCTCGACGCTGCTTTTACCAGGGACAGATCTCCCTGAGAGGGAGCTGGAGAAGCGGTGTCTGTAGCAGGCCGAACGGCGCGCAGCGAAGAACCCGGAGCAGCGGCGCTGGATGCGACGAGGTTGCCCGACTGCTGATTTCTCGGGGCCCGGTGAGAGTGGCCGGAGAAACCCCATACAGCCACGATCAGGGTGGAGGCAATCAGCGTTCCCCACGTCGTCGTCTTGAGGAATCCACCCTCTTGATTCTTTCGCTCTTGCTGAGAATCGGCGGTCATGTCTGATCGTCTCCTCGGTCGCTGCGAACCGGTGGCTCTATCCAGAAATTCTCTGTTCGTTGACCAGATCAGTGTGGGGGAGGGGCTGGAACCAGTCGATGGTACAGGGGGAGCAGGGGTCTAGTACTAAAGTGCTCCTAGTTTTGGGGCAGGGCGGGTCAGAGGCTCCCGCATTTATTAATGTCACCAATCAGATACCGCCCCTACCCCGGGTAACGGTACCAGAGTAAGAGTTCATCTTGGGACAATCCCTGCTGACAGTACTATTCGCAATTTCTCCTAAAACCTTCATTCTGACGGCAGTGCGGCCTGCTCCCCCACGGGTACAGGCGTGTGTTTGAACACGGAAGAAGGCTCGATGAGTCGAATGGCGCCCACTCGGCTTGTGCGCAAGCTCCTCTCGCAAATGGTGTTTCGTGGATGCTGTCTAGAGCCGGCAACTGAATGAACGATCGAGTGCGTGGGTGAACGGTTTGAAAAAAGTCTTCAGCAATCCCGGCAAGGACGGCCAATTCCTCGGATGGCCTGCCGTTAGTTTCATAACCGTCCAGCTGCTGATCGGCATCCCTCTGTTGCCGTACGCGCTTTGGCATTGGAAATCGGAAAACCTGCTGCGCCTGGCTTGTTTCATGGTTGTCGCGCTCGGCGCGTCCCTTTTAAAGGTCCGCTTGCCGGGTATTCAGGCCACCATGTCTGCCAATTTCCTCTTCATCCTGGTGGGCATCCTAGATCTTTCTTATCCGGAGACGCTGCTGGTCGGTTGTCTTGGCGGACTGGTGCAATCGCTGTGGCAGGCCAAGCCCCGCCCGAAACTGATTCAACTCCTCTTCAATTTCGCGAATCTGGCCATCTCGATTACCGCCGCGAACGCCGTCTACCACAGTCAGTCGGCCTTTGCGCTCGGCTTGCGCTGGCCGCTCCTGCTGGCCGCGGCTTCCACGACCTATTTTGCAGTGAACACCATGTCGGTTTCCGCAGTCATCGCCATCACCGGAAAGCGCAGTCCGGTGCAGGTCTGGCGCGAATGCTATCTCTGGTCCTTCCCGTACTATTTGTTGGGCGCCGTTATCGCCGGTGGGATAAGCATCGTCAACCACGCCCTGGGATGGCAGGTTTCCATCCTGGCTGTGCCCATCGTTTACTGGATCTATCGCTCTTACCGCACCTACCTGGATCGCCTCGAAGGTGAAAAAAAACACACCGAGGAAATCGCCGAGCTGCACTTGCGCACCATTGAAGCACTGTCCCTGGCTATCGAAGCCAAAGATCACACCACGCACGATCACCTGAAGCGCGTCCAAACCTACGCCGTAGAGATCGGGAAAGACCTGGGCATCAGTGAATCCGAGCTGAATGCGGTGCGCGCCGCTTCGCTCCTCCATGACATCGGCAAGCTGGCCGTGCCGGAACACATCCTCTCGAAACCCGGACGGCTAACGCCGGAAGAGTTCGAGAAGATGCAGATTCACCCAGTCGTAGGCGCCGAGATTCTGAATCGCGTTCAATTTCCTTACCCGGTCGTTCCCATCGTTCGTTCGCATCATGAGAAATGGAACGGCAAGGGCTACCCCGATGGATTAGCGGGGAACGCAATCCCGATTGGAGCGCGCATTCTTTCCGTGGTGGATTGCTTTGATGCACTTACTTCCGAGCGGCCGTATCGCCGGGCCATGTCGCCACAGGATGCCATGAACCTCTTGCGTGCCGAGAGCGGCCAGAGCTATGACCCGCGCGTCGTCGAGTGTATTGAACGGCGTTATCACGAATTGGAAGCGGCCGTAAAACTCTCCGAAGGACGCGAGAACGTTCTGCAGTCGCTGTCCTTTCCGAAACGCGAAGCGGCGCCGATGGCTGGATTCTCGAACCTGCCCGACAAGGCCCAGTTGCGCGCCACTTCCTTCCTTGCGTCCATCGTCTCCGCGCGGCAAGAGGCGCAGTTGCTCTTTGAACTGGCACAAACTTTGGGTAACTCGCTCAGTCTGCGGGAAACGCTCTCCGTCGTTGCGGTTCGCCTGAAAGAGATGATCCCGCACCATTCCATCGTGTTCTTCGTCTGCCAGGAAGACAAACTGGTGCCAAAATACTCTCACGGCATCGACTACGACCTGTTCAAATCCTTGGAAATTCCTTTGGGCCAGGGCATCTCCGGCTGGGTTGCCGTAAACCAGAAGCCCATCCTCAACGGCGACCCTGCGGCTGAGTCCAAATATCTCGGCGATCCGAAGCTCGTATCCTGCCTGCGATCGGCGCTTTCCGTTCCCTTGCAGGGCCGCGAAAATGTGGCGGGCGTCCTGACGCTTTATCTTGCGGAGCCGCAAGGATTCTCGAACGATCATCTGCGACTGCTCCTCGCCGTCAGCTCGAAGCTGGGCCTCTCCGTCGAAAACGCCATGCAATTCGAACATGCCGAAGATACCGCCAGCACGGACTTTCTGACCGGCCTGCCAAATGCGCGTGCCATCTGCGCTCACTTGGAACGCGAGTTGGCGAGATGCAAGCGCAACGGCTCTCAGCTGGCCGTGCTGCTCTGCGATTTGAACGGCTTCAAGAGCGTGAACGACAGTTTTGGCCATATTATCGGGAACAAGCTGTTGACCGAAGTGGGCAAGAACTTGCGGACTGCCTGCCGGGAATGCGACCAGATCGGCCGCCTGGGTGGTGACGAATTCGTGGTGGTGCTGCCGGACTGTCTGCCTGAAGGCATCGCGGACATCAAGAATCGTCTGGATCTCGCCGTGAAAGCCGCCGCCAAAACCGTCTGCGAAGACAGCGGGGTGACCGTTAGCATCGGCGGCGCCTTCCATCCCAAGGATGGTTCGACGGTCGACGAGCTCCTCGCGGAAGCGGATCAAAGCATGTATTTGTCGAAGGCTTCGCACTACAAGAACGTGGACGAACAAAGCCGCTTGCAGCTCCTGGACCGGCGGTGAGTGTGTGATGACCGGCAGCCCGATCCTCTCCGACGGCGGGGCAGTGAAAAGAGCGCTGCGCCTGTTCCTTTGCAAAGCGGTCTGGCTGGTTGCGGTGATTTTGGTTGGAGGTCTTTTTGGCGCCACGCTGGTGCGCTATGGGCCGGGATATGGCGTTGATGAGCGCGAACTCGATCCGCGTTTGAGCCAGGCCAGTGTCGAAGCCCTTCGCGGCCAGCATCATCAAAACGCAAGTCTTCTGAGTTACTACGGGCACTATCTAAAATCTGCCGTGCACGGCGATTTTGGAACGTCCGAATCGACGCAACGTCCCATCTCTGAATTGATTCACCAGCGCTTGCCGGTGACCGCCCGCACCGTGCTACTGGGAATGCTCAGCGCCTGGTCCCTGGCGCTTTTCCTGGCCATGCTTGGGCAATTTTTGAGAGGCTGGATTTTTGAAGTCTGCAGCACGCTGCTGACCGGGTTTCTGTTGGCCCTGCCATCCACCGTCATAGCCCTGCTCTTTGTTTATTTTCGCGCACCGGTCTTTCTGGCCGTCGCCTGCGTTACGTTTCCAAAGCTGTTCCGCTTCATCCACAACCTTCTGGTTGAAGCCTACGAGCAGCCTCATGTACTGGCCGCGCGGGCCCGTGGCATTGGACCGGTTCGCATTTTTCTCCGCCATGTTCTGGCATTTGCCGCGCCCGCTTTATTTGCGTTGGTCGGTGTGTCGCTTAGTCTTGCGTTTGGCGCGGCCATTCCCATTGAAGCGCTTACGGATTCTCCGGGTATTGGACAACTCGCCTGGTTCGCGGCCATCAATCGAGACTTGCCGCTGGTCGTGAATTTAACTTTGCTCGTCACCCTCGTGACTGTCGCCGGCAATTCCCTGGCAGATTATTCGGGCCAGCTTGCAGCGAGAGCCTCATGAGCGCCCCAAAGAGCTTGCGTCTGATTTCTGCATTTCTCCTGTGCGTCATTTTTTTGCTGGCGCTCGGCGCGAATTTCATCGCTCCGTATTCTTACGCGAAGCAGTTTCGTGATGCCCCGGCGGCGGCTCCCTCCGCGGCACATCTCTTCGGTACGGACGCTCTCGGACGCGACGAATTTAGCCGTCTTTTATATGGCACGCGCGTTTCCCTGCTGCTGGCTCCGGCGGCCGCGCTCTTATCCACGCTCATCGCCGGAATTCTTGGCGGTCTGGCCGGGTTCCTCGGCGGCTGGTGGGAACGCGCGATTTTAGCTAGCGCGGATTTGCTGATGGCGCTGCCGCTGCTCTTTGTTCTTCTGGCTTTGCGCGCGACCCTTCCGCTGGATGTTGCCCCGCTAATCTCCGCGATGGCTACTTTCTTGATTCTGAGTTTATTGGGCTGGCCTTCCTCACTCCGAGTGATCTGGGCGGCCGCTCGCAACATTCGCGAATCGGATTTTCTGCTGCTGGCGCGTTCCAGCGGCAGCAGTCCTCTTCGCATCATTGCTCGCCAGATACTTCCCAATTTACGCCCGGTTCTGGCGGCGCAATTCTGGGTCAACATTCCGGTCTTTATCCTCGCCGAAGCCACGCTCAGCATGCTCGGTCTCGGCGTGATGGAACCTCTTCCTTCCTGGGGCAATCTTTTGCGGGGCCTCGAAAACCCTTCCGCGTTTCATGCCAATCCTTGGACCATCGCGCCGCTGATCCTTCTGATCCTCGTAGTCTTCTGTTTTCAATTTATTTTGCCGTCCAGGGAGGATTTCGCCTGATGCTCCGCAAACTTCGCCTTCTTGGAGTTTTAACGGTTTTCGGTGCGGCTGCCGCTGCATCAGCGCAGGCGCAATCCGGCGGCGTCCTCCATTTTTGTTTGCATGGCGAACCTAAAACTTTTAATCCCATTCTCGTGGACGACGAGGCAGCCGAAAACGTTCGTTATCTCACCGGCGGCGTTCTGATTCGCCTCAATCGCCAGTCGCAAGCGCTCGAACCCGGGCTCGCTACTTCCTGGCACATCTCCAAAGACGGCCGCATGATCGCCTTCCAGTTGCGCAAAGGCCTCCGTTTTTCCGATGGCACTCCCTTCACTTCGGAAGATGTCGCCTACACGATAAAATCGTTGATGGATCCTCAGCTGCATTCTCCGACGGGAGACTCCTTCCGCTCGGGCGAAGGAGCCGTCGAAATTCTTACCCCAACGCCCGACACCGTTTCAATCACCTTTCCCGCCCCAGTCGCGGGTCTCGAACGCCTCTTCGATCAAGTCGCCATGATGTCTGCCCACTCCCCCAAAAAAGAGATGGCCGTTCTGGGTCCCTTCTACATTTCCGACTACAAGGCCGGCTCTTACGTGGAACTCGCGCGGAATCCGAATTACTGGAAACACGACGCGCAGGGCCGCGCGCTGCCCTATCTCGACGGCATCCATCTCGATATTCAAAGAAACCGCGACATCGAACTGCTGCGTTTCGAACGCGGAGAATTGCAACTCATCAACCGCCTCGATGCCGAGTCCTACAAGCGCCTTTCGAAAGACAGCTCCAGCACGCCACGGAACGCCGGTACCGGTCTGGATTCCGATTTTCTGTGGTTCAATCAGAGTCCCAACGCTCCGATCGCGGACCCCAGGAAATCCTGGTTTCGCACTACTGAATTCCGCCGCGCCGTTTCGTCGGCCATCAATCGCGAGGATATCTCCCGCATCGTTTTTGACGGTCACGCCAAGCCGGCCATGGGCCCGGTTTCGCCAGCGAACCATTTTTGGTTTAACTCCGCAATCCCGGCTCCCAAATACGATCCCCAAGGCGCCCTAAAACTTCTGGCGCAAGCCGGATTCCGCTTCGCCAACGACGAGCTTCGCGACAAATCCGGCAACCGTGTCGAGTTCACCCTGGTCACCAATTCCGGCAACGCCGTCCGCGAAAAAATGGCCTCCATGATTCAGCAGGACCTCTCGGAAATCGGGATCAAAGTCTCCATCGTCACGCTCGATTTTCCATCCTTGATCGAACGCATGACGCGCACGTTCGATTACGACGCCTGCCTGCTTGGCTTGGTCAACACGGATCTCGACCCCAACGGCCAGATGACCGTCTGGCTCAGCTCCGGCGAGAATCATCAGTGGAATCCCGGCCAGAAAACGCCAGCGACTGCGTGGGAAGCCGAGCTAGACAAGCTCATGCACGAGCAAGCCACCGCCTTGGCAGACAAGGACCGCAAGAAGGCCTTCGATCAAGCGCAGCAAATCATTTACGAACAGCAGCCCTACATTTATCTTGTGAATCGTGACGTGCTCACGGCGTTTTCCCCTGCGGTCCAGGGCGCAGCCCCCACGGTTCTGACTCCTCCCGCTTTTTGGAACGCCGACGTACTGCAACTCGCAGCGTCCCCTCAACAGGGAGCACACAAGTGATCGAACAGTCGCCCTTGCTCCATCTGCATCTGTCCGTCGACTACCGCAACAAGCCCGGAGTCTTGCGTGACATTTCACTCGAAGTGCAGCGCGGCGAAATTCTCGGCCTGGTAGGCCACAGCGGCTCCGGCAAAAGCACTCTGGCTCTCGCCATCCTTCAGCTTCTTCATTTAAAAGGCGGCACGGTCTGCGGCGAAGTCCTCTTCAAAGGCCAGAACCTCCTCCCCTTGAAGGAAAATCAACTTCGCGCCCTGCGCGGCCGCGAAATCAGCATCGTTTTGCAAAGCCCGCTCACCGCGCTGAACCCCGCGCTTCCTATTGGCGCACAACTCCGCGAAGCCTGGCGCGTCCATACAAAATCTTCCTCCCAGGATTGCCTCGAGGCCATTCAACGTTCCCTCGAAAGCGTAAGCCTTCCCGCGGATCAGGAATTTCTGAAACGCCGTTCTTCCCAGCTCAGCGTTGGCCAGGCTCAGCGCGTCATCATCGCCATGGCCATTCTTCACCGTCCATCGCTCCTCATCGCCGATGAAGCCACCAGCGCGCTCGATCCCCTCACCCAGTCCGAAATCCTCAATCTGTTCGCCCGCCTCAATCGCGAACTCAACATGGCCATCTTTTACATTTCCCACGATCTTCTTTCGGTAGCCGCCTTGTGCCACCGCATCGCCATTCTGTACAACGGCCAAATTGTCGAAACCGGGTCCCCGCAAGCCATTTTTGGCTCCCCAGTACACGAATACACGCGAAAGCTGGTCGCCGCCTTACCCAAGTCCCCACTTCAGGAATCCTTTCGCAGTGAGCCCATATCCCTGCAGGACCAGCCGGGTGCACACTCTACCGAACGGAGATGCGTGCCCCTCGAAAGTGTTCTAAAATAGTCATGTCGTAATCGTGGGCGTGTAGCTCAGCTGGGAGAGCGCGTGCTTTGCAAGCATGAGGTCGCAGGTTCGATCCCTGTCACGTCCACCATTTCCTTGTTGGCGCATTCCATCCATTACAGAGGGAAATATACTTCATTCTGACCCGAGGCTTTCGAGCGCCGCTCGGTTCGAGATCATCAGATTCGATCCGTGCATTGCCACCAGATTCTTGCTTTTGAACTGGCTCAGTGTGCGCGTTACAGTCTCGCGAGTCGTGCCGATGAGCTCGGCAATCTCTTCATGGGTCAGCCGCACCCTGACAGGTGTGCCTTCTTCCGTTTCCTTCCCGTCCTCTGACCATTCGAGGAGCAGCCGGGCCAGCCTCTCCGGGACGGAAGCGGACAACCCGACCGTGCGCAGTTGCCGGCATGCTCCTTCATAGAGCGATGTCATCTGCCGCACAACCCCTTGGTAGACGTCCGGATGTTTCGCGATGAACTCCAAGAAATCCTCACGGCCAATGTGGGCCACGCGGCACGGACGAATCGTTTCCGCGGTGACTTCGTAGGGCACGCCGGCCAATGTGGACATCAATCCCAGCGCCTCACCTGGTTTTGCAATCCTCAGAATCAAAGTCTTACCTCCGCTCGAGCTGATGGAAAGTTTTACTTCACCTTCGCACAGCACGAACACTCCCCGCGGCTCCTGTTTTTCCAGGAACAGGACGGCTCCCTCGGGGTACGCCGCCGCAGATCTCATTTCGTCGAAATCTTTTAACGCGGGCGCGGCAAACTGGCAGAAGAAATCGCGCGTTTTCACCCGGCACACCTGGCAGTGTTCGTTCGTTTCCATTCCGTAGGGACCCTTCATGTCAGTCTCCTTCGTTTTTTGTTATTGCACTTGGTGAGCCACGTCACGCGCTTCTGTGTTCCAGCGGTCGCTCCGCTGAATCACATAGATAAGAAGGGGTTTGCACATCTCAAACAAAAGGAGGAGGTTGTGCGCTGAAACACTCTGACGAAAGTGACGAGACGATATTTCGTCCCCGCGGCTATATATAGTCTTTCCGGCTAATCTGCAGTTTTTTCATTTTGGAATTCAACGTGGTCCGCTTCAGTCCCAGCCGCTTGGCCGCACCGTGCGGCCCTCCAATCATTCCTTTGGATTCCCGCAATACGCGCAGAATGTGCTCGCGGTCCGCGCGTTCCAAACTGGGATCAACCTCTCCAACAGGTTCATCCACAATCTTCAATTCGGATAGCGGCGCCCTCAATACCTCTCCTTGCGTCAGGATCACCGCCCGCTCCATGAAGTTTTCCAGCTCGCGCACATTCCCGGGCCAGCTCCAACTGCGCAAAACTTCCATCGTTTCCGGCGCCACGCTTGCAATCTGCCGGTTCATTCGCCGCGAGTGCTTATGCACGAAATGGTTCACCAAAACGGGAACGTCCTCCCGTCTCTCCCGCAGCGGCGGAATCTCAATGGGAAAAACCTTCAGCCGGTAATACAAATCGCTCCGGAACTCCCGCTCGGCAACCATCTTTGCCAGATTCCGGTTCGTCGCCGCAATCAATCTCACGTTGATGGGAATCGTCCTTGTTCCCCCCAACCTGTCAAACTCCCGTTCCTGCAAAGCACGCAAAATCTTCGGCTGCAGCTCCAGCGGCAAGTCTCCAATCTCGTCCAGGAACAGCGTCCCCTCATGCGCCAGTTCCAGCCGCCCGATTTTCTGCACAACCGCCCCGGTAAACGCTCCTTTCTCATGCCCAAACAGCTCGCTTTCCAGCAATCCCGCCGGAATCGCCGAGCAATTCAGCTTCACGAACGTCCGCTCTTTGCGCGGGCTCAATTCGTGAATCGCCCGCGCAATCAACTCTTTCCCCGTTCCCGTCTCTCCCAGGATGAGCACGGTAGCGTCTTCCGGCGCCACCGTTTCCACCTGCTTCAGCACTTTCTTCAGCGCCCGGCTCTCGCCGATAATCTCCGCAAACCTATATTCCGTACTCAGTTCTTCCTCGAGATAGCGCCGTTCCAATTCGCCCCGCCGCAGCGCTTCCTCATCCTTTTTCTTTTGCGTCAGGTCTCGCACCACCGCCAGCACCGCCGTCCCCTCCGGCCCTTCGATCGGTCCCAGCATGATGTCCACCGGAAACTCGCTCCCGTCCTTCCGCCTCCCATATAGCTCCAGCCCCGCCCCCATCGCTCGGACGTGTGGTTTCTCCGCATATTTCTCTCGGTCCTTCGGATGCGTCCCCCGAAACCTCTCCGGAATCAGCATCTCCACGCGGTGCCCCAGCAATTCGGCCCGGCTATACCCAAAAAACCTCTCGACCTGCGCGTTCACTTCGTTGATCTTTCCGGTCTGGTCTGTCACGACGATGGCGTCCGGCGAAAATTCAAATAGCTTTTCGTAGAGAGATTCAGCCTTTGCTGTCTTCGCGGTTCGGGGCGCTTGTTCGCTCAAGGTGGCGCTACCTCGGGAGAAGTTGCCTTCTGCATGTTCTGTGCTGGCGAGAATCCCAAAAGAAGCCGGGTTCTCTCGCCCATAACTTGTCTAGATTCAGGCGGATTATAGCCCAATGCCGCGCCTCTCAGACGGTAGTGCCCGGCTCCTCGTACTAACCGGCGAGCCGGGCACACCTTCAAACAAACTTCGTCCAGCGTTGCATGTCCTCAGCTGCGAACCGTTAGCACCGGGCACGTCGCACGCGACACGACTTTGTGTACCGTGGTGATCGGCAGATGTGTCGCCGCTCCTGGGATACCGTGTTCGGGCTTTACGCCCAGAACAATAATGTCCGATTCCCGCAATTGCGCCAGTTCCAGGATCTTTTCCGCGGGATTGCCTCGCTCCACGTAATACTCCGTCTTCGACCACGTCTTTGCTTCGTCTGGCACCAGCTTTTGCAGCATCTTTTTCGTCGATTGCACCACATCCGAACCCATCACCAGGTCGTTCGGAGTCTGTTCTGGAACCACATGCAGCAGCACCAGCCGCGCTTGAAACTCCTGCGCCAGCGAAACAGCGTACTCGGCAGCCACCTGCGACTCCGAAGTCAAATCCGTGGCGTACAGAATCGCGCGAATCTGTCCGTCCGCTCCGCGCGAACTATCAACGTGTGGTCCGACGGTCAGCACCGGGCATGTCGCCGCCCGGAAAATTTCCTCCGCCACGGAGCCCAGTACCAGCTTTCCCAGTCTCGTTCTTCCCCGGGTGCCCAGCACCACGAGGTCTGTTTGGTGTTTCTCGATGGCAGCACGCAGGTTCTCCTGTATGCCGCCCTCCTCAATTTGCACCTCGAGAGGAATTCCAGCAAACGTGCGCGCCAGATCCTCACGGCTCCACTGGTCCCGCGCCTCCTGGGCCTCCACATCTGCAACCCACGTTTCCGGCGGCGTCATGGGATTCACAACGGGCGGATGCACATGCAAGGCGACCAGGTGCGCCTCATAATGTTTCGTAATCCTTTTCACGTAGGGAATAGCATTGGCGGCTGCGATTGAAAAATCCGTGGCATACAGGATGTTCCGGAATCCCACAGCAGCCTTGGCAGTAGCGGCTTTCATGATTAGGCCCTCCTTAACTTCATACTCGTCCCGTTGCCAGTCCGCTGCCGTGACCCAGACCACTTTGCACTGTGATGGAAATCACATTGCTCCTTACGCTGTGCCTGGAAGCGAGACCGGTTCGCTGGTCGTACCCTGCAGCTCGATGAAGCAGAGGGGTAATAAGACGAGGATGTGAGAGTGCGTTCTGTTCTACACGCCCGCGATTCTCAAATAGCGTCAGGAATGTCCGCGGTCTGTTTTGTCAGGATGCTCCCGGTCCGTACCCCTGCGAATAGGGCCCCCTCCCCATGGTTTTGCATAAGTGTTCATTCTAAAGGCAGTTAAAGTCCTTTATTTTGATACACTTTTGCAAGTGTTGATTCTAAAGCAGTTAAATTTGCGCCAGTGCGATTGAGGGCGTGTGAGGCGTTTGTACCTTTGCGTTGAAAACAAAACACTGGGCAGGTGACGGATTGGTCCATCGATCAGAGAATTTGGCCTCCAAAAAGCAAAAACGCCAGCAGGATGCTGGCGCTGCAAAGAATAGAAAGACTGTTCCCTAGCTATACCTATACGCTTTGGGTTACGTTTTGTCAAGGGGATAGGCGGCGAAAAAACTGCGAGTTGAAGGAAGGCTTGGGAATAGGGGATTGAATTGGAGCCTTATGCCGTGTTTCGAGCATCCTATCGAATGACCGCAACTTTAGTTCCATTTTGGAGTTAAAGTAAGTGGGTGCCAAGGGATGGATGATAGACCCGAAGGCACTTGGAACCCAGGCAGTTCGGATGTAACGTTGGGGTCCAGCGAGGACAAGACCATGCGCTATCTTAAATATTTTGTAATTTTGGCGTTACTGGGATTTGTGGCGGCAGTGCCGTCTCAAGCCCAGGTGAGAGTTGGAGTCGGATTGGGATACGGGGCGGGTTATTATGACGCGCCGGTCTGCACTTACGGCTACTACGGGTATGCCCCGTATGCTTGCGCGCCTTACGGCTACTATGGGCCGAGTTGGTTCTCTGGTGGCATTTTCATCGGCGCAGGCCCCTGGTTCGGTGGCTTCGGCGGCGGGTATTGGGGCCGTGGCGGGTTTGGCGGGCGCGGATTTGGTGGGCGAGGGTTCGCTGGCGGCCGTGGTTTCGGCGGACGCGGATTTGAAGGCGGACGAGGCGGGTTTGCTCGCGGCGGAGCCGTTGGACGCGGATCGGTTGGCGGTGGATTCCGCGGTTCTAGCGGTGGGTTCCACGGCGGTGCAAGCGGATTCCACGGCGGTGGAGGAGGATTCCACGGTGGTGGAGGCGGACATGGTGGTGGCGGACACCGGTAATTGAATTAGATTCTCTTCTTGAAAAATGGAACGGCTGGCAGCGATCGCTGCCAGCCGTTTTTGTTTTCGGGAGTGAAAGCTAAAATCGGATTTTTTGTGTTGAAGAAGTGACGAGTGGCTAGTGGCGAGTGGCTTCTTTCAAAAAGCGGCTTTGTTCAAGAGGTGAGCGGCCCTTCGCTTCGCTCAGGGTAAACTTGAGTCCGGGTAGGCTCTGTCATACTGTACAGCGCGTGATTCCGCCAGCGTGCACGTCAAAACTGCGAACGTTCTCCCGCCTGCGGATTGAGAGGCGGGATTAGGTGCCGACTATCGAATTACTTCAGTCGCCCCATGCACCGGGGCACAGTCCCATAACGATTTACTACCGGGAGTTTGGAAGCGGCAAGCCGCTGGTTTTTCTGCATGGCGGATGGGGATATGGAGTCTATCCATTTGACAAGCAGATTGAGGCACTGCAGAAGGAATACCGCATCTTGATTCCGGACCGGTCGGGGTATGGGCGCTCGACGCGAGTGCTGGAAGAGATGCCGCTGGATTTTCACAACCGGGCGGCGGCGGAAACGATTGCTTTTCTCGATGCGCTGGGGATTGCGAAGACTGCCGTGTGGGGGCATAGCGATGGCTCCGTTATCGCGGCGAAGATGGGATTGCAGGCGCCGGAGCGATGTGAGTGCGTGATTCTGGAGGCGTTTCATCTGCTGAAGAGAAAGCCGGGGTCGCGAGGTTTTTTCGAGCGGTTTGCGGCGCGGCCGGAGGAATTGGGAGATGAGACCAAGAAGCTGCTGGCTGCGGATCATGGGGAAGACCATTGGACTACGGTGCTGCGGCGGAATTGCAGCGTGTGGTTCCAGCTTGCCGATCGGGTGAAACGGCCGGATGAGGATTTGTATGACGGGCAGCTGGGGGAGCTGACTGTGCCGACGCTATTCCTGCATGGGAGCCTGGATCCGCGAACCGAGCCGGGAGAGATGGAAAGCGTGCGGAAGGTGGTGCCGCAGGCGGAGATGAGCTTTGTGGGGAATGGGAAGCATAGTCCTCATAGCGAGGAAGCGGCCTGGGAAGAGACGAATCGTATTGCGTCGGAGTTTTTGCGAAGACAGCGGTAAGACGGAGACCAGTAAGGCCACGTGGTTCTTACTTCTCAAAGGCGAGAGCAAGGCTCCCACACTCCACATAGAAAATACCGGAACTGCAAAAGCCCACAAACGTATTTCTGGTCACGGATTCAGGCGTGGGGATGGGACTTGTCGTAAATGTCCATCAACTGGCGGATGGAAGCGTGTGTGTATTTTTGCGTGGTGGAGAGGGACTGGTGGCCGAGGAGTTCCTGGATGGCGCGGAGGTCGGCGCCGTCGGCGAGAAGATGCGTGGCGAAGGCGTGGCGGAGGGAGTGGGGATGAAGGTCCCAGTTGACGTTGACGAGGCGAATGTATTTTTTGACGATGCGGCCGACGGAGCGCGTCGTGAGGCGGCGGCCGGCGTAATTGAGGAAGACGGCTTCGGTGTGCGGGGCGTCTCGATGACGGCCGCGGCGACGGTTGGAGGTGTGAAGGAGTAATTCGTCGCGGAGGGGCCAGTATTTGTCTAGAGCTTCCTGGGCTTTTGTGCCGTAGGGGACGATGCGCTCCTTGCCGCCTTTGCCGCGCACGCGGAGGATGCGGTCCTTCTGGTCCATGTCCGCGAGATCGAGGCCGGTGAGTTCGCTGACACGAAGGCCGGCGGCGTAGAGCAATTCGAGAAGCGCGCGGTCGCGGCGCAGAAGAAGAGTTTCGTCGGTTACTTTGGCAAGTTTGCTGGAAGAAGCGTCTGACGCGATACGCGGAGGATCTGTTGGGGGCGCGCCACCCGTGCTTGCTGCTGGGCCCATCTCAGCGAGTTGATTCAAGAAGCCGCTCATCTCTTCGGCGGTCAGGACGGAAGGAATGCGCTTGGGCAGTTTGGGAGTGGGGACGAGGCGCGCGGGATTTTCTTTCAGCAGGCCTTCGCGAACGCAGTATTTGAAAAAAGAGCGGAGGGCGGCGAGTTTGCGCGCGATGGAGCTTTTTTGAAGGCCGTGGTCGTGGAGATGGGCGACGAATTCGCGGATGATGGTGTGGGTGACGGCGGTGAGAGCGGGAGGCTCAAGGCCGGGAGGAGAGAGAAACGTGATGAATTGGCCAAGGTCCTTGCCGTAGTTGGATATTGTATGCGGCGAGGAGTTCTTTACCGCCTGGAGATATTCGAGGTACTTGGTGATGGCCGTTTTCATTTTGTGCCAGGACTAGCCGGATTGCTCTTCTGATTATGGGACTAGCTCGCCACAAGAGCGAGCAATTAAAAGATTCAAGCGGGAAGAGCGAAGGTGGGGGTCCCGACAACGACCGTTTGCTTATTCACGTTAGGAGCATAAAACAGTGGTACTCTCCAGCTAATTGGCGGACGTCGAAGCAACAGGGGCCAGTCGTCCCGGCGGGAACGTCCCGCGATTCACACGCACAAAGAGGCGACAAAACAGGAGGTTCTCATGCGATCCAGGTTAATTGCAGGTAGCGGAATTCTGGCACTCTGCTTTGGTGGAGCGGTCTGGGCACAAGATCCGCCGCAGCCGGCTCCCGCTGCGAACCCGACGCCCGAGTTGGCGGCGGCAGCGCCGGTCGTTCCCGAAAAAGTGGTGTTGAAGGAAGGCGCGGATGTGCAGCTGAAATTTGCGCAGGACTTGAGCTCGAAGACGTCGAACGATGACGACCCCGTGACGCTAGTGCTGGATCAGGACATCAAGATTGGAGATGTGGTGGTGGTGAAAGCAGGGGCGAAGGCCGTGGGAACCATCACGCATGCGAAAAGAGCCGGGATGCTCGGCAAGGCAGGCGAATTAAATATGAGACTGGATTATTTGATCACCGATAGCGGGCGATTGCGGCTGCGCGGAACCAAAGGCAAAGAGGGCGAGGGGCGCGTGGGCGCTACCGTCGCGCTGACCGTATTGTTTGGGCCCATTGGATTGATCAAACATGGGAAGGAAGTGCAGATTAAACAGGGGACTCCGCTGCTTGTTTATACGGATGAGAATTACGATGTGCCGGTGGCGAAGCCGGTGACGACGATGAACTAAAGCGTCGTTTCAAAATCAAATTTACACATTATGGCTTGGCGCCGACCGGTGTGGGTTCTTCTGACTGAACCTGCGGTTGCGCAGTTTGCGGCTCGGGGGCCAGCTTCTCCCAATCGCAGCCTTCTTTCAGGCAGGAGTGGACCACGCCGATCTTGGTTTTCTTTTCTACGATGAACGGTGCGCCGCACTTCGGGCACGGCTCGGCCATGGGCATGAACGGCGTCGTGAAATCGCAGTCGGGATAGCGCGAACAGCCGTAGAAGATGCGCGGACGGCCACGGCCTCCTCGACCAGCGCTGCCGCGGCGGACGAATTCGCCTTCAATACATTTCGGACATTTGATGCCCATCGTGATGGGCCGCGTGTACTTGCACTTCGGGTAGCCGGAACAGCCGATGAATTCGCCGAAGCGACCGTGCTTCTTGATGAGGCCGTTGCCGCAGAGCGTGCACTTTTCGTCGAGCGGCTCGTCGGGCTGCATGGCTTTGCGCGTGCCTTCGACGAGGCGGCGGGTCGTCTGGCAATCCGGATAGGCGGAGCAGGCCAGGAACGGGCCAAAGCGGCCGGCTTTGATAACCATTTCTTTGCCGCAGTTGTGGCAATACTCGACTTTTGTTTCGCCGGGAGCGGCATCCGGAACAGCGGGCGAAAGATCCTGAATGAAATCGCAGTCGGGATAGCGCGAACAGCCCAGAAAAAATCCCAGGCGGCTGATGCGCTCGAGCAGTTCGCCTTGGCCGCACTTTTCGCATTTCTTGCCGGTGGGAATGCCCGCTTTGTAGGAGAGCATCTCGTCGTCGGCCTTATCGAGGTCGATGACAAATTTTCCCCAGAACTCTTTTACGGCGTCGCGCCAGGGGAGCTTGCCTTCTTCGATTTCGTCGAGCTCTTCCTCAAGGCGGGCGGTGAACGTAACGTCGAAAATGTCCTCGAAACTCTTGATCAGCAGCGTGGCCACGCGTTCGCCCAGCATTGTGGGCGTGAAGCGGCCTTGCTCTTTGGTGACGTATTCGCGTTCGACGACCACGGAAATGATCGAGGCGTAGGTCGAGGGACGGCCAATGCCTTTTTCTTCGAGGTCTTTGACCAGCGTGGCGTCGTTATAGCGTGGCGGCGGCTGCGTGAAGTGCTGGTCGGGACGAATTTTATCGAGCTTGAGCGTCTGGCCTTCTTCGACACGCGGGAGCGCATTGCCTTCGTCTTCCTCGTTCTTGTCGTCGTCGGCGGTGTCCACGGCGGCGGTCTGGTAGACGCTCAGGTAGCCGGCGAATTTCTGGACCATTCCGGTCGCGCGGAAAGTGTAATGGCCCACGGAGATGTCGATGGTCGTCTGATCGAAAACGGCGGGCATCATTTGCGAGGCTACGAATCTTTGCCAGATTAATTGATACAGCTTGAACTGGTCTTCTTTCAGGTATTTGCGGACGTCTTCGGGCGTGCGCGCAACGTCCGTCGGGCGAACGGCTTCGTGGGCTTCCTGCGCGTCCTTTTTGGACTTGTAGTAGTTGGGCTTTTCGGGCAAATAGGCGCTGCCGAATTTTTGCTGAATCAGTTCGCGGACTTGCGCGAGAGCGTCCTGCGAAACGTTTACGGAGTCTGTGCGCATGTAGGTGATGAGCGCGACGGAACCTTCGTCACCGAGCTCGACGCCTTCATAAAGTCCCTGCGCGACGCGCATCGTGTTTTTGGCCGAGTAACGCAAGCGGTTGTAGGAAGCCTGCTGGAGCTTCGAGGTCGTGAACGGCGGCGGCGGATTGCGCTTCTTTTCGCGTTGGTTGACGCCGGCAACTTGCCATTTCGCTTTGCTGACCGCGGCGACAATCTTGTCGGCAGCTTCCTGGTTCGATACTTCGATGTCTTCGCCCTCGTGCTTGAAGAGCTTGGCTTCAAAGAGTGGCGGCTGGCCCGCGTCGAGCATGGCGTGGATGGTCCAGTATTCCTGGGGAACGAAGGCGCGGATTTCCTGTTCGCGCTCGACGATCAGGCGAAGAGCGACTGTTTGCACGCGGCCGGCGGAGAGGCCACGGCGGACCTTATCCCACAAAATCGGGGAAACTTTGTAGCCCACGATGCGGTCTAGAACGCGGCGGGCTTGCTGAGCGTCCACGAGATTTGCGTCAACTTTGCGTGGGTGCTCGAACGCAGCGCGAATGGCTTTGGGCGTGATTTCGTTGAAGGTCACGCGGAAAATCTTTTTAGGATCGATGGCAACCACTTCCGCCTTGGGAACCTCTTTGGGCGGTTCCGCAGCCGGAGCTTCGGGCTTGGCGAACTTTTTCTTGAAACGCGAGGCCGTTGGCTCCTGCTCCACAAATTTAGAAGGTTTCGACAAAACCATCGCCAAATGGGCGGAGATGGCTTCTCCTTCGCGGTCTGGGTCGCCTGCGAGGTAGACCGCATCCGCGGTGCTGGCCGCTTTCCGCAGGTCGTTAATGACTTTGCCTTTGCCGTGGATGATCTGGAGGGTCGGCTCAAAAATGTCTTCGTCGCTCAGTTTGATGATTTTTCCAACTGGCTTCTCTTTTTCTTTCGCAGCTTTCTTGCTTCCCTTTTTGGCCTTCGACTTTTTCTTCTTCTTCTTTCCGTTGCCTTCTTCTTCGCCGGGCAGACGGATACCGATCGTCTTTGTAGGCAGGTCCATGACGTGGCCAATGGAGGCCTTGACGAGGAAATTCCGCCCCAGGTACTTATTAATTGTCTTCGCCTTGGCAGGCGACTCAACGATCACAAGAGAACGTGCCATCTTGCCTTTGTAACCCCGTAATGTTCAGCTGAGTGAGCCGGAGAGCGCGGCGTGTGTCCTTCTCGCCACTTACGTGTAGATGCGGAGATGCGCCGCTGCGATACTCTCCAACCTTAGATGCAGGACCCGTGGCCGGTGATTCGCGCCCGTATCCGCTTTCAAAGCAACACTTTACTGAACTGCTTGCCGGGAGACTGGCGGACGATGCCTTTCATCTCCAGATCAAAAAGCGTAGCGAGAACTTCGGAAGAGTTCAAGCCGGAACGTTCGACGATGTCATCAATGTGCCGGGATTCGTCGGCGCTGAGCAGCTCGTAAAGCTTTTTTTCAGAGGGATTTAGGCTGGCGGAGACGATGAGATTGCGCTGCTCGGCTTCCGGTCGTTCGGCTTTGACGAGGGCGGCGCGGACGGGGGTGGGGAGTTCTTCGACGACGTCTTCGGCGTTTGTGACCAGCTTGGCGCCTTGTTTGATGAGCTGATTGGGGGCGAAGCTGACGGGTTGCGTTACGTTTCCGGGGACGGCGAAGACTTCTCTGCCGAACTCCATGGCGAGGCGGGCGGTGATGAGTGAGCCGCTGTATTGCGCGCCTTCGACCACGATGACCCCGAGAGGCATTCCGGCGACGATGCGATTGCGGATGGGGAAATTTTCCGGTGCGGGATGAGTGCGCAGGGGGAATTCGCTGATGATGGCGCCGCGTTCCAGAACTTTTTCGTAGAGCTTCTTGTTTTCTTTGGGGTAGCAGACGTCGATGCCTGTGCCGAGGACGCCGATGGCGCGGCCATTGGCGGCCATGGCGCCTTGATGGCCGAGGGCGTCAATACCGCGGGCCATGCCGCTGACAATGACCAGCCCACGCGCGGCCAAATCGCGGCCCAGCTGGGTCGCCATTTGCGTGCCGTAGAGAGTGGGTTTTCTTGTACCGACGATGCTGAGCGTTGGAAAGTTGAGGACTTGCGGGTCCCCGCGCACATAGAGCAGGACGGGTGGATCGTAAATTTGAAGAAGCGTTTGCGGATATTCGGGGGCAGTCCAGTTGATTAGGCGGCAGCGGTCGATGTTGCGGGTGGCGGTTAACTCTTTTTCGGCGCGTTTGAAGGCTTCTTTTTTGAAGACAGACTGCGCGACCGGGGCCGGCAGTCTGCAGGCTTCGAGGTCGGTGAGCGGGGCGCGAAAGACGGCATCAGGGGAGCCGAAGCGTTTTAGCAGGCGCGCGGACAGACGGGAAGCGAGGCCAGGCGTTAGCGCCAGGGCCAGCCAGGAGAGGGATGAGTCTGGCTCCATTGCAATGGGAGCGTATGTTCCTGATAACCTGATTGTCAACTAATATTTAGGGATATAAAGGTGAGCCGTGGTTGGCGATGCTACAGGGGCTGGGCGGGGTCTTCGTTTAGGATTTTGTCGAGCGTGGTGACGAAGAGATCGGCATCGGCTTGACAGAAGATTAGCGGTGGGCGGAGTTTCAAAACGTTGTGATGCGGGCCGTCGGTGCCCGTGAGGATGCCGCAGTCGCGCAGGCGATTAACGACGTAGGAAGCTTGCGCGGGAGCTGGGACGCGCGTGGCGGGGTCGAGGGCCAGGTCTAAGCCGAGAAAGAGGCCGGAGCCGCGGACGTCGCCGATGAGTGCGTGCTTCGATTGTAGAGATTTTAGACAGGCGATGAAATAGCCGCCTACTTTGTGCGCGTTTTCCTGGAGATGTTCGTCTTCGAGGACGTCTAACACGGCCAAGCCCGCGGCGCACGCGACTGGATTACCTCCGAAAGTGCTGAAGAATTCCATGCCGTTGTTAAAACTGGCGGCGATTTCCGAAGTGGTGACCACCGCCGCGAGCGGGAAGGCGTTTCCGATCGGTTTGCCGAGCACCACGATGTCCGGGACGACGCCTTGCGTCTCGAATCCCCAGAAGTGCGTGCCGAGGCGGCCGAAACCGATTTGGACTTCGTCGGCGATGCAGATGCCGCCTGCTGCACGGACGTAGTTGTAGGTTTCGGCGAGATAATTTGGCGGAAAGACGATCTGGCCGGCCACGCTGGGAAGCGTTTCGGCGATGTAGGCTGGCGCGCTGCGGCCTTCGGCGCGCATTTTCTCCAGGATTGCGGCGACGTGCTGTGCGTATTTTGGGCCGGCTCGCGGATCGTCGCGCCGGTAGGGCCCGCGATAATCGTCGGGAATAGGCGCGACATGGACCCACGGTTTGCGGCCGCGGCCTCCGGGACCATCGAATTTGTAGGGGCTGATGTCAATGAGAGTGGTGGTGTGGCCGTGGTAGGCGTGTTCGAGGACGATCACGTCTTCGCGGCCGGTGTGGGCGCGGGCCAGGCGCAACGCCAGCTCGTTCGCTTCGCTGCCGGAGTTCACGAAATAACAGACGCGGAGGGGTTCCGGAAGAAGACGGGTGAGGCGCTCGGCGTAGCGGTTTACGTTGTCGTGGAGATAGCGGGTGTTTGTGTTCAGAAGAGCGATTTGCTGATGGATTGCGTGAACGACGCGCGGGTGGCTGTGGCCGACGAGCGGGACGTTGTTGTACACGTCGAGGAAGGCGCGGCCCGTGTCGTCGTAGAGGTATTGCATCCAGCCGCGCACGATTTTCAGCGGTTGTTGATACGAAATGCTGAGATTTTTTCCCAGCAGTTCGCGGCGGGCGGAAAGAGTTTCTGCCGGAGCAGGTTCTGTCGGTGGAAAGCGCACAACGGGAATGCCCAGGAGCAGATTTGGATCTGGAGAGAGAGAGGTCCACACACTGCGCTGAGACGCGCGAGCGACTCCGGGAAAATCGGTGCGGTTATCGAGCAAATCAACAATGATTTGCAAATGGAGGTGGGGCGCCCAACCACCGTTTTCGTGGACGTCGCCGATGTGGGCGAACTGTTTCCCGCGCGCGATGTGCTGGCCCACTTGGAGCGTGTCGAAAGCTTCTCGCGAGAGGTGGCCATAGAGAGTGAAAAATTCCTGGCCGGCGCCGGTGGCGTGGCGAAGAATCACGAGCGGGCCGTAGTCGAGCGGGGCCGTATTGATTGCGGCGGTTTGAACCACGCCGTCGAGGGGCGCGTGGATAGGCGTGCCAGGAGGGGCGAATAGATCGATACCGAGATGAATGGTGCGGCGCTCATCGGTCGGATTCTCGCTGGCGCCAAAAAGCGGCGACGTGTAGAGCAAACGCGCTTCGTTGTAGCGACCGATGCCAACCGAGGCGTTCTCACTTTGCATTTGGCGAAACATCGCATCGGCGAGATTGGCTGGTTCCGAAGCGCGGGGATCGGCGCCAAGGAATCTGCTGCCGACGCTTAGATCAAAGACAACGAGTGGGGTAGTGCGCAAATCCGCGTCAAGAATAGAAGCGGCGTTACCTGCGTTGGACGCGAGCCATTGGCGGATTTTTTCGCCCTGTGGAACGGCGGGCAGGCCGCAGGCATCGCGAAAGGCGTAGTGGGCGAATCTTGGATGAACGTCAGCGAGCCTCTCGAGGGCATCCCATGCGGGGGCTTCACTGATGGTCACGTATGAATCATCTGGGATCAGAGATTTACGATGCGCGGAATTCGTGACGCTGACGGCGAGCCGCATGCCAATGAGTGCGTAGAGTACGCTTATCTCGGCTTCGTGGAGAGGAAAGGCGCTGTGGTAGCCCGCGACAACGGCGGCGGCGACAGACAGGGGGTCTTTCTCCCCCAGCACTGCATACGCAGCGGCGATGGCGACCTCGGAGACGGTGAGACCGTAGTGCATGTCTCCAAAATCGATGACGCTGACTACATTTCGCGGCTGCGGCCAGGGCGGGGTGACCAGCACGTTGTAATCGTTGGCATCGCCATAGATGACGCTGCGGCGCAACGACGGCAGGGCCGGGACGACATCCGATTCGTATAGGGCAAGGAACTTCTCAACGAGTGCGCGCCGCGAGGGATCCGCGATGTGATGCAAATAGTCTCGGATCCAGCCGGCCCGCGCGAGATCCCATTTCAATTCCCGATGGGCGGCTGGATGAGAAAAATCTGCCAGCGCGGCATCCGTTTCGCCGAGAAATTGGCCCAGACTGCGAAGCAACTCCGGACTGTGTGGATTTGCTTTAGCGAAGACCGTGCCGGGAACATACGTAAGCAGCCAGAACAGGCGCTTCGCACCATCCGAGAGCGTCGCGAGCGTGAATGCTTCGCCGCCTGGCGTCGCGCAAACACGGGGAAGAGCAAGCTGCGCAGCATGCTTCGCCAAATGCTTCAGGGCCACGCATTGCATTTCCACGAAGGATTGCTCCCTTGCGGGATGCATGATTTTCAAGACAAATTCGCGTCCATCGGCGGATGATAGGTGAAAATTATCGTCATATTCGCCGGGAAGCGACTTGGCGGAGACGTCGAGAAGGAAGATTTCGCGCGCCAGCCGAACGGCTTCCGATTCGGCGACCGGCTGGGCCACGCGCGCTTCGGGCATCATGCGCTGAATCTTATCTGCAAGGGATGGAGCGCGTCCATCTTTGGGGATACGCTGTGCGAAACACCGGGGCGCGGCAGAATGCCAATCGCGCCCCCCTGCCCCCAATTAGCCGGGCGAAAAGCCGGTGCTACAGTTCGCCGCGCGAGGACTGCACGGAGACCGGACCATTCACTGTCGAGAGCCGGATCATCGCCGGCGAGCCGCCGTATTCGATGCGGCGATTGTTGTCGTCCCAGGTCTTGCGCGCGTTATCGCAAATGCTCGCGCGGCAGCTCATGGGCGAATAGTTGCGCGACTCCACGCTGAAGCTGGACTTGTAATCCGAAGGCACGGAGAGTGTCAGAGGACCGTTCTGCGCATCGGCCTCGAGACCCGTGCCGCTCCAAGTGGTCCCTTTCAGGTCGATGGAAATCGGGCCGTTTTCGGTGTGGATGCGCACGTTACCGCCGCTCCCGGAAATGGTGATGGGTCCATTCTGCGCCCGGACATCGGCATCGCCGGAAAAATCGCGCAGCGTGATGGGGCCGTTCGTGGCGCGGGCTGTCAGTTTGCCGTCCACGCTATAGAGAGAGATCGGACCGTTGGCGGTTTCCATGTCGATGACGGACGCTTTCGGCGCGCGAATGAGCAGATAGACCGTCCACTGGTCTTCGTCGTTGGGGCCGCTGGTCGAGACTTCGCCGTTCTTAACAGAGAGAGTCATTTGGGCCAGAAGCCGGTCCGCGCGGCCATCATAATTTGCTGCGAACTTGCAGGCCGTCACGGAGTAAGTGTCTTTGTCCCAGCCCTGGACCTGGACGCCGCCATTCTGGTGCGGTCGAACGCGTAGCGTTGGTGCGTCGACTTTGGTTACGGTGCGCTCCTCGGATTCCATCTTGGCATCCTCGTCGTCGAAGCGAACGTGGAGGCCGGAGCAATCTGTGGCGGGTTCATGATGGCGGTCGGAGAAACTCATGGAGTGATGGCGCGGCCAATCGGGCATCGCAGGCGACGCTTCCGGGCCGGATGGAGCAGCGGGTGCATCCGCGAGAGCTGGCGTTGGAGGTATGGCGGGTATGTCGGGCATCGCAGCAGCTGCCGGTGCACCAGGCTCGGCTGGCGCCGGAGCGTAAACGGGACCGCTCTGGGGCACGGCAAGAGCAGGCGCAACGACAGCCTGGGACGGAGGCGTGGGTGGAACTGGAGGCACCGACGGGTTCTGGGCGCTCACCGTCGCACTAAACGCATAGAATCCGGAGGCTGCGGTCACCGCTAACAAGAAAAGTTCAAAGCGCGATTTCATGGACATACCCTCCCATGGGTACATAGACGAACGAAGGCGGGTTCGGTCTGGTCAGTTTCGAAACAAAATCAGCCCTGTGGTCGAGGGCTGGCGTGCCTATCTGCCAGGTTCAAGCACGGCTTCTGCGCGCAGCTCAGAGGTCGCCCTTCCACATTCCGGTGCCGTAATAGCGAAGAATGCCCTTCCGGGCTTCCGAGCGAATCAACTCTTCATCGATATTCAATAATTGCTCTGGCCATGAAAAGAGCTTATGCGAAATTGACCTTCCTGAACCGCAAACGTTCTTCCAAGAAATCACGGTTGCCAGTCACAATCTATAGAGCCCATGCTCCCGATGGGGGGGCCATCGGGCGGTTCGGCCGGCGGCGGGAGGTCGATGCGTTTGGGATCTTTCTCGAACAGCTCGATCTCCCTCGACGCAAAGTAGAGGTGCGCTTTATCGGGAATAATGGAACCAACCGCTGCCGGTGTGTTGAGCCAATCCTTGAGCTCGTGCAACTTGAGTGAAGCGGCGGCGCGTGCGGCTTCGCTGGCATGTTCATTGGCGGAAAGCACCATCAGGTGGTAAAGAACAACATCGTCCACCGTGTACGCGATTTCCCGGTTGTAGCCGTCCCCATGAAGGGCTTTCCATGTGGCATTGATGATGGCATCGAGCACTTCGTCGAGGCCGGGATTCTCCGCGTTGCGCGCGTGGAATTCGACGAGTCGCGCGGCGCGTTCGGGATTGAGGAGGAATTGCAGCACGTGGTTGGCCGCGGATTCCGCGGGAGCGAGTGCATCAAATGCCGGGCTGGTGTGAATCTTGAAATCCTCGCGGTCGCGAGGATATTCCGGCGGGCGCGGGGGAATCATTCTTAGAAGAGGTTCGGGGATAGCGAGCACTTCGGGCTTGAGCGTGGCGAGCACGGCGGCGAGTGCGCGGCGCTGCTCGGCGGGCGCGACGATTTGCGTGGGGACTTCTCCATCGCCGCGCAGGGCGAACGTGTAGTCCATTCCTCCGACGAGCTTGCTCGCAGCTTCCACCTGGTAGCGATGGAACATGTAGATTGGCGCCAGCGCGTCTTCGATGGTGGCGAGCGGCGCGCCCTCGCGAATATTGTTTTCGCCGAAGCGTTGCAACGCGGCCGCACGCACCTGCATGATACGGTTCAGCTCATCTACGGCGTTCGAACCGCTGTCCCAAAGATGCGCGACGCTGCTGGAAGAGCCGGGGGGACGAGCATCCTGGTCGGTGAGGTAACGCAGACCACGTCCAAAAGCGTCGCTAAGTATTTTGTTGAGTGCGGCGTGCTCGTCGGTGCCTGGAGCAAAGTCGCTGTAGCCCCAGGCGATCGAAGTTTTGTCCCATTCGCCGATGCCGGTGGCGTAAGCGTCGGAGAGATCAGGCGTGCCGTCGGCGGCCAGTTTTACAAACGGCGGCGGATAATCCATCACCGACGAACGGTTGACGGTGCTGGAAGAATAGTTGTGCATCAGGCCGAGGGTGTGGCCGACCTCGTGGGCGGCGAGCTGTCGCAGTCGCGCGAGGGCCATTTCCATCATTTTTGGCGAGACTGGTTTGCCCTTTTCGTACGGGGCGAGCAGGCCTTCGGCGATCAGATAGTCTTGCCGCACGCGCAGCGAGCCGAGCGTGACGTGGCCTTTGATGATTTCGCCGGTGCGCGGGTCAATGACGGCCGCGCCGTACGACCAGCCTCGTGTGGCGCGATGAACCCACTGGATGACGTTGTAACGCAGGTCCATGAGGTCGGCGCCTTCGGGCATGAGTTCCACGCGGAAAGCGTTCTTGTAGCCGGCGGCCTCAAAGGCCTGATTCCACCAGCGCGCGCCTTCGAGCAGCGCGGAACGGATGGGTTCCGGCGCGCCGCGATCGAGGTAGTAAACGATGGGCTTGACTGGCTCGCTGACGGCGGCTTTCGGATCTTTTTTCTCGAGCCGGTGACGGGCGGTGAAGCGTTTGACGATGGGTTCGCCGACCGGCGTCGCGTAATCCATGTAGGCGATTCCGAAGAAGCTGCTGCGTGGATCATAGATGCGGGGCTTGTAACCCGGCGGGGGAAGCTGGACGAAGGAGTGATGCTCGCGAACGGTGATGGATTCAGGGGACGGTGTGACCTGGCGTACCCAGAGGCCGGGGTCATCGCCCGCAAATGTCAGGGTAGCCTCTACTTCGGTATTGAGCGGGAAATTCTTGGTGTGGGAATTCTCCGCCAGCGGAGGAAAAATGGCACAGCGCGAGGCATCGAGATGGTAGGTGCCCTGCTTCGTGCGCCGCAATGCGGCGGGAATGCCATGGGCGTCGCGTAGGAAGAAATCCGTCGCGTCGACGAGCGCGTGGTCGTTTTCCTCGGCGGCGACCGTGAAGCCCCAGAGCGCGGACTCCGCGAAAGAATCGTGGACCGCGCGGCGTTCGTCGGCGTCGTTCGTTACCGCGCGATACTCGAGATTCTCCTGGATGAGCAGGATTTTGGGGCCGCTACGCTCAAAGCGAACGATGCCCGTCATGCCGAGCTGGCCGCGATCGAGGCCGATGTCGTTCGAACCAATTCCTGCGGGAAGACCGCTCTGGTACAGGAATTCGGTGCTCCATTTGTCGATTTCAAGCCACAGCTTGCCCTGCTTTGCGTCCCAGTAAAGGTTGAAATAGCCAGGCAGTTTTTGCATGCCCGCGGTCTTCTCGGTAATGGTGGGCGTCTGGGCCGCATCGGGACGCGCGGCGAGAGCCATCGAGGGGATGGCCAGCAAACAAAGCTGGAAAAGACACCGGGAACGTTTCAGCATTTTCGGAGCCTCCGAATGGAGAGAACGTTTTACAACAAAAGACGGTTGGCGCGGAGGAAAATCACGTCTGCTATACTTGGACGAAATCGCGAGCATCTCTAAATTGAACAAACTTCGCATCTCCATCGTGCAGTACCTGAACACGGCGCCGCTGGTGCGCGGCTTCACGCACGGCCCGCTGGAAGGCAAGTACGACTTGTCCTTTACCGTCCCCTCGCAATGCGCGGAAGCGCTGCGGACCGGCGCGGCCGACATCGCGATCATTCCAGCGATTGAGTATCAGCGCATCCCGGATTTGGTGGTTCTGCCCGGGCTGGCGATCGCCTCGCAGAATCGAGTGCGCAGCCTGTTGATTGTCTCGAAGAAGCCCATCGAGCAGGTCGAGAGCATCGCGCTGGATCGCAGTTCGCGCAGTACGCAAGCGCTCACGCGAATCCTGGCCGATGGGTACTGGAAGATTTCTCCCGAGTTTTTCGAAGCGGCTCCTGATTTGAGTGCCATGCTGGAGAAAGCGGACGCTGCCCTGATCATAGGAGATCCCGCGCTGCGGCTTTCAGTTGCCATCGAGAAGAAATGCTCGGTCAGCCCACAAGGACGCGCGATATGCCAGGCCGGCACAGTGGGCCTGACGAGCGGCGAAATTCTCCATGTGTATGACGTGGTCGGGGAATGGCGCAAATGGACCTCCTTGCCCGCGGTTATGGCGGTGTGGGCCACAAAGCGCGGGGTGGCCACCCCGGAAGTGCTGGCCGATTTCATGCTATCGCGCGACTTTGGATTAATCAGCATCGGCGAGATTTGCAAGGAAGCGTCCAGCGACCTCGACTTGCCGCAAGCCGAGCTGGAGTCCTACCTGCGCAACAACATCGACTTTCACCTGGGAGAAGACAACCGCCGCGGCCTCGAAAGATTTTTTCAGGAAGCTGACAAGCTGCTGCTAATCCCCGAAAACAAGAAAATCGAATGGTTTGGCAGAACGAAGGATGAGACCCGGATCCCGGCGAAGTTGTAGGGGCACGACGTCCGACACAGCGATTAGAGTTTGGATGCCGCATTCCGATAGAATGAGAACGCGAAGCAAAGAAGGATTAACGTGGGACTGACCAAGCAAGAAGCCCTCGACATGCTGCAATCCGACGACCTGGTAGGCGTCGGCATGGCCGCGCACCAATTGCGCCTCAAGAAAAACGATCCGCGCGTCGCGACCTACCAGATCGATCGCAACATCAACTACACGAATTTCTGCACCGAATACTGCTCCTTCTGCGCGTTCTACCGCCCGCTCGGCGCGAAAGACGGCTACATCCTCTCCTTCGAAACCATCTACGAAAAAATCGAAGAGATGCTCACGCTGGGCGGCACAGGCGTCCTGCTGCAAGGCGGCCTGCACCCCGACCTGCAAATCGGCTATTACGAAAATCTCCTCCGCTCGCTAAAATCCCGCTTCCCGCAAGTCCATCTCCACTGTTTCTCCGCCCCGGAAATTCTCTGCATCGCCGAAGTCAGCGAACTAAGCGTCGAAGACACCATCAAGCGCCTGATGGACGCTGGACTGCAATCCATCCCCGGCGGCGGCGCCGAAATTCTCGACGATGAAATCCGCGGCAAAATCGCCCGCCTCAAGTGCACCAGCGACGATTGGGAGCAGGTCCACCGCATCGCGCACAAGCTGGGGCTACGCACGACTGCCACAATGATGTTCGGCTGCGGCGAAGAGTTGCGCCATCGCGTCAATCATCTCGAACGCCTCCGCCGCATCCAGGAAGACACTGGCGGCTTCACAGCATTCATCCCGTGGATATTCGCTGCGGAAAACACCGCTCTCGGGAAAAAAGTCCAGGAAACCACAGCGGTCGACTACCTGAAAACGCTCGCCGTCAGCCGCCTCTACCTCGACAACATCGACCATATCCAGTCGAGCTGGCTCACGCCGGGAATTAAAGTCTGCCAGGTAGGCTTGCAATTCGGCGCCGACGACGTCGGCAGCATCCTGATCGAAGAAAATGTAGTCTTCGCCGCCGGCGTAAGAAACCGCACCAACGAAAACGAGCTCCGCCGCATCATCTCCGATGCAGGCTTCATCCCCGCGCAACGCGATACGCTCTACCGCTCCTACGCCCTGAAATAATTAGAAATAAACGCGAAAATCTGTCTACTTGGCGGGTTTTCGAAGAGGCCGAAGCACAAACTCCACCTCGGTACCATCCGGCAAATCAATATCTTCCAGCGGATACAAAATCCCGCTGCGAAATCTAGCCTTAACCCAGCGAGGACCCGGTTTGGTCTCGCTGACCTCAGCCTTCACAGGCGCACCAGGCCGAGGCGGCGCTTCCGCCGTCTCATCAAGCGCCTCGTTGGCCAGCGCATCCGCTTCTCGGTTCTGCTCGCGATAAACGTGGTCGATGTGGAACGATTCGAATCCCATCGACATCTTCTTCGCCCGTTCGAACAGCGGCCGCAGATCCTCGCTCTTCACTTTGTACTGCCCCTGCATCTGCTTGACCATCAATTCCGAATCGCTCTCGACGCGCAGCGCCCGGATGTTATGCGATTGCGCATAATCCAGCGCCGCAATCAGCCCATAATATTCCGCGACATTGTTGGTCATCCGCCCAATATATTTTTTCAGCTTGGCAACGAGCTCTCCGCTCCCATCGCGAATCACCACACCATAAGACGCAGGCCCAGGATTCCCCCGCGCCGCCCCATCAATATTGGCCTGGTGAGCGGGTGCCGCAGCCTTCTCCTCGGCAGGCGCGCCTGCGAACAGCGCTCCCGCAGCTTTAGTTGGTTTTGGCAGTCGTGGCATCAGGAGTGGGTAGCCGCCGAGGAAGCAGAACGCCCGGAACCGGAAGACGGATCAGGCAAGGGAATCGGCTCCAAAGTATACAAAATCAACCCACAAGACTCGCACCGGTAAATCTCTTCATTCGGCTCGCGCCGCAGCTCCTGCAAAGTATGCGGCAAAACGCGCATCCCGCAGCCACGGCACTGTCCGTCGCGCGCTTCAGCAAGTCCTGCGCCATGGTGCCGCTTGGCAATGCGGTCATACAAATCGCGCACATCCTGCGGTATGGGCGCCAGAGCCCGCTCGCGCTCCGCAAGCAAAGCCTCCAGCTGTCTCTTCTTTTCTGTTTGCAGCGCTTCAATCTCTTTTTTCTCTTTGGCGACGGCCTGCTCATCTTCCTTGAGATTCGCCTCCGCGTGCCGCACGCGCCGCTCCGCCTCTTCGCCGGCCATCATCACTTCCAATTGCGCGTCTTCGGCCTTGGCAACTTCCGCTTCCGCATTGGAAATCTCATGCTGCAGGGCTTTATAGGCTTCGTTCGTCTTAACCGCCCCGCTCTGGTCGCGATATTTCTTCGCGCGATCCTTCCACTGCTGCACATCAAACTCAAATTTCTTGCGTTCCTTCAAACTGCCCGCCAGCCCTTCTTTCGCCGTGGCAACAGCTGTCCGCGCTCCGCTCAGTTTCGTGTCGGCTTCGCGCACCCGCTTCGGAAACGTCTCCAACTCCGCGCGCAGCGCCACAATCAGGTGGTCCACCCGCTGAAGCTCAATAAGGTGAGGAATGGCGGAGTGCATGGGCCTGTAATACTAACACAGGGAGAGCTATGCTTTGCCGTGACGAAATTCCGGCCCACCCCTGCCAAAAAAGGAGCCCGGACCGCGTGCAAGTTTTGCGCGCTCGCCCGTTCTAAGGAGGATGAGATATGCCGCATGTGCAGATCACCTGGGTCGAAGGACGCACGCCGGAGATGAAGCGCAAAATCGCCGAGCGCATCACCTCAGTTCTAATCGAAGATGGCAAGGCGAAGCGCGAGAACATTCACGTCTCGTTTCACGACCTCCCGGCGACGAACTACGCCGAAGGTGGCGTGCTGGTCGTGGATCAAAAACGCACTCCGTAGCGCCACGCAACCACACCACACAAGTCACAAAAGCCATTGGGCTCGCATCAGGTCTCACTCATAAGCCAAAAAAGGAGGTCTCCCCATGACTGACACCCTCCAAAAAAATCTCGACCGCTGGACATCGGCCGGCATTTTTTCCCCGCCTTATCCACAACCTTGCACGCCATCGGCACCATCTGCCTCGGCGCCGGCATCTTTCTCGCCGCGCAAATTTTCAACCTGGACGAAAACTGGACAAACGGCATTCTTCTCTGGGCTTTTGGCGCGCTGATTGGCTGGCTGCTCCTCAGAAAGTGGCCTCACACCGCTCTGCTGGCCTTCCTGGTTCCACTATGGCTCGTGTGCCGCTGGTCCTACGCCAAAGATTTCGGCTGGAGGACAGGCGAAAACTACATCTGGGAAGGATTGCTTCTGCTCGCGCTGACCTACCTCAGCGCAAGAACCTCGGAACGTGAGTCCACAACGCGCAGAGCCCTCGTTGCTATGGGGGCCATTGCCTTGCTGCCCTTCGCGGCGCTCGCCGTTTTGATGCGAGACAGGCTTCCACAAAATTACGGAGGACTATCGCTTGTCCTTACGCAACGCATCCTGGTTTGGCTGATTGCCGTCGGCGCGCCGCTCTTCTTGGCTCTCCTGCTGCGCGGCCGTGCCGCCTGGATGAACGCCGTCTCCGCTATTTGGGTTTTATCCCTGGGTCTCGTGACCCCGAGTCGCGCCTGGGTTTGGAATAGCTGGGACGTGATGGGTTTCTACATCCGGGCCGTCGTGGGTGCGCTCGGGGTCATCGCCTGGGGCGTTGCCGAACGCAGGCGCGAGCGCATCAACCTGGGAGTCGCCGGATTCGCCCTCACCGTTCTCTTTTTCTACTTTTCCAATGTGATGGACAAACTAGGTCGCGCCGAAAGTCTCGTTGCCATCGGCGTGCTCCTGCTTTTTGGCGGCTGGGGCCTCGAACGTCTTCGTCGCAACCTCGTTGCTCGCGTTCAGGTGGTGGCGTCATGACCCAGCTTCAAAAAGGTCTTCTGTTCGCGGTAATCCAGGTCCTGCTTGTTTCCAGCCTCGGCGCAAAGTTGTTGTGGGACCGCGGCACCTCGCCGCATGGCTGGGCCGAAACCCGCGGCTACGATCCTGATCTTCCCATCCGCGGCCGCTACAGCAGTATCTCGCTCATGGTGAGAGCAGACAGGATCTTCCCAGGCCATCCTGTCGCCCACCTCAACACCAACGTGTATCTGACTGTCGAGAACGGGCGCGTGGTCGCCAACCCCGCCGATCACTACACAGGCCTCACCGTCAGCGCACCCCAGTTTCTAGAAGGCGAGACGCTGGCCACGCTCTCGCCTTCTGTAGTCTACTTTTTGCCGGAACACGCCGCTGACCCTCTGATTGGCCACCGCAACGGCACACTCTTCGTGGAAGTAACAGTTCCTCGAAACGGACCGCCCCGCCCGCTCCGCTTTGGAACGAAAGTCGGCAACGACATCGTTCCCCTGGCCAACCAATAAATCGGCAATTCAATCGCGCGTTCGCTGCTCTGGGGATCCTACGGTTCCACCGCTCTTTGGAATACATCCGGGTGAATGTATCTCTAGAGAGTGTCAGTTGACTTCGCGGACTTCCATGCTCTGGTCAATGGCGAGTTGGGGGTAGCGAATGGGCGATCCTGCTGGTGCCGGAGCATGCCTCGCCGTCACGCTGAAATCGCCGCCGGAACATTCCACGGTATACGTGTAACCATCCCGCTCCGGCCGTGACATGGACAGCGAATGGGAGGAAATAAGCTCGTCCAGCGTCACGCAATGGCCAGCCTGCGCGATGTAACCGCGCTCCGCCTGCGCAATCTGCAGCAGATCGCCGCGAACTCCAGTCAAGCTGATCGCCTGCGTAGACGCCGTGCCTTGATCCGTCACCGGCATCCGCTCTAAAGCCAATTCGTACACTACAAAGGCAACCGCGCAGGCAACGAGAATCGCGACCAAGGCACGCATAATCTCATTTTCACCCCCAAGCTGGCTCTCGGCAAGCCGCCCGTTTGAGCGCGTGTGCCAGGAAACAACGGCTTCCTTTCGCACCCCGCCCCCAGGGCTCTCTGTTACAATCCCCTCGGACTGCCGATTTCCCCTCCTCGGTACCACTCTTCCCCTCCGGATAGATGAATGAAAACAACTGTGCTGCCGCTGGAATTGCACGCCATCGAAAAACTGAGGCAAGAGGAGCTTGAAGAGGCGCGTACCATTCAAAACGCGATGTTGCCCACCAACGCATTGTGCATCAAGACTGTCACCGTCTCGCACGAGTTCCAGCCGGTGGCTGCCGTGGGCGGCGATTTGCTGGATTACTTTGAATTGGCCGATGGTTGCATTGGTCTCTACCTCGGAGACGTTTCCGGCAAAGGCCTTCCCGCTGCCATGTACGCCGCTTTGGCGGTGGGCACCTTACGCGGCGTCCACAAGACCGGAATCGCCCCAAGCGATGTGCTCAAAACCTTGAACCGGCGCCTTATGATTCGCGGTCTTCCTCGCCGCCACGCCGCCATGCAGTACGCCGTCTTCGACCCGCGCAGCCATGAAATGAAAATCGCCAGCGCCGGCCTTCCGGGTCCGTTTCACATTTCCGGCGAAAACTGCCGCCTGCTCGAGCTTTCTGGAATTCCTCCAGGATTGTTTGCGGAGTCGACCTACGAAACCTTGACGCTTCGCTTGCGGCCCGGCGACTCCGTTCTTTTCTGTACCGATGGGCTGATGGACGCTTTTGACGGTAACGATGAACAGTTCGGCCTGGCGCGCTTGCACGAGCTTTGCAGCGAGGCATGTGTCGGCTCTCGGGCTAAGCTCCTTGCCCGTATCTTCGCCGCAGTGGATAGCTTTGCGTGTGGGCAGGAACAGCATGATGACATGACCGCGGCCCTCTTTCACATCTCCAGCTGAGCCGCCCTCTTCATGTGCTCAAACAGGGATGCCGGACTGTGCAAGTCTCCCCTCCTTTCCAATTGACACTTGAATCTCCCTCCAGTAACAACTATAAGTACCGAAGTTCCCTTAGGAGATTCCTGATGAACACAAAGTCCCCTCTCGCGCTTGGGCTGGCAGCATTTCTCTCTCTGGTAATTGCCGTCCCGCCGAACCTTTCCGCAGACCCGCAGGCCGCCGGACAGCCTGCCGGCCATGTGGAACGTGTGCTTCCCGCGGCCAGTATCGTCCGCGGCTCCAAAACCATGAGCGCATCCGCGAAGACGCAGGTGGACTGGCTGGACCTCGTGAACACCCAGGCCAGCGGCCGCGCGCGTGTCGCTCTGGACGACGGCTCGGTCCTGAACGTGGGATCCGATTCTTCCGTCAAAGTGGAGAAAGTCGACTCAGGCGCGCAGCAAACGTCACTCGAGCTGGCCTATGGCAAACTGCGCACGCAAGCGCAGAAGATTGCCAAGCCAGACGGCAAATTTGAAGTGAAAACGGCAGCCGGCGTGGCCGGCGTCGTTGGCACGGATTTTTACGTTGGCTATGCAAACGACGTGATGAACGTCGTCGCCTATGAGGGCTCAGTACGTGTGTGCAATCTCGCGGGCGTTTGCGTGCTTGTAAAAGCAGGCCAGATGACCAACGTTCGCCACGGCGACAATTCCGCTCCCGAACCTCCGATACAGGCCCCGCTCGACCTTCTGGTCTCGCTAAGCAAGGATACGGAAGTGGCGCCGCGGGCGGGCGTTGGGCTTGAAACCGCCGGAGGGATTGGCAAAGGAATGGGTATTTTGATCGGTGTCCTGGCCGTTGTGCCCATCGTGGTCTTTGCGGTCGTCTCCACTCACAAATCGAACCCTCCCACTCCCGTAAATCCTTGCGTGCTCAATCCCAACAGCTGCGGGTAGAGACTCGGACCAGAGCGCGACCTCTCCTACCTTTGAGCCTTGGCTGCACATCGCAGCCGGGGCTCTTTGCTTAAGGACACATGCAACTCGCGGGCACAAGCAGCCGTCGAACAATGGTCCATAGTGCGCCCCCGGATCAGGCATTTTGTGCAGGTACCTGCGGTAGCGTACACTGGATGTTTGGCGGTTCCGTCTAAACGTAAGTGAGGCAATCCTTGAAACTTTCCGTCCGTCGCAGCTGCAGTTCCATCTTGTGTTACTTCGCTTTTCTGGCGTTGGTGGCGTCCGTCGCGGCCACGGCGGCGCACGCCGGGCCTCCCGACACGCAAGCGAAGAAGTCTCCGCTCCTTGCCGCGCTCCAGGCCGAACTGGACCGCTCCTTGAAAACTTTCAAGTCGCAGGATCCCGCCGCGTATTACATCGGCTACACCGTTACCGATACGCAGCGCGCGGACGTCTCCGGCTCCAATGGCGCGCTTCTCAATAGCAACGAGAGGCGCGACCGCTGGCTGGAAGTCTCCATTCGCACGGGAAGTTATGCCGTGGACGATACCCACAAGGTCGGCGAACGCACGCAGACCAGCGCGGGGCCCGGCACTTCGGTCCCCGTTGACGACGACCCCGATGTTCTGCGCCGCGCTGTTTGGCTCGAAACCGATGAGCAATACCGCGCCGCTGCCGAAGCCTACATAAAAATCAAAACGGGCAAGGAAGTGAAGGTCGATTCTGTCGAGAACCGCGCTCCCGATTTTTCGCACGAGCAGCCGCATACCTATATCGGCCAGCAAGTCTCCTTCACGCTCGACCGCAAGCCCTGGGAAGAGAAAGTCCGCGCCTACACCAAGACATTCCGCGAGTCCGCCGCCATCATCAATTCGATTGTGACTTTCACCGCGCAAGCCCAGAACGTCTTCCAGGTCAATAGCGAAGGAACGCAGCTCCAATTCGGCCAGATCCGCTACCGCCTCGAGTTGTTCATTCAAGGCAAGGCGTCCGATGGCATGGACATCGACCGTTACTATAATTTTGACTGGGTTAACCCGGCTGATGCTCCGGACGATAAGGCCGTGCTGGCCGCGCAAACCACCATGCGCAAGGAACTCGAAGGTCTCGTCGTTGCGCCGATTAACGAGCCTTCGGTTGGGCCGGCTCTTTTGACCGGACGCGCCGCTGCCGTTTTCTTCCATGAAGTCTTCGGCCACCGCGCCGAAGGCCATCGCCAAAAAGATGCCGCCGAAGGCCAGACCTTCGCGAAAAAAGTCGGCGAACCGATTCTGCCGAGCTTCCTGAGCATTGTGGACGACACCACCATGAAAAAGCTCGGCTCGGAAGATCTGCTGGGCTACTACCAGTTCGATGACGAAGGCGTTCCCGCACAGCGTGTGACCCTCGTGGATCACGGCGTCTTAAAAGGCTTCGAGATGTCGCGCTCTCCGCTAGTCGGCTTCCCGAATTCCAATGGACACGGACGCCGCCAGCTTGGGGCCACGCCTGTTTCCCGGCAAGGCAACCTGATCGTCGAAAGCAGCAAGACCGTTACGAACGCACAACTGCGCGCAAAGTTGATCGAACTCATCAAAGCGCAGGGAAAACCGTTCGGGCTTTTGATTGACGACATCGCCGGCGGTTTTACATTTACTGGGCGCGGGCAGCCTCAGGCTTTCCAGGTGCTTCCACTAGTTGTCTACAAAGTGTTTCCTGATGGCCGCCCCGATGAATTGGTCCGCGGCGTGGATATCGTCGGAACTCCGCTCGCAGCGCTGACAAAAATCGTGGCTACCGGTGACACGCCGGAAGTTTTTAACGGCTACTGCGGCGCGGAATCCGGCTCCGTCCCGGTTTCTGCAGCCTCACCCGCCATCCTGACTTCCGAATTGGAAGTGCAGAAGAAGGAAAGCTCCACCGACCGGCCGCCCATCCTGCCGCCGCCCGCGCACGACACCGTCAAGACGGGAGGTCAACTGTGAGGCGCGCAAAGGCAGTCGCTGGACTAACGCTTCTCTCCGCTGTCTTGAGCTGTGCCATCGTGACCCGAGCGCAAACATCTCCGGCGCCCAAGGACAACGACCACACGCTCCAGGCCATGCGCGACGAAATGGCTCGTTCGAAGACCCGTCTCGAACTCCAAATCCCCGGCTCGGCGCAACCCCAGCGTCCCTACTACGTCGAATACCGTCTCCTGGACCTCGATGTCCGCGAGGTCGTGGCCGAATTTGGCGCGCTGCTCTCCACCTCGCACACCCGCAACCGCTTTATGGATGTTGCCGCCCGCGTCGGCGATTACAAGCTGGACAGCTCCAATTTCATCAGCGACGACGGTTTCCGCGGATTCATCGGCCCCACCGGCTCCGTCGGCATCGACCGTGACTACGACTCCCTGCGCCAGGACCTCTGGATCGCCACCGACCAGGCTTTCAAGGAAGCGGTCGAGACCTATTCGAGGAAGCAGGCTTACCTGAGCAGCCTTGCTCGCCAATCGGACATTGATGACTTCGAAAAAGTAGATTCCATTCAAGTTATTGATCCGCTGGTCGCCCCGGATTGGAGCAATCGCAACTGGGAACAGGAAGCGCGCGAAACTTCCGGCGCCCTCCGCGCCTTTCCGCAAATTTACGAAGCGCGCGTGACCTACTATCTGGTCTATGCCACGGAATATCTGCTCACCAGCGAAGGTACGGAAATCCGCACCAGCCGCAGCTACGCAGCCATTGAAACGGGAATGAATACTCTGGCCGATGACGGCATGCAGCTCAACCACATGTATTCCGCCTACGCGCCAAAACCTGCCGATCTTCCCAGCGTGGACGCGGTCCGCAAAGCCTTGAACGTAACCGGCACGGAACTGATGGCCATGCGCGATGCACAGCCGGCCCAGGACTATACCGGCCCGGTGCTTTTTGAAGCGCGCGCTGCTGCTCCTCTGCTCGCCCAGGTTCTGACTCCCGCGATTAACGGAGCCCGGCCCCCCGTGTCTTTCACTCCGGTGATGGAGCAACTGCTTTCCGGACTGGGCGGCAGGAGCGATTGGGTCGGCCGTATGGGCGCCCGGGTTCTGCCGGGGACTGTTTCCCTGGTCGACGATCCAAACGCGAAAGAGTTTCACGGCGCGCCGTTAATCGGGAGTTATTCGGTGGATGATGAAGGCGTTCGCGCACAGAAGGTAACCATCGTGGACGGCGGCAATGTGAAAGAATTGCTGATGTCGCGCAGGCCCGGTCCGGATTCCGACCAATCCAACGGGCACGGCCGCTCGGCATTCCTGAACGATGCCAAGCCCACCATGAGCAACCTCTTTTTCAATTCCACGGAAACGCAATCGCCCGCGGATTTGAAGAAAAAATTCCTCGACGAATGCCGCTCGGAAAAATTGCCGTACTGCCTGGTCGTCCGCGAAATGGACAATCCCTCCATCAGCCTGCTCCATCAGGATGACTTCTCCGAACTGTTGGCAAGCTTCGGCGGCGGCGCCGGGACGGGCGACCGCTTGCCACTCATAGTCTACAAAATCTATCCGGATGACGGCCGCCAGGAGATGGTCCGCGGAGCCCGCATCATTGGCTTGAACACACGCATGCTGCGCAACCTCGGCGGCATTGGCAACGACGATTTCGTCTACAACTACATGCAAAGCCAGGTTTCCGGCTTTGCCGGCACCGCACTCGGCGCCTTTGGTTCCGCTCAGAGCGGCTTGCCCGCCTCTCTCGTAGCCCCGTCGCTTCTCTTCGACGATCTGGAAGTCCGCGGCGCCCGTGGCGAGCCCAAGCGCCTGCCGTTGCTCCCGGCACCGCAAATGACGGCAGGCAATTAGCTTCAAGGGGCATACGAGCTGTAAGTTATTTATTTTCAACAAAACGGAGCGAAGCCAGAATATAAGTACTTTGTTTTCAATAGTACTGAGAGTACTATATTTAACCGTCCGGTTTAATACGAAATGGCATAAAATCAGTACTATGGGTACTACCCTTAATCCGATAGCCTAATCATAACGTACATCTAAATAGGAGCGTCCTGGCTTTCCGAATATGAACGACTTCACTCGCCGCGGTTTTATTTTCAGCGCTGCCACGGTCGCCGCATACGGCTTGCTCGTTGGCGTGCAGCGCGCCTGCCGCTCCGCGCTCGCCAGCGACAAACCCAAAGCAAATTCGGGTCCCGTGCAAATCGAAAAGTTTTCGGATGACGGAACGCGCGTCGGATTGGAATCCGTTGCCAAGATTGTGAAGAGCGATGACGAGTGGCGAAAACTTTTGAGCTCGGATGAATTTGATGTCGCGCGCAAAGCGGATACGGAGCGGCCTTTCAGCGGCGCGTATTACAACAATCACGATCCCGGGCTTTACCGCTGCGTCTGTTGCGGCAACGCACTCTTCAGTTCCGATACGAAGTTCGACTCCGGGACCGGCTGGCCGAGTTTCTGGGCGCCTATCGCCAAAGAAAATGTTTCGTCCAATATTGACTTGAGTTTTGGGATGCGCCGCGATGAAGTGACTTGCGTTCTCTGCGACGCGCATCTCGGCCACGTCTTTGACGACGGGCCGAAACCTACCGGCCTGCGCTATTGCATGAATTCGCTCGCGCTCCGCTTCCTTCTCCACGCAAAATCCTGAAATCGCAACAGGGCCTCTATAACTTTCGCAAAGAGGGCCGGTGCCCAGGTTACTTTGAAACGCGCGGTCTACTGGCTCACGTTGCGTTAGTCCTGGCGCAAGGCGGTGACCGGGTCAATGCGGCTCGCGCGGCGGGCCGGGAGGAAGCTGGCAAACATCGCCGCGAAAACCAGCAAAGGAATCATGACTGCGAAGGCCGATGCTGAGGTGGGCTGCATCCCTTGGACCAGGTTCCGCAGCAGTTGCGACGCGCCCAAGGCGGCCGCGCTGCCGAGCGCGACGCCCACGAGAATCATGCCAAGGCTCTGACGCAGCACGAGCCAGATGACATCGCCTGCGCGTGCGCCCAGCGCAATGCGTACTCCCATTTCCGGCACGCGCTGGCTCGTCAGATAGGCCAGGACGCCATAAATGCCGATGCACGCCAGAACCAGCGCTAATCCTGCGAAAATTCCGAAGAGAAGCAGGAGAAAACGTTGCTGGGCCAGAGAGTCGTTCGCGAGCTGATCCATGGTGTGGACTTCGTAGAGAACCTGATCGTTGGAAGCGCCTTTCAATTCGCTGCGCAAAGGAGCTACAAGACCCAAGGGGGGAATGCTTGTTCGAGCGGCAATGGACATGAGTTCGGACCAGCGACGCACGAAACTGTCCGGAAGCTGGGCAAAGGGATAGTAAATTTGTGCGCGGACTTTGGCTTGATCGTCCCCGCCGAGACCCCAGTGACGGACGTGGCCGACGACGCCGACGATTTCGAAAGCGTTCGACGTGTAGCCCATGTCAGGAATCCAGAGCCGCTTGCCAACAACGTCTTGTGTTCCGAAGGCGTTTTGTGCGAGGACTTCATCGATGACGACGACCTGCGTACTGTTGAGATCGTCGTGATCTTCGAAGAAGCGTCCGCTACGCAACGGAATACCCATTACGCGGGAATAGTCCGGCGAAACGCAGGTCAGCAAGGCGAAGGGCAACTTGGCCGCAGGGACTACTTCCGCAGTGGTCGAGTAGGCCTCCTCATTGTCACCCTGGCGCATTGGAAAAGTGTCGACCGTGGCGATGGATTGCACGCCAGGGACATGGCGGCTGCGCTCGAGGACGTCCTTCCACGCTACGCGCGTTTTTGCAGGATCAGCAAGGGTCGCGGGCGAAAGGGCCATGCGCGTAACCAATACATTGTGAACGTCTACTCCCGGATCGAGCGAGGACAGATGAAGGAGCGTACGCCCAAGCATGCCCGCGGAAACCAGGAGAATAATCGCCAGTGCGATTTCCGAAATAACAAACACGCTGTGCAGGCGGCGCGAACCTCCGGCGATGCTGCACATTCCAGCGCGAAGAGTTTGTTCCAGATCTTTGAACGGGGCGCGAAGAGCCGGCGCCAGGCCAAAGAGCACACCGCTCAAGATCGAAACGGTGACGGCCAACAGGAGCACGTGCCAATCCAGTTGGACTTCTTCGGCGCGTGGTAACGCACCGGGCCATAAAGTCACGAAGGGACGGATGCCCACGCTCGCAAGCATTACGCCCAGAGTTCCTCCGGCCAATCCCAACACCGCGCTTTCCGTCAGACATTGCCGCACGAGGCGGCCGCGCGTCGCACCGAGAGCCACGCGCATCGCGAGTTCACGTTCGCGCGAAACGGCGCGCGCCAACAACAGGCTCGCCACGTTTGCGCAAGCAATCAAAAGCACGAGGACGACTGCTCCGAGCAGCAGCCAGAGGATTGGCCGCACATCCCCGACCTCTGGACGAAACGGTTGCACTGCAAACGTGCGTCCCGCGTTCGTGTCTTTGTACTCTTGCGCAAGATGATGGCCGATCACAGCGAACTCGGCCTGAGCTTCACTGAGCTTTGAGCCGGGCCGAAGCCTTGCGACCACATTAATCGGATGTACACTCCGATTCCGGAGGAAGCGAGCGGAGTCCTGGCCAACGGGCGTATACAGATCTGCTTCCTGACCGAATAGCCGGAAGCCTTCTGGCGCGATGCCAACGACGGTATAAGTTTTTGTATCCAGCGTAAGCGACGAGCCCAGAGCGTCGGCGCGACCAGCCAGATGACGCTGCCAGAAACTGAAGCCCAGGATGGTAACGGGCGCGGCGCCGGGCTTGTCTTCTTCTGGCGTAAACGGGCGACCATGCAGAAGCGGTACGTGCAGAACGGAGAACAGATCCGGTGAAACCTCGCGGAACTCAACGTATTCGGGTTCGCCTGGCTCGCTGACCGTGCCTCCGTTGAACAAAACCGCGGCGAGATCAAGAGAACGAGTCTCGCGCACGCAGTCGCGGAAATCGGGGTAAGCGAGGTTCTGTTCGCCGAACAATTCGGAGTTCCATTCGGCGGATTTTCCTTGAACCGTTACGAGCTTGTCCGGCTCGGGAAAAGGTAACGGTTTCAGCAGGACACCGTCCACGAGCGTGAACATCACCGTTGTCGCGCCGATTCCCAGGGCGAGCGTTAGCAAAGCGACGGCGGCGAATCCCGGCTTTTGCCGCAGAGTTCTAAGAGCGTAGCCGAGATCCTGCCACGCATCTTCGAGCCAGCGCGTGCCGCGGGCGTCGCGGCATTGTTCCTTCACTTGTTCTGGTCCGCCGAGGGTGAGACGCGCACGGCGGCGTGCTTCTGCCGAACTAAACCCCGCGGAAATCAGCTCCGCTTCGTGACGCTCAAGATGAAACTGGAGCTCTTTGTCGAGCTGCTCTTCCATTTGTTTGCGGCGCAAAAGACGATGCCACCAGTTCATTCCGCACCTCCATCGGACAAGCCGAGAATGAGCCCAATGGCCTGGGTCAAGCGCTCCCAGCTTGCGGCTTCGCTTTCCAGTTCCGCGCGCCCCTTGCGCGTGAGCCTGTAGAACTTGGCTTCGCGTCCCGTCTCGCTTTCCTTCCAGTCCGAAGCAAGAAGGCCGCGATTTTCGAGGCGGTGCAGTGCGGGGTAAAGCGAGCCTTGCGGAACCTGGACAACGTGCTTCGACACCTGCTCCAGGCGCTGAGCGATGGCGTAACCATGGACCGGGCCGAGCGCGGCAATCTTGAGAATGAGCAGGTCCAGGGTCCCTTGGGGAAGATCGGTTTTGGGGTTCATGCCCATACCTCCGACTTCTGCATATATCATCCCTTATGACGTGTAGAAGTACGAGGCGTTTCCTACAAAATTCCCTTTTTTGAGGGGCCACTAACTCGTTCTGAAGCCATTGCCGGGTCATGGTTTCAAAAGCGGGAGCAAGGCTCCCGCACTCCAAAGGAGAGCGCCCGCGCCTCGCGAACTGCGGATTCGCGGCGAACTTGAGGTAGTCTAGTCGGACGATTATGGCGGCCCGGCACAACGAAGAGGCGCACGAGAAGCGCAAGGCGGCGTTTCTGAGCGTGGGGTCCGCGTTCCTGCTGCTTTCGCTGAAGACATTTCTTGTGGTGCGCACGAGCAGTTTGGGCGTTTTGTCGGAGGCACTGCATTCCGGGCTTGATCTCGTCGCGGCGGTTATTACTTTTCTCTCGGTACGCGTTTCGGATGAGCCCGCGGACGAGCGGCATCCTTACGGCCACGGCAAGTTTGAAAATTTCTCGGCATTCGTTGAGACCGCTCTTCTTTTGCTCACGGCGCTCTTCATCATTTATGAAGCGTTCGACCGGCTTTTCTTCCACCACGTGCATATTCAGCCGAGCGTACTGGCCATCGTTGTCCTGCTGGTGGCGCTGGCCATTGACGTGACGCGGGCGCGGGCGCTAAAACGTGTGGCAAACAAGTATGCGAGCGAGGCACTCGAGGCAGATGCGCTGCATTTTTCAACGGATGTTTGGAGCACGGTGGTGGTCATCGCGGGCATCGGACTCGTCTGGGCCGGCGAGACGTGGAATGTGTCGTGGCTTGGTTATGCGGACGCGCTCGCGGGGCTTGCTGTCGCGGCGGTGATTATCTGGGTTGGCTCACAGCTTGGCCGGCGAACATTGGATGCGCTGCTGGATGTCGCTCCCAAAGGGTTGCAGCAGGAAATTGCCAAAGCGGTCGGGGAGATGGATGGCGTGCTGGATGTCGACCGAGTGCGCGTGCGGCGGGCTGGCAACAGGCATTTTGTGGATGCCACCGTCAGCGTGGCGCGCACCGCGAGCCTCGAACAGGTGCATGCTCTAAGCGACGCAATTGAAAAGAGAATCGGCGAGATTGTTCCTTCGGACGTGATGGTGCACGCAGAGCCGCGCGCGCCCCAGGGAGAACATTTGTTTGAAGCCATTCGCGCGGTCGCGCAGAGGATGGGGCTGGCCATTCACGATGTGACGGCGCTGCAACACGCCGGCCAGCTTTTCATCGAGCTGCATCTGGAAGTGGACGAGAATTTGAATCTGCGGGACGCGCACCGTCAGGCTTCGGAACTGGAAGATGAAATTCAGAAGCTGCGCAACGGGTCAACGCAGGTGAATATCCACATCGAGCCGCTGGGCCGCCACATCGCAACACCCGATTCGGGGGCTGCCGAAATGAAACAGCTGTCGAAGGCGATTGAAGAATTTTTGAACAACCTGCCTTCGGAGTTCGATGAGCTGGTGAATTGTCACGATGTGAGCGTGCGGCAGGTGGAGCACCACATTCTGGCGTCGTGCCACTGCACGATGCGGGGGGCGCTGCCGATTACGCAGGTGCATGACGTGACGGCGGCGCTGGAAGACCGCGTGAAAGAAAACTTTCCGCAGATTTACCGCGTGACGATTCACCCGGAACCAGTCGAAGAAAAATAGCCGGGGAGACTTGCTCGCACGCCCGCTTTGGAGGACCGCGCGAAGACCTGGCCCGCCAGCGCCAGGACCGCGGGAAAACATTCAAGCACGTAGCGCGGTTCCGGCGTTTCCAAGGTGGTAAGAAATGCCGTGCGCAGCAGGACGTAACCAAGAAGCAGCGCGACCGCCGGGCCGAGCGCGGAGCTTTCCCTCCACAATCGCGCCGAACCCCATAGGGCGAGCGCAACATACAAAACATTCAGAAGAAAAAAACCGACACTAACTGAAAAATCGACGGGATCCTCTCGCCAGGCCTCCCGAACCGGAAACACCTGAGCCGAAAACGGCAGCAGCTCAATCCGCGGCGTAAACCACATCGTGAAAGCCCGCGCGACAGGCAGCCAAACATAAGTGCGCAGCGGGTGCCGCGCCGTCCGCTCGCGCGCCAATTGTCCGAAGGCCGCGTCCTCTTCCGGGCTGATCGTCACGTCATTGTTGTATTGCTCGAGCAGCGCCGCCACCCGATCCTTTTCTTCCTGATTGTCGAAAGCCCGCACCGGAATGTCTTCCAAGTTGATGACTTCCCCGTCCAGCTTCCACGGAACGAGATAGCAATCCTTCAATCGAAAGAGCCACGTTCTTTCCCAGGCGAAAAAACCGTAAGGAACGAATTCGCCCGATAAATTCAAATTTTTGGGCGCGAGAAACTGCACCTCATGAAGCGTCACGGCGTTCCGCAGGGCCCACGGCGCGAGCGGCAAAGCGCAGCCAATCGCCGACAGCGCCAGGAGTTGCACGAAAAAACGAAATCGCCGCTTTCTCAGCCACACAAAAGCGATCGCCATCCATGCCAAAACAAGCAGAAGCGGCGTCTCCGGACGAAAAAGCGTACCCATCCCAATCAGAAAACCGCTCGCGAGCGCAAATATCGTATCGGCATGGCGCGCGGCCCACACGCTCCTGAAAAGCGAGGCCCTCCCCCCGCACGAGCCCCAAAGCAAGCCGACCAGGGTGAACATAGCTGCGGCCGTGAAGAAAACCGCACAAACCTCGGTCATCGGAACGGCCGTGAAATTCGCGGTAAAAGGACACAATGCGGCCAGCCACAGCGTGACAATAAAAACGCGCCGCCAACTCCCCGGATCGGGCCTCAGCAAGCCCAACAAAGCCGCCAGCCCCGCCGCTACGACACACGCCAGCAAGTCCACCGCCACCTGCGCCAGCATCACATAGGATCGAGCCTCGGGCCCCACACGTCTCGTAATCGCATAAATCACGGCCAAAAACGCAGGAAAACCCGGCACGCGCAGATCGACCGGCGCCAGCGCCCCGTCCACGGTTATCCCGTAGACGTGATGCTGCACCCAATTCGCCGCTAACTGCTCGTAGAGCAACGTGTCATTGGTAGCAAACGGAAACTTGTGAACGAAGAACAACCTCAGGCACAGACCTGCTGCCAGCGCCGCGACGCTATGCGAGAAAATTCGCTTCATGAACGCCACGCATCTTACAATAGAGTGGACGGAATCGCGCAGGCGGTCCAGGCCAGCCCACGGCCAGTTCCCTGCCATGCCGCCAGGCCATAAGCATTCATGAAAGAACGCGGTCCCATATTTTACGACGCAGAGCGCGCCCGGTGGAGGCGCACGCGCCGGGTTATGGAAATTACCGGGGCGCTGCTGACGCTGCTGCTGGCATATTTCTTTGTGACCATCGTGGTGACCGTTGAGCTTCCGGGAGGGCTTTTTCCCGACATTAAGTCTTCCTTTCACGCTTTGAAAACGGCGAAGAAAAAAACGGTGGCCCTTCGCGAAGGCCGGAAGCGGCGCGTGGCGAATATCGGTACGGTGCCCGCGAGCTACGACCCGCTGCGGGCGGCTTTTTATGTGAGCTGGGACGCGAACAGCCTTGCTTCGCTGAAGAAGCATTACAAAGATATCGACTTGCTGATCCCCGAGCAGTTGCATGGCGTGACGCCCGACGGCGCGATTACGATTGTGGACTACACGCACAACCAGACGCGTCCGGTGAAGGCTACGCCTGCCGAGGCGATTGCTCTGCTCAAAGGCGATGAGCTGCATCAGTGGATGCACTCCCTGAATCCGCCGGTCGAATTGCCGATGATGGGGATGCTGGATAATTACGACGGGACCGTGTGGCGCATTGATGAGATGGCCGCGCTGCTCGCAAACCCGGCCGCGCGCCACGGCCTGATACAGAGTGTGACGCAATATGCAGTTCTGGCTCATCAGGCGGGCATCGTCGTGGATTTTGAGGAAGTGCCTGATGCGAGCCAGGAGCACTTCCGGGAGTTTGCGGCGGAACTGGCGACTTCGCTTCACGCGGCCGGTTTGAAACTCATGATTTCTCTTCCTGCGCGCGACGATGATTACGATTACGAATTTTTCGGGAAGCAGTGCGACGCCATCATTTTGATGAATTACGACCAGCACTGGCTGACTTCGCCTCCGGGGCCGATCGCAGCGCAGGATTGGTACGTGGAGAATCTGCGGCAGCTACTGGAAGTAGTGCCGGCGCAGAAGCTTGTTGTGGGCATCGCGAATTATGCTTACGACTGGGGCGAAACGGCGAAGAAAGGTGTGTGGTCCGGCGCGGAGTTCAGCGTGCAGGAGGCGCTGTTGCACGCCTACGAATCGGAAACCGACGTCGAATTTGACGATGCCTCTCTAAATCCGCACTACTCCTATTCCGACGAACAGAATCACGTTCACCGGGTCTGGTTGCTCGACGCAGTTACCGCCTACAACCAGCTTCGCGCGAGCGAGCGGCTGGGCGTGCAGGGTACGGCGCTTTGGCGAATGGGTTCTTCTGACTCTTCCATCTGGCCGATCTGGGACGCTACGCGGCCAGACGATGCTGCTCGTCAAAAAATAAAGGACATTCCGCCGGGGCCTGATCTGACGCTCGAAGGCAACGGCGACATCTGGCATTTCGCCGATACTCCCAAACCGGGGCGGCGGAGTTTTGTATACGAAGCCTCCACTGATTTATTTACCGACGAAACTTACGAAGAATACCCGCTGTCCTACGACATCGACCAGTTGGGCGGGACGAAAGAAAAGAAGCTTGTGCTGTCGTTTGATGATGGCCCCGACCCACGGTGGACTCCGAAGATTCTCGACGTGCTGAAGGAAAAGCAGGCGCCTGCCGTTTTCTTTGTGGTTGGCGAAGTGGCCAACGAGCATCCCGAGATCCTCAAGCGCGAGTACGCCGAAGGGCACGAAATCGGGAATCACACGTTCACGCATCCGCAGTTTGACCAAATCTCTCACACCGAAATCAAATGGCAGTTGAATCTCACGCAGCGGCTCATCGAAAGCACTGTCGGCGCAAAGACCATCCTCTTCCGCCCTCCTTACGGCATCGACCATCAGCCGGAATACGCAGAAGAAGTCGCGCAACTGCCGCTTGTGCAGGACATGGGCTACCTGATTGTTGGCCAGCGGATTGACCCCGACGATTGGAGCAGCCCCGACGGAAAAAATCAGATGCCCGCTGCGGAGATCGTTCAAAATGTTTTGCGGCAGGTGGACAAAGGGAACATCATCCTGATGCATGACGGCGGGGGCGAACGCGCCCAGACCGTGGCTGCCCTGCCGCAAGTCATCGATGCGCTACGCGCGCGCGGCTATCAGTTTGTTTCTGTCGCCGACTTGCTTGGCAAAACGCGTTCAGCCGTGATGCTGCCGCTTTCCGCGCAGGAACGATTCGAAGCGCGGGCCGACGGATTGATTTTCACCATATTTCAGGCGCTCCGCTTTGGCATCGCAACCATTTTCATTGTGGGCATCATCCTGGTCAGCGGCCGCGCGCTGGTCATCGGCATTCTCGCTTTGATCGAAAAACTACGTCCTGATCACGCCGTGATGCCCGTTCCAGAACCTGCCGTGACGGTTCTGATCCCCGCGCATAACGAAGAAAACGTTGTCGTCCAGACGGTTGCTTCCGTGCTCGCCTCGGATGTGAAGTCTCTTCGCGTCATCGTCGTCAATGATGGTTCGACCGATAACACCGGTCCTTTGCTTGACGCTTCCTTTGGATCAGACCCTCGCGTTCAAATTCTTCACCATGCCAATCGCGGGAAGGCTGCCTCGCTCCACCGCGCGCTCGGCGAGGTGAAGACGGAGATTGTCGTTACGATTGATGCGGACACGGAGATCGAACCCGACGCCATCAGCAAACTGCTGCGCCATTTTTCCGACCCGAAAGTTGGCGCGGTGGCCGGCAACGTCAAAGTCGGCAACCGGTCGCGCTGGCTCACGCGCTGGCAGGCGCTCGAATACATCACCAGCCAAAATATGGAGAAGCGCGCATTCGACTTGCTCAATTGCATTACGGTCGTGCCTGGCGCGCTCGGCGCGTGGCGAAAGGAAGCCATCGAAGCGGCAGGCGGAATCACGGCGGACACCGTCGCCGAAGACGCGGACCTGACGATCGGTATTCGCCGATTGGGCTGGCGCATCAGCTACGACGAAGAAGCCATCGCCTGGACCGAAGCTCCGGAGACCGCCGGCGCCCTGATTCGCCAGCGATTTCGCTGGACGTTTGGCACGCTGCAATCTTTTTGGAAGCACAGCGACACACTGTTTCGCCCGAAGTACGGGACACTCGGCTGGATCGCGCTGCCGAACATTTTTGTATTTCAGCTCGTGCTGCCGCTGATCTCTCCGGTCATTGACCTGATGTTCTTCGGCTCGCTGCTGCTGTGGGGGCTCGCGCAGTTCCGCATTACAAAACTGCCGCAGCTTTGGACGGCGGCCGACGTCGAAAAATCCGTCATATTCTTCCTCGGCTTTTTGCTAATCGATGTCCTCACATGCGCCCTGGCCTTTGCCCTCGAGAAGAAAGAAGACTGGACGCTGCTCGTCCCTGTTCTCCTACAGCGCTTTTACTACCGCCAGTTGATGTACGTGGTGCTGTTCCGCTCCGTCAAGGAAGCCGTCAGCGGACGCCCGGTTGGCTGGCGCGGCGTCGAACCCGAACCGCCCCGCTCAGCGCCTGAACCGGTCCTGCATGGCCTGAACTGACTGCCTCTTAACGATATTTCGTATATTTTCAAACATTCCCCGGTTGTTGTACGATAGCCTTCTACCTGAGGAGGACCTCATGGCCATTACTTTCACCCTGAATGGAAAACCCCAGACAGTCGACGTCAGCCCGGACATGCCACTTCTGTGGGTGCTGCGCGACGTCCTGAACATGACCGGCACAAAATTCGGCTGCGGCATCGCCTTTTGCGGCGCTTGTACCGTGCACATCAACGGCGAAGCGACGCGCTCTTGCATCACGCAAATCTCCACGGTACAAGGGAAGAAAATTACGACCATCGAAGGAATCTCCGCGGACGGCAGCCATCCGGTGCAGAAAGCCTGGATCGAGGAAGACGTTCCGCAATGCGGCTATTGCCAGTCTGGGCAGATCATGTCCGCGGTAGCGCTGCTCTCAAAGAAACCCAAGCCCAGCGACGCCGACATCGACGATGCCATGAGCGGCAACATCTGCCGCTGCGGCACGTACCAGCGCATCCGCAAGGCCATTCATCGCGCGGCAGGCCAGCCCGCCACCACGGCATAAGCCTCCCGAAGTTTCACAAAATTCGCTCCAGGAGTCGGGCCATGGCAACTTATCTTTCCGCCGAGCCTCAAGTTCAGAACCGCCGAACTTTCCTGAAAGCCACCGCGGCAGGCGGTGTTGCTTTGCTGGTGGGATTTCATCTTCCGGCGAGCGCCGCCGATCCCGCGCAGGAGCAGGAAAAACCGCCAGTCAATCCGCTGAATGCCTGGGTACGCATCACTCCGGACAATCGCGTGACGCTCATTCTCGCGAAGTCCGAAATGGGCCAGGGCATCATGACCGCGCTGCCCATGATTCTCGCGGAAGAGCTGTGTCTCGACTGGAAGCAGGTCAGCATCGAGCAGGCGCCCACCAATCCCAAAATTTACGACCACGGAACGGGCGGGAGCGGCAGTGTGGCCGGTTCGTGGCTTCCATTGCGCCAGGCAGGGGCGGCTGCGCGCGAAATGCTGATTGCGGCGGCGGCGAAACGGTGGGAAGTCGGGACGGACACGTGCAAAGCGCAGAACGGGTACGTCGTGCATGGCCATCCCGAGCGGTCGTACAAGTACGGCGAGATTGTTGCGGACGCCGCGCTGCTGCCGATTCCCAACTTCAAGGATGTTCCGCTCAAAAACTCACGCGACTTCACCATTGTCGGGCACGATACGCATCGTTTCGAAGGCGCCTCCAAAGCCACCGGCACCGCGAAATTTGGCATTGATGCGCGTCCGGCTGGGCTGGTCTATGCCGTGATCGCGCGTTGCCCGGTGTTCTACGGAAAAGTTGTTTCGTTCGACGCCACGAAAGCGAAAGCCGTTCCCGGCGTGCGGGATGTCTTTGCGATTGAAATCAGCGGAAGAGGAGCCTCGACCACCGGCGGCGTGGCCGTTGTTGCGGATAATTCCTGGGCCGCCATGCAGGGACGCAAAGCGCTCGATGTGAAATGGGATGAAGGTGCTGCCGCGAACGAATCGAGCGAGGAGTTGCACAAGCAATTCGTGACGAACGCCGCCGCTGCGCCGGGGGAAGTCATCCGCAATGAAGGCGACGCCAATGCCGCTCTCGCTACGCAGCACATAAAAGTGGAAGCGGTTTACGAGTTGCCCTTCGCGGCGCACGCTTGCATGGAGCCGATGAACTGCACGGTGCACATTCAAGCGGACCGCGCGGAAGCGTGGGTGCCCACGCAAGCGCCGCAATGGGCGCAAGGCGTGATCGCCGAAGCCACGAAATTGCGGCCGGAAAAAGTGGAAGTACACACGCTGCTGATGGGCGGAGGTTTCGGCCGGCGGTATCAGGCGGATTTCGTGATGGAAGCGGCGCAAGTCGCCAAGAAAGTGGACAAGCCGGTGATGGTCGTGTGGACCCGCGAAGACGACATGCATCACGATTTCTACCGCCCGGCTTCGTACCACAAGTGCCAGGGCGTTGTGACAGAGGACGGCAACCTTGCCGCCTGGAAACATTTCCAGACTTCCACGTCCATCGCGGCCAAATGGGGCGCGAAAGGCGAAGAGAGCAAGGGACAAGGCGAATTCGGCACGGGGGCCACGGTTCCGTACAAATCGCCGAACCTGCGCATCGAGTACACGCTGGCACATTCCAGCGCGCCGCGCGCGTGGTGGCGTTCCGTGGAGCACTCCAGCAGCGGCTTTGTCGTGGAAAGTTTTGTCGACGAACTTGCCGCCGCGGTGGGGGTAGACGCGCTCGAATTCCGGCTCAAACTGCTGGGCGAGCCGCGCAAACTTCCTCAGTTCGGCGGAGGTCCGGATTCGCCGCCTCTGGATACGGCGCGCTTGAAAGCTGTCCTGCAGCTTGCCGCAGAAAAAGCGGGATGGGGCAAGCCTTTGCCGGACGGCGAAGGACGTGGCATCGCCTGCTTCTTCTGCTTCGAGAGTTACACCGCGGCTGTCGCGGAGGTTTCCGTGCGACCGCGCGACCTGAAAATAAAGCGTTTGGTTTGTGCGGTGGATTGCGGACGCGTGGTCAATCCGAGCGGCGTGCGCGCGCAAGTCGAAAGCGCGGCGATTTATGCGCTGACCGCGACGCTGAAGGACGCGATCACCGTGGACCGTGGCCGCGTTGTGCAATCCAACTTCAACGACTATCAGATGATGCGCATGAAGGAAGCACCGCCCGTCGAAGTTCATCTCGTGGCGAGCGAAGAACAGCCCACGGGCATCGGCGAGCCGACCGTTCCGGTCATTGCGCCCGCGCTCTGCAACGCGATTTTCAATGCCACGCGCTTATGGAAGCAGGACGTGAGGATTCGTCGCTTGCCCATTCGCAATGAAGATTTAGCCTGATAAGGAGCTTATGCCGACTCTCGAATTGCTGCCCCGCCGTGAATTCCTGAAGAAGAGCACCGCAGGCGCTGCTGGCCTGGTGATTGGTTTCTATCTGCCAAAGAAATCTGAAGCGCTCGCTGCCGCGCCTCCAGCGGCGCCCACGGCGATCAACGCCTGGGTGCGCATCGCGTCAGACGACAGCGTCACCATTCTCATCGACAAGGCGGAGATGGGCCAGGGCGTGACGACTTCTTTGTCGATGTTGCTCGCGGAAGAGCTTGAGCTCGATTGGAAGAAAATCAGGACGGAGTTCGCGCCTGCCGCGCCGCCTTATTTCAATCCCATTTTTGGCCTGCAAGGCACCGGCGGCAGCTGCAGTATTCGCGCTTCCTGGGAGCCACTGACAAAGGCCGGCGCGGCGGCCCGCGAAATGTTGATTTCCGCCGCCGCGAAAGAGTGGGGCGTGGAGGCTTCCAGTTGTCACGCGGAGAATGGCACGGTCATCCATTCTGCGACAAAGAAGACACTTGGCTACGGCGTTTTGGTGGAGGCGGCTGCGAAGCTTCCCGTACCGGATAAGCCTTCACTGAAAGATCCGAAAGATTACAAATTCATCGGCAAAGCGACGAAGCGTCTCGACACGCCGTCGAAGACTAACGGGACCGCGCAGTTTGGCATTGATGTGCGGCTGCCAAACATGCTGCATGCCGTCGTGGCGCGGTGCCCGGTGTTTGGCGGGAGCGTGAAGAGTTTTGACGGTGCGAAAGCCAAATCCGTCAGCGGCGTGAAGGACGTGGTGCAGATTCCGAATGGCGTTGCCGTCATCGCGGACAACACATGGTCCGCGATGCAAGGCCGCCGTGCGCTGCAAATCACCTGGGATGAAGGACCCAACGCAGCGAACTCCAGCGCCGCGATCAGCAAGCTCTACAAAGAACGCGCCGAAACGCCAGGCGCAATTGCGCGCAAGGACGGCGACGCGGACGCAGCTCTGGCCAGCGCCGCGAAAAAAGTCGAAGCCGCTTACGAAGTGCCGTTTCTCGCGCATGCCACGATGGAGCCGATGAACTGCGCCGCCGATGTGCGCGCTGACAGCTGCGATATTTATGCGCCGACGCAATTTCAAACCTTCGCGCAACTGACTGGAGCGAAAATCACGGGGCTGAAGCCGGAGCTGGTGCGCGTGCACACCACCTACCTCGGCGGAGGATTCGGCCGGCGCGCGGAGCAGGATTTCATCGCCGAAGCGGTGGCGCTGTCGAAGCTTCAAGGCGCGCCGGTGCAGGTGACGTGGTCGCGCGAAGACGACATGCAACACGATTTTTACCGCCCGGCCGCTTATACGAAGCTCACCGCGGGCCTCGGAGCCGACGGTTGGCCCGTCGCGTGGAAGAGCCGCATCGTCAGCCCTTCGATCATGTCGCGCTTTTTCCCCGGCTCCGTGAAAAACGGGCTGGACTCAACTTCGTTCGAAGGCGCTGCGGACATCAAATACGGCATTCCGAATTTCTTTTCGGACTATGTTTTGACAGAAGTTGGCATTCCGGTCGGCTTCTGGCGTTCCGTCGGAAATTCGCAGAACGGCTTTATCACGGAATGCTTTGTCGAGGAGCTGGCTAGGGCTGCGGGAAAAGATTCCTTCGAGTTTCGCCGCAAGCTCCTTGCTGACGCCCCTCGGCATCGCGGCGTTCTGGAACTTGCGGCGGCAAAAGCCGGTTGGGGCCAACCGCTGCCCGCGGGGCGCACGCGCGGAATCGCCATGGTGGAATCGTTCTCGAGTTATGTCGCGGAAGTTGCGGAAGTCAGCGTCAATCGCACTTCGGGAGAAGTGCGCGTGCATCGCGTGGTCTGCGCGGTGGACTGCGGCCGCGTGGTGAATCCGGACACGGTCAAGGCGCAGATGGAAGGCGCGATCTGTTACGGGCTGACCGCTGCTCTGAAGGGTTTGATCACCATCGATAAGGGCCGCGTGGTGCAAAGCAATTTCAGCGATTACGACATGGTGCGCATGAACGAAATGCCGCCGGTCGAGGTCTACATCGTGCCGAGCAATGAAGCTCCTGGCGGTTGCGGCGAGCCTGGCACACCTCCGATTGCACCCGCGGTGTGCAATGCGATTTTCGCGGCGACCGGCAAGCCAATCCGCCGCCTGCCCATCCGGCCTGAAGATTTCGCCTAGCCTCGCGCAACGCGAGCCAACCCGCTGATACACTGCTTTCCTCCGAAATGACGACAATTTTCCATGTCTATGCGGCGGGAATCCTTGGAATTATTACGCTCGGGATCTGGCTGCATCTGTTTTTCGGCAGAGGCTGGTTTTGGCGCGTGAGAAAACTGGACGCCGACCACGACTCAATCCCAGCTCTAGACGAATGGCCCAGCGTGATCGCGGTCGTTCCCGCGCGCAATGAGGCGGAAACGATTGGCCAGGTGGTCACAAGCCTGGTCCTGCAGGACTACCCGGGGAAATTTTCCATTGTGATTGTGGATGATCACAGCGAGGACGCAACAGCGAGTATCGCGAAGCAGGTTTCGAACGAGAATGGCGCCGAAGCGCAGGTGCGTATCATCAATGCTTCTGAGTTGCCGGAGGGATGGACGGGAAAATTGTGGGCGCTCAACGAGGGCGTTGCGAGCACGCAAGTCTCGAGTGCAATGGCGGAAGCGCCGGCATTTTTTTGGTTCACGGACGCGGACGTAACGCATGCGCCGGACACGCTGCGGCGGCTCGTATCGCGGACGCAACGGGAGAATCTCGACCTCGCGTCGCTGATGGTGCTGCTCCGCGTCAGAACTCTGCCGGAACGCGCGCTGATTCCCGCGTTCCTTTATTTTTTCCTGATGCTCTATCCGCCGCAGTGGATTGCCGACGACGAACTGGATACCGCGGGGGCTGCCGGCGGATGCGTGCTGTTGAAACGCGAGGCGCTGGAGCGCATCGGCGGATTTGCAGCCATCCGCGGCCAAGTGATTGATGATTGCGCGCTGGCAAAGGCGGTCAAGCGAAGCGGCGGCCGCGTCTGGATGAGGCTCACGAGAAAAAGCATGAGCTTGCGAGCGTACCGCACCTTCGGCGAAATTCGCGATCTCGTCGCCAGAACGGCTTTTACGCAACTGCGTTATTCGCCGCTCCTGCTAGTCGGCATGCTCGTGGGAATGTTTTTGACTTACATTGCGCCCGTGATGCTGCTTTTCGCGCAGGATTCCTCGGCGAAAATCCTCGGCCTCATTGCGTGGTTCCTGATGTCCGTCTCTTTCCGCCCGACAGTCCGCTTTTATCGGCTGTCGCCGTTCTGGGCGCCGCTGCTGCCGCTCATCGCCGCGTTCTATTCATACGCGACGTGGCTTTCCGCATTGCGCTACTGGCTCGGCCGAGGTGGCCAGTGGAAGGGCCGTGCTCAAGCACACGAAAAGGGCCAGCCTTCCGTATACTAAGGCGGATTTGCTGCGCGAAAGTTTGCAGGCGGAGAGATGCCCATAATCAAGTTTGCCTACGACGTCCCGCTCGAACAAACCATGGAGTTTGATTCCATTTATCCCAAGGGGCTCCAGTTTGCGCTTTCCGACAAAGAAACGCTTCGCAGCATGTCGGGCGGGATTTTTGTCTGGATGCTGGTGGATGGCGCGCTCGCAGGCGAGGCTTATGGCATTCCGATTTCGGAGTACGACGAACCGATTGAAGGACTGGGCGATCTCAGCGCCCAGGAAAAGCGGGATGCCATCTACTGCTACTCCAATACCATCCTTCCGGCGTTTCAGCGACGCGGATTCGGAGACATTCTTAAGTCGCACTGGCTTGGGCTGGTGGTGAGCAAAGGTTTTAAAACCGTGTATGGCCATGCCCGTCCCGGCGCCAGCCAAGCGTTGAACGCCAAGTTCGGCGCGGTCTTTCTAGCCGAGTTTCCCGATTGGTACGGCACTGGCGAGACATATAAAATGTACCGGCTCGACCTGGAGGGGACTCACTAACGGAAGGAAAAGAACTTCCAGAACGCCGGATGGCGGGCGCTTCCCGGCCGAGACTTGAATCGGAACCGGATGTCCATGCTGACTTGTTACGCGTTACGAGGTATGCTCTCGTCGTGATTTCGATTAAGCACAAATTCGTTTTGGCTCGAATCGCACTTTTTGCGACGCTCTGCTTTATGGTAACGGCGCACGCGCAGCAACCTGCGGCTTCGCCCGCCGCAGCCGCGCCCTCGGACCAACTGCGCGTTTCGGCATACACGAAGCACGAAGACCTGGTGCTGAAGCCGGCCGATTTCAAGGCGCTCCCGCACGTGACGATCACTGTGCATAACGAGCATGCGAACGCGGACGAAACGTACTCGGGCGCACGAGTCTCCGATTTGCTTGCGAAACTGGGAGCGCCGCTGGGACACGATTTGCGCGGAGCGGCGCTCGGCGGCTACATCGTCGCGACTGGTTCGGACGGATACGTCGCTGTGATTGCTCTCGCCGAAGTGGATACGACTTTTCATTCCGGGGAAATAATCGTTGCGGACACGCTGAACGGCCAGCCCCTCGATGCAAAATCCGGGGCATTTAAGCTTGTGGTGACCGAAGACAAGCGCCCCGCCCGCTGGGTGCGCAACCTCGTCAGCATCGAACTCAAATCTGCAAAATAGCACCCGCGCCGATCGGACAATTATTACCGGTGCATTGCCTGCCGGAGCGCTCCAGCGTATATTGACGTGCGTTTCGGAACGCCGACGCGAGCTTCCGAAGATCGTTATTCAAAGCTGTGGTGGAGGGTTTGTGAAGAGACTGTCTGTCTGTTTTCTGTTTCTTATCTTGGTGGCGGCGATGCCGTCTCCCGCGCAGTCCCCGGGACTCTCCGAAATGTACGCGCAAATCCGCGCCGAAGAGACAAACAATTCCAGGATCATGTGGATCATTCATGAAATCGCCGACGTCTACGGCCCGCGCGTGACCGGCACTCCGAACCTGAAGGCCGCCGACGATTGGGCGGTCAAGACGATGACCTCGTGGGGTCTCGCGAACGCACATCTCGAGCCATGGACCTTTCAGCCGCCGAGCGCGGCCACTCCGGTACCCGGCTGGGAGAACATGGAACTCCTCGTGGAAGCCGTCGCTCCGTTTCATGGCCAACTCATGGTCCAGCCGCTGGCGTGGACACCGAGCACGAGCGGAGTCGTCGCAGCAAAGGTAGTGATGATCCAGCCGCCGGGACTCGCGCCGCCGACCGGCGCAGGATTTAACTTCTTTGGAGGCGCGCCGCCTCCACCGGAACCGAAGTGGGCTTCCCCTCCGATGCCGCCGGCAGCAAAGCCCGCGGAAGCGAAACAGCCGACGCAAGCGGAGCTCGATGCGTATTTGAATTCCGTGAAGGACTGGGTCCACGGATCGATCGTGTTGGTCGGGAAGCATGTGGAGGTCGCGGAAGACATGAATCCCGCGCCCATGCGCCGTCCCGAAGACGAATGGAAGTCGCGCTTTGATGCCAAGAATCCGCGTCCGTTCCGCTTTCCCGAACAGCCCAAGCTGCCGGAAGGGCAGTTGACGCGCCAGGAAGTTTCCCGCCAGGTGGACCAGTTCCTGGTGGATAACGGCGCGCTGGTGCGCATCAACGATGCCGGCCGCGCGCACGGAATCATCATCGCACAGCAAAATGGCACCTACGATTGGACACGAGCGGTCCCGACGCTCGTGATGCGCAACGAGGATTATGGACGTATTTCGCGAATACTGAATGACGGATCCGCATTGTCCCTTCGCGTCAACATCCAGAACAAGGAGTATCCCGAAGGAACAACCTCTTTCAACGCAATCGGTGAAATTCCCGGGACCGACAAAAAAGATGAGATCGTGATGCTCGGCGGCCACTACGATTCCTGGCACGATGCCACCGGCGCCACCGACAACGGCATCGGCTCCTCGATGATGCTCGAAGCAGTGCGCATTCTCACGGCGCTGCACATCAAGCCGCGGAGAACTATTCGCGTAGCGCTGTGGAGCGGCGAGGAAGAAGGACTACTCGGCTCGCTGGCTTACGTGCAGCAGCACTTCGGCAGCTTTGAAAGTCCAAAACCGGAATTCGCGAAACTCGATGCGTACTTCAACATCGATTCCGGCACCGGAAAGCCGCGCGGCGCGGGCGTCTTTGGACCGCCAAGCTCCGCCGATCTGATTCGCGAAGCCATGATGCCGTTCGCCGACTGGGGTTTCACGGGAGTCACTGCCAGCGACAGCCGCCGCACCGGCGGTACCGACAGCACTTCCTTCAACAACGCCGGACTGCCCGGCATTGGACTCGCGCAGGATCCCTTCGACTACGGTTCGTTTACGCATCACACGAACCTCGACACGTACGAGCGAATTTACGAAGAAGACGTGAGAGAAGGCGCCGTCGAGATTGCGTCGGCGATCTACGCACTGGCCATGGCGGAGGATATGGTGCCACGCTTCAAGCCGGAAGAGATGCCGAAGCCCGTGCCGGAGCCTGCCCCCGGTTCGCAAGCGACGCAAGTGCGCCACGTGCCGGCAAACTGAAACGGCGAAAATCGCGTAGGGTCAACCTTCTGAGGTCGACCCTTCCCGATTCGCAGCTCCTATTGCGTCACGGCGAAGTCAGCGTGCAGCGTCGCGTCGGAATTTCCGCCAACCCAAACGTCAAACTTGGCGGACTCTTCGACCCAATCTTTCTTCGCCGTGCTCCAATAACTCAATTCGTCTTTCCCAAGTGAAAAATGAACGGTCTTTTTTTCGTGCGCGGCCAGCGTCACGCGCTCGAATCCTTTCAGCTCGCGCACCGGGCGCGACGTGCTGCCGTATTGCTGATGAATGTAGAGCTGTGCGACTTCATCAGCGGTGGAAGTGCCGGTGTTTTCGACGTCGATGGTCACGTCCATGCTGTCTCCAGGCTTGATCTCCGTCTCGCTCAACTTCAAATTGGAAAATTGGAACGTGGAGTAGCTCAAGCCGTAACCGAACGGATAGAGCGGCGTGCTCTCTTCGTCCCAATAGCGATTGCCCTGGGCTTCCGGAGCTTGCGTCGTGTTGTGCGCGTAGTAGGTCGAAATCTGGCCGATGTCGCGCGGCCACGTAAGGGGCAGCTTGCCCCCGGGCACGGCGTCGCCAAAAAGAAGATTTGCGATTGCGTTGCCACCTTGCGTGCCCGGATACCAGGCATCCAGAATCGCGGGAACGTGCTGCGCGGCCCACTTGATGTTGAGAGGACGCCCGTTCAGAAGCACGAGCACGACGGGCTTGCCGGTCGCAGCCACGGCTTCGAGCAGTTGCTCTTCGCGTCCGGGGAGATCGAGCGATTCGCGCGAGGCCGCCTCGCCGCTCATGTTTTGCGCTTCACCGAGAACCAGAACGGTCAGATCGGATGAGCTTGCCAGGCCCGTGGCCTTGGAGAATTCCTCCTTGGCTTGTTGCTCGGTCCACACAGGCAGCGGCTTCAGGTGAAAGAAATCGTCGAAGAAAGACTTGAACGTTCGGCCGATCTGTACGCCAGGCGCATAAGAGATTTCGGCCTGCGAACCCAGCTTGTTTTTCAACCCGGCGAGCACCGTCACGGTCTCCGGAAGGTCCTGCTTGAACGTCCAGGGGCCAATGGTATCCATTGGAGAATCGCCAAGCGGGCCGATGACCGCGATCTTTTTGTAGCGGGTCTTGCTGAGCGGAAGGAGTTTGTGTTCATTGCGAAGAAGTACGGCGGTGCGTTCGGCGACGAGTCGGGCCGCGACGCGATGTTCCGGTGTCGCGAGAATTTGCTTCGAGCGGGCTTCGTCCACGTAAGGATGCTCGAATAGGCCCAACCGGATTTTCGTTTCAAGAATGGGCCGTGCTGCTTCTTCAATCTCCTGCGCGGTGATATCACCGCGTTCGACAGCGGCAGCAAGGCTTTTTGAATACGCCGTAAAACCGAGGGCCATCTCCATATTGACGCCGGCCTTGAACGCATAAAGCCCCGCCTGATAGGTGTCCTTTGCATAGCCGTGATTCTGAAGACTCTTCACGGAGTTTGCGTCGCTAACGACAAATCCAGTAAATTTCCATTGATCGCGGAGCACGTCGCGGAGAAGCCAGCGATTTCCGGTCGCCGGCACATCGTTCAAATCCAGATAGGCGCTCATCGCGGAGCCGATGCCCGCTTTCACCGCCGCGTGAAACGGTGCGAGGTAGACGTTGTAGAACAAAGTATCGGGAATGTACGCCTCGTCGTAGTCGCGCCCGCCGATCGCGGCGCCGTAGCCCGCGAAATGTTTCATGCACGCCAGAACGTGATCGGGTGCGCCGATGTACTCGCCCTGAAATCCGCGCACCTGGGCCGCAGCCATCGCCGAGCCGAGATAAGGGTCTTCTCCCGCGCCTTCGACAATGCGGCCCCAGCGCGGATCACGCGCGATATCCAGCATGGGTGCGAATGCCCAGTGGATGCCGACGGAGCGGGCTTCTTTCGCCGCAATGGTTTGCGCTTTGGCCGCTGCGGAAGGATCCCACGATGCCGCCATGGCAATCGGCACAGGAAAAATAGTGCGGAATCCGTGGATTACGTCGAACCCAAAGATGAGCGGAATGTGCATGCGGGTCTGGTCCACGGCTAGATGCTGGAGGCGATTGGTTTCGGCTGGATCGGTGACAAAGAGCACCGATCCCAGCTGCCCTTTGGAGACTGCTTCATCAATCGTTTTCTGCGGCTCGAACTCGAAGAGCTGGCTGAGCTGCCCGATTTTTTCCGCCAGCGTCATCTGCTGAAGCAGCGCGTCAGCTCGCTGGCGCACGGCTTGATCGTCCGGCGGCGTGACGCCAGAACTTTGAGAGAAAGCGAGCGGAGCGCAAGCAATGGCGACTACTATCGCTCCGACGAGAATTCTCCGCGCGACCATTGCGGAAGAAGTGTGGGCGATTATCGTTTTCATGTGCGGCCTCTCAAAAGAACGGGTCATCCTATCGGAATTGTGCGGTGTGAAGCCAGCCGAAAGAACGCCGCGCGTGAAAAAGCAGGAACCTCTGGCGAAATGAAATGATGACGAATTACAGCCGAAGGGCGGATAGAATGCCGAACGGAGGCGCCATGTCGAAGACGCGCAGAGAATCTTTGACAAGCACTTCGCTCGGATTCATCGGAGCGGCGGTTGCTGGAACGGGCCAGCAACAAAAACCAAGCGAGCCGCCGGCCGGCGAACCGTGCCTCCGCGGTGGACGTGCCCGGTCTGTTTTGTCAGGGATGCACCCGGTCCGCACCCGCGAATTGGGGATCCCTCCCCCCCGGTTTCTCATAAGTGTTCATTCTAAAGGGAGATAAAGTCCTTTGTTTTGATACAGTTTTAGAAGTGTTCATTCTAAAGAGTTTAGGTGTTTTTCGAGCATTGAAGACGGTGGAGTTTATGAATGAAGGCGGGGTGGCAGGATAGACCAGTCGCGGAGGCAACGCGGTGACTCCTTTCTCCTCCGCAGCTTAATAACACCACCAGTATAGCATACATTTGTTTATTGTCAAGTACAATTTGTAAGTGGAGTGTTTCGTGCGGGTTAGCGAGCGACGGGGTCGGCTGGAGCCGGGAAAAACGAAAAGGCGCGGCGCGGGTGTAAAGACAAAGAAGCAAACTCTGCAGAGGGAGTAATGTTGCCCGAACCGCCGTAGGGAAACCAGCGCGGCAGTGCCGGTAGCAAGGACTCCGGCCGAAGGGCAAGGAAGTGTGCGGAGCAATCCACGTAAAGCACCTGATTTCTTGCTGCAAGCTCGCCGCAGTCTACGGATGCCCTTCGCGCGCCGCCCCGATGCGATCGAGCATGGGTTTAATTTCCGGGTTCGACATGAACAGCTTCCAGATTAGCCCGCTGCGGTAGTTCTCGATCATCACGGTGATGGGCGCCTGATTCAGACCCATGTAAATGGGCGAATACCAATCGGCATCGGGGTTGAAAGCGTCGCGAGGGCCGTAAACACCCCAAACGCGGTCGCCAAGGTCGCGGTAATAATGCTTCAGTGCCGCCATCGAGGCCTCGGGCGTATAAGGAAAAGATGCCAGCGCTCCGGTAGGAGTGATGTCGCCCACATCATCTCTAAGGTCGGGAGCCTGGGGCACGTAGCCCTTTGGTCCGTCGCTAGCGGTCAAACCCCACGCGTTCGGCCCGTACCCTTTGTGATGCTTGGGGTTTTCCGTGGCATACGCAAGGTTGATGCGGGCGATATTGCGGTTGTTCTCGAAATAATTTGTATAGCGATCGGTCAGCGCGTGAGGATCGAATCCCAGGAAGGAGTAATGGGTGAAGAAAAGCGGGCCGCCGCTGCCAACGCCAACATCGAGCTTGATGCCGAAGTAGGTTTGGCCGTTCGCGTAGTGATCGCCGTCGGTGGTTCCGCCCCAGCCGCTGCGGTATTTCACGGCGGCATCCGATTGCCCGGCCCAGCCGGAATAATAAAGATCGGCGGGGACAGGATGAGTTGGCGAAGCGATGGCGAGCAGGTAGACGATCATCACTTCGTTCCAGCCAGTGAGGCGGTGGTTGATGTGCGCGGCCCAGTTCGCGGACCAGTGCCAGAAGAGAGCATCCATGTCCGGTTCGCGGCGGTACCAATCCCATTCGACGGCTTCCCAGAGAGGGGTGATGCGCGCGTAAAGTTTTTGTTCCGCGCCGGTCGAGCCGTGGAAATACTGGCGCGCGGCCAGCAGTCCTTCCATGAGAAACGCGGTTTCGACCAGGTCGCCGCCGTCGTCGTACATGCCGAAAAGCGGAATGGTCTGCGCGGTGCTTCCATTCATGAAGTGGGACCACACACCGTGGTAGCGCGGAGCTTTTTCGAGGAAGGTCACAATTTTTGTGAGTCGCTGCAATCCCTGCTGGCGCGTGATGAAGCCGCGGTCAACGCCGGTGACGAGCGCCATGATGCCAAAGCCGCTTGCGCCGGTGGCGACGATGCGGTCGTCGCCGGGAATGTTTTCCAGCGCCATTCCGGCGTCGGGATGCGCGCCGTCCCAGTAATAGCGGAAGCAGGCTTCCTGCACCATGGCGAGCAATTCGTCGTCGGTCAGTTCGCGCGTGGCCGCGCTCGCTTCCGCGGACAACGGGGACTCGAGATACGAGCGGCTTGATGCGGCAACCTTGTAAAACGCTTTTTGGCCGGGCTTGCCAAGAAAGTCCGCGTAACGTGTGATTCCGGGTTCTTGAATGCCGATGGGCTTGAAATTCTTGCCGTCGAAGGAACGGTAGATGACGTAGCGTTCGAGACTCTTGCTCGAGACGCGGTCCCAGGAGATGTCGATGTGGCGTTCAAATCCTTTTGCGTTCACGTTTTGGGGCGCGAGGAGGGCTGCCGGTTTCGGTGACGAATCGAGATCCGAAGCGAAGTCGATTTTGATTTCGTCGAGGAGGAGAGTATGCGGCTTCGCATCGGAAGAACTTTGGTTCAAGGTGATGCTTTTCAGCCTGTGCGCATCGAGCGGATGAATGGAGGCAGTGACAAATTGATTCAGCGGAATCTTTACCTGGACCCACTTATTCGCGGGAATGCCGGCGGCGAATTTTCCGAGCGGGAGCGGCGCGGAAAAGTCTTCGAGGTCGTCGGAAAGTCTGAGCATGGGCAGATCCGCGGCGGAAATCGCTTGCGGTGAATAGAGCCACAAGAGCAGCGTGTCGCCGAGAAACGTTGGCTGGCGATTCCTGAAGTCCACAACGCGGATGGTTGTTTCCCAGCCGCCGTTCGGACTGGAGAGCCATTCGACGTGCAGGGCATTTGGAGGAGTAAAGAAGATGCTGGCTTCCACGGGGAGCCTGCCGTTTTCCAGTTTGAGCGAACTGGGCGGCGAGACGTGTCCGGAGCTGTAGAAATAGGAGTCTGTGTTGAGGCTGTTGTCGAAAAAGACGTGCTGGTAATAGTTCGTGTCCGCCGGAAGGGAAAGCGGAAGGAGCAGAGCGAGGGCTTCCACGGCAAGGAGAGCCAATAGAGCGAACACAAATTTAGGTAGTGGCGCCGAAAGCGAGCTGTGTTTTGGGCTGCAAGGTCTTCGCGTATTCATTTGTCGCTCCCGGCTAATTGAATAGCCCTTGCAGTTCGCCCAGCCGATAAAAGTATGGACCGGCCTGGGGGGCGGGAAGGGCCGGGAATGAGGTAGTGAAACATACGTTTCCAAAAACAAGCATCGAGATTAAGAATCGTTGACATTCAAAAAGGGGATGATTATACTCCCGAAAACTGTTAGTTAACCGATTTAGCTCGGGGTGCACCGCCTGTCGGAACAAAGAGGGGGAGGAAATACCATGAATTTCTTTAAGTTGTCCCTGCGTGCGGTGGGGATGTTCGCGTGCTTGACCGTACTTGTTTGCGCGGCGCAGGCGCAGTACCGGGCGTCGATCCAGGGAGTCGTGACTGATCCACAAGGAGCGGCGGTTACGGGAGCTACAGTCACACTGAAAAATCTGGAAACTGGCCAAACTCAGAAAGCAACTACGAACGATAGCGGAATTTATAACTTCAACGGTCTTCCCCCGAGCCCCTACACGATCACGATCGAAAAAGCGGGCTTCAAGAAAAAGGTCCTCGAAAATGTCGGCGTGATTGCAGAACAGGCGAACGCCGTCAATATCGCGCTGGAAATCGGGCAAATCACGGATAGTGTCACGGTCAACGGCGATTCGACTCCTCTCATTGACACGGAGACCTCGAACCTCCAGGGGACGGTAACCTCCGATGAAATCCAGAAACTGCCATCCTTTGGCCGCGACCCCTTTCAGTTGCTGCAACTCGCGCCCGGAGCGTTTGGTGACGGTGCGCAATCGGCTGGCGGCGGAACGTCGAATCTGCCGGCGACGACCATCGGCGGGACCGGCGGCACGGACGGTATTTTCAAGACCGAAAACGGCGGGCAGATTGTGGCCGGCGGCGCGCGCAACGGTGAAAACAACTACACCATCGACGGTGTAGGAATGACGAGCGTCTCGTGGGGAGGCGCGGCGGTTGTCACACCCGGCGAGGATTCGATCAAGGAAGTCAAAATTGTTACCGACAACTACGACGCCGAGTACGGCCGTTATCTCGGAGCCCAGGTACAGATCATCTCGCAGAACGGCACCAACCAATATCACGGCAGCCTCTTCTTTAAGGCGCATCGTCCAGGTCTGGACGCCTTCACAAAATACAACGGATATAACAGCGACTTGGCGGGTTGCACGGCGCCCTGCGGCAACGTGAAGGATGACGGGCGGTTCAATGATTTTGGAGGGACCGTCGGGGGCCCGATTCTTCACAACAAGCTGTTTGCCTTTTTTTCTTACGAGACACTTCGGAACAACCAGGCAGGGATCACGCAAGGAGGCTGGTATGAGACTGCGGCCTTCCGTGCGCTCGCGCCGTCTGGCAGCAATGCGGCCAAGTACCTGTCTTTCCCGGGTGTGGCTCCCTCGACTGGTACGGTTGTGGCCGCGGCAGCGCCAGGCGCCCCGCTAAGTTGCTTAGCTGTTGGTCTCACAGAGGACGTCAACTGCATAACCGTGCCGGGACAAGGCTTGAATCTCGGTAGTCCTCTGACGGCAGCTCTTGGGACACCGGATGCCGGGTTTACAAGTCCCACCAATCCCGGCACGGGCGGCAATGGCTCTGGCGGGCCAGGCAATCTGAACCCCGCTGTGGCAGACGTCGCATTTATAAGCGGCATCGATAGTCCCAGCCAGAACACGCAAGTTCAGTACAACGGGCGACTCGATTTTAACGCCACGAGCAGAGACCTGATCGCCTTCAGTATTTACTACGTACCTGTGTCCAGCACTTCCATTAATGATTTCAATGGAGATAGCATACGTGAGATGGACCTTTTCAACCACTCCGTGATCAACGAAGCCGAAACGGCGCTCTGGGATCACACCTTTTCGCCGACTTTGGTCAACGAAGTACGCCTGAATGCCGCAGGCTGGCGCTGGAAAGACCTGGAGCTCAACCCTGACAGCCCTTGGGGCTTGCCGCCGATTGTGATCAACAGGCTCGGCACCAACCTGCCCACAGCCGGATTCGGCATTGGCACACCCGGCACCTTTGATCAGTGGACGTATGGTCTGAAGGATGTGCTGACCAAGGTCCACGGCGCGCACACGATGAAAATAGGCGGAGAAGTTACGCGCCTGCTCTTTGTGGATGACGCTCCGTGGAACGCGCGCCCCCAATACAATTTTAATAGCCTCTGGGACTTCCTGAACGACGCTCCGGTAACAGAGTTGGCGACATTCAATCCGACGACCGGCGTACCCACCGATTTCCGGAAGGACACGCGCTCAAACCTTTACGGATTTTTCTTTCAAGACAATTACAAGGTGAGGTCCAACCTAACCGTGACGCTCGGACTGCGCTGGGAGTATTTCGGGCCCATCTCCGACAAGAACGGCCACCTGGCTTCGGTCGAACTCGGCCAGGGAGCCGACGTACTCTCAGGAGTGCATGTGCGTGTCGGTGGAAATCTTTACAACGCGCAAAAGGGCAACTTTGGTCCGCAGCTTGGATTTGCCTGGAGCCCTGGCGGAGGCATTTGGGGCCATGATTTCAAAAGCAGGCTAGTCATCCGGGGCGGGATTGGTATCGCCTATAACGGCGAGGACGAAGCTACTTCTTTGAACGGCCGGAACAACCCGCCGTTCCTTTCTTCCACTCCTACGCTGACCAATCCTCAGAATATAAACTGCCTCGACGGAGGAACACCTACCTGCCCGATTGCTTATGCGAATACCTTCCCAGCGGATGTGCACTCCTTCGTTGGCTATGGAGCCAATCCGCAGACCATCGAAACGTTCGATCCGGCGACAAACTTGCCGATCCCTGGCGCGAACTTTTCTCCCATCTCGCTGACCGGTTATCCATCTACCTGGGATACGACCTACACGTATCACTACACGCTGGGAGCCGAATACGACCTTGGCCACCAGTGGGTCGCGTCGGTGGGCTATCAGGGCAGCACCACCCGCCACCTGACCCGGCAATACAACCTGTATGACGTGCTCGGTGCGGAGGGTTTTGCCTTCAACCCGGTGGTCACGGGCTTGGACTACTTTGCCAACGATGGCTCGGCGAGGTACAACGCGCTGCTGTTGGAACTGAATCACCGGTTCAGCCAGTCCTTCCAAGTCGACGCACAATACCGGTATGCCAGCACCATTGACACAGGCTCGAACGAATATGCAGGCGGGGTCTACCAATTCAATCTGGGGGCGGGCAATTTTGCGCCAGCGGACTATGATGTGAGGAATTCCTTCAAGGTCTATGGCGTGTGGTCTCCGAACCTATTCCACGGCAGCCAAAACTGGATGGAGAAGGTCGCTGGGGGCTGGACTCTCAGCGGAATTCTCAATGCACACACGGGCTTTCCCTGGACGCCTTCGTACAACTTGGACAGCGATTATCCCGCCAACGGCGGCGTTGATCCTTTGTTCAGCCTTGGACCCTTCGCTGGCGGCTCGTCCAGTGCGGCTGGCCTCGGTTCTATCCTGCCGACAGCCTATCTGGGAGGGTTCCACCCCAATTACCGAAGCAGCGCAGTGGAGGCCAATGGCGGCGCGGCTTTCTTCCAGCAACCGGGTGTTACGCCTGGAACGCTGTTTACCTGCCTCTTCCCGAATCCGCCAGTAGCGCAGTGCCCGGCGGGCCAGGAAGCGTTGGGGCCAATTCCGCCGGCGCCGGGAATCGGGCGTAACTCCTTCCGAGGTCCCGGATACTTCGACATAGACGCGACACTCAGCAAGTCCTTCGGCTTACCGAGGATGCGAGTGCTTGGCGAGAACGCTAAAATCGAGTTCCGCGCCAACTTCTACAACCTATTCAACAAGTTGAACTTGACGAACCCTCAGACGGAAATCTTTAACCCGCATTTCGGCGAGGCGCAGAGCGCACTCGGCTCGCGCACGATCGAGATGCAAGCACGGTTTAACTTCTAACCCCCAAACGGCCCGTCGAGGCGGCCGGAGTTTTACACGTCACGAAGCCGTCAGCTTCCGGTAAGCAGAACCGGAGGTTGACGGCTCCGTCGTTTAGTCACCATAATTTGAAGGGGCCACGCCATTTTTCCGCCACGCAATCGCCACGGTGTTTTCCGCCGCCTTGCCAGTAGAGGGCTTTCGCTAATCGTGCTCGCCGCGTTGTGGCTCGCCGTGACGCCGTTTGCGCCGGCGGCGCAGACGCGGCAGCCCGCACTTGCGGATTTCAAAACACTGGCGGAGCAGGCTGAACAAGCCAGCCAGCAGGATCACCTGGATGAGTCGATTGCACTTTATCGCAAGGCGCTGGGCTTGCGGCCTGGGTGGGCGGATGGGTGGTGGTCGCTTGGGACGATTCGCTACGATCGCAGCGAGTACAAGGAGGCGGCGATTGCGTTCCAGAAAGTTATCGCGTTGCAGCCGGGGAAGGGCAGCCCGCGCGTGATGCTGGGGCTGTGCGAGTTTGAGCTTGGGGACGACGACGCGGCGCTGCAGCACATTGAAGAAGGAAAACAGATCGGGCTGAATCCGGATGAGCAGTTTCAGCAGGTGATGCTGTACCACGAAGGAGTTTTGCTGGCGAGAAGAGGCAAGTTCAACAGCGCGGGCGAGGTATTCAGCGAGTTGAGCAAGTCGGGAGTCCAGAGCGAGGAGCTGACGCTGGCGCTTGGGATGACCGCGCTGCGGAGGCTGCCCAAAGATTTGCCGGCGGAGGGGACGCCGGGACGGGACGTGGTGCGGCGCGCGGGCCTCGCGGAAGGGCTTGCTGCCGCGAAAAAGTTTGACGAGGCAAAACAGGGATACGCCAGCCTGGTGGGCGACTATCCGGACTTCCCTAATGTTCATTACGCGCAGGGGCGATTTTTGCTCGCGTTGGGAGAGGTGGATGCAGCGGTGGCGGCGTTTCAGATGGAACTGACAAATTCGCCGCAAAATATTCCGGCGCGGCTGCAGATTGCGGCGGCGCGCTACCGGCTGGATTCGAATGAGGGTTTGAAGTACGCGAAAGAGGCGGTGGAGCTCGATCCGAAAGAGCCGTTTGGACATTACCTGCTGGGGCTGCTGTATCTGGATACGGGAGATTTTTCTTCGGCGATTTCGGAACTGGAGATTGCCAAGCGCTCGTATGCAAAGATTCCGGATGTTTACTTCGCGCTCGGGAACGCTTACGCGCGGGCGGGGCGGAAGCAGGAGGCGGCGCAGGCGCGGGCGGTTTTTAAGCGGCTGAATGCGGAGAGCAAGAAGGAAAGCATCGACGTGAGCAAGGGTGAAGGTGCTTCTGGAGCGGCACCGGGACAAGCCGGCGCGAAGACTCCGCCGAAAAACCCTGAGTGACGGAAAGAATGATGCGTTGCAAACTGATTGCGGGGTTGGTCTGCGCTGGCGTTGCGGCCGCGGGCGTCGTGACTGCGCGGCCGCAGAAGTATGTCGGTGCGGGGCTTGAGGCGAGGACTCAGGAATCTCAGCAAAAGGTCGAGGCCTCTATGGCTACCGACGAGCGGCTGGAAGGTGCGGGATGGTGGCCGAGGAAGCGGTCGGCTTCTTTGCACGAATTTGCGGGAACTGCGGAGTGCGCGCGGTGCCACGCGGAGAAGACGGCTTCGCAACTTAAGACTCCGATGGCGCGGGCGGCGGCGACTGGTGCGGATTCGCAAGTGTTGCGCGAGCACGAAAAGATTTCGCGGCAACTGGGTGCTTACCGTTACGCGATCACCCGTGAAGGGCCGGGGGGCGTTTATTCCGTTAGCGATGGGTCTGCGTCTATTTCAGAACCGCTGGCGTGGGCTTTTGGTTTGGGAAATAAGGGGCAGACGTATGTGTACGAGCGTGGCGGACAGTTTTATGAGAGCCGGATGAGTTTTTATACGAGCTTGCAGGGGCTCGATCTGACGACGGGCCATGCGAGCGACACGCCGAGGAATCTTGCTGACGCGTTGGGGCGGGTCCTGGATCGCGAGACGGTGCAACGGTGTTTTGGTTGCCATACGACCGCTGCCACGACGACGGCGGGATTTGATACTGCGCGGCTTACACCGGGAGTGGACTGCGAGGCGTGCCACGGGCCCGGTGCGAAACATGCTGAGCTGATGGACGAGGAAAAGAACGCGGAGGGGCGGCTGGCGATTTTCAATCCGGGGCAGCTTGGGGCGGTGGTGCAGGTGGACTTTTGCGGGGCTTGCCATCGGACCTTGAACGACGTTTATGAGATGGGCGTCCGCGGCGTGGCCAACGTACGGTTTCAACCTTATCGTCTGGAGAACAGCAAATGCTGGGGCGACGGGGATGCGCGGCTCGCCTGCGTTGCGTGCCACGACCCGCACAAGCAGCTCAGCCACGATGACGGAAGCTATGACGCGAAGTGCCTGGCGTGCCACGTTACGACGGCGGCGGTGAAAACCTCGCGCGAGCATCCTGGGAAGGCTTGTCCGGTGGCGAAGAAAGATTGCGTCACGTGCCACATGCCGCGCGTGCAGTTGCCGAGCATGCATGCGCCGTTTGTCGATCATCGGATTCGCATTGTGCGGGCGAAGCCGAGTTATCCGGACTAGGTTTGGGAGGCGTTTCTGAATGACAGCCCGGAGAAAATCTTCATGAGCGGATTGTCGCGGCGCGAATTGTTGCGACTCCTTAGCGCAGCGCCCGCGGTGTGCAGTGGAATTGCTTTCTCGGAAGATTCGCAAAATGCAGGCGGCGGGCTTTTCGAGCGCGTGCCTTCTTCCGCGAGCGGGATTAGCTGGAAGCATGAGAATGGGCGATCGGCGGAATATTATTTGCCTGAGACGACCGGGGCGGGTTGCGCGTTTCTGGATTACGACAACGACGGGTGGATGGACATTTACCTGGTGAACAGCGGGAAGTGCGATTTCTTTGACCCGCAGCCGGCGCTGCGCAATGCGCTGTACCACAACAATCGGGATGGGACGTTTACCGACGTAACGGAGAAGGCTGGAGTTGCAGGCGGCGGTTATGGGATGGGCGTGGCTGTCGGCGATTACGATGGGGACGGCTGGCCGGATTTGTACGTCACGCAGTATGGGCGGAGCATTCTTTATCACAACAATCGCGACGGAACGTTTAGCGATGTTACGGAGCGCGCGCGGGTGGCGGCGCCCGGATGGGCTTCGAGCGCGGTGTGGTTTGATTACGATAATGATGGGCGGCTGGATTTGTTTGTGTGCCGGTTTGTGGAGTTCGATAAATCCAAGAATAAATTTTGCGGGAATGAAAAGACGGGGGAGCGGTATTACTGCATTCCGCGGGTGTATCCGCCGGCGCGCAGCTGGTTGTTTCATAACAATGGCGACGGGACGTTTGCGGACGTGAGCATGGAATCGGGGATTGGCAAAGCGCTTGGGAAGGCGTGGGGAGTGGTGGCGACGGACGTTAATAACGATGGGTGGATGGATTTGCTGGTGGCGAATGATACCGTGGCCAATTTTTTGTTTGCGAATCGCGGGCACGGGAAATTTCAGGAGATTGGGCTGGAGGCGGGTGTTGCGTACAGCCAGGATGGGCGGGCGCGCTCGGGGATGGGGGTGGATTCTGCGGACTACGACCAGGATGGATCGCAGGACTTGTTTGTAACCAATGTGGACCAGGAAATGTATTCGCTCTACCACAACCATCATGACGAGACTTTTGACGATGTCGCGGGAACCATGGGGATCGGCGGGACGACGCGCTTGATGAGCGGATGGGGAGTGAAGTTTTTCGATTATGACAACGATGGAAACGTGGATTTGTTCATCGCCAACGGGCATCCCGACGACAGAGTTGAGGAGCACACGAACAACGTGGCATATCGCGAGCCGTTGCTGCTGTTTCACAATAGCGGAAAGGCGTTTCAGAATGTGAGCGCGACTGCCGGGCCTGTTTTCGCGGAGAATTTCGCGGCGCGCGGTTTGGCTATCGGAGATTTTGATAATGACGGGGCGATTGATGCGCTGGTAAGCGTGAATAACGGGGCGCCGGTGCTGCTGAAAAATAATGCCGCGCAGGGAAATCATTGGCTTGGAGTGCGGCTGATTGGAAAGCGGGCAAATCCGGATGCGATTGGCGCTCGGATTACCTGGCAAGCGGGGGACCTGAAGCGCAGCCGGCTGAAAACGGGCGGGGGGAGTTATCTTTCGGCGCATGATCCGCGGGAGGTGCTGGGGATTGGGAATCAGAGGAAGATAGATCGATTGGAGATTCGGTGGCCGCAGCCTAGCGGGCGCGTTGAGATTTTCACGGAGCTGCCGGTGGATCGTTACATAACAATTGTGGAAGGCGCTGGGATCAAGTGAGTTCTCGCGGCTGCGCCTAGCTTGTTGACCTCGCGCTACGTTGCTTGAAATCCTGCCAATTGCATTGCCGTTATCGCCTGAGGATTCGTCATGAAGGTATTCCAGACAAAACCGGTGCGATAGTTTTCTGCCATTAGCATCGAGATGCCAAGGTCGATACCCAGAACATCTACGTCATACCAGCCAGTGAGCGGATTAAAGGCGTCCACGTAGCCGTAACGCTGCCAGGCTTGCGGATAATAGCCGCGAATCCAGCGGAGGACTTGGATCGTGTCCGTGTAATCGAAGGGCAGCGAGCCCGCCGTGGCGCATGGGACGACGCTGCCGTCCACCGGGCCAATCGTCCCGCCTTGCGCTGTCGGGCCCCCCCAGGCGACGTAGCCGTTCACTGAATCAGATGAAGTGATGCCCCAGAGGTTTGCGCTGTAGTCGGAGAATTGTCCGGCGAGCGAAATGCAGAAGAGGCGATGGGCTTCTGTAGCGGTGATGGAATTCTGAAAATAGTTTGCGTAGGCGTCTTTCTTATTCTGGAAATCAAACCAGGCGTGGGAGTACTGGTGGACGAAGAGCGGGTCTGATCCGGAGATGTAGGAAAGGCCCTGATAGGTGATCATCGGGCGCGACCAGGCCGACCAGCTTGATGCGGGAATCGCGAAGGATGTGTTGGGGGCGGCCATCGCCAGCAAATACAACATCATCAGCTCGCTGTAGTGATCCCAGGTTCCCGCGAGGAAACCGTTTTCCGGTGTCCAGCCCATCGAGAGAAGCGTGCTGCCGTTCAGCATCCAGTTGAAATTTACGTTGCTGTAGATTTGGGCGGCGAGAGATTGAATTGTGGGATCGGAGAAATATTGGCCGCAGGTGAGCACGCCGCAAAGAAGAATGGCGGTATCAATGGAAGAGACTTCAGAGTTCGGTGCTCTGGCGCCGGTGGTCATGTCCACGAAGTGATAGAAGAAGCCGTTCATACCCATGGGCTGCATGGTGTTGGCCAGGAAGGTCAGGGTGCTCTGAACCTTTGTGACAATCGCGGGGTGGGGTTGGTAGGCGCGCTGGTCGCCGATGCAGAGTGCGGTGAGGCCAAAACCCGTTGCGGCGATGCTGGAAAGCGTGCTGGTGTCGTTGCCTGCGGCGAGGGCGCGATCCTTGACCTGGCCGGAGCTTGGGTCGGATTGTTCCCAGTAATAGAGAAACGCGGCTTGTTGTAAATCATCCAGGAGTTGAGTGTCGGATCCTGAATAGCCATCGCCTGGCGGGGGCTGCGTGATGGTGGAGGAACCGCCGCCGCAGGCGTTCTGAAACAGAGTGGAAGCGATTGCGGGCCCTAAAACTGCAGACTTGCTGAGTTGGGTTAGAAAGCGCCGCCGTGGGGTTCGCTCAGACATTGGACTTAGCGCGATATCATGTTTTCAGCGGCGGAACGTTCAAATCGAGGTGGAATCCGACCCTTTGCATGGCAGTTTGCGCTTCGGGGTTTTTCATGAAGACGTCCCACACCAGGCCCGTGCGGTGATTTTCTACCATCACCGTGGTAATGCCAAGGTCGATGCCGAGGACATCCTGGTCGTACCAGCCTGTCAGGGGATTGAACGCGTCGAGAAAGCCGTATCTGGCCCAGGCCTTTTCTCGGTAGCGGCCGCGGATATTGCGGAGGACGCGCATGCAATCCTCGTAGAGGAAAGGAAGTGAGCCGCCGGTGGCGCATGGAACGATGCTGCCATCGATGGGGCCTTGCGGCGGCGGGCCGCCCCACGCGGTGTAGCCTTGCGCGTAGTCGGACGCGCTGATGCCCCACAGGTTTTCGGTGTAGTCCGGAAAACGATCGTGCAGCGAGAGGCAGAAAAGCTTGTGCGCTTTGGTGGCCTTGATCGAATTCTCAAAATAATTGGTGTAAGCGTCGCGTTTTTTGCGAAAGTCAAACCACGCCTGGGAATACTGGTGCGTGAAAATGGGATCGTCGCCAGAAATATATTCGAGTCCCTGATACTTAATGACCGGGCGGGTCCAGGCCTTCCAGGTTTCGGGCGAAAGCGGATGCGTGGGAGAGCCGATTCCCAGCAGATAGATCATCATCAGCTCGCAATAATGTTCCCAACGCGCGTCGAGAAATCCTGACTCCGGATGCCAGCCCATGGAAAGCGTGGAGCCGCCATTGAGCATCCAGGGCCAATCCACGCGTTCGTAGATTTTTGTGGCGAGGTCCTTGATTTCCTGATCGGCAAAATATTGGCGCGCGGTGAGCACGCCGCAGAGAAGAAGAGCAGTGTCGATCGAGGAGAGCTCGGTTGTTTCCCAGCGCGCGCCCGTTTCCATGTGGATGAAGTGGTAGTAGAAACCGTGTTCGTGGTGGAGATCGTTTGCGAGGAAGCGGAGCGTGTTGCGGACACGCTCGAGAATATAGGCTGACTTGCCGAAGCCGCGGCGGTCGCCGATGCACAGAGCAGTCAGGCCAAAGCCGGTGGCGGCAATGCTGGACATGGCGCGGGTATCGTTGCCGTTTGCGAGAGCGCGGTCTTTCACCTGGCCAGTCTGCGGACTCGCTTCGAACCAGAAGAAATCGAAACTGGTGCGCTGGATTTCGTCCAGCAGCTTTTCGTCCGTTCCTTGATACGGTGCCCCGGTTGGCTCAACGAAAGGCTTTTGTGCTTTAGCAGTGCGAGCGAATAGAGATGCGAGAGAAGAAGAAGAAAGAAGACCGAGGCCACCCAGCCGGATGAGCTCTCTTCGGTCAAACGAGTGTTTCCTGGCCATTTTGCCCACCTGCCGCTATTTTGTAATTTCGAGAATTGTTTCAGAACCGTGTGCGGAATCCGGACTAATCCATATTGTCAAGCGAGCAGGCTCGACGACATATTTGTTCTGATCGTCCCAAATAGCAAAGGCGTCCGCTCCCAAATGGAAAGTGACGCGCTGTGTCTCACCGGTGGCAATCTTCACGCGTTGAAAGCCCTTCAGTACGCGAACGGGCTGGGCGGTGCTGGTGCCTTCGAGGCGAACGTATAGCTGCACCGTTTCCTCGCCAGCGCGTATGCCGGTGTTGGTAATGTCCGCGCTGACGGTCAATTCGTTACTCGGGGAGCCCTTCGTGGCGGAAAGGCTGCTATTTAGAGTTGCCGCGCTCAATTGGGTGGCGCTGGCTTGCGTTGAGCCGTAACGGAAGCTCGTGTAAGAAAGCCCGTGGCCAAACGGAAATTGCGGGCTATTCAGCTCGTCAATATATCGCGACACATACTTGGTGACGATATCCGAGGGAGGCCGCGTGAGGTCAACTTTGCCTGCGGGGCGTCCCGTATTTAGCTCATTGTAATAGAGCGGCTCCTGACCGACGCTTCGTGGCCAGGACACTGGCAGCCTCCCGGTTGGATTCACTTCCCCGAAAAGTGTCCGCACAAGAGCTGGGCCGGCTTGCACGCCTGGGAACCACGCAGCGAGGACACTCGGGACATGTTCAAACGCCCAGGGAAGCGTAAGCGGCCGCCCGCTAAACAACACAAGAACGACGGGTTTTCCCGTGGCGACAATGGCTTCGACGAGCTGTTGCTGGCGGCCCGGCAATCCCAGATACGCACGAGAGGCGGCCTCGCCGGTCATCTCGGGGGCGTTTTCACCGAGCGCCAGAATGGCGACATCCGATTCTTTCGCGGCGCTGACAGCGGCTGCCAATTGATCGTCTGAGCCGCCGATGAATTCTGTACCTTTGGCAAAGCGAACGTGGTCCGCGCCTAATTTCTGGACAAGCGCAGAGCGCAAGGTGATTGCATCTTCTGGGCGGCCCTGCGCGCCCCAGGAACCAAGCATGACGGCGGCATCATCCGCTAGCGGTCCAATCAGCGCGATATTTTTCAAATCGGCGGAAAGCGGAAGCAATGGCGCGGCGTCGGCTATCGGCGAATTCTTCAGCAGCACGAACGAACGCTCCGCGGCGGCACGCGCCAACTCGAGGCTTTCTGGCTGAAGCATCGTAACTGCTCCGGGTTTTTCGTCGACATAGGGACGCTCGAACAATCCCAAGGCAAATTTGACCCGCAAAATGTCACGCACCGCGTCATCCAGTAATTTCTCAGGGACCTGTCCGGAACGCACGAGCTCCGCGAGGTGCAGATGGTAGAAATTGCTAACCATATCCATTTCCACCCCGCCGAGGAACGCGCGCCGCGCGGCGGATGCCGGATCGTTGGCGATGCCATGGGGAATCAGCTCGGCGATGGAGGTCCAGTCACTATCCACGATGCCGCGGAATCCCCATTCCTTGCGCAAAATCTGGCGGATGGTGAACGCGTTCGCCGAGGCAGGGACTCCATTTAGCGAATTGAAAGCGGTCATGACCGTGGCCGAGCCCGCTTCTACACCTGCGTGGAAAGGGACCAGATAGAACTCGCGGAGGGTGTGCTCCGAAATTTCCACGGAATTGTAGTCCCGCCCGGCTTCCGAGGCTCCATAACCCACGTAATGCTTCAGGCAGGCCGCAATACTGTCCGGCGCATTGAGATGTTCGCCCTGATAGCCCCGTACAAAAGCTTGCCCTATGGCCGCCGAGAGGAACGGGTCTTCTCCCGCGCTCTCTGTCATGCGGCCCCAGCGCGCGTCCCTCACGATGTCAACCATCGGCGAAAACGCCCAGCGGATTCCAACCGACGAGGCTTCGCGGGCGGCCACGCGGGCAGCGCGCTGGACGAGTTCCGGATCCCAGGTAGACGCCAAACCGAGAGGAATCGGAAACTCCGTTCGATAGCCGTGAATTACGTCGAGGCCAAATATGAGGGGAATATGCAGCCGCGATTTTTCGACGGCAATGTGTTGATAGGCGCTGATTTCATGCGCGGACGTTATGTTGTACAACGATCCAATCTCGCCGTTCTCGAGCATGTCGTTGAATCCGACGGACCCCGAGCCCGGGCCGGTAGGCTGTCCGGCCGAGTATTGGGCCGTTTGGCCGACCTTTTCTTCCAAGGTCATTTTACGAAGGAGGGCTTCGATTTTTTGTTCGGTGGCCGGGTCGGTGAGAGTGGAGTGGGTTCTCAATGTGCCGGATGCAGCGGCAGAGGCGGCTTCTTGCGCAGTGACAAACTGGCAGGACATCAGCAGGCAGACGACAACTGCGAAGCGAGTGAGCGCGGTGAGCACGTTTTCAACGACTCCGATGGTGCCGGCGGACCTCGAACCGGATGTCCTTGCAGGCACGGAAAGTATCAACACCTTACCCGATTCCGGGCAGCTGCGAACAAAAATGGCGGAGTTCTCTGCCACCCTTGGGCCGTCAACAAAATCCTTATTTCTTAGGGAATAACTAAATTTCCCTGCATGGGCGCAGGTTTCATTCGCCAAGCCCCTCAACGAAAGTAGCATAGTAAACCGATTTACTAAGATACTCAAGGGCCGGAGTGTCATTTTGCAGCGGACCCCCTCGCCGGACCTTGTTCTTTCTTGGGCGGTTATGGGAGACTACCAGCCCGAACCCCTATGCCCCGATCAAAACCAAATGCCGGCTCCGCTGCCCGGAAGCCCTCCGGGACCGGGGTTAGCCTGAAGCATTTGGCCGCACACCTCGGCCTCTCGCAGGCCGCCGTCTCTTTCGTCATCAACCGGTCTCCCGCCGCGAAATCGATCCCCCACCGCACCCAGGAGTTGATTCGCGCCGCCGCGCGGGAATTGAATTACCGGCCCAATCATCTCGCTCGGTCACTGCGGCAGCAACGGAGCTTTACAATAGGGGTAGTCGTTCCGGAAATCAGCGAAGGTTATGCAGCCCTGGTCATGTCTGGGATCGAAGACCATCTGCTACAGGAAGGCTATTTTTACTTTGTGGTGAGCCACCGCCACCGGAATGAACTCATCGAGGAATACCCTCTGCTGCTGCAACAGCGTGCGGTGGAGGGCTTGATTGCGGTGGACACCGCGCTTGCGGAAGAACTGGATGTCCCGAGCGTGGCGGTTTCCGGGCACCGGGATGTGCCGGGAGTGACCAATATCGTGCTCAATCATGCGCGCGCGGCGTGCCTGGCGGTCGAGCATCTTGCGAAGCTGGGGCATCGGAAAATGGCGTTCATTAAGGGCCAGGCCTTCAGCTCCGACACAGAAATTCGCTGGGAGTCGGTGCGCGAGGCAGTCAGCAAATTCGGCATCCACGTGGACGAGCGCCTCACCGGGCAACTGGAAGGCGAATCCTCCTCCCCGTTGCTGGGATATCAGGTCACGCAAAAGCTAATCGCTTCCGGAGAGCCGTTCACGGCGCTCTTTTCGTTTAACGATATCTCTGCCATTGGCGCCGTTCAGGCGCTACGCGAAGCGGGGCGCCGCGTGCCTGAAGATGTGTCCGTCGTCGGATTTGACGATATTCAAAGCGCGGCGTTCCAGAATCCCGCGTTGACTACCGTGCGGCAGCCGCTGCGCCAGATGGGCATGATCGCGGCGGAAACTCTTTTGCAGCGCATCACCGCGCCCGCGAAGGCGCCCTACGCAAAGGAAATTGTGGTCGAGCCAGAGTTAATCGTGCGGGCCAGCACGGCGCCTGCTCCGAAGCCAACTGCCGCAAATTGAGCGTCTCGAACTTCTGTCCGCTGATTAGAACTTAAGGCGAGAGTTTGACTGGGCGATCGTAGCCGGTCATTTCCAGGTAGCCCGCGCCGTTCAGCGATGCTTTGCCGCGGCGGCCTGCCAACTGGATGGCTCCCTCCCAATAAGACGGCGCGAGTTTTGTCTTGCCGATAAGCTCTTGCGCGGCCAGCGCGGTGTGAGATTCCAATTCGATTTCAAGACTCGGTATGGCGATTTTCCAGGCGATCGGATAGGCCGCGTGCGTCTCGGGACTTGTCCAGTTCTCCGTCAACGGCTGCAACGTAAAATCGGTTGCGCGCAGGTGGGTGGTCTTCCCTTGCGCATCCACATAAGTGCCCGCTGAATAGGGATCGAACGAGCCATCCTTGCGTCGAAGACGAAAGAGCATCAGTTCGGTGTTGTCCTCAAGCTGCAGGCTCAGCCAGTCCCAGCCGACCTGGTCGGGTTCCAGTTGGTGAGTAAAAAATTCGTGGTCCATCCAGGCGAGCCCGGACACCTCAAACTTCTCGTCGTTCAATTCCAGTTGTCCGCTCGCCGTAAGCCGCGTCAGCGAAATGTAGTGGGATGCGTGGCCTGGGCCCTCGGATTTTTGGCTGACGCCATTTTCGCCGTGAATGACAGGCGGCTTTTGCGGATGAAGAGTAAGGCTCAGCTGAAACTGGCGTTCTATAGCATCGAGTTTTTGTTCCGAGCCCTGCCACTGAATCTGCCAATTGCCATTCCAGACGCGGCCACTCGACGCGCTTACCCCTGCGATTCCAGGGCCGGCGCGGTTGATCCTCTCCGTGTGGTAGAAGTGCTGGCCATCCAGATCGCTCAGCGCGAGATGGGTGAGGTACAAATCTTTCACGTCCCAAGTTTCGGCCTGAGCCGGATCGCGGCTGAGGGCTTGCCGAAAAAATGTCAGCTCGAATCCGTAACGATGGCCGCTCGAAGATTTTAAATTCCCCGTGTAGTACCACCACTCCGTCTGAAAATCCGGATGATCGAAATAGTCTCTCGGGAATTCAAATCGATAACCGGGGATCGCCGTGCGGTACTGTGCGGCCAACGACTGGAGAAAAAGAAGCGCCGCAGCGAGAGCGGCGAGCCTACTCTTCATGGACCGCCTCAAGCGGATTGAGCCCCACCGCAACTTGCGCAGGATAAAGACCGGACAGCACCGTCGCAGCGTAAACAACGCTGATCGCTCCCAACAGAATCGCGACCGGCCAGTGGAACCGAATCGTCCACCCAAACGACTGCTTGTTGATGACGTAGATGAGGACAAGTGAAAGCGCGAATCCCAGAGCGAGACCCGCGAAATTCGCGAGCAGGCCCAGTAGAGCAGCTTCCATAAGGATTTGTTTGCGTACTTGCCCGGCAGCTGCGCCGAGAAACCGCAGCAAACCAATTTCGCGCCGCCGGTCGATGACCAGCGCGAGCAACGCGCCTGCGACACCCATGACTGCAACAATGACGGCGACGGCTTCGAGTGCGTACGTAATGGCGAAGGTGCGGTCGAAAATACGAATGGCTTCGGCGCGCAAGTCCCGATTCGAAGCGAGCAGGACGCGATATCCGCTGGACGCCTGCATGATTTCATCTCGCCCCGCCTCAAAAGAAGTATCCGGGGCGAGGTAGATGGCAAGGTTGGACGGAGCGGGATCAGGTAGATAACGCAGCATCGTTTGCCGATCCATCAGAATGGTGCCGCGCTCGCTGCCGTAATCGTAGTAGACATCGGCAATGCGAAAAGAGGGCCGCACGGCGCCGAGCGAGAAGGTGATTGTATCGCCCGCGCGCACGTGATGCTTGTACGTGAACGGCTCGCTGACCAGCACGGCGTTACTGTCGCGAATTTCCGCAAGCACCTCTGCCGCGGGTCTGCCGGAGAAAAAGTTGGAGTGATGATCCCTGCGGAATGCGCTCAGATCCACCGAGGCGAGCGTCGCGGGCATGCCGTCGAGGCTGATTTCATATGCGCGCAGCCGGTCGATTCCCGCGACGCCCGGCAGCTTGCTGATTTTGTCTGCCAATTCCAGCGACACGGTTGGATGGCGATCCGGCGCTGGAGCGCCAGCCGGGCGCAGATAGAGGTCGGCGGGCAGCCGGTCGTTCATCCAGATCAGAACCGTTTCACGAAAACTGCCAACCATGATGCCGACGGATACCATCATCGCGATCGCGGTGGACAGCGCGCCGACAAGAACCGAAGTTCGGCGAAGAGATGCCGAGAGGCTTTGCGATGCGACTAGCGCTTCGACGCCCAGGATTTTTCCCAGCCAGCGGGAGGACCGCGAAAGGATCGCGTCGGTGAAGGCTGGAATGGCGAGGGCAGACGCGACGACGAGTAAGATCGCGGCCAGGTATCCGAACATAGGCTTACCCTCCATCGCGGGAACCCGCGATGCGGCAGCGGCCAAAATTCCCAGGACCAGCGCGAGCCACAGGTCGCGCGATTTGTGCACCCGCGTCATGTATTCGCGCCGGCCACGCGCCATGGCTTCCACCGGCGAGACGAGCGAAGCTTCCCGAGCCGGTGAATATGCGGAAACGACCGCGACTCCTGCACCAATAACAAGGGCAAGCACGACGGACCACGCCCTCAACTCAATCGTGCCGGGACGGCTGCTGACATAGAGTGATTCGACCGTGGCGGCCATGAGCTTCACAGCTCCAGATGCCATCACGCGGCCCAGGGGAAGCCCGAGCAAAGCGCCCGCAACTCCGAAGAAGGCAGCTTCGCCGAGGAACGCTGTGAGCACCGCGCCGCGGCTGGCGCCCAGGGCGCGCACGATTCCGGTTTCCGGCCGGCGGCGCACCACCGAAACGGAAATCGTGTTGTAAATCAGGAAAGCGCCGACAATCAGCGCAATGTAGCTGAGCAGTTGCAGGTTCCAACGGAACGCAGCCAGCATGCGGCGATTTTCGTTTGTGCCTGTTCCTTGCGTGCGAACTTCCACTCCAGCGGGCAGCACAGCGCGGAGGCGTTGCTCCCATTCCTCGAAAGCCGGCGTTTCAGGAATCTTTAAAAGGATGCGGTCGACGCGGCCGAAGCGGTTCAGCGCGCGTTGCGCCGCAGCGAGATCCATGACGATGGCAGACTCGCTTCCGTTCGAATCAGGATAAACACCGCGGACCGTGAATTCGCGCATTTGATCGTTGATGAGCAGTCGAATCTGGGCGCCGGGCTTCTTGCCTAAACTTGCGCCCACCCAAATGCTGTCCTCCTTTTGCAAAGACTGCATCGCGTTTTCGATGGTCTCGGCCGTTTCACGCGCGCTTGTTACGAAAATTCTCTCACTGCGATCCGAGTTTGCTTCCGCAACCAGGTCTAGACCGATGAGCGGAAGCGTTCGGTTAGTGTCGGCAACGACCGCCGAATCCTCGATACGTGGGGAAATTCGAATGGAATAAGGAAGCGTCTCAAGCAATCCCACAACGGATTCGGGCACACCCCCCGACGCGACGATCTCCAGATCGTTATCGCCAGCCAGCGTCTCCATCGACGCACGGAACGATCCGGTCGCTGCATTTCCAGCGAGGTCAATCGCCAGCACGACAGCGACGCCGAGCGTCACCGCAAAAATCGTCAGACCCGCCCGCACAGGTTCCTTCAACAGCGGACGAATCATTAAGCGGTAAAAAAGGAAAAGGCGTCCCATGTCAGCGCCGGGTAATCTCTTCAATTTTGCCGTCTCTCAAACGCACGACAGTGTCGGCAAGAGCAGCGGCTTCTGCGCTGTGAGTGGCCATGACCGTTGCGGTGTTTAGTTCGCACGTGAGGCGTTTCAGAAGTTCGAGAATGACGTGGCCGGTAACCGTGTCAAGATTTCCCGTTGGCTCATCGGCCAGGAGAATGGCGGGAGATTGCACCAGCGCCCGCGCGATACCGACGCGCTGCATCTGCCCGCCAGAGAGTTGGTGTGGATAGCGGTCGCCCAAACCATCCAGTTCTACCCAGCCGAGCCGGTCCCGGGCGGCGTCCCGAGCGTTCGCCTTTCCTGCGAGCAGCAGCGGCAACTCCACATTCTCAAAAACCGTCAATGTATGGAGCAGCTGAAACGACTGGAAAATGAATCCAACTTTTTCGCGGCGCAGGCGGGTCAGACCTGCATCCTTTAAAGCAGACGTCGCAACCCCATCGAGGACCACATTTCCCGACGTGGGAAAATCCATCGCCCCGGCGAGGTTGAGCAGCGTCGATTTCCCGCACCCGCTCCGCCCCACCAGCGCCACAAACTCTCCCGGTTCTATTTCCAGCGAGATATCGTCCAGCGCGTGAACCGGTTGGCCATCGGTGAGGTAGTCTTTGCTGACCTTCTGGAGCGCGACGATGGCCATATCCTATGATTGGGCTTTGCAGGGCAAAATGCCAGCGGCTCCGCATCACCGCGACGAGCATCGCGGCAAAGCGGAGCTGTATTTCCAATGGAAACTCGCTCTTATTTCTTCGCTTGAGCGAGCGCCTTTTCTATCGCAGCAATCACTTCCGGCGAGTCCGGCGTAACTTTGGATTCAAAGCGAGTAATCACGCGCCCATCCGGGCCGATCAGAAACTTTGTGAAGTTCCACTGGATCTCGCCGCCCGTCTGCGGGTTAGCCGCTTTGTCGGTCAGGAATTGATACAACGGCGTCTTATCGTCGCCTTTCACGGAAACCTTGGACATCATCGGAAACGTGACGTTGTATTTGGTCGTGCAGAACGTCTTGATCTCCTGATTCGTCCCCGGCTCCTGCGAGCCAAAATTATTCGCGGGAACCCCCACGATCACGAATCCGCGATCCTTGTATTTCTCATAGACCGCTTCCAGTGCGGTGTATTGCGGTGTAAAGCCGCAGCGGCTGGCCACGTTCACCAGCATAATCACTTTGCCCTTGTAGGCTGCCAGAGGCGCCGGCTGGCCCTCGATCGAGTTCAGCGTAAAGTCGTAAATCGTTTTTTCCGCCGCCATGAGCGCTCCCGCGAAGAACAACAAGCAAAACAGCCACTTGGTCATAAATCCTCCACACTATCTTTTACCTTGATCCGCGGATCACCGCAAATCCACCGCGCCTCCTTCGCTTCGCCTTGGTGCAGCTCGAGCGTCCTCTGGCCCATTTTCCCAGCTAAACTCCCATTGAGCCTTCCCGCAGCCTGTTATAGACTTCGCACGCAGAAATTCGATACATCCAAACTGCCATTTTTATTCTGGCAGGCGCGCTTCAGCTGACAGGGGCCGGTGCGCGATGCGTTCTCGCGAAGGCTAGTTCAACGAAGCAACAGATCTCGTCCGGCAACTACCGGCGGACGCCAGGGAGGAACGGATGCTGTTCGCAGCGGACGTCGAGATTCCCCACAAGAGTATCGCAACGTTGGATCTCGTCATCATCGGGATCTATTTCGCCATCGTATTTTGCATCGGACTTTACTTCGCTCGCAAAGAACGCACCTCGGAGAACTACTTTCTCGCTGGCCGCGACATTGGCTGGTTCTTTATCGGCGCCTCGTTATTCGTTTCGAACATTTCCACGGAGCACTTCATCGGCCTCTCGGGCACCGGCGCTTCCTCCGGCATGGCCGTCGGCCATTTTGAATGGCTGGCGTGCCTCATCCTGCTGATCCTGGGTTGGGTGTTCGTTCCCTTTTATTTACGGTCCAACGTTTTCACAATGCCGGAATTTCTCGAGCGCCGCTTCAATCGCAACTGCGCCGTTTATCTGGCGGGTATTTCGATCGTCGCGTACATCTTCACGAAAATTTCCGTGCAACTCTACGCAGCCAGCGTGGTTCTGGAGCGCGTCGCTGGCTGGAAGTTATGGCAAACGGCTGTGGTCCTCGTCGTCGTCACCGGTATTTACACCATCGCTGGCGGCCTCGCCGCGGTCATCTACACGGACACTGTGCAGACGCTGATTTTGATCTGCGGCGCCGTTGCGCTAACGCTCATTGGTCTCCATAAAGTAGGCGGTTTCGAACATTTGCGGACCATGGTCCCCGCCAGTTATTTCCACATGATGAGGCCATCCAGCGACAAGGACTTTCCGTGGACGGGTATATTTTTTGGCGCGCCAATACTTGGCATTTGGTATTGGTGTACGGACCAGGTGATCGTCCAACGCGTGCTTTCCGCGCGCGATGAAGGGCACGCGAAGTTAGGCACGATCTTCGCTGGATTTTTGAAAATCTTGCCCGTGTTCATGCTCGTGTTGCCGGGCATTATTGCCTTCGCCCTTTTTCCAGAGCAGGTGAAGAAGCCTGATTTTGCGTACCCGACGCTTATCCTGAATCTACTGCCCACAGGCCTTGTAGGCTTGGTCATGGCCGCTCTGCTGGCTGCAGTGATGGGAGCAATGAGTTCGGTTTTCAATTCCGCTTCCACCCTCGTCACTCTGGATTTCTACAAAAAAATCCGTCCACAGGCTTCCGAGGGCCAGCTCGTGAATTTCGGCCGCATCGCCACGGGCTTCATGGTTCTGCTCGGCCTCCTTTGGGTTCCGTTCATTCACTACATCAGCAGCCAGCTCTACATTTATCTGCAAAGCGTCCAGGCCTATATCAGCCCGCCAATTTCCGCTTGCTTCGTCCTGGGAATTTTGTGGCCGCGCTTGAACGGTACCGGAGCAATTTCCTCGCTCATGACGGGTTTTGTGATGGGCGCCACGCGCTTCGTCCTGGAACTCGCCGACCGCGCCGCAGGCGGCCATTTCGAATCTCCGATCGTACGCTGGATCATTGACATGAACTTCCTGCACTACGCGATTTTCATGTTCGTGGTCTGCTCGATCGTGCTGGTCGCAGTCAGCCTCATGACCAAACCGCCGGACCGCAAGCAGATCGCTGGCCTAACCTTCGCTACCGTAGACGACAAACTCGAAACCACGGTGGTTGAATCGCGCCAGCAGCGCAAGCCCGCCCACGAAACCGCGACGGAACGCCGCATCAACATTTTCTTCAGCTTCCTTTTGCTGGCGACCGTGATCGGCTTGTGGATTTACTTCCGTTAGCTTGCGGTGCTAAGCGACAAAAATGATGCGCACCTCTACCATCCGAGTCTTGAAAGCGAACGTCACGCAGGACGAAGCCGTCCGTAGTTTTCGGTCGGGCATTTTCAGCGGGGTGTATTGGCGAATTCGCAGCGGCCCGCTTCAGCGAATTGCCGACGCCTATGTGCCCTTCTGGGTGTACCGCGTTCGCTACGTCATCGGCAGCGCTTCGAAGACCCGTTTCTTCGCCCTCGATGCGGTTCATGGCACACTCGACCTGTTCGAGTTCCCGCATGTTCCGGAGGAAGGCGAGCTGCGCACCATCGAAACTAGGAATCAGCTCCTTCCACGTCTAAAAGAGGACGCGGCCGAAGAACTCCTGAGGATGAAAGTTCTGCGCGTGCTTTTCCAGCAAGGCTTTTTCAAACTGCGCGCCCTGAAAGTCGAAATCGAGCGCGTGCCGCTGGAACTGCACCTGCCGTATTGGCTGGCCTTTTACGGAACCAGTGCCTCGGCGAAATGCCGCGTACTGGACGCCGTGCGCCGGCGCATCGAGGGCGCCAAAGCTTCCTCCTTTTTTGAGGAATGGCTCACAGCAGCATAGCGAAGCTCGAAATGCGTGCCCCCTGCGCAGAGGGGAAGCTTCAAGCGCAATGACTCCATCAAGCGTCCGCACAGCGAGGGACACCATGTTACGTTTTGCAAAATGGACCTCAATCAGCCTGCTGTTTAGCGTGGCAAGTATCGGCAACGCGGCGGCATCGGGCTGGCAGCACATCGGAAACGTACAAAGCGTTGAAAAGCTGACAGACGGCGTCGAACTCACCGCCGGTCTTGCAAAAGTGCGCATCACAGCGTTTCGCGACGGCGTGATTCGCGTGCGTCTTGCGCCTCAAGGTTCCTTTCCCAAGGACTTTTCCTGGGCGGTAATTGAAACTCCGGAGCCGCTAGCAGTAACTATCGAAGACAGTCAAAACGAATTGCGCATGACCGCGGGCCGCATCGTTGTCCTCGTGAACAAAACGCCGCTTCTTATCACTTTCGCGGACGCAACCGGCAAAATTCTTCTCGCCGATGAACCATCCCTGCCGATGGCCTGGGACGGCACCTACATCCAGTCCTGGAAGCGCATGCCTCCCGAAGAAGGCTACTACGGCCTGGGCGACAAGCCCGGCCCCATGAATCACCGCAATCGCGCCTACACCATGTGGAACACCGACTTTTTCGGCTGGCAGGAATCCGACGACCCCCTCTACAAGGACATTCCGTTTTTCATCGGCCTCAATAAAGGCACGGCCTACGGCCTCTTC
>DATFZY010000073.1:0-4002 GCA_035313865.1 Candidatus Acidiferrum sp.
CTTGGCGATCAGCAGCGGCAGCACGATGCCGCAGGTGCCGGTGGGCGCCATCACGCCGAGAGTGAGCGCCGTATCCTCGATGAAAGACAAATAATTGTGGTGCAGCGTGGTGCGAACGCGCGGCGGAATATCTTGCCGCGAAGATTGGGCCGGGAGACTCACGTGAGCAACAGTAGCAGCAGCAGTTTTTTGGCGCAAATTCGCCGCGCAAAGCCAAGAGTGCCGTCCTGCGGCGCTTTTCACTGACCCGCAGCTGGGGCGCGTAGGCATCACCGAAACCGAGGCGCGCGCCGCGGGCCGGAAATTCAAGATGGGCACGTTCCCGATGTCCAGCGTGTCGCGCGCCATCGAACGCGACGAAACCGCGGGCCTGATGAAAATCATCGTGGACGCGCAGAGCGATCGCATGCAGGGCGCGGCAATTCTGGGGAGCGAAGGTGGCGAGACGGTCCAGATCCTCGGCGCGATGATTCTGGCGGGCGCCCCGTACACCGTGCTGAAAGGCGCGGTGTTCATCCACCCCACCCTAGCCGAAGGATTGTTCGGCCTGCTGGAGTCGGTGAAGCCCGCGAATTAATCTGAACAACCTCGTGTTACTCGGCAGACTATTCGTAGCGCAACGCGGCCATGGGATCGAGACGTGTCGCGCGTCGTGCTGGGATGTAGCAGGCAACGAGCCCCGCGAAAATGGCGAATATTGCGACTACTCCAAACGTCCAAGGATCGGCTGTTGAGACGCCCCATACTTGGCTTGCAAGAAAACGCGTGAGGCCGTAGCTTACGAAAAGGCCGATAATGATTCCCGCCGCGACCATTCTCGCGCCTCTCACGAGAACCATTTTCAAAATGTTGTCTTGTTGCGCGCCCAGCGCCATGCGCACGCCGATTTCGTGCGTACGGAGTGAGACGTCGTACGCCATAACGCTAAATACGCCGATGACCACCAGGAGCAGCGCAATCCCCGCCAATGGCGCGAACGTCATCAGACCGAACTCATGCGCAGAGTATGTGAGCCAGTAAAAGGTGTCCACGTAAGGACCAGATTGCGGGGAAAAGATTACTTCGCGATCGAACATCCAGACCTCTTCCTTCACCGCATGCATCAGCGACGCCGGAGCCACTTTTGTCCTTATAAACAGGACGCCGCCGCCACCAAGCAGGGCGTCGGTCACAGTGTGTGGAACGAAGGCCATCGGGATCACCGGAACCTGTGGACCAAAATCCTTCACATCGCGGAGAACGCCAATTACTTGAAAGTCCGCGTCCTGGGGTGTGTGGCCTTTTATTGCCGTCGCTTTGACCGTGAATTGCCGGCCCACTGGATCCTCTCCACCGAAAAAGTGCAGAGCCATGGTTTGATTGATCACCGCGACTTGACGAGCTCCGGTGACGTCGCCCTCTGTGAGCCAACTCCCACTTGTCAACTGCAAGCCCAGAACCTGAGGGAGATTTTCGCTGCAGCCGTCCATACCCACTCGTTCGACGTAACTTGAACCCGGCACACTGACTTCGTGCCGCACGCCGGGGTTGTATCCTGGCAGCGAGTTGTTGATTGCGACGTCGCTAACACCAGGCAGCGCTTTAAGGCGTTCAACGATTTTCTGGAGATAGATCGCTTCCTGCCCGGGCCCGTCGCCTTCGCTGTGAGGATTGTCAAACGCAACGAACAGTAGGTGATCCATATTGAAGCCCAGATCAATGTGCGTAAGCAGGAAGAAACTGCGCATCATCAGTCCGGCACCCGTCAGCAGCAAAATGCACAGCGCGACTTCGCCGATCACGATCCCGGCGCGAAGACGGCCGCGCCGAAAAGTCGCATTCGCGGCTCTGTCGCTGCCAGCCAGAGACGGCTGCAAATCGCGACGCACGGTGTAGAGGGCGGGGGCCAGGCCACACAGAATCGTGGTTAACGCCGTTACGACTAAAGCAAAAAGCAATACTTGCCAATCGAGGCCAACCACCGCTTCGCCTCCGATACTTGCGCCCTTGGCAGGTATCAGCGCGGTCACGCCTTTCATCCCGCCGTACGCGAAAATACAGCCAAGCACGCACGCTCCGGACGCGAGCGTAAAACTCTCGACGATCAGTTGCTGGATCAACCGGCTGCGCGTCGCGCCTAGGGCCGCGCGAACGGCAATCTCCTTCTCCCTGACCGTCGCGCGAGCCAACAACAGATTCGCGACATTGCTGCACGCAATCAAGAGCAGAATGATGGCCCCGGCAAGCAACGCATAAAGCATGCGCTTGATGTCGAAATGCTGCGTCTCCGGGCCGCCTGCACTGCCGATGCCGTAAGGTCCCATCATAAAGTCCGTGGCCGATAGTACTCGCGCGGAAAAATGCTTGGGAAAATTATTCTGGTGATTCTTGGCTAGACTTTTCACGATCACATCGAGATCGGCGGACGCCGTCTCGAGTGTCACACCCGGTTTCAGACGCGCCATCATCGTGTCAACCGACATCGCGGGGTCCGCGCCCTTCGTGTCAGGGCTGCCCGTGATAGGCGTCCAGATTTGCACCAGAGCGCCGTAGGCCTGGAATCGCGGAGGCATGATTCCGATAAGCGTTCGCGGAGTGTCGTCCACCAAGAAGCTCTTGCCCAGGATCGCAGGATCCGAGTGGAACTCGCCCTTCCAGGTCTTGTAGCTCATTACGAATACCGGCGAAGATTTGGCCATTCCGTCGGCGGGGGTAATACCCCGCCCGAGCAGCGGTGGCACACCGTAAAAATCAAAGGCGTTTGACGTGACGCTCGCCGTGTGCACCTGGTGAATATCGTTTCCGTCGCGCAGGAGCGTGATTCCGCGATGGTAACCAACAATTTCTTCGAAAACTTGGCTCTGGCTGCGGATGGCATCTACGTCCGAGAGGGACCCGCCGAGAGGCGTGAGGTTTAGTTCTGGCAACACGCCTTTTTCCGCATTCTGCAGAGAGAAAACAACCAGACGGTTCGCATCCTTTGCAGCGAAAGCGCTGAAAAGGAGATTGTAGAAGGCGCTGAACGCCACGGTGGAAGCGCCTATGCCGAGGGCCAGTGCAAGTATTGCGATGAAGGCGAAGCGACGGTCTCTTTTAATACCGCGAAAGGCGTAGCGAAAATCGCGGAAGAGGTTATCAAGGTGCGTTTCCCAGCGGGTGTCGCGGACTTCTTCTTTTACGCGGTCCAGACCGCCGAATTCCAGGCGTGCGCGGCGGCGGGCTTCTTCGGGCGGCATGCCGGCGGCTATGTAATCGGCGATTTGACGATCGAGGTGGAATTGCAATTCTTTGTCGAGTGACTTTTCTGCTTGTGATTTGTGAAGCGCGCGGCGAATCCAAGTCATGCTCAGGACTCCTCACCGGGAGCGCGGAGGAACAGGCCGACCGCGTCGCAGAGACGTTCCCATTCGGCGACTTCGGCGTCCATCTGGCGGCGGCCCTTCCTGGTGAGCGAATAGAACTTGGCTTCGCGGCCCGTTTCCGATTCCTTCCATTCGGCTTGCAGCCAGCCGCGGTCTTCCAGGCGATGGAGGGCGGGATACAAAGAGCCCTGGTGGATCTGGAAAAAGTCGTTGGAGATTTGGCGGAGGCGCTGGGCGATCGCGTAGCCGTGGCTGGGGCCCAAGGCGACGACCTTCAGGATGAGCAGGTCGAGAGTTCCGCGGAGGAGTTCAGTTTTGGGTTCGGGCATCGGCATACCTAGAAAGTCGACATATACACCTCGTTTGCCGGGATGTCAACGATCCATTGTGCAATGGCGCGGGCGGGTGGGACACCCTTCCGCACCACCCAAGCGAACGCAGTTAAATTCCCGGTGCCCATCCTTCGCGCCTTTGTTTCATGCGAAGGGTCCCGCTCCGCAGGCGCGATTCACAAGCCGCCAAAAATCCGTTCGTGAGCGGGAGGCGTCCCGGCTAGCCGGCCACATTTAAGCCTGCCTTTCAATCGAGCGCTTTTGTATTATCCAAGCTGCGTACATCGCAACGAGGTTAGCAACTCTTGAAGAATCGCGTCAGCGCCGGC
>DATFZY010000074.1:0-20579 GCA_035313865.1 Candidatus Acidiferrum sp.
GTAGGGCAGGTCGGTCAGCTTGCCGCCCTCGCTGGAAAAGGTGGATACGGTATCCACCGGCGCCGGATTCGAAACCGTCAAATCGCCAAAGCCTCCGCGCCACGCGATGCCCGACTTTAACGGCGTGCCGTTTAATTTTACGATCGTTTCCACGCGTACCACATACGATTCATCGAACCGGAAAGTTTTTGAAACCTCGAAGTGCCCGTCGCTCCAGACGAACTCGAGTTCCTTCGGCGCTTTCAGCGGACTTGCCGGAAGCCCCGCGTAGTGCGCGGCGAGATCCCCGGCACGAGCACCAGGCTCTGGAACCCACGCCTCATACAGTGCGGAATTCGCCTGGGCTTCGAGTTGCTGGTCGTCGAGCGCCAGCGAAAATGGCCAACCGCCGACCTGCGCCGCGGCGTCCGGATGCACCACGTCCAGGACCTTTTGCGGCTTGGAGTCATCCCTGTATTTCTTGAGCTGCCAGCTCTTTACCACGCCGCCGCGGTTTGAAAACTCGACACGGTACAGATCGTTTTCAACAACAATGTTGTTTTCTTCCGTCGCGGCGGTTGGGGGCAAGGCAGCCGCATTTGCCGGTGCGATTGCTGTCGCGATCCCGGGAGTGGTTAGCGCGTTGGGTTTTCCGGAGGCAGGCGAAGAGGAAGTTGTGGTCCCCGCGGAATTTGTCGAGGTCGCTGGCGCCGTTACCGCGGGCTTGTTGGCCTGCGGGACATTGGCCGGCGGCTTCGGCGCAAAAAACTTCACCCAAAGCAAAATCACGGCCATCGAAAGGAGCGAGGCAACCAGAATGCGCATTTCCGAAGAAAGTTCTTTTTTCTTTTCCGGACCGCTCACAGATGTGCCTCTCTCCCAGTAGCCCCGCCGCGGCGCGCATCCCGCGCATTCTTCGCCGTTTCACTCGTATTCAATGGCATGTCTTCTGATTTCTCCGGAACCGGATCGTAACCAAACTTTCGCGAGAGTGGCTGGCAGCGCGCCAACCGCTTTGTCCCCAGCCAGATTCCCCGTAACAGGCCAAACCGCTCAATCGCTTCGTACGCATACCGCGAACACGTCGGTTCGAATCGGCAGCTTCCTGCAAACAAGAACGACAGGTACGCTTTATATATACGCAGAGCGAACAGCGCGACTTTCACCGCGATCGACTGCCTCGGAGCATTCGTAGGGGCGGGGCTTGCCCGGCCCTCGCTCTGTTCAGGTTCAACCACGGAAGGCGGGACAGACTTCCGTCTGTCTCCGGCCGTCTCTCCGTTTTGTTCGCGCGTGTGCATTGCCGCACTAAACGTTCTTCATCAATCGCACCAAATCCGCCGCCAAGCCGGCAAACTCCGCGCGCCCCACGCTGCTTTTCGGATGAATCACGATGTCCCATCCCGCGGGAATCTCCGCGCGATGGCAACGCACGATCTCCCGAATTCGCCGCCGCATGCGATTGCGCACCACCGCACCGCCCAGCGCCTTCTTAATACTGAACCCGAAGCGGCTGACCGGCAGTTGATTGGCGCGAAAAAAAACTGTGAAGTGAGAACTGGATCGGCGTTTTCCTGCGCGGTACACGGCGTCAAAATCGCCGCGCTGCACCAGCCGCGCCTCGCGCGGAAACTCCAGGCGCCCGGGACTATACGGGCGTGAGGCGATGGCGTCCCTTCTTGCGGCGCGCCGCCAGAACTTTGCGGCCACCCGCCGTCTTCATGCGTGAGCGGAATCCGTGCGTCTTTGCGCGGCGTCGTTTCCGCGGTTGATATGTGCGCTTTGGCAAAACAATTCTCCTTTAATTGCGCGACCGCAGACTTGTCCAATGAACTTGTCGAAGTGCGGCCGGTTCTTCCCGCGCACAAACAGCAGCCGTCAGACTGCGTGAGCGACAGGTCTCGAATTAAGTAGTGTAGTCGACCGCCGCGCGCACGGTCAAGAAATCCGCCGACCTCGCTCTGCACGAATAATGCATAGTTGCCGCATAATCAGCAAGGCAAACGGATCAGCCGTGAAACCGAACTCGCGCGCCAAACTCGAAACGCTTTCTCCCGTCTGGGATGAATACGAGCTTCTTGACACCGGCTCGGGTCGCAAGCTCGAACGCTTCGGCCCGATCACCCTGATTAGGCCCGAGCCGCAAGCGGCTTGGGGGCCGTCGCTGCCACCAAAAATGTGGGATCCCGCTCACGGCGAGTTTGTTCAACGACATCGGACAAAACGAGGCGAGTGGAAATCTTCTAAAGGAGTTCCCTCGCGCTGGGAGATGCGACGCAAAAGTCTCGCGTTCTGGGTGCAGCCGACACCTTCCGGCCATCTCGGCGTGTTTCCCGATCAGGCGAGCCATTGGGATTGGATCACATCACAAATGAAGTCCGCTCTTGCTCCTCCAAAAGTTCTGTCACTTTTCGGCTACACCGGCCTGGCAACTCTCAGCGCGGCTGCAGCAGGAGCGCACGTCACGCACGTGGACGCCTCGCGCCAGGCGATAAAGTGGGCACGCGAAAATCAATCTCTGTCGCAACTCGCGGAGCGTCCGATCCGCTGGATTGTTGACGATGCGCAAGCCTTCGTGGCCCGCGAAATCCGCCGCGGCCAGACCTACGACGCCCTAATCCTCGATCCACCGCGCTTCGGTCGCGGCCCCAAAGGCGAGCTCTGGAAGGTAGACGAGTCCCTGCCGGCCCTGCTGCGTCAATGCCGCAAACTCCTCTCATGCAACCCGTTGTTCGTACTTCTGAACACGTACACAACGGTGCTGACTCGCAACCAAACGAAAAACGAAGCCCTGCAATTGGAATCCTTCCTAAAGGAAACGCTCTCGGACTTCGCACTCAGATTCACGTCAGGTGAGTTGGTGTTCACGGATGCATCCGGCCACCAAATTTCCAACTCGGTTTTCACCCGCGCAACGGTGACCCTGTAATTGAGAAATCGTGTCCAATAGCATTTCCAGGCGTAATCAATCTGGATGGGTCCAAAGCGGACTTTAGAATTGGCGGCCCAAGTGGACGAACGTGTCGGGTCGCGCCTGCCTACCTGTCGGAACGGTGCGGCCGCGCGGGGTTTTCGACAGATACTTGCGCTTCGATTTTAAGCTTTTTCAACATTTGCTGGATGATATCCGGGATGCTTGATGCTGGTGGCTGATAGCTCAGGTTCAGCGTAGCGAGCTTATCCGCAAAGATAAAAAGATTCTTTCCAGGGATTTTCTTCCAATAGTCCTCTGGGAAGACATTCTTGCCGGAATCTTTATCCTTAAGGTAAGTACGCCGGTCAAATCGCAGAGCTCCGCTGATTAGCACTCCTCGAAGGTTCCCGTCTGTATCCACTTCGTGCGCCACGATCTCGCCGCGGTACAAGTGATCGTCGGAGGTGAGTAAGTCAGCCATGACCTTTCTTTCTGGTTCCGGGGGCCACAGGAAAGACGTCAGCAGTACGTACCACGACGAAATGTTAGGAAGCAGGAACTTGCTGGCGACGAATCCGTACGGTCTGAATTTTTGGAAACGCCCAAAATTCATTCCCAGCCAGCCGAAAAGCAGCGCCTCCAAGGCCGTGAAGGAGTACAACCACACAAGAATCCGGGCTTGGCGGTACGCGATTCTTACGGATGCGTCCCAAAATTCCGCCTGGTGCTGAGAAAAAAAGGACTCGCTGTACATTGAGGAGAACGCGGCTCGGTAATCATTCGCTCTTTGAACAATAGAATCTTGGAAGAAAAATGGATGATTTCCAAACCACCCAACGCTCGTGACCGCAAGAAAAGTCAGGGCAAACGGCATGATTGCCGCGAATGCGCTAAAGGAGAGCTCCTCGCTTCTTGTTCGGTTGAACTTGTCGAGTGGAATGAACAGGGAGAAGATGCTCTTGAAAAGAATCCCGGGAATCAGCAGGAAGAGAACCAGGCCGGCCGATGCGATGAGGGCTATCATCCTCGTCGAACCGCAGGGGAACTATTCGTGGCCGTTTTTTGATTTGATGTGATACTCGTTACCGCTCTCGTCAGTCAAGACATATTCCCCGGTCGTCGCTAGTGCGCGTCTGATTTCAGGGGCGTTCTTCAGTATTTCGCTTGCGAGTGCGCCATCAGGAGCCGCCTCTGCGAACGACTCTGCCAATTTCCGTAGGTTCTCAGTCATAGCTCTCTATCTCTACCATTAGAATCGGGCAGTTTCTACCGCAAGTCAAGTCTTACTAAATAGGGAAGACACTTGGACAGAACGCTTGGACTCCGCCAGTTTTCTTTGTTTCAGGTCAGGCCCGCGTCTTCTGTGCTCGATACTCATCAAACGCCGCCAAATACCGGTCCACATCCTTCCGCAACAAATAATAAGGCGTCGACAGCCGTATCTTCGAAGGCGCACCTCCACGAATCCGAATCTTCTTCTCCTTCCACATCCAGTTTTCCAAGTCTGGCATCGTAACCGGCGCAACGTTCACAGTGGCAATCGCGCAGCGCAGCGCTGGATCCGGCGAAGTCCAGGACACCGCCCCGCGCTTCACCATCTCCTTCAAAATGTAATCCGCCGACTGCCGGTGCCTGCGTTCAATCCGCTCCATCCCAATCGAATTCGCCATTTCCACGGCGGCGCGCAACCCATAAATAATCGGCACATTCGAACTCCCAATCTGCTGAAATCGCAGCGCGCGCAATTTCGGGTCGTCCCATCCGCCGGTCACAATCGTGTTCCACAGCCGGTCGATCACCTCATCGCGCACATACAAAAATCCCGACCCCTTCGGCGCCTGCAGCCACTTGTGCGGGCTCGAGGAATACATGTCGCAACCCAGTTCGTGTACATTCAACTTCATCATCCCAATCACGTGCGCCCCATCCACCGCGCTCAAAATCCCTTTCGACCGCGCGAGAGCGCAAATCTCCTTCGCCGGCAGCACCGCGCCAGTCACAGTCGTGATGTGGCTGAAAAAAATAAGCCGCGTGCGCGGCGTAATCGCATCACTAAAAAGATTCAGTACCGCCGCCGCGTTTGGCACGGGTCTCGGCAGCGTGATTTTCTTGACCACAATCCCGTGGCGCTTCGCCCGCAACAAAAATCCCTGCTCCCCTCCCGGATGTTCCTGGTCCGTCATCAACACTTCATCGCCCGCCTTCAAATCCAGCCCGTTGCAAATGTAGCTGTTCGCTTCGGTCGAATTCCGCACCAACGCAATCTCATCGCGCGTGCAGCCCACAAACGCCGCGAGCGGATCGCGCACCTGGTTCCAGTCCCCGTAGCCCCAGATCGGATAATCCTCGGGATTGTCCTGGGCCATCCTCTCCACGTCGTTGTACGTATCGAAGACCGCCTTCAGCACCGGCGCGGGTGAAGACCCCACTGTCCCGTTGTTCAAATACACTTCATCCGCCGGAATCAGGAACAGCTTCCGAATTTCCGTCCAGTACGCTTCTTCGTTCGAATCGTAGAGCCCACGATCGGGCAGTTGCGTCGCGGCAGCTTGCTCCAGCAATTTCGGCCAGGCAGACACAGGAGTCGCACCAAGCACGCCAGCCACTCCCGCCGCACCCGCGAGCGATCCAAAAAATCCGCGCCGATCCATCATTACTTCCTCCACAGGACGTTCTGCGCGGATTCTACTCGCCACCCCGCACCGCGACAACTTATCTTCCCAAGGCGCGACGTCGCGACGTCGCCGAACGCATACTCGCTTGGTTCAACGCCTGCTTAAAGTGACAGTTCTGTGTGTTGTCGGAATGGCACCACATTTGCCAAAAGGTGTAACGCGCCCGCCCCCTCGCGCGTCCCATACGACAAAAGCGGGTGTTGGCCGAAATTTCAATGCCCATACTCTGTCTCGTTGGGCCGTTGCCGCGTTTTCTCCTCTACTCCTTGAGGGAGATTACGACTTCTTCGGTCTACGGCACCGGCCCAATGAACAGAAATCTCGACTCCATCCTTCATTCATACCGCAGCGCCACCATCGGATCGACCTTGGTCGCCCGCCGCGCCGGGATGTAACACGCCAAAAGCGCAATCATCATCAGCACCGCCGCAACAGCGCCAAATGTCAGCGGATCATGCGCCGTCACCCCAAACAGCAAGCTAGCCATCAAGCGCGTCAACGCCAAAGCAGCTACGATCCCGATCGCCACCCCCGCCAGCGCCATTGTTGCTCCCTGCCGCAGCATCATTCCCAGCACGTTTCCGCGCTGCGCCCCCAGCGCCAGCCGAATTCCAATCTCGCGTCTGCGCTGCTGCACCGTAAACGAGATCACGCCATATATCCCGATCATCCCCAGGGTCAACGCCATCGTCCCCGCAATCCCCAGCATCACCAGCGTGAACGAAGTGCGCGCCACCGACTTCCCATACACGTCTTCCATCGTCCGCACCGTCGCCACCGGCAAATTCCCGTTCACTGACCACACCGCTTGCCGCACCTCTTTCAAGAAACTCTCCGTCCCGGCGCGGTCGCTGCGAATCACGAATGTTTCCTCCCGCACCGTCTGCACGTCCTTGCCCCCAAACAAGTACGTCATCATGGGTGGCCAATACACGATAGCGGGCGCCTTTTCCTGCAGCCCATTTTCGCGTACATCCTGTATCACCCCGATCACCTCATGCCACGGCGTCGACGAGAACTCCCGCAACTGTTTGCCAATCGCCGCCTGCGGCGTGCCCCACATATCGCGCGCCAGATTCTCCGAAATCATTACGACCGGCCGCAGCCCATACACGTCATCCCACCCTAATTCCCGACCTGCAATCAATTGCGTCCCTGCTGTCTTCAAAAAGCCTGGAGAAATATACTTATACAATCGCAGTGGCGGCATCACGTCGTCGGGATACGTCTTATCCTGAGCGAAGATGCAATCCCAATCCGATCCGAAGCCTTCCAGCGGCATGTCACTCGCAAACCCCACTGACTTCACGCCCGGAATCGCTGCCACCTTATCCAATATTTCGTTCTGTATGCGCAGCGCGCGTTCCGGCTCTTTCACCAGCGAGCCCGGAATCGAAATGCGCATTAGTTGCAAATGCCGCCCGTCCACAAATCCGGGTTGCACCGTGCCCAGCGCTTCGAACGTTCGAATCATCAACCCAGCGCACACCAGCAGCACCAAGGCCATGGCCACTTGCCCGACCACCAGCAGATTCCGCGCGCGGTGGCGCTCCCGGCTCACGCTCGCTGTCCGCCCCGCGCTCCGCAGCGCCAGGCCGACTCCCGGCCCCGCGTATTTCAGCGCCGGAATCAATCCAAACAGCAGCCCGGACAGCACCGAAATTACAAACGTAAACACCAGCGTTTGCGCATCCATCGCAATCTCGCTCAGCCGCGGCAAATTCGCCGGTCCAAACGCCACGAGAGCCCGCACTCCGGCATAGGCCAGAGCCACTCCAACCACTCCTCCCATTATTCCCAGCATCACGCTCTCCACCAGCAGCCCGCTGACGATGCGTCCCCATCCCGCGCCCAGAGCCGCGCGAACGGCCAGCTCCTGCTGTCGCCCCTCCACGCGAACCAGCAATAAATTGGTCACATTCGCGCACGCGATCAGCATCACCAGCCCGATCGTTCCCATCACCACCCACAGCACCTCGCTCACGTTCCCGATCACTTCTTGCTTCATGGGCCGGATCGTCGGCGTGATCTTCCATGTCTCGTAAAAGTGCGGATTGGTTCCTGGCCCGTTGGTGAAGCTATCCATCCAGATCATCAGCATCCGCGTCATGTCCGCGTTGGCCTCCGCGAGCGTCACTCCGGGCTTCAACCGCGCAATCCCTCGGTATCCAAATCCCGCAAGGGTCAGCTTTCCCCGGTCAAACGCGAACGGCACCATAACATCGAAATCCGTATCGACTACCCGGAATCCTTGGGGCATCACTCCGACAATTTCGCGCGGCCTCGAATCCACCAGAATGTTGCGCCCAATCACGCTGCGGTCTCCGCCGAACCGCCTCTGCCAATATCCGTAGCTCAGCATCACGCGCTCCGGCCCTCGCGGCACCTGGTCCTCCCGCGTAAACCACCGGCCCACTGTCGGTGGAACGCCCAACGCTTGCAGTACTCCGTCGCTCACGTTCATCGTCCGCACCTGCTCCGGAGCTCCCACTCCTGTCACGCTCGCCGACTCTCTCGTCCACACTCCGACTTGTTGAAACGTCCGGTTGTTCTCCGCATACGTGAAGTACATCGAAGGCGAAAGCAGCAACCCATTCGCAAAATCCGCCAGCCCCGCCGCACCTGGCGCCACTTGGTGCAAAAACACCAACTCCTCCGGCTTCGCATAGTTCAGCGGCTTCAACAACACGTTGTTCACAACACTAAACACCGCCGCATTCGCTCCAATTCCAATAGCAATCGTCAACAACCCCACCACGGTAAACACCGGATTGTGCCGCAGCATCCGCAAGCCATAGCGCACATCCATCAAAAAGTTCTCTATCGACAGCCAGCGCCAAACATCGCGGCCGTCCTCCTCCACAAGCGTCACACTTCCAAACTCCCGCCGCGCTGCGGCCTCCGCTTCCTTACGCGGCATCCCGCCAGCCAGCAACTCCGCAGTCTTCTCTTCGAGGTGCCCGCGAATCTCTTCAGACAGCTCGCCGAACACGTGCCGCCGGGAAAACAGCTGTTTGAGCCAGTTCATAGTTCCTCCACAGCAAAACTCCGCAATTTCTTGCTCACCTGTTCAAAGCTTTATTCGTACCTCAGGGCGACAATCGGATCGACCTTCGTCGCCCGCCGCGCAGGAACATAGCTCGCCAGCAGAGCCACCATGAGCAGCAGCAAAGGCACGGCAATAAATGTCGCAGGGTCAGTGCTGCCTATTCCGAACAACAAGCCACGAATCAACTGCACCGCGAACACGGATGCAATGAGTCCAACTCCACCGCCGACCAGTGCTAGCAAGGCTCCCTGCCGTACAACCATGCGGGAAATGCTTCCTCGCGGTGCGCCCAACGCGATCCGAATGCCCATTTCCCGCGTCCGCTGCGCAACCGAATAAGAGATCACTCCATAGAGCCCAACAGCAGTTAATACGAAGGCCAGGCCGGCAAATGTTCCCAGCAACACAGCCTCAAATCGCGGCGCCGAAATCGACCCACTGACGTACTGATCCAGCGTCTTCACTTGGCGCATGGGGATGTCTTTATCCATGGAATTCACGAGAGAGCGAACTGCTGGCACGAGCGAGTTCGGATCGTTCATCGCGCGCACTACAACAGTCATCTCCCCAATGAAATCAACGGGAGTCTGCGGCACATAAATTTCTGGCGCGGTTTTGCCGGCGATGCTGCCGGACTTCACATCAGCCACCACGCCCACGATCTCCCGCATCGGTGCGTCATCGCTTTCGCCAAACGAAATGCTCGGTTTTATCCGGCGTCCAATCGGATCTTCTCCCTTGAACATTAGCCGCGCCAATGTCTCGTTGACAATCGCCAGTGACCGCCCGCCCAACTCATCCTGTGGAGTAAACGCACGCCCTTCCACGACCCGAATCCCCATCGTGCTGAAATACTGCGACTCGATGATTCGAAACCCCACCCGGGGCCGCTGTGAACGCGGAAGGGGATGTCCTTCGGCCTCAGCGGCGGTGTACACGTCCTGCTGCTCGCTCAATGGCAGCCCGAAGACTGCGGTGGCTGACTTAACGCCAGGCAAGGCTCGAGTTGTTTGCAGGATCTCCCGCACAAAAGCAGGCCTCTGCGCGCCAGGGTGATGTTGCGAAGGCACCTCAAGCAGAAAAGTAAGCACATGATCCGCGCGGAACCCCGGATCAACGTGTTGCAAGCGGTTAAAACTTCGAAGCAACAATCCAGCCCCGATCAAAAGCACAAATGCGATCGCCAGCTGCGACACGACCAACGTGTTGCGCAATCGGCTGCGCCCCGCTCCACTGCTTGAGCCGCGCCCGCTGTCTTCCAGACCTCGGTTCAAATCGCAACGCGAAGCTTGCACCGCGGGCACCAGCCCAAAGAGCACGCCGGTAACCAGCGCAACCAAAAATGTGAAGCCCAGCACGCGCAGATCGAGCGCGATATCCGATGTTCGCGCTAATCCTTCCGGTGCCAGGGCAATGAGAGCGCTTGTGGCCCAATGCGCAAGCAAAAGGCCCAGCACTCCGCCGATCATTGCGAGCAACAAACTTTCCGTCAGCAACTGCCGCACAATCGTCCCGCGGCTTGCCCCCAGGGCGGAGCGGATCGCGAACTCTTTCTGCCGCCCGGCGGCCCGAGCCAAAAGCAAACTCGCCACATTGGCGCACGCAATCAACAACACAAAACCCACTGCTCCCAGCAAAATCATCAGCGCCGGACGCATGCTTCCGCTGATTTGTTCGGACTCTGTGTTTATTGCCGCGCTTCGTGGACGATCCTCCGGATATTGGCGATTCATCTGTTCCTGAATCAGCGCGACATCAGACTGCGCTTGGGGAATGGAAACTCCCGGCTTGAGGCGCGCGATCACCTGGAGATAAGAGACCCCTCGCTGCGTAGCCATCCCCGACTTGCCCAGCATGTCGCGCGCGATGGTAGTCCAAAGCTCCACGCGGTTCGCCTGCACTGGGAACTGGAATCGCGCTGGCATCACCCCCACGACGACGTACTTCTGGTCGTCCAACGTGAGTGAGCGCCCCAGTATGTTTGCGTCGCCGCCGAACTGGCCCTGCCAGAATTCGTAACTGAGAATCACCGGCAGTTGTTCTCCTCGTGGCTGGTCTTCTTCCTCGACAAAACTCCTTCCCAAGGCGGGCGAAACGCCAAGCAAGGAGAGAAGATTTGCCGAGACCACAACCCCGCGCACACTCACTGCCTGCGTGCCGCCCGTATACGTTACGCTGGTCGTCCACCATACCGACATCGCCTCGAACGAATGGCTTCGCGATCGCCAGTCGAGAAAAGCCGGGTAGGAAATCTCCCCGTTATAGGCTGCGTCCTTGATATCCACGGCGTGAACGGCCACCAAACGTTCCGGATCGCGAAATGGCAGCGGCCGCAGAAGAACGGCGTCAATTACGCTGAAAAGCGCTGCGTTCGCGCCAATCCCCAGCGCCAGTGTGAGCACCGCCGCAACGGTGAACCCCGGATTCTTGCGGAGCATCCGCAAGCTGTAGCGCGCGTCCATAAAAAACTTCTCAATAGACAGCCACTTCCAAACATCCCGCCCGTCCTCTTCCGCAAGCGTCACATTCCCAAACACCCGCCGCGCCGCCACCTCCGCTTCTTCACGCGGCATCCCGCCAGCCACCAACTCCGCAGTCTTCTCTTCGAGGTGTCCCCGAATCTCTTCCGACAGCTCCCCGTAAATTTTTCGCCGCGAAAGCAACCGCCTCATCCAGTTCATGACTGACCCGGCGCCAACACCCGCGTAATACCCTCGAGCATTCGCTCGAACTTAGAGACTTCAAGCTCCAGGCGCTTCGCACCCGCAGCCGTCAACTTGTAAATCCGAACCCGGCGATTTGTGGCAGAAACGCCCCATTCCGCCTTCACCAACTCATCCTTCAGCAACCGCTGCAGCGCCGGATAGAGCGACCCTTCTTCAATCTGTAGCAGATCGTCCGACATCCTCTTGATGTGCTGCGCCAGCGCGTAGCCGTGCAGCGGCTGCCGCTTTAAAGTCCGCAGAATCATCATTTCCAGCGCGCCCGGAAACAGATCCCGTTGGGTTTCTTTTCGCATCTCTCGCCAACCCCTTCTTCCATAGACTAGTTTGCTCTAGGGATAGACGAACTTAGCCTCACCTTTGTTCCATGTCAATTTCTCTTTTTTTAGGCCTGAGCCTTTGGAGTGCGGGAGCCGTGCTCCCTCTTGAAACGGGCGCCCTTAGCACGCCATGAATTTGGGCATTCCCCTATCCTGGATTCCTCGGAAAACGTGATAGCATGCCTCCCACCGTGATTCGTTTCTTCAAAAACCGCCACGCCCGCGGCGGCGACCCCGGCCAGTTAGCTGCCTTGGGCTCGCTCGAATTCGAATTGATGGAAATTCTCTGGTCACGCGGAAAAAGCAGCGTTCGCGACGTGGTCCCCAAACTCAGTCGTCCGCTGGCCTACACCACGGTTATGACTACGCTTGATCGCCTCTTCAAAAAGGGCCTTCTCGACCGCCACAAATTGGATCGCGCCTTCGTTTATAGCCCAAGCTTTTCCCGCCAGGAATGGGAGCGCAAACGCGCGGAAAGTGTCGTTTCGGGCTTCCTATCTGGTCCCAATCCCTCGCGCGAACTCTTACTCTCTTGTTTGCTGGAAGCGGTTGGCGAGCACGACGTCACTCTTCTCGGTGAGCTCGAAAAGAAAATCCGCAGCCGGCGCAAGGAAATCTCCCGCCAGGGGCAACCATGATTCTACCCTATGCATTGCGGCTTCTTTGTCTCTGCTTCGCGTCTTTCTTTGCGCTGAACGCGCTAGCTGTTTTGGTAGTGCGTGTCGGCTCCAAATTCGCAATTCGCTTCGCGGAAGCTCGCGCCCCCAGGGGCGCGGCTCACTTGCTTCTCGCATTGCGGCTGCTTCCTTTTGCGCTGGCCACTCTTTTCATTCTGGGTCTTTGTGTCCCCAGCTACCTTTGGCTTGAGCCTGCGGCCACTTCCGAGCGCGTGGGCGTCGCCTGCGTCATCCTCGGCATTCTTGGCGCGGCAACTTGGTGCGTCTCCCTTACCCGGGCTTCTCGGTCCCTGCTGGCTTCCATTCGTCACTCGCGCATTTGCGCCCGTGCGGGCATCGAAACTCGCTTGCCCGGAGAATCTTCTCCAATCACCGTGCTCGAAGTCGAAGCGCCTATCCTCGCCGTTTCCGGGCTTTTTCACCCGCGGCTTCTGGTCTCGCGTGGCCTTCTCGCCGCGCTCTCAGCCGAAGAGCTGGACGCTGCCCTGCGCCACGAACGCGCCCACCACGCTTCCCGCGACAACGCCAAGCGTTTCCTGATTCTCCTCGCTCCCGACATTTTTCCCTTCGTTCACTCCCTCAGGTTTCTCGACCGCAGCTGGTCAAAAATTGCCGAGTGGGCCGCCGACGATCAAGCCACCTCCGGAGACTCCCTCCGCGCCCTCGCGCTCGCCGCCGCCTTGGTTCGCGTCGCCAGCATGGGCACCGCTCCGCGTCTTCCGATTCTCTCTACCTCACTTCTCGCCGGCGATGTCGATCTCGCCGCACGCGTGGACCGCCTCCTCTGCGTAGCACCGTTAACTACCTCTCACACTCGACAAGCCCATTCGTCGCTCGCTGCCGTCGGTCTGTTGTTTGCTTCCGGCCTCGTGCTTCTGCTCCTCGTCCCGCCGGTCCTCTCCGCAGTCCACGAACTCCTCGAGCTTCTGCTCCACTAATTTCCGCAAGCGCGCCCGCCAGCGCAATCAACGTCGGCGCGTCTACGACCTGTGGTAGTAGACCCACCCCTCCAGTAGCCTATCGCTCCATATGAAAACCCTTTCTGGACCAAAGAAAAAGCTCCTTATGCGAGGAATCGCCCTTTTATCTATTTTCCTGTTGCCCTTGGCATTGCCCGCGCAAAATCCGCGCGGCGCGCTCCGCGGAGCCGTCCAGGACGCCAGCGGTGGCCGCATTGCCGCCGCCAAAGTTGTAGTGCAAGCCAGAGAATCCACTCTCCAGCGCGAAGCTATCACGGACGACCGTGGCGAATTCCGCATCGAAGACCTTATTCCCGGAACCTACCGCGTCACCGTGAACGCGAACGGGTTTGGAACAGTCAGCTCCGACGCAAACGTCACCATCAGCACGGTGCGCGACCTCACCGTCACCATGACTCCCGCCTCCGTCCAGCAGACTGTTAAAGTGCAAGGGCAAGCCGCCTCAATTACGACCGAGCCCGTCAACACCGCGAGCGCCGTTCAACAGGCCGCCATTTCCGCGCATGATCTGATTACCATCCCGCTGCCTGCCCGTAGTTTTGCAAATATCGCTTACATGGCTCCGGGAACCGAACCTGTGGAACCTTCCGACCCCACCAAAGCCCGCATCACGGCCGTTTCTACGGGTGGCAGTTCCGGCCTGAACAACGAAGTTTCCGTGGACGGCGTTGACAACTCCGACGATTGGATCGGCGGCTTCCTGCAAAACTTTTCACCAGAGGCGATCCAGGAGTTCGCCATCCGCACAGCCCAATCCGATGCGGACACGGGCCGCACGACTGCTTCCTCCGTGGTCATCACCACCAAGAACGGCACCAATCAATGGCACGGTGACGAAGCCGTCTTCGTGCGCGCCGCCGATCTCAACGCGCGTTTCCCGATAGACAATCCCCCGCCGAACCCCAAGCAGCCGTTCTCTCGCCAGAACTACGTTGGCACCGTCGGCGGACCCATCGTGAAAGACAAACTCTGGTTTTTTAGTTCCTATGAGTTCATTCACGAGGACGCCAGTATTGCTTACAGTGACGCCAGCCAAGCGCAATTCCAGGCGCTTGGTCAGCTGGCCCAGCAAGGCCTCGTGAATGTCAACGGCACTTCCATTCCCTCCATCAATATTCCTACTTCCGTGCCGGTGCCCTTTCGCGATAACGACGGAACCCTACGTTTTGACTACCAACAGTCCGAACGTTCGCAGTGGTTTCTGCGTTTTTCCGCTGACAGCTACCTGACGCATAACGGGCTCGTTCAGCAGGGGACGCTGCCGTCCACAGGCGCCACCACGCACAACAACTATTGGAACTTCGCGCTCGGCAATCAGTTCAGCTTCAGCCCGACCTGGCTCGCCTCTTTCGTTTTCGGCGGTAGCGGCCTGCATCTCACGCAGACGCGCAATTCCGATCTCGGTTTCGCCCTCGCGTTTCCCTTCAGCAGCACTACGGCCACGACTTCCGGCCTTGAAACTTTCGGCGACAATCAGTTTGTTACCGCAATCACCGCGTTCCCCGTTCTGCGCAACCAGGAAAAATACCAGGTGCGCTACGACGTCACGCACACCACCGGAAGCCACGCTCCTCGCTTCGGCATTAATTTCATCCACGAGCCGGTGATGAGCGGTGCGCTCACTGCCAACGCCGAAACACTTGTTGTTTTCGCACTCGATCCTACCGATTACGCCGCCAACCCGGCGCAGTTCACCACCGATCTCACGGCTTGCTCGGCCACTCCTTCGCCGAACGTGACTCCCAACACCATGTGCACAGTCACTCCCGCGGGCGACGGAAGTTTTTCGCAGAATGTACAGCGCCTCGGTTTTTACGCCGAAGATTCCTGGCGCCTCACGCGCAAACTCACCGTGAATTACGGCCTGCGCTACGACACCACGTTCGGCCTCTTCGATGCCTCGGGCCGCGGCCAGTCGCAGAATCCCTTTTTGCTCGCGCTTGATCCCACGGAGGCGCCGTTCATAACGACAGCGCCCCACGACTACCGCAAAGCATTTGCGCCGCGCGTCGGCGTCGCCTATGCGCTGGGAAATTCCGGCACGACTGTGCTTCGCGCCGGCTTCGGCATGTATTACGACGACTTGGCGCAGAATGGCTGGGTCAACGCGTTTCAATCCGTGAATGACACCAACGTTTCCACGGGCGGAGGGGTGGCGGCGCCATCCATCATCGATCCGAAGTACCACACGCCCTACGCCGAACACGTGACCGGAGGCATGGAACACGCTTTCAACGCGAACTGGACGCTGAGCACGGACTTCACGCTCGAAACCGGAATGCACGGCTACCGGGAGTACACTTATCCGAACGCAACGTTCGGCAGCTTAAACGTTTTTCGGAGCGACAACCGCTCCAGCTACAAGGCGCTCAAGGTCCATCTCCAGGGTAACGTCGCGAAACGATTCAGCCTCGTTGCAAACTACACGCTATCGAGCGCAAAAACCTGGGGCTGCGTCCTGGGCGAACTTTTCGACTACGTCAATCGAGTTTGCGATCCGTTCAACCCATTTGCTCCCGGCGACTACGGCCCGTCCGGAGAGGACGTGACGCACCGTGGCGTGCTGATCGGGACGTTCCACGCGCCGGCCGGTTTTGAGATTTCGTTTCTCTCGCAGGCAGAGAGCGGGCGGCCCATCACTTTGACCAATACCTTGGGAACCGACCGCGCCATCGTGGATGGAGTGAAGACCACGCTCGACGAATTTCGCGGCACGCCATACATTCAGACGGATATGAGGGTGAGCCGTCCGTTTACAATCCGCGAGCGCTGGACGGTTACGCCGTTCTTCGAGTTCTTCAACCTTTTCAATCGCAACAATCCTGGCGCGAACTACGTAACCAACGTGTCGATTCTTCCGGTGGACAATCCGAATGACGTGACGGCGCTTTGCTTGAATGGTACTTTTCCTTCCTGCACGCAATCGGTGCCGGTGACCAGCGGCAAGCAGCTTCTCGTTCCCGGGGGCGCACTCGGCGACTTTTTTGGACCGGGCACCACGGTCGGAATTCCCTTCGCGGCCCAATTTGGCGCGCGGCTTACGTTCTAGGCATTTTTCTTTCCGGCATATCTAATTTGCTTCTATTCCCGGCGGCCGCGATGCGTTACATCGAGGCGCGCGTGTAACGGCCGTGGATGCGCATTTCGATCAAGTCGTCGATGGTCGGATTCTTGAAGCCGTGGTCCCGGACTTCTTTTACGAAATTTGCATCCACGCCGTGGATGCGCATGGCCACAAGATCGTCCGGCGAGATTTTTGTGTAACCGAGGTCGTTCATTCCCCTGACGAATTCCGGAGAGACCCCATGAATGCGGAACGCCACTAGTTCGTCCGCGGAAACGTCTTTGGATACCAGCTTCTGTATTGCTTCGGTGAACTCCGGGCTGACTCCATGAATGCGGAAGGCAACAAGTTGCTCGACGGGAAGATGGCGCCCCATCAGCGAGGTCATCGCTTTCACGAATTCCGGGGTGGCGCCGTGAATGCGCATGGCTACCAGATCTTCGCCGCTGACATCTTTCGAGACGGATTCGCGGACTTCGCGGACGAAATCGGGCGATACGCCGTGGATGCGAAAGGCGACGAGCTGATCCACATCAAAGCGCTTGCCGAGGAGATCGTTGATTTCTTTTGTGTTTTCCGGGCTGACGCCATGAATGCGCATCGCTACGAGATCTTCGGGAGAAGGCTTGTCAGGAAGGAGACCGAGCATGGCGTGGGTGAATTCCGGCGAGACGCCATGAATACGAAAGGCGACCAGGTCTTCGGTGCTGACGTCGCGATAGCCGAGTTCCTGCATGTCCTTAATGAATTGGCGCGAAACGTCGTGGACGGTAAAGGTAAAAAGCTGTTCCTGGTCGAGGTCGGAATAACCGAGCGCTTTCACGCCTTGCACAAATTCGGCACTGGAAGTGAAGCTGAATTTGCCGTTGCCTTGGCCTTCGTGGAAGCGGCCATCAAAGCTAATGATTCCCGCATCGCGGCGCAGCTCGAAACGAACCGGCGAGTCTTTTGCGTTCGCGATGCTTGCGTCCAGCCCAGTGAAGTCGCTTAGTTTGTGGGTGTTGCCTGTCTGGCTATGGTGCCCCCACGTGGATCTTTCCATTTCGAGATCGAGACATACGCCACCGTTCCACGTCGTCATCTTGGCGGACCAGTCGCCGTGAACGGAATCGTCGGCAGCGGTTCGGGGAACACGTGCCGCCAGAACTGCGGTCATCAGAACCGCAGCTGCCAGCCACATCGAGAATTTGCGCAGGGTCATGTCATCACCTCACGGAAGATTTGCCACAGGGCACCATTCGACGCGGGTGGTGCGTCGAAGCGCTTGGTATAGGTGATGACGTGCGAGCGGGACATTTGTTCCATGGGGAACGGATGGAACGTTTGCAGGTTTGCAGGGTGGAACGTTGAAGAAGGAAGAAGCCGGATACCCCCCATGGTTTTTCGTAAAGATTTGATTCGATGGGAGTTAAGGGGTTGTGGTGTGCGAAGAATATCATTCTAAAGGGGATAGGGGTAGAATCGGGAAGCCGTCGGACTGAAATCCGGCTTGGAGGCCATACCCCCGGTATTTTCGCAAAGAGTGAACAACGCCTTTCGTTTGAATGAATTGCGGGAATACTCTTTTTGGAAGAGTGAATAAATGCTTAGGAATGAGAGACATGCAAGAGTGGATGGGAGGCGAAGAGAGCAAAAGATTGATGGAGAGAGCCCTCGCTACACTCCCTTCGTACCTTAGGGCAAACGGGATGACACATATACTGCGTGGATTTGCGAGCGGCGAGTGCAGCACATCAGGGTTCGTAGGAGTCGTAGTTGCGTTGGTGGATGATTTTGGCGTGTTTGAAGCCTAGTTGAGCTGGGTCACGATTCGGAGGGCTGACTTCAGGGGAGGAAGATGAGCAGCGTGTAAATTCCGAGCGTGGTGCCAAGGGGAAGATCCCAGAGCGAGAGGAATGCGGCGGTCAGGGACAAAGTGCGTGCGGAAGACTTTCCGGCGAGCAGAGCCAATCCTGCCAGCAGACCGATGAGCCCGGAGAGGGCGGTCACAAGAATGGCCATAATATAGAGGACGTGGAAAACGCCCATGAGAGTGTACGGTTCAGCGACGCGGGAGAGTAATGCGCCGAACATTACGGTCGCCGTGGGAGTGAAGAGGACGAGGAGAATTGCCATTACCAGACGGAAGATGGCGTAGACGATCCACAGCGAGCCCAACGTACGCGCGTTGCCGCGCGGATTTCCTGAAGAGACGGCGTTTGTGGTCATAAAAGTCCTTCAACCATTGGATTGCCCTGCCGAAGTTTAACACTCCAAGAGGGAGATTCACGTTCGCAAATAGAAGATTTTGAATGGGGAGGTGAGACTGTAGTACGCTCGCGGCGCGTCTGGGGAGCGAGATGAAAATGAAGATGCGAACACTTCTTGGCGGGTTGATTTGCGTGGCGATGATTTTGTTGGCGGTTGGCTTGCGGGCCGCGCCCGTGCCACAGAAGAGTGAGGCGAAGTTCGAGATTTCGTTTCCGGCGGCTGCACATGCGGGGGCCATTACTGGACGGGTGTTTGTAATGATCAGCTCGAAGGAGAAGCCGGAGCCGCGCCTGGTGGCGGGGAGTGGAGGCGACTCTGGCGTGCTGTTCGGGGAGGACGTAGATGCGCTGGCGCCGGGGCACGAGGCGTTGATCGATGCGAAGACGTTTGGCGCGCCGGTGCACAGTTTGAAGGAGATTCCCGCGGGCGATTATTTCGTGCAGGCGATTATGAATGTCTATACGGAATTTCACCGGGCCGATGGACATACCGTTTGGCTGCACATGGACGAGTGGGAGGGGCAGCACTTCAATCGGTCGCCGAGCAATCTTTACAGCGATGTGCAGAAGGTGCATCTGGATCCAGCGGCGGGATATGACGTGAAGTTGAGTTTGACGAACGTGATTCCCGCGGTGCAGGTGCCTGCGGATACGCCGTGGGTGAAGCACATCAAGATTCAGAGCGAGATGCTGACAAAGTTTTGGGGACATCCGATGTATATCGGGGCGGTTGTGCTGCTCCCGAAGGGTTATGACGAACATCCGAACGTGAAGTATCCCGTGATTTACGAAGAGAATCATTTCAGTTTGCGGGCACCGTTTGGATTTGCGACCGAGGAGCAGAAAGTTCCTGCGGAAATGCGGGCGCGGCTGACGGATTTGAACCGCGAAACGGGGTATGAGTTTCAACAGTCTTGGACATCGGAGAATTTTCCGCGAATGATTGCGGTGTCGTTTCAGCATCCGACTCCTTATTACGACGATTCGTATGCGGTGAACTCGGCGAACAACGGGCCTTATGGGGATGCGCTGGTGAAAGAGATGATTCCTTATCTGGAGGCGCATTTCCGGATGATTGCGAAGCCTTACGCGCGGGTTTTGACGGGTGGATCAACCGGCGGATGGGAATCTCTGGGAGTGCAGGTGTTCTATCCAGATTTCTTTGGAGGAACCTGGACGCTCTATCCCGATTCGATTGATTTTCGGCGGTATGGGACGCTGAACGCGTATGAAGACGACAATGCGTTTTTTGAGCCAGGCCATACGTGGGTGCAAGTGCCGCGGTCCATCATGCGGACTGCGGAAGGGCAGGTTGAGATTACGGTGCAGCAGTTCAGCGAAATGGAAGCAGTTTTGGGGAGCCACAACCGGTCGGGGGAGCAGATTGAGATTTGGGATGCGGCGTACGGACCGGTGGGGGAGGATGGGTATCCGAAGCCACTGTGGGATAAGCGCACGGGGAAGATCGATCACAGCGTGGCGCTGTATATGCGGGACCACGGGTATGACTTGAGTTACAACATTCGGACGAATTGGGCGACGCTGGGGCCGAAGTTGCGCGGGAAGATTCATGTGTATGTGGGGGATATGGATAATTTTTATTTGAATTTGGCGGTGTACAAGCTGGAAGAGGAGATGAAGAAGCTGACGAATCCGGTTTGCGAATGCGACTTTCAGTATGGCAGGCCGATGAAGGGGCATGGGTGGCAGCCGACGACGACTGCTAATTTGGTGAAGTGGATGGCCGAACATGTGGAGAAGAACGCGGGGGGAGAAGATACGAAGCAGTGGAAGTACTGAAGCAGTGCGCTAAATGAGGTAAAGGGGAGGTACACGACTTGGCGCGGTGGATGCATGGGGTGGGTCCGCGCTGCTATCCTTGGTAGTCGGAATAGAGTTCAGGGTACGAAGAGACGGCCATGTTTGAAAACCTTACTGAGAAGCTGCAG
>DATFZY010000075.1:0-19058 GCA_035313865.1 Candidatus Acidiferrum sp.
ATTTCGGCGACAAATTCGAGCCGGTGCTCGACCCCCGCGAAGGAGCGAACACCGTCCGCGATTGCTTTTGCGGGCGCGCCAGCCAGGCGCGTGGCTGCGACGGCTGCCAGAACATTTTCCACGTTGTGCGCGCCGGCCAGGGGAATGTCTTCGAGTTTGAGGATCATTTCCTCGGCGCCATCCTGGCGGAAAACAATATCTTCTCCGCGAACGTACGCACCCTTGGCGAGGCGTTGCTTCCGGCTGAACCAATACACCCGCGGAAGCGATGGAGCGTAAGGCGTGGCCGCTGCATCGTCCGCGTTCAAAACCGCGGCGTCGCCGCCGATTTGGTTTTCGAACAAGCGCGCTTTCGCGGCACCATACGCTTGCATCGTGTGATGCCGGTCGAGATGGTCGGGCGTCAAATTTAGAAACACGCCGATGTCCGGGCGGAACATCTCAGTCAACTCCAATTGAAAGCTGCTGAGTTCGACCACCGTCCACGTTTCATCTTTCATCGCGTGCACACAACTGATGAGCGGGGTCCCAATGTTGCCCGCAAGAATCGTCGGCATCCCCGCGGTCTTCAAAATGTGTTCGACCAAGGAGGTGGTTGTCGTTTTGCCGTTCGAGCCAGTGATCCCGACCAAGCGTCCTTTCATGAAGCGGTACGCCAGCTCGATTTCGCTCCAAATCGTCACGCCCTTGCTGCGCGCGGTTCTCAAATGCGGCGCATCGGCGGGGACGCCGGGACTGGGGATGATCAAGTCCGGTTCGAGAAACGTTTTCTCCTGGTGGCCGCCGAGTTCCAGCATCACTCCTGCTTCTTGCAACTTGCTGATGGCTTCACCAATTTCAGTTTGGTTGCGGGAATCCGTCGCGGTCACACGCGCCCCGCGCGCGGCGCAAAACAGCGCGGTAGCCACGCCGGTCCGGGCCAGCCCAACGACCAGCACGCGCTTGCCTCGCAATTCGAATCCATCTGGCATCGTTCGTTTCCAAACCCACATGGCTCCAAGTTCTTCCTACCTCAACTTCAGCGTCGTCAGCGCAAACAGCGCGAAGACCAGCGCCGCAATCCAGAACCGCACAATGACTTTCGATTCGCTCCAGCCCAAAAGCTCAAAATGATGATGAATGGGCGCCATGCGGAAAATCCGCTTCCCGCGCAGTTTGAATGAGCCTACCTGCAGAATTACGGAGAGGCATTCGATAACGAAAATTCCGCCGACGAAAAACAGGAGAATTTCCTGTTTGATGATGACTGCTACGGTTCCCAGCGTCCCGCCAAGCGCAAGCGATCCCACATCCCCCATGAAAATTTCGGCCGGGTGAGCGTTGTACCACAGGAAGCCAAGCGCAGCGCCCACCAGCGCGCCACAGAAAATAGTCAGCTCTCCGACGCGAGGGATGTATTGAATCTCGAGATACGTTGCCCATCGCGAATTGCTGCTGACGTACGTCAGCACGGTGAGCGCTCCCGCGGCAATGACCGTGCAGCCGATGGCCAAGCCATCCAGTCCATCGGTCAGATTCACCGCATTCGAAGAACCGACGATCACCAGGCAAACGAAAACAAGGAACGGCAAAAACGCCAGAGGCCACAGATGCGGCGAATTGATCAGGGAATGAAAAACCAGGTCGGGATGCAGCCGCTTTAAGAAAGGAATCATTAATTGCGTTGAGTACGCGTAATGCGTCACAAGCACGAGCAAAGAAATCCCGACAACCAGGCTGACCAACACTTGAAAATAAATTTTCTTTTTCGCAGTCAAGCCGAGGTTTCTTTGCTTCGAAACTTTCGCGTAGTCGTCAATGAAGCCAATGATGGCAAATCCGATCAACGCGAAAAGCGCGAGCAAAATGAAGGGATTGGACAAATCAGCCCAGAGCAGAGTTGGCACAGCCGTCGACAAGACGATCAGAACCCCGCCCATAGTCGGAGTACCTGCCTTTTTCTGGTGCGCCTCCGGGCCTTCTTCGCGGATGTACTGCCCAATCTGCAGTTCGCGCAAGCGCCGGATCAGCCACGGACCGAATACCAGCGTGAGAAACATCGCCGTCAAGCTGGCGTAGACCGTTCGAACCGTGATGTACCGGAAAACGTTCAGCGGGCTGAAGTAGCGCTGCAAGACGTGGTAAAGGAGATAGTAAAGCATCTCAGTGCCGGACCTCCGGCAGCGGAAGCTCGCCGGGAGCGGCGTAGCGCGTGAGCAGCGCCTCAACGATGCGCTCCATCCTAACTCCGCGCGAGCCTTTGACCAGTAATACGTCGCCCGGCGAAATAATCTCCTCCAGGAATTTCGACGCTTCCTCGGAAGAGCAGAAAAACTTCGTGTGTGTTCGTGGAAACCCGGCAGACACCGCGCCTTCTACAATCTGCTCCGCGTCACCTTCGACGCCAACAATCCAATCGACTTTGCCCGTTTTTGCCGTGAAAATGCCCGCCTCATAATGCAGCGCGGGCGACGCGGCACCCAGCTCCCGCATTTCTCCCGCAGCGAGAATGCGCCGTCGAAAATTCGGCGTCGCGGCCAATACAGAAACCATGGCGTGCAGCGCGGCAGGGCTCGAATTGTAACTGTCGTTGATCAGGGCCGCACCATTCGAAAATCGCAGCAATTCTCCGCGCATGGCGGGCACGCGCAGCGTCCGAAAAACGCTTTGCGCTTCCGCTGCGCCGATATTCCAGACGCTCGCCGCCGCCAGCGCAGCCAGCGCGTTGTAAATCGCATGCCGGCCGGGCACCGGAAGCTCCAAACGCACGCGCCCTTCGGGGCTGACGTAGTCAAATGCCGAGCCCAGCGCACCGCGGTCTTCAATCGCCGTGGCCGAAAAAAACGCCGGCGCATCGATTCCGTAGGTCACCACGCGCCCCGGAGCGAACGCGCCGAATGCCACAACGCGCGGGTCATCCGCGTTCAACACCGCGGTGGATTCCCGTCCATTCAAGCCTTCAATCAATTCGCGCTTCGCCAGCGCGATTTCATCCACGGACGAAAAAAATTCCAAATGTGCAGGCGCCACGCGCGTCACAATGCCGACGTCGGGCCGCGCAATCGCAGCGAGCCGCGCCAGTTCCCCGCGCCGCGACATCCCCATCTCCAGCACCGCCGCCTGATGCGTCTCTTCCAAACGAAACAGCGTCAGCGGCAGCCCGTACTCGTTATTAAAATTTCCTTCAGATTTCAGAACCCGCAGCTTCGCGCCCAGCAATGCCGCCAGGATCTCTTTCGTGGTGGTCTTTCCCACGGAGCCCGTGACGCCGGCGATTTTCCCGCCCCAGGCTTCGCGTATGGCGCGGGCAAGCTGCTTGAGCGCCTCGAAAGTGTCTGCCACGACGATGCAGCGGTTGCGGATGCCGTCGCCGTAGCGGGCCGCGTGCGCTTCGTCCACCACCGCTGCAACGGCTCCACGGCCCAACGCGCTCGCCACGTAATCGTGTCCATCATGACTCGGTCCGTGGATGGCAACAAACAGTTCTCCGGCACGTACTGTGCGAGAATCAATCGAGACACAGGCCACCCAGGCCACGGGGTCGAGTCCCGGCCCCGGCCTAACACCCAGAGCGCCAGCCACTTGTGCAATCGTCCACCGCATAAGTGCCTCAAGGGGTTTGCTTTACGCAGATACCCCGTGCATCGGTCAGTTTTCACCGTGTTGAGGGCTCCTCCTTTCGCGAGTTAACTGCAGGCTCGCGCGCCCTCGCTACAACATCTAGACAAGCGCGCTACGTGCCAAACCCTGAGCCATTTTCCGGCTCCCCAGGATCTTTTTTCGCTTGCGCCCCTTCGTATCCTCGTTCGCGCAATGCGCGGCGGGCCTGGTCGCGATCGTCAAATTCCAACGTGCGGTCTGCGAGGATTTGATAATTCTCATGTCCCTTGCCTGCCAGCAGAACAATGTCGCCCGTGCGGGCTTCGTCCATCGCGAGATTGATGGCTTTTTCGCGGTCCGGCTCGATCAGATATTTTCCGGCGGTTCTTTGAATGCCCACGATCACGTCGCTGATGATTTTCAGCGGATCTTCGTGCTTCGGATTGTCGCTCGAAAGAATTGTCAGGTCGCTCAGGCGTCCGGTGACTTCTCCCATCACCGGCCGTTTGGTGCGGTCTTTTCCGCCGCCGCATCCGAAAAGCGTGATGATTCGGCCTTTGGGATTGAGTTCGCGCGCTGTGCGAATCAGATTCTCGAGCGCGTCATCGGTGTGCGCGTAATCCACGACAACGAAGAACGGCTGGCCCATGTCGATTCTCTGAAAGCGCCCGGAAACACTTTGGAGATTGCGGATCCCCGCTTCGATAATTTCGTTGGGGAGTCCCAATGCCTGTGCGGCGCCAATCGCGGCAAGAATGTTGTAAACGTTGATGCGGCCCACGAGCGGAGACGCGACTTGCACTTTCCCGTTGGGGGTTTGCGCGGTAAACGCCAGGCCGTTGAAGGTCAGCTGAAATTTCTTCGTTGTGATGTCGGCATCGGAATCGAGGCCATAGGGCACGGTTTTCTTCGCTAATCCGAACAAACGCTTCGCATACGGATCGTCTGTGTTAATCACGGCGACTTCGGGCGCACCTGCTCCGGTGCCTTCGAAAAGTCTTTTCTTTGCGGCGAAATAATCCTCAAACGTCTTGTGATAGTCCATGTGCTCGCGCGTCAGATTTGTGAAAACTGCGGCTGCGAAGTGGCAGCCATACAAGCGGTCCATGGAGAGCGAGTGCGAACTGGCTTCCAGCACACCGAACTTTCCGCCCGCGTCGCGAATCTCCGCGAGGAATCCTTGCAGGTCGACCGATTCCGGCGTGGTGTTGGGCGCAGGATAATCGCCGAGCGGCGTGTGATAGGCAATCGTTCCAAAAAGGCCTGTCTTTGCGCCGGAAGCTTTCACGATGGCATCAACGAGTGATGTAGTCGTGGTTTTTCCGTTTGTGCCCGTGACCGCGACTAACTGCAAAGCATTTGCGGGGTGCGCGAAGAAGTTTGCGGCCGCGACCGCAAGCGCCTTGCGTGCCTCGCTCACGCGAATCCAAGTGACGCTCGTTGGAATCGCTGCAGGCGCGGCGTCTTCGCTGACAATCGCGATGGCGCCACGTCCCACCGCGTCTCGAATGAACGCGTTCCCATCAGCTTGCGCGCCATGCAAAGCAAAAAAGAGCGCGCGCGGCTGCACTTTGCGCGAATCGCAAGCCACCTGGCGAATTTCCAGGTCGCCCGCGGCCGGAGAAACGCTCGCCTCCGTTCTATGCAGCAAATCGCGCAGTTTTAGATTTCGAGGAGCAATAAGAGCCGGCGATGAAGCTTCCCGGCCTTCATCGGCGTGGTTCGTTTGTGAGTTCCGTGTTTCTTCGTCTAGTTGGCTCAATCCGATATTCATCCTAATTCCTGTTTCCCGCGCGTAGCGGCGTTTTCTTCTGGACCGGTGTCCCGAACTGCACGGTGATTCTCGCGCCGCGTTTCACCTTCGATCCAGCGGCTGGCGATTGCTCTGTAGCAAGATTGCTTCCAACTAGAACGGGCTCAAAACCGAGTCTCAGGCACATCTCCGTTACGTCGCGCATGGTCTTCCCGCTGAAGTCCGGCACTTCAATATCTCCGCCTTGTTCCACCGCGACCGTCAAGGGCGGCAGGTGCAAATCGGGCTGGCTCCCCGCACCTGGTTTTGCTTTATCGGATGCAGTGGGCATCGGGTCGGGCTGTCCCGAGAAATCCATTGTCGCGGAATCCTCGAGCGAACTCGTATCCTCGCTCGGCTGTTTCCTGTAAGCGGTCTGAATTAGTTTTGGATTAAGTGGAACATCCTGCGGCACATCGAGATACGGTAAAACCTGTTCGGCGACTCGTTTGAAAACCGGCGCTGCCACCTCTCCGCCTTCATGCAGGCCAACAGGAGAATCGAGGGAGATAAGAATGGTCACTGCCGGATTGTTGATGGGCGCAAGACCGGTAAAGGATGCAATGTAGTTGGTGGGCGAGTAGCGCCCAGTGTCGGGATCAATCTTCTGCGCGGTACCTGTTTTTCCGGCTGCAGTCCATCCGTCGAGATGCGCAGGCGTTCCCGTTCCGTTCAATACCACTCCCTCCATAAGCCTGCGAAGGGTTGCCGCAGTCTCCGGTCGAATCACGCGCTTCGGCTGCTCAGGAGCGAGCGGTCCATCGGCGGGCAGCAAGCGGTCACCACGTCGCAGTTCGGCGATCACATGCGGTTTGTAAAGGATTCCACCGTTGGCAATGGCGGAAACCGCGGTGATGAATTGGATCGGCGTGACGCCGATTTCCTGGCCGATCGAGATCGAGGCGACCGCCAGAGGTTTCATGTCCTTGAGTCCCTCCAGCCTGCCGCGGCTCTCATAAGGCATATCCACGCCAGTCATCGACCCGAAACCAAAGGCGCGCACGTAGTCGTAGAATTTTGGCCCTTCAAGGCGCAGCGCAATTTCTATGGTGCCAACGTTGCTGGATTTCGCCAGAATCTCCGCGACACTGAGCATACCGAACGGCTTATGATCCCGGATGCGATGGCCTGAGACGGTCACGGCGCCGTTTTGGCAATCAAATACTTCATCCGGCCGTGTAATCCCCTGGTCAAAGGCCGCGGAGAGAGTAATCAGCTTGAAAATCGATCCCGGCTCATAGACGTCGCTGACGGCCCGATTGGTCCATGATTCTTTAGGAGCATCGCCGGCTTTGTTGGGATTGAACTTCGGCCAATTGGCCAGCGCCAGAATCTCTCCGTTATTCGGGTTCATCACGATAATGGTGCCTGCGAGAGCATGCGTCTTGGCAATGGCCGAAGCCAATTCGCGCTCCGCGATGAATTGGATCTTCTCGTCCAGCGTCAGGGTGACGCTTGTTGCACTTTCGCGCTCATCTTCAGAACGATCAAACCAGCGCTGCCGCGCATCGGCCATCACAACGACCTTCTCGTCCTTGCCGCGGATCTGGCTGTCCAGTTCGCGCTCTATGCCAGCAAGTCCCTTCTCATCCACATCCACAAATCCGAGCACGTGCGCCGCAAGGTCGCGTTTCGGATAGAAACGCTGGTTTTCCTTTTGGAGATAAACGCCTTTCAAATTCAGAGCTGCAATCGCCTGAGCCTTTTCCGGCGGGAGCTTTCGGGAAATCCAGGCAAACGACTTTGAAGATTCAAAGCGCGCCTCCAGCACTTCCAGCGGAACATTGACCACGCCGGAAAGCAGCCGGGCCGCAAGGTGCTCGTCGGGAATTTCCGACGGTACGCCAAACGCGGAATCCACAGGGACACTCATCGCTAACGGGCTGTTATTGCGGTCATAAATTGCGCCGCGCTTGGGGGTTATTTCGATCGTGCGCTGCTGCTGCCGCTGTGCGCGCGTCAAGTACTCGCTGTGGCGGAAGAGTTGCAGGTAGGTCAGCCGTCCAGCGACCGCGCCCATCCACAAGAACGCCACGCCGGCGATGATTAGCAATCGTACGTGGACGCGGTCTTGTTGCATGGCGAATTCAGATCGGCAAAGGCTCCGCTGGAACGTTTAATGAAACGAAACTTTCTGTGAATTGGAAAATGTTGTCCGCCGCTGGAATCACGGCGTGTGATTTGGGCGCACGTATCGCGCGGTCGCTACTTCCGCTCCGGCTGGTGCTTCGTATTCCTGCACCTGCGTCGGCAAAGGGTCGCTCAGTCCAAGCCGGCGCCGCGCGATGGCGTCAATGCGCATCGGATTGCGCAAGCCCGCGATTTCCAGCTTCAGCTCCGAATTGAGGCCAGCCGCTTTCATCTGCTGCGCCCTCAGGTCTTCGAGCTGAAAGCTCAAATCAATGCAGCGAAAATGCTGGAAAACATACAGCGTGAAAAACGCGGCCACCACGCTGCCCAGCAAAACGGTCCGCCAAAGATTGCGCATCTTTGCCGGCTCGACGTTGCGCACCAGCCGCGAGTTATCAATCCGCTTGACGGTGTGAAACTCCGCAATAACGGCTTTCTTCTTTTTGCTCGTCATAACTGCACTCTTTCTGCACACCGCAGTTTCGCGCTTCGCGAACGCGGGTTCTTCGCCGTCTCTTCTTCGCTTGGCTGGATCACGTGCCGGGTGAGTACGCGGAGCGTTCCTTCTCGCTCGCTCTCTTGAAACGCGTGCTTCACGATGCGGTCTTCGCGCGAGTGGTAGCTCAGCACCACCATGCGCCCGCCGGAATTTAATGCAGCAGGGGTCCGTGTTAGAAACTGCCCGAGTTCCTCCATCTCTCGATTCACCGCTATCCGCAGCGCCAGAAACGTTTTTGTTGCGGGATGCAGTCTCTGCCTTCCCCAGTGCTTACGGGCCCCTGCCACAATCGTTGCCAAGTGCCCCGTGTCTCGTATGGGCCGCGCCCTTACGATGGCCTTGGCGATTCTTCTAGAATCGTGCTCATCCGCTTCCGTATAGAGCAGGTCGGCGATTTCTCTCTCCGACCACCGATTCACAATCTCGTCTGCCGTCAACTCGTCGGCAGTGTTCATCCTCATATCAAGAGCCGCCGCTTCGCGGAACGAAAATCCCCGGGCTCCTTGATCAAGCTGCATGCTCGAAACCCCCAAGTCGGCCAAGACCCCGTCCACCTTCGGAATCCCCAACTCGTGTACGACCTCCGCAATCCTCGAGAACGCCGACTGCACTATGGTCACCGTCGCCCCGAAGCTCTTCAGCCGCTCCCGCGCCAGCTCCAACGCCTGTGCGTCCCGGTCCAGGCTGATCAACCTGCCGGATGTCAGCCTTCCCGCGATGGCCGCCGAATGCCCGCCGGCTCCCAGCGTTACGTCTACGTAGATTCCGCCCGCCCTGATGGCCAGCCACTCGAGCACCTCTTCCAACATCACCGGCGTATGTGCCGCACTCACTTCGATAGCGCCCCAGCACTCCCGCCCTGCCCACTCTGGAAACTCTCTCTAAGTCCTTACTTCTCTAAACTCCCAGCGCGGTATCATCCGCGGCTGTGTACGGCTCGTTCTTCAACTTATCGAGCACCCGCGTGTGATTCATCACTTCCAGATAATTCAATGTCCCGAGAACGTCCACTTCCCCAACCGTCTGCGCCGCCTCGCGCAGCACCGCGGGCAATAACACTCTTCCCTGCCCATCCAATTCCGCTTGCTGCCCAAAATAGCTCGTCCTCAACAGGAACTTCTGTTTCGCTGGGTGCGAACTCGGCAACTGCGCCAGCTTGTCTTCGATTTCCGACCATACCTTCATCGGATAAATTCGCGCTGTTTCGCCAGTCGGACTCGTGATATAAAACTGGTTGCCGTACTCCTTGAGCTCGTCCAGAAACACCGAGGGTATTTTGAGACGCCCCTTCTCGTCGACTTTCGCCGGACAGTTTCCCCGCAGCTTCATAAGTCCTGTTCAATTGCTGGTTTGCGATGCCCAGAATGCCCACGTTCACGATTGCCCTCGAGAACGCCTGTTTGACACTGGATTGAATCTACTTGGCTCTACTTTTGACCACTGTGAACCACTTCTGGCCACATAATAGGCTGCTTTGCGCCCTTGTCAAGCGAAAACGTACGATTTTTTGAAAATAAGTTGTATTTAATGCGTTCCGCAAAAATAAAATTTTCGCTACTACCAATTGCGGTTTCTTCCGCGCAGGAGCCCCACCCTTCGTAGGTTAACTCTGGACACTTCCGATCGGCGATTTTTGCGCCCGGCATTCTTTTCCGAGCACACTCGTGATAGACTCAACGCGGTTTGAATTTCGTCTCTTTCTAGGAGCCTTCACCATGGAATGGACCACACCGCAGCATGAAGAGATCGAACTGAACTGCGAAGTTAGCTCGTACGCCAACGCCGAGTTGTAGTCCCGTGACCGCGCCCAGCGGTCATCTACCGGCGAATCAAAATGCGCGTTAAGGTCCTCGGTTCTGCTGCCGGGGGCGGGTTCCCACAATGGAATTGCGCGTGTACTCAGTGTGTCGGAGTGCGCTCCGGCACGATCAAAGCTCGAGCCCGCACGCAAACCCAGGCCGCCATTTCCAACGACGGTTCTCGCTGGTTTCTCCTGAACGCTTCACCCGACCTTCGCCAGCAAATTCTCTCGTCGGCTGATTTTGTGCCTCCCGCTGGCACGAGAAACAGCCCCATCACCGCTGTGGTCCTGACTTCTGCGGACGTGGACGCCGTGATGGGCCTGCTTCACATGCGGGAATTTCAGCCTCTCCAGATTTTCTCGACCATGGCCGTCCGTCGCATCCTGACCGAAGATAACGGTCTTTTTCGCGTGCTTGCCAGATCGAACCCACCTGTGCGTTGGGAAAACCTGCCTCTGGATCGCCTCATACCTCTCATTCCGCCTGCGCCAGCGGAGAAAAGAATCGGCCTGTTCTGCAAAGCCGTGCCGCTCAACGGCAACTTCCCGGATTACGTCAGCCCGCCGTTGCGCGAAAGCCTCGCTCCGGAAGAAGCAGTCGTCGGCCTCATGCTCGTGTCCAAGGAAAAGAAGCTCTTCTACGCTCCCCAACTGCCCGGAACGGGAGAACAGTGGCTCCGTTTAGTGGAAGAGAGCGACATGGCCATCCTCGACGGTACATTCTGGAAAGACGACGAACTGAGTTCGATCAAAAATGGAAGCAAGACCGCTCGTCAAATGGGACATTTGCCGCTGTGGGGTGATCGAGGTCTTCTACGCCAACCCTTCCGCGCCTCCAAAACGCGACGCGTGCTTATCCACATCAATAATACGAACCCCATGTTGAACGAAGAGAGCCAGGAAAACCGCATCGTCCGTGAAGCCAATTGGGAAATCGCCTATGATGGTATGGAACTTGTTATATGAGCCGAGCCATCGACATAGACCACGCCACGGGCGCTCCGCTCCTCTCGGAAGCGGACTTCATTGCCGGTTTTCATGCCATCGGTGAAGAGCGCTATCACCACAAGCATCCGTTCCATGCGCTGATGCACGAAGGCAAGCTCACGCGCGGCCAACTGCAGGCCTGGGCGCTGAACCGCTACTATTACCAAAGCCGCATTCCCATCAAAGACGCCGCCATTCTTGCACGCAGCGAAGACCCGGCTTTCCGCTTGGCCTGGCGGAAGCGCATCCTCGACCACGACGGCGACGGCATCCACCCCGGCGGCATCGAGAAGTGGCTCCGCCTGGTAGAAAGCACCGGCCTCCCCCGCGAAGAAGCTCTGGGTAGCGCCAGCATCTTGCCAGCGACTCGTTACGCAGTGCAAGCCTACGTAGATTTCGTCTCGACACGGAGCCATCTGGAAGCCGTGGCCTCCTCCCTAACCGAAATGTTTTCAAAGAAACTAATCACCCTGCGCATGGATCGTCTTCGCCAGCATTACCCGTGGCTTTCCAGCGGCCTCGACTATTTCACCGGTCGCCTGACGCAAGCTCCAGAAGACGCCGAGTTCGCGCTCAACTGGGTAGTTCAACACGCCCGCACTCGCGAAGACCAGGACAAATCCCACGCTGCCCTACGCGCCAAATGCGACATACTCTGGGCCCAACTCGACGCCCTCTATTTCGCCTACGTCCAACCGGGCTGGCCGCCACCGGGCGCTTTTCGTCCGTCCGCAGAGGCCCTCTCCGCATGAGCATCGACCTGAACGCGCATCCGCGACTGGCCCCTGGCTGCCGCATGAACGAAAAAACGCAGCAGCCGCGCACGCTGCTCATGCCGGAGCGCGCCCTGCGCCTCAATGGTCCCAGCCTCGAAATCGTAGAGCGCTGCGATGGCAAACACACCGTCCAGCAAATCATCACAGAATTGCAGCAGCTGTACTCGAAAGCCGATCCAGCAAAAGTAGAACAAGACATCTTCGGCTATCTCGCACTGCTGCAAAAGGAGCGCGCGCTCGATTTCGAGATGTGAACGCTGTGTGAGATTCTCTGCGATCGTTGATTTTCTGGAAAAGTGCTGACAGTTACGGAGAAAAACGCCGATGATTAGCCGATTTTGTTGTCTCGCATTTCTCTTCGCGGCTCTAATGCTCAACTCCTTTGCGTCGGCGCAGACCCAGTCTTCCGCGCCGGCGAACCCAAAAGGAACACCCGCCCCCATGCACGCGACCGGTACTTTTGAAGTGAAAATCACGCCTCAGGCGTCCCCGGAAGGCGTGCAGGACGCAAGCCTGGGCCGCATGACCATCGACAAACAGCTCCACGGCGCTCTTGAAGGTACGAGTAGAGGCCAGATGCTCACGGCTGGAACTGCCGTGAAGGGTTCGGCGGGCTACGTAGCCATCGAGAAAGTCACTGGAACTCTGAACGGCCGCAGCGGCACGTTCATTCTGCAACACAACGCAACCATGAACCGGGGCGTTCCGGAATTGAGCATTACCGTCGTTCCAGACTCCGGCACGGATCAACTCACCGGTCTCACCGGCAAAATGAATATCATCATCAGCGACGGCAAGCACTCCTACAACTTCGAGTACGCGCTTCCGGAAGCCCAATAAACTCTTGGCAACGCCGAATACCAATCCGCTCGCTCTAATCGCCGAACTGACGCACCGCTGCCCGCTCCACTGCGTCTACTGTTCAAATCCGCTGGAACTCACCCAACGATCAAACGAACTCACGACGGGGGAGTGGTCTCGCGTCTTCCAGCAAGCCGCCGCTCTAGGCGTTCTTCAAGTCGATTTCACGGGCGGCGAACCACTAACGCGCCCGGACATCCTTCATCTAATCCGTGCCGCCCGCGCCGCTGGCCTGTACGTAAATCTCATCACTTCCGGTCTTCCCCTCTACGAGCCCCGCCTCGAAGCGCTCGTCGCAGCCGGCCTCGATCATTTCCAACTTAGCTTCCAAGGCGCCCGCGAAGAAATCGCGCAAGAGATCTCCGGCACCAAAGCGCATTCGCAAAAACTCCGCGTCCTCGAATGGCTCAAGCACCACCGCCTCGCCGTCACGCTAAACTTCGTCATTCATCGCGGCAATCTCGACCAACTCCCCGAAATGCTCGCGCTAGCCGAGTCCTCCAGCGCCACGCGCGTCGAATTCGCGCACGTCCAGTATTACGGCTGGGCTTTCGCCAATCGCGATTCCCTGCTACCCACGCGCGAACAGCTCATGCAATCGGTAGATTTTTTCAAAAAGGCCCAAGAACGCCTGGCAGGAAAAATCCGTATCGAATACGTAGTTCCCGATTACTACGCGAAATACCCAAAGCCCTGCATGGGCGGCTGGGGACGCAAGCTAATGCTGATCACTCCGAACGGCGACGCGTTACCCTGCCATGCAGCCAGAGTCATTCCGCGTTTGTCATTTGAAAATGTAAAGGCGCGCAGCCTGCAGGAAATCTGGGAAGGCTCAGAAGCATTTCAAGAGTTCCGCGGCGAATCCTGGATGCAAGAACCCTGCAGGACTTGCGACCGCCGCGCCCAGGATTTCGGCGGTTGCCGCTGCCAAGCCCTCCTCCTGGCCGGAGACGCCACAGCCACGGACCCCGTCTGCTCGCTATCTCCACAGCGCCCCAAAGTAGATGCGATCCTAACCGCAATTAATTCGGGGGGGGCGGGGCTTGCCCCGCCCTTGCCTGACGCCGCACCACTTACCAAACCCGCATGGCTCTACCGCCCAAATCCCGCCTGACCCTTCGCGCGATCGCGCTGGGCTTCTACTTCTAGCTTTTCAATCCTTTCCGCCACCGCAGCAGCCTGCTGCAATCGCATCGCCACCCGCAAAGCAAAAAACAAACTCCCCAACAAACAAATCGAACCAAATACCGCCAACGTATTCGGCGCCCCAATCTGCTTCGCCAATACTCCCGCAATCAGCGACCCAATGGGCTGCACGCCCATAAACATCGTCGCGTACACCGCCATCATTCGCCCGCGCAATTCATCCGGCACACGATTCTGAACCGTAGTATTCGTCGCCGCCATTTGCGAAGTCGCCGCAAATCCCACCACAAACAGCACAGCTGCAGACAGCCAGAACGCGTGGGACTGCGAAAAAACCACCAACCCCACCGAACAGATCACCGACATGCTAGCAATCCACTTCGCCAGTCCCTTATACGTTGTTCGCGAAGCAAACTGCAACGCTCCAAGCACGGCTCCAACCCCAGCCGCGCTCATCAGCAAACCAAATCCGCTCGCCCCTCCATGCAAAACATCCCGCGCAAAAACCGGCAGAAACACCGAGTATTGCAACCCAAGCAGGCTCAACAAACTCAACAGCAAAAGCGCGGACCGTATCGGCCGGTCCGCCATCGCAAAACGAAATCCTTCAATAAATTTCTGAAACGGCGACCCCGCCGCCGGCTTAGTCTCCACTTTCTCAAGTCGCATCATCAGCAGCGCCGCTATCACCGCCAGAAAACTCACGCCATTCAAAACAAAGCACCAACCCTCGCTGCTCCGCACGTGATGCGCGTCAAACCACGCGATCGTCGCCCCCGCAATCGCGGGCCCCACCACGCGCGCCCCATTAAAAATCGAAGAATTCAGCGCTATCGCGTTCGGCAAATCTTCCTTGCCAACCATTTGCACGAGAAACGCCTGCCGTATCGGCACATCGAACGCGTTCACAATCCCGGAAAGAAACGCAATCCCAATGACCACCCAAGCGCCTCGCCTGTCGTGAATCGCCCCCGTTAACGTCAACCCCGCCAAGGTAAACGCCAGAATCATGGACACGGTCTGCGTCCAGATCACGCCCAGATGCCGGTTGTAACGGTCTCCGACATATCCGCCAATCGAAGCCAGCACCAAAATGGGTATTTGATTTGCGAATCCGAAAAAGCCAAGAAGCGCCGCCGACCTCGTTAACTTGTAGACAAGCCACAACTGCGCCGTGGATTGCATCCACGTCCCAATCAGCGAAGTAAGTTGTCCGCCAAAAAATAGTTGGAAATTGCGATGTTGCAGTGCGCGAAAGCGCGGCGACAAGTCGGGAATGGCTCCCTCCCCTCGTTTGATGCGCGCGACGTGACTTAGTCACGATGCCGCGAGGCGCGCACGATTGTCAACGCACGTTTGCACGCGCCGCCGCTCGCAACCACGCCAATTTGCCTCATGAACGCAGCAGCCCATCCGTGCTCGTAGGGGCGCAGCATTGCTGCGCCCCATTTTCCGCGTGTTATAGATGTAGGATCTTGGGCAAGACTTCTCGCCGCTTGTCAGCGGCTCCTAGTGTTGGCTGTCAACTGTGAGCTGTCAGCTTCCCTACTCGCCCGGCGGATCAGGCGCCCCACCCACATGCAAGTGGCTCAAATCCCGCAGTGTCGCCTTATCCTCTTCGCTCATGCCCTTTGTAAACTCTGGATCATTCAACCGCTGATTTCTCGCGGACTCCGGCATATTCTGCAGCACGCGCAGCCTCTGCCGAATCGCCTGCCGCCGCTCCACCGGCATCTGTCTCCACTTCGGCAGCACATCATTCCGGATGTGATCCTTCTGCGCTGGCGTTAACTTAGCCCACGCATTCGCACGGTCGTTTAGCTCTTGTCTCTGCGCCGGAGACATATTCTGCAGTTTCCGGTTGTTCTCCAAAACTCTCTGCTTTTCCTGCGGGCTTAGATCACTGAATTTCCTCTGCGGCGCCGGCGGTTTATAGGAAGACGGCGGCCGGTTCGGATCGCCGTTCGGATTGGCACTTGGATGCGCTGCCGGCTCCTGCCCGTTCGCGGCGTTACCTTGCGGCTTGCCTGCGCCGCCATTCGCCTGCGATTCTTTCTGGGCTTGCTTTTCCTGCTGGCGTTGTTGCTGCCTTGCTTGTTTCCGCGCCTGTGCCTTCGGCGGTGGATGCTGCGGAGCAAAATTCGCGCGTCCGCGCTGCGCCAGGCAGGGCGCTGCCAGCGCCGTGCCGAATCCCAGCACGAGCAAACACACGGCGAGTTGGAGTCTTAGTCTCATCCTCTGCTTACATCGTCTGATTCTGCTTCTGGTTTTGATCCTGCTTCTGCTCCTGGCCACCGGTCCCTTGGTCATCCGGCTGAACCGGGGGCGGCAACTCCGTCAGTGCTCCGAAATCCGAAAGCACATCATAGTTCTCTAGCACTGGCATGTTCTGATCAATCTGCGCCTCATCCGCCGCCGTAATCGTCGGAGTCTCGTAAGGCCGCAAGCCGATCCAAACCGTCGCCATCAACAAAAGCGAAGCCGCAAGCGCAAAGCGCGGCGATGGCGCAAACCACGCCCACCAACTCTGCTTCGCGGGCTCCGCCGCCACCCTCGCACGCACGCGCACATCAAACGCCGCCGACGGCTCGATCTCCGGCAGCTCATCCAAAAATCCGCTCACCGCGCGAAACTGGTTCACGCGCAGTTGGCACGCACCGCACGCCGCGAGATGCTTCTCCATCTCCAGCCGCTCATTTTCCTTCAGCCGTCCATCCACATACGGAACAATCCGGCTTTCCATTCGAGCGCAATTCATAACATCCTTCCTTCTCTACCCGTGGTCTACTTCTTCACCAGTGTAGTGGCCGATCTCTAGATCGGCCTCCGGTCTTCAGATCAGTTTCCTAATCTTTCGGCCGGCTCTACTTCCCCTGGCCCGCCACAAGTGGGGCTAGTTCCACTCGCAGCGTTTCGTACGCCCGAAACAGCAGCGATTTTAACGCGCTTTCCGAGCATTCGAGAATCTTTGCAATATCTCCGTAATCCAGCTCCTGGTACTTATGCAAGAGCACCGCAGCCCGCTGCTTCTCCGGCAATTTATCAATCGCGTGCCGGATCATCTTCTTCTGGGCTTCCTCGATGAGGTGCTGCTCGATGTTCGGGTTCTTCTCCGCAACATCCAGCGGCCGCTCATCGCCATCTTCCGCATCCACCATCACCGGCGCATCTAGTGAGACTTCCATCCGCTGATAACGGTTGTCCCGCACCGAGTTCAAAGCCAAATTCGTCGCAATCCGGAAAAGCCACGTCGTGAATTTGGCGCTCGGCACGTAATCCTTCCGCGCCCGATACACTCTCAGAAACACTTCTTGCGCCAAGTCTTCCGCCTCTTCCCGCGCCCGAACCATGCGGTAGAGAAAGTTGACAAGGGGGGTCCTGTAGCGCTGGAGAAGAAGTGCGAACGACTGCTCGTCGCCCGCCTTCACGTCCAGCATCAGTTGGACGTCCGACCTGGCCATAGCCGCCACATTCTATCGAACCCTAGCGGGCTCTTAAAGTTGCAAATGAAGCAGGTGTGTTAATGCGAAGGCGAAGCGAACGCGAGGCGAACTCAAACGTGAAACAACTGTTGCATTATCAACACAGTAGCGACCCCCACGAATACCAGCAAAGCCATCCGCCAATTCGGCTCCCGGTTCACTTCGGGCAGCAAATCCGTCGCCGCGACGTAAAGTGTCACTCCCCCGGAGATCGGCAACGCATACTTCAATTGACTCTGTAAAACGCTCGTAAGCAAAACTCCCAAGAGCGTCGCCACTCCTAACAACCCAGCCGCGAGGATTGCGTTGCGCCTCCCCTGCCCGCTGGCAAGCACCAGCGACGCCACTGTAAACCCTTCCGGCAGCTTATGCAGAAACACCGCCACAAAAATCATGGCACCCAGCCACACGGAAACCAGAAACCCCGCCGCAATGGCCACCCCGTCGAAGAAGGTGTGAATCGTCAGTCCCAGCAAAACGGTCGTTCGTGCGTGGTGGTGGCTAACCTCTTCGCAATGGGTCTCTTCCCCAAAATGAAAGTGAGGCGCAATCGTATGCTCAAACAGGTGCACCAGGAAAAATCCCACAAGTACAAACAGCAGCGCCCGCTCTCCACTCAAACGAATCGATTCAGGAATCACATCCAGGAAGGAAACCGCCAGCATATACCCGGCGCCCAAAGCCAAAAAATACTGCAAATACCGCCGCGACCAATCCCCCCGCACAACAAAATACCCGCCAATCAAATTCCCCGCCGCGGCAATCAACCCAAGCCCCGCAGCCAAGCCCGTCCGAAATGCCAACCCATGTTCCATGTAAGTGTAGTCAGCGCCCTAGAGCTAGCTCCGATGGATTGTCATCCCGAGCGAATCGAGGGACCTGCTTTTTCTGTCTTTCTCTGTGCTCTCCGTGTCTCTGCGTTTAAACTTCTTTTTTTATCCCGAATGCCGGAACAAGATCACATCCCCTTCTTGCACAATATATTCCTTCCCCTCCAACCGCACCTGCGCCTTCTCCCGCGCCGCCGCAATACTCCCGGCCGCCAACAAATCGCTCCACTTCACCACCTCAGCCCGAATAAATCCCTTCTCAATATCGCTATGAATCGCCCCAGCCGCCTTCTGCGCCGTCGACCCCTTGCGAATCGTCCAAGCCCTAACTTCCGGCTCACCAGCCGTAAAAAACTGAATCAACCCCATCAAATCATAAGTAGCCCGAATCAACCGATTCAATCCGGGCTCTTTCAATCCATAAGAGGCCAGCAACTCCGCCGCCTCTTTCTCATCCATCTCCGCAAGCTCAGCCTCCAGCCGTCCGCAAATTGCGACCACCGCTGAGTTTGGTTTCCCTTGAAGCGCCCCCAACTTATGCCGCTCCACAGCCGTATCCAACTTGTCCGCCTCGTCGTCGCCCAAATTCAAAACATACAGCACCGGCCGAGCCGACAAAAATAAAAATCCCCCAATCGGCTTCTTCTCCTCCGCAGTCAACTCCAACTCCCGCAAAGGCTTCTCCGATTCCAGATGCGCCTTGCACTTCTCCAAAACAGCTTTTTCGGCCAGCAACAAAGGATCACTTTTCTTCTTCAGGTCTTTGTCCAACCTCTCCATGCGCCGCAAAATCTGGTCGTGATCCGAAAGAATCAGCTCCAACTCCAAATTCGTTGCATCCCGCAAAGGATCAATACTCCCCTCCGAATGCGGCACCGACGGATCGTCAAACACGCGAATCACATGCGCAATCGTATCCACCTCGCGCAAAGGCGCCAGCGCGTCGCGGTTCTTTTCCTTCTGCATCCCGCCCAAATCCACATACTGCACCGTCGCATACGTGATCTTCTTCGGGTTATACAGCTTCGCCAACTCCAGCAGCCGCGGCTCCGGCACCTTCGCCACGCCAACGTGCGTAGCCGACCCGCCGCCCTTCCCCTCGACATTCGCCTTCGTCAAAATCCGAAACAGTGTGGTCTTTCCAACCTGCGGTAGTCCAATAATTCCTGTCTGCA
>DATFZY010000076.1:0-2928 GCA_035313865.1 Candidatus Acidiferrum sp.
CTTCATCGTGTCCAGGGAGTTCTTCGCGACCAGTTTTCCAATCTGCGTCGAACCGGTGAACGCGATCTTTTGAATGTCGGGACTTTTCGTCAGCTCCGTCCCAACGACCTCACCGAGGCCGGTCACGAAATTGATAACGCCAGGAGGCAAACCGGCTTCATGAAAAGCGTCCATCAACACTTCCGTTTGCATCGCGCTCATCTCGCTGGGCTTGATGACAACAGTGCATCCCGCAGCGATTGCCGGAGCCACCTTGATCGCGATCGAACCGGCGCTCGAATTCCAAGGCGTAAATATGGCCACCACGCCCGCCGGTTCCATGACGACTTCGGAAGTCCCGACAGTTCTTGCCAGATCGAAGTCCTTGAGAACTTCTTTGAAGTGCAGGAAAATGTTAGCCGCGAGGTTGTTCGAGCCGTTCGCGCGGTCTTGCGGAGCCCCGTATTCCAGAACCGTCGCGTCAACGAGTTGATCCATTCGCTTGGCAACAGCATCATGCAACCGCTGCAAGCAGTCCATGCGGTATTCCTTGCTGCTTTGCGAAAAGGTATTGAACGCCTCCTTGGCCGCCGCGATGGCCTGTCGGGTATCGATCTCATCCGCCATGGTGACCTTGCCGATAACCGTGCTGTTGGTCGGATTTACTAGGTCGACGACCTGGGTTCCATGGGGTGTGACGAACTTGCCGTTGATGTAGGTGCGATCAAAGGCTCTTACCAGAGCGGTGGTTTCGTTTTCGTTCATTTGCGTTTACCTTATGACATTCAGCAATCTTTGCCCAACTTCGCCGAGTCTCTCTGGACCCGGCTACAATTTCATTCTGGCCGAATAACGCACGGGAGTAACTAGCAAAAGACGCCACTCTTCTTGCAAAATATGCCAAACGGGGCGCTATGCATTGCTGCCTTGGGCCTCATGGTGCCGACGAGCGGGCAACTCGCCGGCAGACTTCCGTGCAGAAATCCAGAAATGCTTCGACCTTGGCCGGAGCCAATCGTCGCGAGGGCCGGATCGCGAACAGCGGAAACGTCTCACCCGGCCAATCCGGAAAAAGATCGACCAGCGTGCCATTGGCGACCAAGGGCTCGACACTAAGCGCGAGGACTTGGGCAATTCCCGCGCCCGCCACGCAAGCCGCGATCATCGTGTCCACATCCGCGAGCATCAACCGGCCGGTAGTATTGACCGGCAACTTCTCTTCGGCGCGGTGGAATTCCCACTCGAAAGGCTTGCCGCGCTGCGGGTCCATGTATTGGATGCAGTCATGGGCGGCAAGCGCCTCCGGCGACTTGGGCCTTCCGCGCGTCTTGATATATGACGGCGCAGCGACCGTGAGTATGCGGGTTTCGAGAAGAAGGCGGGACGACATGGTGGAGGCCGGCTGTGGGCCGAAGCGAACAGCTACATCTACTCCCTCTGCGATAAGATCCCCAGCCTCGGGGCTCGGGACCAACATGAGAAAGAGCTCCGGATAGCGCTTGTGGAATTCCGGCAAGTGCGGCGCGAGGATGTGGCGGGCAAAAAACGAATTCAGGCTTGCCCTTATCGTTCCTTTGGCTGTGAATGCCGCGCCCGCGGCGCTGTTCGCGGCATCCTCAATGCCCGCGAGGTGCGGCGCGGCAAGCTCGTTGAGCCTCGCGCCCTCTGCGGTTAACCGAAGGGTCCGCGTGGTGCGGTCGAGCAGGCGGACTCCCAGCCGCTGCTCGAGGCGTGAAATAGCCCGGCTCACCCCGGAAGCCGAAAGCCCGAGCGGTTCAGCGGCGCGCGTGAAACTGCCCCGCTCGACTACTGTTGCCAGAACGGTGACGCCCGAGAGCACGCGTGCATCCATAATCGACCCCTCCATCTTTGACTTTAGTCACAAATCATATTACCAATCACTACTTTATTCAACGATCAGAGCGGCGTAAGTTTAGAAGTGTAGGCGGCCCCCGATGGGCGCCTTTAGCTGAAAGGAGCTTTAAATGTTTGTTATCAATGGTATTACTGGAAAAGTTGGAGGAAGAGTCGCAGACATCCTGCTCGAAGCCGGTCTTCCGGTCCGCGCATTGGTGCGGAGCGTCGATAAAGGGGCATCCTGGAAGGCTCGTGGATGCGAAATCGCCCTCGTTCCCGACGCCGCAGACGCGCAGTCTCTTGCGCAGGCTTTTGCGGGTGCAACCGGCGTCTTCCTCATGAATCCGCCCAACTACGATTCCGAGCGCGACTTTCCCGATATTCAGCGCTCGGCGAAGGCAAGCGCAGAAGCGATTGCCAAGGCCAAACCCGACAAGATCGTCTTACTTTCAACCATCGGTGCCCACGTCCAGGAGTTCAATCTTTTAAACCGCTCCACCCTCTTTGAACATATGCTGGCGAATGCCGGAGTGCCGGTGGCCTTCCTCCGTCCCGCATGGTTCATGGAGAACGCCGCATGGGACCTTGCCGGCGCGCGTTCCGGTCGAATTGAGAGCTACCTGCAGCCGCTCGACCGCAAGATTGACATGGTGAGCACCAAGGATATCGGCCGCGCGGCGGCCGACCTGCTGCGCGAGGAATGGTCCGGCGTGAGGATTGTCGAACTTTCCGGTCCGCAAAAGTACAGCCCGCGCGATGAGGCGGCCGCCTTCGCTGCTGCTCTTGGCCACGATGTAGAAGTGGTGGCAGTACCGCGCGCCGAGTGGGAGCAACGGTTCCGGCGGGAAGGCATGCAACATCCCGAAGCTCGCATCCGCATGCTTGACGGTTTCAACGAAGGCTGGATCGATTTTCAACACGAAGGCACGGAACACCGGAAAGGCAGCGTCGAACTGGCCCAGGTCCTGAGCGAACTGGCAGCCGGCGCGTGAAGGCCCTATTTTTATAGAAAGGAGATAGTTCATGTCACGCATCTTTATTACAGGGTCGTCCGACGGATTGGGACTGATGGCCGGCCGGCTGCTTTCGGAA
>DATFZY010000077.1:0-74474 GCA_035313865.1 Candidatus Acidiferrum sp.
AATACTTGACCGTATTCACTTCGCCGACGACGGTCACGTCCCAGGTTTCCCCCAGAAAATGTACGTGCTTGCCCAGTGGGTCTTGGCCCGGCCAGAAGCTTTCCGCCATAGCTCGATTGACGACCGCGACCATTGCCCCTCTAGCGTCGTCCTGTTCGTCGAAGTCCCTCCCGCTCAGCAAAGTGATGCCCGCCGTCGAAAAGAAACTCGGCGCAACGGCCACAACCGGAGTCAGCCTGCCATTGCGAGGATCGGTAATATCCACGCCGTCGGTGAATGTAGTCCGCTGAAACCCACCGCTGAATGGCCCATTATCAGCCACGCTCGCGCCCGCAACCAGCGGAAGCGTTCTCAGCCGTGCGACAACGTCCCGATAGAAAGCTTCGGCTTGGGGCTGCGCGTAATTCTCGGCGCCCAGGTCCACAGTCATCACGAGTTCGTGTTTCACTTCGAACCCAGGATCGACTTGCTGAGCGTTTCGCAAGCTGTGGATGAATAGCCCGGCGCCAGCGAGAGCAACCAGCGACAGTGCCACCTGCACCATGACCAAGATTCCGCGGAGGCCATACCAACGCGCACTTCCGGTCGGTGTGCCCGTGCGATCCTTCAGAGCCGCCATGCGATCCGTTTTCGAAGCTTGCAACGCCGGAATCAGCCCGAACAGAATCGTTGCCGCGAGCGCGAGGACCAATGTGTACAGCAACACGCGCCCGTCCAGTTTGAGATTAAGGTTGCGGGCGAAGAAGGGAGGCAGGAGGGAAACCAGCGCGGTTTTGCCCCAGTAGGCGAGGAGAATTCCCAGCGTGCTCGCCACGAGCGCCAGCAGCAAGCTCTCGGTGAGCAGCTGTCGGATCAAACGCATTCGCCCGGCACCCATCGCAAGCCTCACTGCGATCTCGCGCTGGCGTTGCGCCGCGCGAGACAACAGTAAATTTGCTACGTTTGCGCAGGCGACCAGCAGAACGAGACTCACAATCAACATCATTAGTGCACCAGCGCGCGCAAACACGCTGTGTAATTGTGGCGGAATCGCAGTTTCATTGATGGGCACGAGTGTCTCGTTGCGGCCGCCGTTCTGTTTCGGATACTCCTTTTCGAGTTCCTCCCCCAAAGCGTGAACAGCGATCTGTGCCTGCTTGAGGTTGACGCCGGGCCTGAGCCGCGCGACCATTGCGACCATCCGGAATCCACGGTCATACATAAGCTTTTTTGTATCGTCATCGAGCATTAGATCGCGCATCGAGATCGGAATCCATAGATCCGGGCTTCCCAATACACCGATGCTGCGGAATTCTCGCGGCGCGACTCCAATTACGGTAAAATCCTGGTGATTCAGTTGAATCGTGTGTCCCAAAACTCCCCGGTCCCCGCCGAATTGCGTGTTCCACAGCGAAAAGCTCAACACGGCGACGGCTCGCGGGGCCGCGTCTTCTTCTGCCGAGAACCCGCGTCCGAGAAACGGCGCCACACCCAGGACGTCAAAGAAATTTCCGTTCACCAGCTCGCCAAATAGCTGCTGTTGCTTTCCAGAAACCACGTATTGGAGCCCGGTGAAAATCGCAATCGATGAACCAGAGAAGACGGCTGTCTTCTCATGGTAGTCCACAGCATTGAGGTAAGGTGTGGGCAAATATTCCTGCGGTGGGCCCTTGCGGCTCTGCGCGTTCGAATAAAGGGTCACCACACTCGCCGGTTCTTTCACCGGAACCGATTCAAGAAAGAATGCCTTAGCCAGGGTGAAGATCGTCGAGTTCGCACCTATGCCCAACGTAAGAGACAGCACGGCCACTGCAGTAAATGCGGGTGATTTGCTGAGCAACCTCACGCCATATTTTAGGTCTTGGAGAAGTATCCGCATCCGTGATGGAGCATACGTAATATCTTCTAGAAGTACAATGGAAAAGGTTCAAGCCTAGGATCTTCACGTAAATGATTCTCATGGGGACATCGTTGATCGGCTATGCGATCCGCATGCGGCTTTCAAATAAGAGGGAGGTTCTGGGCGTATCGTCGGCTACACAGAAGTTATCCACAAACGGCGATCTGGACAATTTCATTCCGTAAATGATCATACGATCGTGGAAGGATCACCCGCAGACTGACCGGCGTCGGAATCTAGAATCCGGGAATGACCACGGTCCCTTTCGGGCTAGAAGAAGAATTTGGCGCCGAGTTGCATGAGGCGCGGGGGAGTTGCGCTGACAACTTGGCCGAAAGTGGAGCTGTCGATGTTGCCGTCGACGGCTTGCGGGCCGAAGAACTGCGCGTGGTTGAAAATATTAAAGGCTTCGATTCGGAATTGGAGCGACTTGGCTTCTGTCAGGCGGATGTTCTTGAGAAGAGCCATATCGTAATTGTTCATCCCCGGGCCGTAGAAGAAGCGGCGGCGGGCGGTGCCGGGCGTGCCCAGGGCGTTTTCGCTGAATTGAGATGCATCAAAATACGTGAGGCCGTTACGAGGATTGCTGTTGAGATGGAGAGGGCCGCCGTTGTAGTCGGGCTCGTCCACGCCAAAATTATTGATGCCGTTGGGCTCGGAGCCGAGCAGGGAATTGTCGCCAAAGTTGACCAGAGTCACAGGAAGGCCGGAACTGAAGCGGGTAATGCCCGAGAGTTCCCAGCCCACCGTCAAGCGGTTCTTCGCACGGAATAAACGTTCAATCGGGAGTTGATACTTGTAGCTTACGACGAAATTGTGCTTCACATCGAAGGACGACAAGGCTCTGCTCAGCGAAGGATCGAGCGGATTGACCTCTTCGCCGACGTTCGAGGACTGGTCGAGTGATTTGCTGAAGGTGTAGCCCGCCAGCAACTCCAGACTTTTGCTGGAGTGCCGCAAGGAGATTTGCAAGGCGTTGTAATTGGAATTGCCGATGGTGGCCTGGTTGGCGTTGCTGCCGAAGTTGGAGCCCAGAGGGCCACGCGTGCCGTTATAGACCTGCCCAGTGGAGGTTGTGTAGGCGGTGTCCTCGCCGAAGGGGCCGCAAGGGACTTGCCCGGGGGCAAGATTAGCGGGATCGCTCAGTTGCAGGCACAGAGCGGGGTTGCCCGGATTGGCTTCTTCCAGGACGAGAAGGCGATGCCCCTGCGTGCCGATGTAATTCACGCTCAGGACCGTGTTGGGGCCGAATGCGCGCTCGAGCGAGAGCATGTATTCCTCGGTGTAGGGAATACGATTCGTGGTGGGGTAGTTGGGCAGGCCTGTAATTGGCTCGAATTGCGACCAATTGATATTGGCATCGGGATGGCTCGCGCTGGAATTCAAGGGAGCAAGCGTTACGGGGAATGCCTGGCCGAGATCCTGGCCGTTTGCCGCCGTAACGAAAGGTGTGGCAAAGAGGGGCGGAGCCGGGCTGGTGTAGGTTGTTCCGTAAGGAGCGTTGGCGCTCATCACACCGATGGTGAGGGCTTCGATTGCCGTGTAGAACATGCCGAAGCTGGCACGGATGCTGCTTTTGCCAGGGCCGCCAAGAAGTTTGCCAAGGAATCCATCACTGGAATTGCTGGGCGAATAGGCCAGGCCAATACGCGGTGCGAAATCGCGATTTCCCGGAGGTGCCAGGGTACGTGAGACCCCCGGATCCGTGGGATATACGATTCCGGCGGGAGCTCCGGGGAAAACGACGGACTGTTCACCGGGCACGAAGGTCGCGATCTGGTTGTACTTCTCATACCAAGGCTCGATGCGATCCCAACGCAAGCCATAGTTGAGAGTGAGGCTGCGCGTCAGGCGCCAAGCGTCCTGTGCGTAGAGGCCGAGGTATTTGTTGCGGCCGTAAAAGGCTTGCAGTTGGCTCTGATTGTATTGGCTGGGAACGCCGAGGAGGAAGTCGGCGAAGTCCGAGCCCGTCTCGGTGCCAAAGAAAAGAAAGCTGCCATTGAATTGGGCGATGGCGTTGACGTTCAGCTGATCGTAATGAAATTCGCCGCCGAATTTGAGTGTGTGCGTGCCGATGACTTTGGAAAGGTTATCGAGCCATTGGAAAGTGTTGCCAATCTGATGGAGTTCGTTGGTGTTGGTGCCGAAGGTAAAGCTGTTGAAGCCGACGCTTTCCACGCCTTCGGTTTTTGGAGATAGCGCCACGATTCCTGGAGTTCCCTGGCCCACTTCGAAGCCTTGGGAGGCCAGGCTGACGCCGACTCCGCCCACCGGCTTGCCGAGGTCGTTCGCGTTGCGCAAGTAGCTGAAGTGGAATTCGTTCACGGTTGACGGGTTGATTGTTTTCGTGTCGCCGAGGCTGAGCAGTTGGGCGCGGCCGAGATAGAGAGCGTTGAAGCCCGGGACATTGGCACCGCCTTGCGCGATCGGATAGGGATTGTCTTGCGACCAGTTGTCCAGGAAGTAGTAGGCGGAGAGCAGACCCCAGCGCCGCGAGTCGGCGTCCATCCGATAGGCGCCTTTGTCGTCGCGCAAGGTGAGGTTGGAGGCCGAAGTAGCGAAGGTGCCATTCGAGTTATTGGGCGAAGGAATGTATTGCAAGAGATTGATTGCCGGTGCGGACCACGCACTCTTGGGGATGACTGCGTTTGGAAACACGCACTGTGATGAGCTCACGCAGCCGGACGGATTGGCTACGGTTGGGGCCAGGTAGTACGATTCGCCCTGAGTAACCGTGTAACCAAGCTTTTGCGAGAGCAGGCTGGCGAAATACGGGCCGCTAACGGTCGTGGGGACCACGTTTCCTTTCGCATCCGTGGTCACAAAGGAGCCGGCCAGATCGGCCAGGTTGCCGCTGCGGTCCTGCACAGAGGGGACAGGGATTTGGCCGGTGTCCACACCTTGCGTGGATCGAGTTCCCTGATAGTCGGCGAAGATGAAAATCTTGTCCCTGCGAATGGGCCCGCCGAAGGTGCCGCCGAACTGGTTTTGATCGAAGGTGCCGCGCGTTGGGGAGAAAAAATTGCGCGCATCGAGGTCGGTGTTGCGGACGAATTCGAAAACGTCGCCGTGAAAAGCGTTGTTGCCGGACTTGGTGACGACGTTGATCTGCCCGCCGCTGAATTCGCCGTACTCCGCATCGAAATTGTTGGTCAGAATCCGGAATTCGGCGATCGAATCGAGGTTGGGAATGATCGCAGCGCCCATGTTGACGTCTTCCTGGACGTCACTTCCGTTGACGATGAAGCTGTTCGCAAATTCGCGCTGGCCGTTGATGGAGATGGTGCCTGGATTCAAGTCTCCGGAAGGGGAGAGCACGCTGGCGCCGACGTCCTGCACCGTATCGGAAGTGATGGCCGTAGTTGGCGCTACGCCGGGCTGGAGCGTGAGCAGATCCGTGAAGCTTCGGCCGTTGAGGGGCACCGACGTCATCTGCGTGCCGGTGATCACCTGGCCGTTCTGCGTACTCGTTGTGTCTATTAGGAGTGGGGGTTCAACGATGAGAATTTCTTGGGTCGTTCCGGTTACCGCGAGGACTGCGTCGACGGTCAAAGCGCTGTTCGCGTCGATAACGATTCCTGTACGGCGATAGGGTCTGAATCCGGTGCTTGAGACTTCGACTTCATAGTGGCCGACGGGGAGATTTGGGAAGGAGTAGAAGCCCCGGTCGTTTGCGGACGTGGTTTGGCGGATTCCGGTGCCGATGTTTGTGGCTGTGACATTTGCCCGGAACACGACCGCGCCACTTGCGTCGGTCACCGTGCCCGAGATGCTTCCACCCACGCCAGCCCACAAATTGATGGGAGCGGAAGCGGCAAACCAGAGCAGGAGGCCCAAGGCCAGGAGTCCCGAGCGCTTGCGATTAGAGAGAGAAACTCTCGATTGACGACTTCTCTGAGTGCCAGACATCGCGATCTTCCCCAGTAGAACCCATGCCTGCTTCCCCAAGTCTTCGAGGCCGCCTAACGGGTCATTAGATTTGGATTTCCAAGCCGTTGGCGAAAATCGCCTTGAAGCTCGCTTGCGAAATGGCTCTACTTGTCAGAGAACCATCGCAAGAGAATGCTTCTGGCAAATAACGAACGACTCTTGTTGCAAAGCAGTTGCAAGAAGAATATACGACAAGATTAGTCCGGTTTCAACCAGAAATCATTGAACGGTCGAAAATGGGGGTCGAACGGTCTCCCAGGCGGTCAAATCGCTAAAAACCCAGCCTTCGCAATGCGTCTGAAGTCGAAAAAAGCAATGATCCGGGAGTCGAGCGGAAAGCCGCTAAGCAGCGTCAGTTTGGATAGCACAGTCGAAACGGCGACGCGTTGCGCAAAGAAGGTCCTCTCTGTTGGACGCATTGAGAGACGAGAGCGAGGAGGAGCAAATTAAGGCCTTCAGAGAAACGATGAATGGTACGCGCGTACCACAAATATAAGCCGTTTGACTCATGGACGCGGACGTGCCGTTCCCCTAACCTGAGTTTTCTTGGGGAACAGCCGCCAACGGGCTGCGGGCAGGCCGCTACTGCCAATCGAATGCCGCACGAATTGGCAGCTTGAGGGGAGTTTTTCCATGTCACGGTCTGCAGCCCCGGATGTATCCACCGCGGTGAACTCGGAAAACAGAAATCTCCAGGAAACCAAGCCAGCTATTCGTGTTTCGGAATTGATTTCGGCGCTTTCCTACGCATTGGACATCACGGAAGGGCGCCCGATGGGGCATGCCGTCCGCAGTTGTCTGCTTGGAATGCGCATCGCTGAAGAGCTTGGCCTGCCCGCCGAAGCGCAAGCTGACCTGTACTACACCTTGCTGCTGAAAGACGCGGGTTGCAGCAGCAACTCTTCCCGGCTGTATCACATTCTGAATGCCGATGACATTCGCGCGAAAGGGGACGTCAAGACAACCGACTGGACGGAAGTAGGGTGGGAGAGCCTGCATTACGCGATTACCCATGTCGCGACCGAAATGCCTTTTGCCGAACGTGTTTGGCGGCTCATTCAGGTGGCGGCGACGCAGCAGCGCGATTCCTGCGAACTCGTCAAGATTCGGTGCGAACGAGGTTCTTCGATCGCTCGCAAGCTCGGCTTTTCAGAAAACGTGGCTGCGGGAATCCACAGCCTCGATGAACATTGGAACGGAAAGGGCTATCCAAACGGGCTGAGAAAGAAGGACATTCCGCTGGCTTCCAACATCGCAAACCTGGCGCAGACATTGGAAGTGTTTTGGGCGGCAAAAGGCCCGGAAGCGGCGATCGAAGCGGCGGAGGCGCGCAGCGGCCGCTGGTTCGATCCGGAACTGGTGAAGGCCGCAAACTCGCTCGCAAAACAGGGCCGCCTTTGGAGCGGGTTGGAATCCGAGGAAGTCATAACCGAAGTCATGGGGCAGGAGCCTCAGGAGCGCCGGCTGACGGCAAACGAAGAGAGCATAGATACTATCTGTCTGGCGTTTGCGGACATCATTGACGCCAAGACTCCCTTTACCTTTCAACACTCGAACGGTGTGGCGGATGCGGCGGTGCTCATCGCGCACGCTCTGGGGATGCCTGAGCGCGAAGTGAATACGCTGCGCCGGGCCGCTTTGCTTCATGACATCGGGAAACTTGGCGTGTCCAACACTATTCTTGAGAAGCCCGGAAAACTGACCGCTGAAGAATTTGCCGAAGTTCGCAAGCATCCCTTTTTCACCTATGAAATCCTGCGCCGCATTCCTGCGTTTGCGGATTTCAGTATGGACGCCGCGGCTCATCACGAACGGCTGGACGGCAGGGGATACTGGCGCGGAATATCCGGCGACCAGATGTCACTCCCCGCGCGCATTTTGGCCGTCGCGGATGTGTTTGACGCGCTCAGCGCCAAACGGCCTTACCGCGACGCGCTGCCTCTGGAAAAAGTGTTTTCCATCATGCGAGAGGACGCGCCTCATGCGCTGGACTGGCCCTGCCTGTCTGCACTAATGGAAGCGAAACAGCACTAGCGCGACACAGCGGGCTGCGCACCGGCGGGCAAGTGCGTTAGAAAGTACGCGAGAATATTCGTGTACACGTCCTCGGTCGTCCCTTCGCCTTCGAAGATTCCATGGGTACGGCCGGGATAGACGCGCATATCGAACTGTTTGCCGAGCGAAATCAATTTGTTGGCGAGCAGCTCGAAGCCCTGGAAGTGCACGTTATCGTCGCCTGAGCCGTGCATCACCAGCATGTGTCCGCGCAAGCCATCCGCAAAATTGATGGCGGAGCTTTGTTGGTAGGCTTTCGGAGAGTCCTGCGGCAATCCCAGATAGCGTTCCTGGTAGATGCTGTCGTAGAGGCGCTGGTCGGGAACCGAGGCGACAGAAACGCCGACGCTGTAAATATCCGGATAGCGAAACATCAGATTGAGCGTTTCTGTTCCGCCGCCACTCCAGCCCCACACTCCAACCCGCTGGGGATCAATATAGTCATGAGTCTTTTCGAGGGATTGAACAGCGGCCGCTTGCTGCTGTGACGAGAGCGGACCGACGTTGCCGTAAACGACCTTACGCCATTCCCGGCCGCGCGGAGCGGGCGTGCCCTGGTTATCAAAGGTCGCTACGACATAGCCCGCAGCCGATATCGTCCGGAGGAAGATACGTTGCCAGCGGTCCTCCGTCGTCTGGCCGGCCGGCTCGGAATAGACATAGACAATGAGCGGATATTTTTTTGCGGGATCGAAAGCAGGCGGCTTGATCAGCCACGCATCCACGAGGAGGCCTTCGCCCGCGTTCACCTTCATGAGTTCGATGGGTCCGCCGGAAAGCGGTTTGACGAGTTCGACCAGCCTGGAATTGTCTGCCGTTTTTCGCGCGACGCGGTGCTCAGGCAAGTGCACGACTTCAAAAACCGGCGGCACATTCAAGGAAGAAAAAGTGTGAAAGGCCCATTCGCCATTTGGCGAAATCGTGTAGGAATGCGTGCCGGGTTCGTTCGGGGTCAGGCGCTCCGGGGCGGATTTGCCGTCCAATCGTGCGCGGTAGAGGTAGCGCTGCGTTGGATTGTCGGGCGAGGCGATGAAGTAAACCCACTGTTCGTCAGGGCTGACGCGTTCGAGATTGACTACGTCAAAATTGCCGCGGGTGACTAACTCCGCCGCGCCCGTATCGCGAGTGACGCGATAGAGATGGCGCCAGCCGTCGCGTTCGCTGAGAATGAGGAATTCGCGGCCGTGATTGATCCAGGAAACGCTTGGATTGGCATCCACCCACGCACGGTCTTCGTCGACGAAGATGGTGCGCGAAGCGCCGGAGGCGGCATCGGTCAGCAAAAACTCAATTTTGTTCTGAAGGCGATTCATGTGTTGCAGCAGCACGTGGGAGGCATCCGCCCACTCCATAGCGGGGATGTAGAAATTATGCGGGTCTCCCGCCGTTTGCATCCAGGTGACGTTTCCGCCCGCGACACCAACTACACCCACGCGCACAGCGGAGTTCTGCGTTCCGGCAAGGGGATAGGGATATTGCAGCGTCTGGGGATACACGCCGAGACCCGGATAAGGAAATCCGGTGACGATTTCGCCCCGCGGAGCACCGAGATCGTAGATCAACGTGTAGGTTTGCACTCCCGCGGTGTTGAACTGCCAGAAAGCGATCGCGCGGCTGTCGGGGCTCCAAGCGAAGCCGTCGCGGATGTCGAGCTCCTCTTCGTTCACCCAGTCGGAAGTGCCGTCGATGACGGTGGGCGAACCGTCACGGGTCAGTTGCGCGATTTTTCCGCTGGCGAGATCTTCCGCGTAAATATTGTTGCCGTGGACGTAGGCAACTTTGGTGTTGTCCGGCGAAAACTTTGCAAACATGAGGCTGGAGGATGGCACATCGCCTCCGAGTTTGCGCAGGCCGCCGCTTGCCAGATCGAGAACCCAATAATCTCCGCGGGTGTTCTGACGCCAGACGGTCTCGGAGTTTGTAAAAATGAGAATTTTGTGGCCGTCCGGAGATAGCCGGTAGTCTTCAATCGGCAACGGCGTTTTCGCGCCGGAGGGAATCAGGCGATCGGCAGTCAGGAAAATATCGCGCGCGCCCGTCGAGGTCTGGTAGCGCACGATATCGGTGCCGCCCGGAGTCGCCGAAGGCTCCAGAGCGAGATAGGAGTCGCCGCTACCGAGCCATTCGCCGCCGAGGAACGGTTTGACTCGGAATTGCGTGCTGGAAACCGTGCGTGCGACCAGTCTCGCTGCAGTCTCGCGTTCGTCCGCGCGAGCCGCTACAGCGGTCGCCATTCCTATCGCGGCGCTGAAAGCAATCAGCGCGGATACCGAGAGGCGGTTCCGTGTTCTCACCGATTTTTTCGCGCTGCTCTGTTCAGGCTTCGCGTGAAGCATTCCGCTCCTCCAATTAACAAGATCGGGAAAGAACACTATCAGATTTGGTTTTAGCATGTGGTTTGCGTAGTGAGAGCTCAGAACCCGGGAGCGCCGGTGGCGGCGGGGCGCATTTCGGTGGTATTGACGCCGAAGCGGAGATGGGCAAAGTAGGTTTGGCCGAGCGACATTAGACCGGTGTAAAGGTAGCCCCACACGAAGAGAAGCAGGAAGGGAATCGTGGCGTAATTTTCGTTCGTGATGGCGTAGACGATGGTGCCGGCAAAGTAGATGCCTAGCAGGACTTCGAAGTACGGCATCCAACCTGCCTTATTTTTGTATTTCTTTCCGGCGAAGCCACCTTTTTTGCCCTCGATATTGAACTTGGGCGTGCGCGCGAACTCGCTCTTCTTGCCGATGATGGCTTCCATTACGGCTTGCGCGTTGCGAACGGAGATGCCAATGCCGGTGGCCATCACAAAGGGCATGTAGAGAAACGTGCGCCACCACTTTTTCGGGCGAAGCTCCCTCTGGGCGACGATGTAGAAGCTGGAGATGGAGCAGGTGGACGCCAGGAAGAGTGGCAGGTCGATGACCACCATCTGGAACCAGCCTTGATAGAAGCGCACGATCATGGCGGGAAGCAGCATGGCGGAAAACACAACCATAAGCGGATAACTGATGTTGGCAGTGAGATGGAAGAAGGCTTCCGCTTTGACGTGCCACGGCGCATCGGACCTCCAGACGCGCGGGAGGATTTTTTTCGCCGTTTGCATCAGGCCCTTGGCCCAGCGGGCCTGCTGTGCTTTGAAACCGTTCATATCCACTGGCAACTCGGAAGCGCATTCGATTTGCGGAAGATAGAGGAACTTCCAGCCTTTGAGCTGCGCGCGATAAGAAAGATCGGTATCTTCCGTGAGCGTGTCGTGCTCCCAGCCGCCGGCCTCCTCGATGGCCTTACGGCGCCAGACGCCTGCGGTGCCGTTGAAATTGAAAAAGGTTCCGCGGCGGGAACGCGCGCCGTGCTCGACGACGAAATGGCCGTCGAGGAGAATGGTTTCCACCTGGGTGAGCAGCGAATAGTCGCGGTTGAGGTAGGTCCAGCGGGTCTGGACCATGCCGATTTTGGGGCCGTTGGCGGGATCCACGAAATAGGGAATCGTGCGGCGAAGGAAATCCGGCTCAGGGATGAAGTCCGCGTCGAAGATGGCTACATATTCGCCCTGCGCAGTTTCTAAACCGTTTTCGAGCGCCCCCGCTTTGAAGCCGGAGCGATTGGTGCGGTGGATGTAGACAATGGGCGTGCCCGCCGCGGCGTGGCGTTCCACGCAATCGCTCGCAACCTGGCAAGTTTCGTCGGTCGAATCGTCGAGAACCTGCACGTCGAGCAGCTCGCGCGGATAATCAAAACGGGAAACGGCCTCCACGAGCCGTTCAATTACATATCGCTCGTTAAAGATCGGGAGTTGGACAGTGACACGGGGCCAGTTTTTGACCTCTGGCGGCGGGCCGGGCACGTTTTTCGAATAGGTGTAGTAGTCGTAGACGAGCCAGTAGCGATGGAACCCATAGATCGCGAGGATGAACAGAACGAGAAAATACGGAATCATCATCGCCATGTCGAAAGCATTGGCATGATAGACGCCCGTGAATGTGCGGTCTGTCAGCTTATGCCAGTAATGGCCGATGGAGCCTTGCGCCAGGAAAATCGCGGAGATGAGGGGTGGCATGTTCACGACGGTTTCCGTGGCTGATTTCCGCGAATGGTGCCCTGAGTCCTGAGTGAACTGAACGACCCACGATTATAAGGCCCGCAGCGGGACAGTCAAAGGGTGTATGTCTAGCGGGTGGAAGCCTGGTAGGACAGGCATTGTTGCCTGTCTCTCGGTTTCGGTTGTGCAGGCACTAATCTCGCCAGCGACGGAAAAAAAACGACCGACAGGAATGTCTGTCCTACTTACGTAACCAGTACGATTTTGCCGTGGGCGCCCGGTTCGAGGACCTCTTTGTGGGCGCGGGCGGCTTCGGCCAGCGGCATTTCTTTGCCGACGATGGGGCGAAGCGAGCCGTTTTCGAGACCGGCGATAATTCCGGCGTGAATGTCGGCTTCCTCGCGCTCGGTGATGCCCCAAAGCGTGAAGCCGCGGGCAGAAGCTCGGCGCGACATGAGATCACGCGCGTTAATGGTCACGTCCCCGCGATTGCCGATGATAATGACGCGGCCGTTAGTGGCCAGCAGTTTCAGGTCGTGCCCGAGATTTACGTTGGCGAGCATTTCAAGAATGATGTCCACGCCGCGGCCGCCGGTGGCTTTCATAATCTCGTCGAGATAACCAGGTTTGCTGTGATCGAAGGCCTTATCAGCGCCTTCGCGGATGACCATGTCGAGGCCTTTCTGGCTGCTCGCGGTGCCCAAGACAGTAAGTCCCGTAGCACGAGCAAACTGCACGCCCGCGTGGCCGACACCTCCGCTGGCGCCGTGAATCAGAACGGTCTCCGAGGAGTGCACCTGCGCGGAGTGATAGAGCGCGTGGTAGGCGGTGCCATAAGGAACCCAAACTCCGGCGCCCTGGCTGAACGTGATTTTCGCGGGAAGCGTGTGGACCTGGGATTCCAGTGCCAGCGCGTATTCCGCATAAGCGCCTGTGAGAGTCTTTGCCAAGTAGACGCGATCGCCGGGTTTTACTTTGGTGACTCCAGTGCCGACGGCTTCGATAACGCCCGCTCCATCGGAACCCGGTGTGTACGGCAACGCAGGCTTAATCGCGTAGGTCCCGGCGCGCATGTATGTGTCGTACGGATTGACGCCAGCACCGTGGATGCGCACGAGAACTTGTCCAGCGGCTGGTTTGGGAGTAGAGATTTCTTCGAGCTTCAGGACCTCGGGCCCGCCGAATTCGTGGACTTGGATTGCCTTCATTTTTTGGCCTCCTACTTTCGCTAATAGCTCAGTTTGTAGGGGCACGATAATATCGTGCCCTCCTCTGCCGTAGCAACGCTTCCGCGCTACATCTCGCTCTTGCAGCCCTACGGTAAGCTTAAACCCTTTAGATGCAACACTTAACAGCCCATCCCGTAAGTGTTGCATCTAAAAGACTTGCGGCGCAGCTAAGTCCTTTATCAGCAACACTTACAGAAATGCAGGGCCCTGTCTTTCACATTCGCACCCATTCGCAGTCTCACTTGCAGGGGCGCGATACACCCTCTTCCACCTCGTAGGGGCACGATATTGTGCCCCTGCAAATGCGAATTTTAGAAATGATCGTCTGCGTGTGCGTGCGCGGCTTCCTTTTCCTTTTCGACCAGGCCGACTGACTGGCCCCAGGCTGTGGTTTGCCAATTGTCTTTGCCCTTTGCTGGGGGAATCCATGGCGGCATCGTCTGATTCAGATAGGTTGCCAGCGCGTGGATATAGGGCTCGTACATTCGCCGCAGCTCGTGGAGACGGCCATCGGCGTCCTCGCCATCGCGCAGTTTCATACCATGCTTGGCGAGGATATCGCGCACGCGTCGCAAGTCTTCTGCTGAAAGTCGATCATGGGGCAAGGGCTTCGGAGCCGTCCCGAAGACCTGAGATAGATCCACAACCGCGTGCCGTGCAATGGCGAACGTGAGTTCGGCTTGTTTTTCGCAGGCGTCCTCGATGCCGACCATCAGCAGGGCGCAAGTGTCGAGGATGGCGGTGAGCGAAGCGATCCACGACTGGTTATCGTGCTGCGAGCGGAAGTAGGCCAGAACCGGATAGGAGAGGTGGCTTTCCATCAACTCGGCGGACCAAAGTTCCCAATCTTTGAGGAGTTCGCGCAGCGCCTCTTGGCCGTGTTCATAACTATGGCGGCGAAGCAGTTCACCAGCCGTGGGCGGAGTGCCGGCACGCGAATCCAGAAGCGATATATCCACTTCGCGTTTTGAAAAAGAGCCGTAAATAAAAGGCAAATAGCCAATCACCGCAGCCAGGAAACCGAAGCCAAAGCCCGCTTCGGTGACGACGAGCGCTCGGGCGAGGCCTGAACGCGGAATCACGTCGCCCAGACCCAGAGTGAAGAATGTTGTACCGCTTAGATAAAAGTCCGTCATAAAGCTGCCTTCGCCGCCGGTCATACTGACTGCCGATCCGGCCCCGTATTGCATGAGCCCGAAACCGAAAACCAGACCGACGGCCCAAACACCCACGAGAACGAGAAGCGAAAGCGGGCCGTAATAGCCCAGCAGCGCCTCGCGCCTTTTCTTCGAGGGCACGAGGCACATAACGAACTTCCAGGACATCCAGGTGGATTTGAAGAAGAGGCGCGTGAGGCGGAACTTCCTCGTGACTCGCCGCGGGAGAATGATGGCTTCGAAAGCATCCCACAAGACGATCAGGAAAATCGCCACACCCGCAATGAAGACGCCTGGAACTGGAATCATGTGGGGCATTGTACTCGTTTGGATGAGCCGGCGATAAGCGCCAGAGTGCTGCTCAGGAATTGAGACGCGCGCTGACGGTGATTTCCGCTTTGAATAGCTTGGAAACGGGGCAGCCGGTTTCGGCGCCCTTGACGGCGGCGTCAAACTTGGCCTTGTCCGCGCCGGGAATCGTGGCAACGAGGTCGAGGTGGCTCTTGGTGATGGAAAAGCCGTCGCCGACTTTGTCGAGCGTGACAGTGGCGGTGGTTTCGAGCTTTTGCGCAGTCATGCCGGCGGCGCCAAGTTGCCCGGAAAGAGCCATTGTGAAACAGCCCGCGTGGGCCGCCGCGAGAAGTTCTTCCGGATTGGTGCCCACGCCGTTTTCAAAACGCGTGCTGAAGGAATACTGCGTTTGCTTAAGAACCCCACTGTCGGTGGAAATGGAACCTTTGCCGTCTTTCAGGCCGCCCTGCCAAACTGCCGACGCTTTGCGTTGCATGATGCTGCTCCTTTTGAACTCTTCGATGGATTCGATTCCAGAGATTCGATTCGCCAGCCAGAGAGAAGGGTATATTGACCTTAAGACGATGTCGAGTGAGGGCGGCGGAACTTAGTGAAGGTAAATCTGGAAGAGACCGCGCATCGCCCATGGGCTCTGCCCGAGGGCCCCTGGATCATGGCGCAGAGTTGGCACGACCTGCTCTTTGCGCACTGGCCACTGCCTGCGGCGGCAGTGCGGTCTCACATTCCCGCTGGGCTTGAGGTTGATACATACGACGGGCAGGCCTGGATCGGTGTCGTCCCATTTCGGATGTCCGGCGTACGATTGCGCGGAACGCCTGGGGTTCCCTGGCTCTCGGCCTTTCCAGAGTTAAACGTGCGAACGTACGTCGTGACCGATGGAAAGCCCGGCGTGTGGTTTTTCAGCCTGGACGCGGCGAATCCAATCGCCGTAGCGATCGCGCGTGCTTGGTTTCATTTGCCGTATTTCCGCGCGCGCATGTCGTGCCACGAACGCGTCGCACGAATCGAATATCGCAGCGAACGCACACACCGCGGTGCGGCCTGCGGCGAGTTGCAGGGCACGTATCGTCCTTCTGGCGCTGAATTTCTGGCGCGGCGCGGCTCGCTCGAATATTTTCTGACGGAACGCTATTGCCTTTACACCGCCGACAACAAAGGCCGGATTATCCGAGGCGAAATTCATCACGCCCCATGGCCGCTACAAGTTGCAGAAGCTGAGTTTGCAAAGAACACGATGGCGGAGTCCGCTGGATTTGCCTCGCCGACACAAAAGCCGCTGCTTCATTTTGCCAGGAGGCAGGACGTGGTGGTCTGGCAGCCGCGGCGTTTGGTGGACTGATGTCTCGCGGGCTCCTACCACTTGTGGAAAACAAAAAACGCCGCCAACGAGATGCACCCGAATCCCGCGGCGTAGTTCCACTTCATTTTCTCGCCGAGATAAAAAATCGAGAACACCGAAAAGACCGTAAGCGTGATAACTTCTTGAATGGTCTTGAGCTGTGCCGCGCTGAATTCATACGAACCGATGCGGTTGGCCGGAACCTGAAAGCAGTACTCGAAAAAAGCGATCCCCCAACTGATCAGGATCACCTTCCAGAGAGACGAAGCGCGATATTTCAAATGTCCGTACCAGGCAAAAGTCATAAAGATATTCGATATGGTCAGCAAAACGATGGTTCGCACCGGTGTGGTCTCCTTACCCTTACAATATGGTCCTTAATGATATTCGGATGCGACGTATCGCCTCAATATCAGGTTGCGTAACCTTCCAGGTTTTGGCGAGATTGGCGCGGATCCTTTGTCGAAAAATAATCAAGTTGTTTAGTATTTCGCAAGTTACTCGGGGGCGGTCACTTCGAGCAATTTTGATATCGAATACCGCACACCTGACCGACGTGACAGTTCGTCGGCGGGAATAAAGTCCGCTAGAGTCATTTTGTACAGACAGTTTGGCTTCCCTCTTTTGCTTGTAGGACCGGGCCGATTTCTGGTTGGAGGGCATTGTGGGGCGGATCGTAAAAAGTATTAGTGTCCTGCTTTTGACTCTGGCTGTTCTCATTCCGGTTGCAACGGACGGGCAAATGTCCACCGTGCTGGTGGTTACCGGTTCGAGCATGCCGGAGCCTCTCTATGTCCTCTGGAACGACGAGTATCACAAGCAGCAGCCCGCCGTGCAGGTACGCTATTTGCCGGAAGGCAGCGGCGCAGGTGCCACCCGTGTTTTGACCGGCACCGGAGACTTCGCCGGCGGTGACGCGCCGATTCCCGAAAAAGATTTGAAAGGTTCCACTGTCAAAGTGGTTGAGCTTCCCACCGTGCTGATTGGAATCGTGGTCATCTACAACCTGCCGGGTGTGACCGGCGAACTGCATCTTTCGGGTCCCGTCCTGGCAAACATATTTCTCGGGAAGATCACTTCATGGAACGATCCGGCGCTGGCAAAGCTGAATCCCGAACTCAAGCTCCCTGCGGTTTCCATCCAGGTGCTGCACCGCCCGGCCGGAAAAGGTTCAAGCTATATTCTTTCCGATTTTCTCTCGAAGACGAGCCCGGAATTTCTTGCCCACGTTGGGCGCAGCGAATCGCCGAACTGGCCGGTTGGCAGCGTCGGTGGCCGGTCTCAGGATATGGTGGAGAAAGTACAAGCAACCGCCGGCGCTCTTGGTTATACGGAATTGAACATGGCAGAGAAGGCGTCGCTCCGGATGGCAAGCATTCGCAACGCGGACGGCGAGTTCGTGCGGCCATCCGCCCGTTCGATTGCAGCTGCGGCAACCGCGCTGACGAGCAAGGCTACCGACGATTTCCGAATTTCGCTGACGAATGCACCCGGGAAAGAGAGCTACCCGATCAGCAGTTTTACCTGGTTCTATGTTCCGGCAGCCGCGAAAGACTCGCAGCGGGGCCGCGCGGTCGCGGAATATTTGAAGTGGGTCTACACCAACGGCGAAAAGATGGCGCAACGACAGGGCTACCCGCCGCTTCCCGATGACTTGCTAGCAAAAGTCGCTGCTAAGGCCGCGACAATTCGCTAAGCGCCTACCCAAGCTTTCAAATATTTAGTGTAAGAGAGACGAGGTCAGTCCGCGGCGTTGGCGGAATCGGCGGCATTTTGGAGCGATCGACCGGGCGATAAAGCGTGTCGCGTTCGACCGGTACGCGGCCCGCAGCGCGGATTAGCCGTTCGAGTTCGGCGCGTGGCGTGAACTCCGATGTTTTCGCGCCGGCGTCGTGGTAAATCTTTTCTTCGACGACCGTGCCATCGAGGTCGTTGGCGCCGAAGCGCAGCGCGATCTGCGCGATGCTCGGCGAAAGCATGATCCAGTAGGCCTTGATGTGGTCGAAATTATCGAGCATCAGCCGCGAGACCGCTATCGCGCGCAAGTCCGCATAGCCGCTGGTCTTCGGAATGTGCGAGAGCGCGGTGTTATCCGGGTGAAACGCCAGCGGGATGAACGCTACGAATCCGTGAGTCTCGTCCTGCAACTCGCGCAGCTTGATCAGGTGGTCGACGCGTTCTTCTTCGGTTTCCACGTGGCCGTACAGCATCGTGGCGTTTGAACGCAGCCCCGCTTCGTGAGCCTTCTTCGCGGTGTTCAGCCACATCTGGCCGCTGGTTTTGTGGTCGCAGATAATTTTTCGCACGCGCGGATGAAAAATCTCCGCTCCGCCGCCCGGGCAGGAGTCCACGCCCGCTGCCTTCATCTTCTGTAGCACTTCTTCGATGGGAAGTTTGGCGATCCTGGAAAAATAATGTACTTCCACCATCGTGAAGGCCTTGATGTGCACGCTGGGGCAGCGCTGTTTCAACCCGCGGACCATCTCCAGATAATGCTCGAAGGTCAGGTCGGGATGCAGCCCGCCGACAATGTGAAATTCAGTGGCGCCTTCGCGAACACCCTGTTCCGCGCGCTGATAAATTTCATCGAGAGCAAAAGTGTAAGCGCCAGGCGCATTCGGATCGCGGCCGAAAGCGCAAAGTCTGCAATGCGCCACGCAAACATTCGTCGGATTGATGTGGCGATTGACGTTGTAATAGGTGGTGTTCCCGTGGCGCTTTTCGCGGACATGATTCGCCAGCCAGCCGACGGCAAGCAGGTCGGGCGAACGGTATAGCGTGATGCCGTCGTCCATGTTCAAACGTTCGCCGGCAAGGACTTTTTCCGCGATGGGCTTCAAACGCTGATCGGTGATCGTGAGTTCGCTCATTTTGATTCCGCTGAAATCTTCAAACGCGCCAAACCGCTGCCGCAGCGCCCCAGAACAACAGGAACAACAAACTAATATAACCGTTCACGGCGAAAAACGCAGCGTCCAGCTTGCTGAGGTCGCCGGGTTTCACAAGAGAATGTTCGTAAGCCAGAAGGGCGGCGACAACCGCGATGCCTGCCCAGGCGGGCCAGGGAAGCGCGAAGCGGTAGGCAAGCCCAGAAAGCAGCGCAACAACAGCAAGATGCATGACGCGCGCAATGAGCAGCGCCTTCGCGATGCCTAAACGCTTGGGGATGGAATAGAGGCCCGCGCGCTTGTCGTAATCAACGTCCTGGCACGCGTAGAGCACGTCAAATCCGCCCACCCAGAACGTGACCGCAGCGCAAAGAATCAGCATGCGCCGGTCGAGGCTGCCTGTTACTGCTATCCATGCAGCAGCAGGCGAGATACCGAGAGCGAATCCAAGAAAAACGTGCGACCAGCTCGTGAAGCGCTTTGTGAACGAGTAGAAAAAAAGAATCGCGAGAGCCACCGGCGCCAGTTTTAGTGCGAGGAGGTTAAGCTGCCAGGCCGCGACGAAGAATAAAGCCACGGCCGCGAGCGTGAAAAGCCACGCGAATTGCACGGAAAGCGCTCCCGTCGCGAGCGCCCGCTGCCGGGTCCGCGGATTCTCCCGGTCATAGCGCAGGTCAACGATGCGGTTCATGGTCATGGCCGCCGAACGTGCTGCGACCATAGCGACGGCAATCCAAAGAATTTGCCGCAAACTCGGCCAGCCCTTGGGAGGTTGATGCGTCGCGCGCGCAGCGAGAAGCGCCCCCGTCAGCGCAAACGGCAACGCAAAAACGGAGTGCTCGAATTTGATCATTTCAAGCACGGTGCGGAGGCGGCTGGCCATTGTTAGATCACGCCTCCGCCTTTTTTGCGCTTGCTTGTCCCAACCACCGGTACATATTTTCTTGTGGAAGATGAATCTGTGCGAGCACCCGGCAAACATACTGCGTTACCATGTCGTCGATCGTCTGCGGGTGATGATAAAACGCCGGAATTGCTGGCATGATTACCGCGCCCGCTTGCTGCGCACGCAACATGTTTTCCAAATGGATGCGATTGAATGGCGTGTCGCGCACACAAAGCACCAGCTTGCGTCCTTCCTTGAGAATCACGTCCGCAGCGCGGGAAACGAGGTCGTCACTCACGCCTGTCGCAATCGCCGCGAGGGTTCCCATCGAGCATGGAACGACGATCATGGAATCAACCGCGTAACTGCCGGAAGCGATTGAAGCGCCGATATCCTTATTGGGGAGAACCTCTATTTTTGCCGCGGGACGATTTAGCAGACGGCCGGGTAATTGCTTCAGGTCACCAGAGTTGATCCCCAATTCCTCGGCAAAAAGGCGTTGGCCGGCTTCTGTCACGACAAGGTGGATATGAGCCACACGGGGGTCGGCCTCAAGTAGCGCGAGCGCCTTCTGCGCCAAAACCGCGCCGCTGGCACCGGTCACACCTACGGTCACGATTTGTTTTTGCGTGTCAGGCATGATTTCAGTGCGGATAGAATTAGTCTCGCAGCCGCATTCGGCCAAGTCAAGCAAGGGCGACCTGCATGTGTGATGATAGAATTTGCGGCGGCCAAACAATATGAATCAGCCGGAATTGCTGAAAATGCTGGAATCCTTGCAGGCGGGAGTGCTTTCCCCAGAGAAAGCGGTCGAGCGGCTGAAGCACATGCCGTTCGAGGATTTGGGATTTGCTAAGGTCGACCACCACCGCTCGCTGCGCCAGGGTTTCGCGGAAGTTGTTTTTGCAAAAGGGAAGACGCCCAAGCAAGTTGCGCAGATCGTTCGCGCCATGCTGCAAAAGAAAGATTCGCGCCACAACATTTTAGTCACGCGGGCAGATGCAAAGACTTTTGCCGCGGTTAAGCGCGCAAACGGAAAGACTGCCCGGGCAGCGAAATTCCATGAGCTGTCTGGCGTGATCACGATCGAGCGGAACCGCGAAATCGTTGGAAAAGGAAACATCGTCGTGGTGTCGGCCGGCACGAGCGACATTCCCGTTGCCGAAGAGGCTCTGGTGACCGCGCGTATTATGGGGAATCGCGCGGAACATTTGTACGACGTGGGTGTCGCGGGCATTCACCGTCTGCTCGAACATCGCGAAAAGCTGACGCAAGCGCGTGTGATTATCTGCGTCGCAGGAATGGAAGGCGCGCTGCCGAGTGTTGTAGGTGGTCTGGTTGCGGCGCCGGTCATCGCGGTACCTACAAGCGTTGGTTACGGCGCGAGCTTCGGCGGCGTCGCCGCGCTGCTCGGCATGCTCAATTCTTGCGCTTCTAACGTTACCGTCGTCAACATTGATAACGGCTTCGGCGCCGCCTGCGTCGCGTCGTGTATCAATCGTGTGTGAAATATTTTGTAATGCTTTATAGATGAGTCTCGGTTTCTCAAGCTTTCAGCAAAACTTTCATCACGCCCCGTTCTTGAGCGAAACGCAAGGCCTCGGGCGCTTCATTCAAAGGAAACGTCCGCGTGGTGAGCGGACGCGGATCAATTTTGCCGGAGCGCAGCAGGGCGAGTGCCTTGGCGAACGGCCCACACCTCGAACCGACGACAGTGAGTTCCTTGACCACGATGGGCCAGGTTTCGATCGGCGCGGCGCCGTGAAATGTGGATTTCAAGACGAGCGTGCCGTGCGGTTCGGTCATGTGCTGCGCCAGGGCGAAGCCGCTCGGCGAGCCAGTGGCTTCGACCAGCAACCTAGATGTTTCTTTTATGTGTTTGAGGTCGTTGGCATCGCCGTGCACTTTCTTAGTCCTGATTCCCGCGCGGCGCGCGAGAGCAAGTTTCTTTTCGTGTTTTCCGTACATGATGACGCGCGGCACGGCGGTCCTCAGAACGAGCGCGATCAATTGCGCCAGCTTGCCATCGCCCAGCACAGCAGCTTCGCGAGATTTCCTGATGTCGACTTGCTCGAGAATTTCGCAAGCTGCGGCGAGCGGTTCAACGAACACAGCCTGTTCGTCGTCAACGGAGTCCGGGACCACGTGAAGATTTTCGAGCGGCAACGCCAAATACTGCGCAAACGCACCATCGTGCGCGACGATGCCGAGGACAGTCCTCCTCGCACAATGCGTCTTCAACCCGCGCTTACAAAAATCGCAGACGGGTCGCAAGCGGTAAGCGGAACAAGACACATTGATTTCGCCAACAACGCGCTGCCCTAACCATTTTTTCTTAAGTGATTGGGAAACGCCGCAAACATCCGCAACTTGGCCAACGAATTCGTGCCCCGGCGTTCCGCGAAAAGCGTGGTACCCGCGCAAAATCTCAAGGTCCGTATTGCAAATGCCCGCTAGCCGGACACGAATCAGCGCCCAGCCTGGACGCAGTTCAGGCAGCCGTTTCTCAAATTGTTTTAGTTTTCCGTTGGAGACAGAAAAGGCCAGCACGGTCCCTTATAATCCCGCATGTTGCTTCTCCAGTCCAATCCAACTGCGGACTGGAGAAGCGCCCTCAACTTACCTGCTATCTAGTGCGTGTAGCTCCCATTTATAAAATCATCGATGTCTTTGTGCAGCTTGTGGTGCTCCTTCTCATCGATGTACATCATGTGTCCCGCTTCGTAATACGTGAAGCTCACGTTCTTGCGCACCGACGGCTCCAGATTCATGTGCGCAAACGTGTTCTCGATGCCATTGAACGGCGTCGCCAGGTCGTAGTAGCCGCAGACGACCAGCACTTTGAGATACGTTTGCTGTGTCATCGCGGAGCGCAGCACTTCCGCCACTTCGGTATTGCCCGTCTGATCCCACGGGCGCACATTCGCGCTGACGGTGTAGTATGCATCGCTCTCCCACTTCAATTCGCGCCGCGTATAGTCGTGGAACGTTGCCACAAACGCGCCCTCGTAAGAAGCTTCGCTGGGATCGTACTCGTTGCGCTCCCCGGCGGCATCCACGTCCATGCCTTCGAAGCGCGAATCAAGCCGGCCAACGGTGCGCCGCTTGTCCCGCTCCAGCTCCTTGAACCAACGGAACGGGCTAACCCGCAAGTTCGCCTCTTCGATGAACTTCGTCGAAAGCCCGGTGTAGTGCGCGAGATCCTCGACGACCTTCTGGTGGTCCGCGGGAGAAAGCTGATCGCCTTTCTCCAAAGCCTGCGCATATTCGCCGTGCGCGAACTCCCTCGCCTTTTGCGCCACTTGTTCGATCGGCAGGCTCTGTAAATCCGCCGGCAGCAGATGGTGATACCAGGCGCTCGTCACGTAAGTGGGCAGAAAGAACTCGGTACGGTTGTCGGCTCCCCAGTTGGAAAACGCCACCGAGGAAATCAAGGCAATGCCGCTCATATAGATTTGGTGGCGCTCCTGAATCACTCCCGCAAGCTCAGCGGAACGCGTCGTTCCGTAACTTTCGCCAAGCAAAAACTTCGGAGAGGCCCAGCGATCATTCCGCGTGATGTATTGGTAGATAAAATCCGCAAACCAGTTCGCGTCCTCAATAATTCCGTGGAATTGCGCCGTCGCTTCACCCGGAGCCGGACGGCTGTAACCGGTCGAAATCGCGTCAATAAAAACAAGGTCGCTGGCATCGAGAAAAGAGTCTTCGTTATCCACAATCGCATACGGCGCGGGCAAGCCGTGGCCGTCGGGCGTCAAGACTACGCGCTTCGGTCCCATGCCCATGTGCGTGAAGAGCGAAGCCGAGCCCGGCCCGCCGTTGTAAACGAAACTCACAGGACGCTTGGCGGGATCAGCCACGCCATCTTTCACATAAGCCACATAAAACATTGTCGCTTTCACGGTTCCATCATCGGCTTTGATGTTGTACGTCGCCGCTGTTGCGGTGTAGTTGATGGTTTGCCCGCCGATCCGCGCCGAGTGATGCGTGACGCTCGACTTCTCTTCCGGCACAACAGGGTGCTGCGCCTGCTTGCTCTGAGTCCCTTCTCCCGCAGCCGTCGTTGTATCAGCCGGCAGACGTGTCCGCTGAGGCTGCGGCGGCGGTTGCTGCCCAGAGGGAACCGTAGGCTGCTGAGCCGCAGCCGTGCTCAAACCAAAAAATAAAACGAATCCTGCGAGGACGAACCGGTCTCTCCTCATTTCGCAATTCTCCTTTTTTGCAGACCAATTATCGGGCAACCAGGGACAGAAAAATTTCGAGGCGAGCCGTCAACTCTCCCGAAACATCTCGTAGGACGCACCAAGCCTCCATCGAGTTTCATCAAGCATGGAAATGGTCCGGCAGCGCTTCTGAGGCAGGAAGTTAGTGAAGCACGGCAGCAAGCGTCTTGACGAGCAGCGGCTCTTGTTCCTCGAAAACCGTGCGCAGGTCCAGAATTAATCGGTCGTTCTCCACACGCGCAATCACCGAAATACCCGCAGGCGCGCGCCGAAGCCGCTGCTCCAGCTGCGCCGCCGAATAACGAGCGCTCGCAATGCGAATCACTTTCGTCGGCAGCGCCTGAGTCGGCGTCGAGCCTCCACCCGCGAGCGAAGTCCCATCCACAATCTCCATTTCCACTTCGTCCAGCGGCAACTCCGGCCGCAGCTCTCGCAAAAAATTCTCGGAACGGCGCTTCAACTCCTGCGCGCTCGTTCGAATCATGCGCAACGCCGGAATCTCGTCCCAAGCCGCCCGCAGGTAAGCGCCGAGCGTAACTTCCAGCGCCGCCGTAGTGAGCTTGTCCACGCGCAGCGCCCGAAACAGCGGATGCCGGCGTACGCGGGTCACCAAGTCTTTCTTCCCAGCAATGATCCCAGCCTGCGGCCCGCCCAAAAGTTTGTCGCCGCTGAACATCACAATGGAAACTCCTGCGTCAATGCTCTGCCTCACCAAAGGCTCGGTGATTCCGCTTGCGGAAAGATCCACCAGACAACCCGACCCAAGATCCTCGACCAGCGGCATCCCTGTCCGCTGACTCAGCGCAGCCAATTCTTCCAGCGACGGCTTCTCCGCAAATCCTGTAATCCGAAAATTGGAAGGGTGCACGCGCAAAAGCAATTTCGTCTTTTCGTTGATAACGTTCTCGTAGTCCGCCACCCGCGTCCGGTTGGTCGTTCCCACCTCGCGCAGCAACGCTCCGCTTTCCGCCATAATTTCTGGGATGCGGAAACCGTCGCCAATCTCGATCAACTCGCCGCGCGAAACAATGACCTCGCCGCCCTTGGCCAACGCCGCAAGCACCAGCAGTACCGCCGCCGCGCAATTGTTCACCACAATGGCCGCCTCGGCCCCCGTGAGCCGCTCGAGCATGGATGCCGTATGCACGTCGCGCTTCCCGCGCGCTCCAGCTTCCAAGTCATATTCAAGGTTCGAATATTGCGTGGCCGTCCGCCGGAACTCTTCCACGGCCGCTGCAGACAATGGAGCGCGCCCGAGATTGGTATGCAGAATCACGCCAGTAGCGTTGATCACCGGCTGAAGCGAATGCGCCAGAATGCGCTCCACAAGCAGACTGATGTGCTCTTCGAGAGAGGCCCCGTCAGAGGCAAGCAGCCTGAGATCGCCCAGCACAGCGAATTTCACCTGGTCGGTAATCCGCGTGCGCAGCTCCGCCAGAACCGTGCGCGTGACCTCCACCAGCACTGTCCGATCCACGCGCCCCGCAAGCTCCGCCAGCCGCGGCTGCGCCAGCAATTCATCCACCGAAGGAATCTGCCTCAGAAGTTCCGCCTGCTCAGCAGAAAGAGCCTGTTTTGCCCGAGCTTCCATGGCCCCCATTTCAGCACACCGGCGGTGCCCCCGGCAATCAACCACTTGCGCCCCGTCCACGAACCGCCTGTCCCAAAGGGCGGGATATACGATGCGCAGCGCCCAGCACTCCTCTTGGTTGACGCCTTCGCCCCGCGCTCCTAGCATGGTATGTAAGGGGCCTCTCCACCCATGGCGACTATCGACGAAGAGTTGGCTCAGCTCGAACGCGACATCCGCCAGCTCAAAATTGAATACGACCAGTATTTCGGTGGCGGCAGAAAGCGCCCCCCCACCGAAATCGAATGGCGTATTGAATTGGTGGTGAAGCGCTATGCCGAGCGCGGCGGCGAACTGAAATACGGCCACCGCTTCCGCCTCAACAACCTCACCCAGACCTACGTCAAGTACAAAGACATTTTCCGCAAGAAAACCCAGCAGAAGGAAGAAGGAAAGATTCAGCGCCACTTCGGCGCCGCCGCCAAAGCCATCGAAGCGGAACGCGAACGCGCTCACAAACATGCTGAGAAGCCAGTCGAGGCGCCCGTGGCCGCTGCGGCTGGCGCAGCAGCCGGCGCCTTTCGCGTAACGTGTTCCGAGCCCGAACACGAATCCGAAAAAGTCGACCAGCTCTACCAGGCATTTCTGCAAGCCAAGCAAAACGCAGGCGAAGAGACCGGAAAGTTGACGCGCTCAGGCTTCAATGAGTTTGTCCTAAAGAAGACGAAGGACTTGCAGAAACAAAAAAATTGTCGCGACGTCGAATACGTCGTCGAAGTCATCGAAGGCCAGGTCAAACTCAAAGCGCTCGTTAAGGCCTGAAAAATGTGGAGTGCGGCAGCTTGATGCCGCTTTTCTTCGCTCATCAATAGGATCCAAACTCGACTATCCTCTGCAATTTGCACACTTGGCTCGAATCCAACAGCCTTTCCGCTTTCCCAAAATCCGCCGCCCGCATACACTGGTTTGTTTTTACTTCCAGGGGGACGACGACATGGCAGTGGAACGCGCGCTCATCAGCGTGTTTGATAAAACAGGGATCGTAGCGTTTGCGAAACGCTTAGCGGCTCTGCGCATTGAGATTCTTTCGACCGGCGGCACAGCGAAACTCCTGCGCGAAGCAGGAGTCACGGTCCGCGACGTGGCCGACTTCACCGGCTGGCCGGAGATGCTCGGCGGCCGCGTAAAAACTCTGCACCCAAAAGTTCACGGCGGCCTTCTCTATCGCCGCAAGCACGCCGAGGATCAGAAGCAAGCCGCCGAACATGGCATCACTCCAATCGATCTGGTCGTTGTGAACCTGTACCCATTTGAGGCCACCGCCGCGAAGCAGGGCCTGACTGCGGAAGAGCTGATCGAAAATATCGACATCGGCGGTCCCACCATGTTGCGCTCCGCGTCAAAGAATTTTGAAAGTGTTACCGTCGTGACCGATCCGGCCGACTATGCAAAAGTGGCGCAAGAGCTCGAAGCGTCGCGCGAAACCTCGCTCGCCATGCGGCTCGAACTGGCGTTGAAGGTATTCGCCACAACTTCGCGCTACGACGGCATGATCGCCACCGAATTGGAGCGCCTCTCGGCCGTGTCAGGCCACATCACGCTAGGCGAGAAACCGCTCCTCCCCGATCGCGTGCACATCGCCCTACAAAAACAACAGCCGCTCCGTTACGGAGAGAATCCTCATCAAGCCGCCGCCCTTTACGTCCCGTCAGGCAGCGCACCATCCGGCCTCGCCGCCGCAAAGCAACTTCAAGGCAAAGAGCTTTCCTACAACAATTACGTCGATCTGGAAGCCGCCCGCAGCCTCGCCGCCGAATTCACCCAGCCCGCTGCCGTCATCGTCAAGCACAACAATCCCTGCGGCACAGCCGAGCGCGAGACTCTCCTCAATGCCTATCTGAAAGCTCTCGCAAGCGATCCGATTTCCGCTTTCGGCGGCGTACTAGCCTTCAACCGCATAGTCGACGCCGCGACCGCAGAGGAAGTCGCAAAACTCTTCGTAGAATGCATCGCCGCTCCGGGGTTTGACGAGAAGGCCAAAGCAATTTTCGCCGCAAAAAAGAATCTGCGCTTACTGGAACTGCCTCCCGGAGGGTTGGCCCCCGAGCGCGAACTCCAGCTGAAACGTATTCTCGGCGGAATGCTGGTCCAGCAACCCGACCTCGGCGAAATCCGGGAAGACCACCTCCGCACCGTCACAAAACGCGGCCCAACACCAGCCGAAATGCAAACCATGCGTTTCGCCTGGAAAGTCTGCAAGCACGTCAAATCCAATGCCATCGTCTTTGCAAAAGACGGCGCCACCCTCGGCGTCGGGGCCGGCCAGATGAGCCGCGTGGACTCCGTGAAAATCGCCGTAATGAAAGCCCAATCCTCGCTGGCCGGCACAGTCGTCGCCTCCGACGCCTTTTTCCCATTCCCCGATGGGGTCGAAGAAGCCGCCAAAGCCGGCGCCGTCGCGATAATTCAGCCGGGCGGCTCCGTCCGTGACAACGAAGTCATCGCCGCCGCCGACCGCCTAGGCATGGCCATGGTCTTCACCGGCATGCGCCATTTCCTGCACTGATTTGCAGCCGATCTTCGGTCCTGCGCAACGCTCAAAATAATGTTAAGAAACGCCTTATCTTACAGATACGATGCATCGCAAGTTTCGCTTTCAACTCTTTTGGATTTTCCTGCATCCTAGTAATAGGCGCCTTTTGGCCCTGGAAACGCCCTTCTTTTCGCTTTTGACCGCGTTCCAGCAGCGTGGGATACTTTTCGTTTCTGGGGCTACGATGAAACTGAGCAGACTTACTCTCGCCGCACTCCTCGCCGGCGCTTGCGGCGCAAACGCCGCCGCGCAAACCTCTCCTGCGGAGCCTCAACTCCAGAAGAACGCTCCGGTGGAGAAAAAGGCTGACGCCGCATCGTCGGAGACAGCGGCGCCTCCTTCTCCGCGCGCCGAGGCCTACTACAACTATTCCATCGGCCATCTCTACGAGCAGAAGTACGAGACCACCAACCAGCCCGAGTTCGCCACGCAAGCCATCGACGCTTATAAAAAAGCCTACGCTCTTGATCCGAAATCCCCCGTCATCGGCGAACGCCTCGCCGAAATGTACTGGAAAGCCCAGCGCGTCCACGAAGCCGTCACCGAAGCTCAGGATCTCCTCAAGCGCGATCCCAATGATTTGCAGACGCGCCGCCTTCTCGGACGCATCTATCTGCGCAGCCTCGGCGACCTCAGCGCAAGCGCCCAATCCGAAATGGCCGAGCGCGCCATCGAGCAGTACCGCGAAGTCTGGCGGCTCGATCCCACGGACACTGAATCCGCCCTCTGGCTCGCGCGCCTGTACCGCTTGCGCAACGACCACGACAAAGCGGAAGAAGTTTTGCGCAGTATGCTGGCGCAAGACCCAGACAACGAAGCGGCTGTCGAGCAACTCACTCAGCTTCTCCTCGATGAAGGCAAATCCGCCGACGCCGTGCTGCTTCTCGAAGCAATTACGACCCGCACATCGTCTCCCACGCTTCTCGACCTTCTCGGCGATGCCTACACCCAGACGCACGACCTGCCCAAAGCCGAAGGAGCCTACCGCAAAGCAGCGGACCTGGATCCCTCCGAGCTGAGCCATCAGCGCGGCCTGGGCCAGACTTTGCTCTCCGAAGAAAAATTTGCGGAAGCTCTTACTGTCTATCAGAAACTCGCCGACTTGATGCCCGACGATTCCGACGTCTATCTGCGTCTCGCCCAAATCTACCGCGAGCTTCACCAGCTCGATCACGCCGAAGAAAATCTTTTAAAAGCACGCCAGTACGCCCCCGGCAGCCTCGAGGTCATGTACAACGAGGCTATGCTCTATGAAGCCCAGGGCCGCTTTGAAGACGCCATTCGCGTTCTGTCCGATGCCGTCACCGGACTGAAATCCCAGTCCAACATACTGCCCTCGCGCCGCCGCTCGCTGGCCATCCTGTATCAGCAACTGGGCCAGCTCTATCGCGACACGCAGAATTATCAAGCCGCGATTTACACCTATGAAGAGCTGGGCCACCTCGGCGAAGAAGAAGACCGTCGCTCCAGGATGCTCATCATGGACACCTATCGCGCGGCCAAGGATTTGCCGAAAGCCTTGCAAGCGGGCAAAGACGCCCTCGCAAAATACCCCAGCGACTCCGGCCTTCGCACCTCCGACGCCCTGCTCCTCGGCGAAAACGGCCAGACCGACGAAGCGGTCAAAATTCTTCGCGCGCAACTCAACAAGAGCGACGCGGATCGCGACACCTATCTCAATATCGCGCAAGTTTACGAGCGCGCCCGCCGCTACAAAGAAGCCGAAGACGCCGCGCACGCCGCCGAAGTCATGCCCGGCGATCCCCGCGACAACGAAATGGTCTGGTTTTTGCTCGGCGCCATCTACGAACGCCAAAAATTCTTCGACCGCGCCGAAGATCAATTCAAAAAAGCGCTCGCCGCCAATCCGCGGGACGCCGCGGTCCTCAATTATTATGGCTACATGCTTGGCGACCTCGGCATCCGTCTCGACGAAGCGGAAGCTCTCGTCCAGCGCGCCCTGAAGGAAGATCCACACAGCGGCGCCTATCTCGATAGCCTCGGCTGGATCTATTTCCGCGAAAACAAACTGAATGAGGCGGAAGCCACGCTGCGCCAGGCCGTCACACGCGAAAGCCACGACGCCACCATTCGTTCACACTTGGGCGATGTTTTGGCCAAGTCCGGTCGCATGGACCTTGCCGCCATCGAGTGGGAAAAATCGCTCAGCGAATGGCGCCGCGCCTTGCCCGCCGATATTGAGAACGACAAAGTGGCCGAAGTCGAAAAGAAACTTTCCCAGGTCAAGCACCGCATAGCACAAAAATCTTCGCCGCAAGACGCGAAACCTCAATAAGCGCATGCGCGAAGTCCGCATTCCCGCGTTTGCCAAAATCAATCTCCGCCTCGACATTCTCGGCAGGCGCCCTGACGGCTACCACGAACTGCGCACCATTTTCCAAATGGTTTCCCTGCACGATGAGTTGAGCCTGCGCACTTCAGAGCAAAAAGACATTTCACTTTTGATCGAAGGCAACGCCGTTCTCTCTCAGGAAGCCCCGCAAAAAAATCTCGTCTATCGGGCCGTCGATGCCCTCCGCCGCGAACTAAAAATTCGCGATGGCTTGGAGATTGACCTCAAAAAAACAATCCCAGCCGGCCGCGGCTTGGGCGGCGGCTCCAGCAACGCCGCTGCAGCCCTGCTCGGCTATCTTCGCCTAACCAAACGCGATATTCCCCTGCCACGCCTGCTCGAAATCGCCGCATCCCTCGGTGCCGACGTCCCCTTCTTCCTCTCCGGCGGCCGCGCCATGGGCATTGGCCGCGGCGACGAAATCTACCCGCTCCCCGACGTCTCCAAACTAGCCATTCTCATCGTTTCGCCCAAAATCATCCACGTCCCCACTCCCGACGCCTACCGCTGGCTGAAAGCCCGTCCGCTGACATTGACAAAATCCTCTGTAGACCCTAAACTTTGGAAGTTCTGTGCTCTATGCTGGAGCGCGCAGGGAAGCGGCCTCTCGAACGATTTCGAGCCACCCGTTTTCCGGCGTCACCCCCGTCTTGCGCAAATCAAGCGGGCTTTGCTTCAACGAGGAGCCGCAGAAGCCTCACTGGCGGGTAGCGGTTCGGCGGTGTTTGGAGTTTTCCCGAGCCCAGTGTTGGCGCGCCGAGCCGCTGTTGGGTTTCCGGACGATCAGACCTTTGTTTGCGAGACACTCTCGCGCGACAGGTACGTTCGTAAAATGCAGGGCACTCGCTAAAGTAATAGTGTGTCCCACGTTTTTCTTCGGTTGATCCGCAGCGTCTTCATTGCATCCCGCGCCAGCAGCTAAGTCATTGAACGGATTTTCACGGGCCCAATTTTGTGCTCATGGAGCGCAGTGTTTTGAACGACGACCGTTTCAAAATTTTCTCGGGGACCGCGAATCTGCCTCTGGCAGAGAGCATCTGCGCGCATTTGGAAGTGCCCCTTGGCAAAGCCAGCCTGGGCCGCTTCAGCGACGGCGAAATTTATTTCCAAATCCTCGAAAACGTGCGCGGCGCCGACGTCTTCGTCGTGCAACCCTGCTGCTATCCCGTCGACAATCACCTGTTCGAACTGTTGCTAATGATTGACGCCTTTAAGCGCGCCAGCGCCTGGCGCATCACCGCGGTCCTCCCGTACTACTGCTACGCCCGCCAGGATCGCAAAGACAAACCCCGAGTCCCAATATCAGCCAAGCTCGTCGCCGACCTGCTCGAAACTGCCGGCGCAAGCCGCGCTCTGACGCTGGATCTGCACGCCCCGCAAATTCAGGGCTACTTCGACGTTCCGGTGGATCATCTTTACGGCTCCCCGGTTCTCGTCGAACATTTTCGGCACTTGAACCTGCCGAATCTCACAGTCGTTTCGCCCGATGCAGGCGGCGTCGAACGCGCCCGCTTCTTTGCGAAAAAGCTCGACGCGCCTCTGGCCATCGTGGACAAGCGCCGCGTCGATGTCGACGTCAGCGAAGTCATGAACCTCATCGGCGATGTCCGCGGCCGCAGCACGCTCATCGTCGACGACATCATCGACACTGCAGGCACGCTCGTAAAAACAGCCGAAGCCCTGATCCGCGAAGGCGCCACGCAAGTCTACGCCGCATGCACCCACGCGGTTCTTTCCGGCCCGGCTATCGAACGCATCGCAAATTCGCAAATCTTAGAAGTCGTCGCAACGGATTCGGTTCCCCTCGGCGAAGCCGCCAGAGGCATGGGCAAAATTAAAGTTCTGAGTGTCGCGGACTTGCTGGCCCGCGGCATCCGCTCGATCCACGAGGAAACCTCGATCAGCGAACTCTTTATTTAGCAGGTAACACAGACACTCCTGTCTGTGCGCTTTTGAATTTTTTCGAAGCAAAGTTTTTCACGGAAGGAAAGAAAGATGGCTCAGACACAAATCGTAGTAGAAGGCGCCCCTCGCACCGACCGGGGCAAAAACGAGGCCAAGCGCCTGCGTCTAACGGGCAAAGTTCCCGCGGTTCTCTACGGCGGCAAAGGCGAAGCAATCACTCTGGCGGTAAACACCAAGCAGGTGAGCGCAATTCTCCGCTCCGCCAGCGGCCACAACACGCTCTTCCAGGTGGACCTTGCCGGCAAGCACGAACCCGCCATCCTGAAAGACTGGCAGGTAGATCCGCTCAGCGGAAACTTGCTACACGTTGACCTCCTTCGCGTAGCCATGGACGTTCGCATGCGCGTGAAAGTCCCCGTGCACACCTTCGGCGAACCTGCCGGCGTCAAGCAGCAGGGCGGCGTCTTCGAAGTCGTCACCCGCGAAGTCGAAATCGAATGCTTGCCCGCCGAAATCCCCACCGAATTCAAGGTGGACGTCAGCGGCTTGATGCTCAACCAGCAACTTCGCGCCAAGGAAATTGGCATGGATACTGCGAAGATGAAGCTAATCACCGATCCCGATCGCGTTCTGGCCCACGTCGTGGCTCTCAAGGTTGAAGAAGAGAAGCCCGTCGAAGCCGTCGCCGCCGATGCCGCAACGCCTGCCGAGCCCGAAGTCATCAAGAAGGGCAAAAAGGAAGTCGAAGGCGAAGAAGGCGCCGAAGCAGAAGCCAAACCGGAAAAGGCCGAAAAGGGCGAGAAGAAGAAGTAAGAAGGCAAGGAGCAGATCGCGGCGCCTGGCCACAAGCCAGGCACCGCACAGAGGCCTATGCGGCTCATCGTCGGTCTTGGGAATCCTGATCCGGAGTACCAATGGACGCCGCATAACCTCGGATTCATGGCCATCGACGAACTCGCGAATCGCAATGCAATTCGCGGGGTTATCAGAGTTGAGCGCCCGGAAGGCAAGGCGCTCGTAGGCCGCGGCAAGCTAGCCGGAGAAGAAATTCTGCTGGCGAAGCCGCAGACGTACATGAATCTCAGCGGCATCTCGGTCAGGGAGTTGCTCGAAAAGTACGAGCTGACTCCAGTCGATTTGGTGGTGATGTGGGATGAAGTCCAATTGCCTTTCGGCACGATTCGCATCGACCGCAAAGGCAGCGGCGGCAGCCACAACGGAGCGAATTCAGTCATCGGCTCCGTCGGCACGCAGGATTTTTACAGGATCCGGTTGGGCTGCGGCCCGGATCATCCGCTCAGCAGCCGCAAAGAATTCGTACTGCGGCCAATGAAAAAGGCCGAACTGGAAGTAGCGGCAGAAATGGTGAACGAAGCCGGTAACGCGGTGGAAATGATTCTCGAAAAGGGAATCGAAGCGGCAATGAACAAGTTCAACCGCCGCAAGCCGCCGGAATCGGAAGAGCCGGAAAAGAAGTAAGAAAGTTTACCCGAGCAGGAGCCCAAAGGATTTTTGCATGACCCCGATCAACTCGGGGCCAAAGGAAAAGAGGTCATCATGGAACAAGAGCGACTATACGATCTGATCTTCATCGCCCGCCCGGCCACGCCGGAAGACGAAATCAAAAAGGTAATCACCGGCATCGAGCACACCTGCGCCGAAAAAGGCGGCAAGATTGAAAAGACCGAGCACTGGGGCACGCGCAAGCTCGCCTATCGCGTAGCCAAACACCGCGAAGGCATCTACGTTTACCAGCAGATTCGCACCAGCCACGCCGAACTCATCGCCGAACTCGAGCGCCGTCTCCGCGTGCAGGACGTGGTCATCAAGTATCTGACCGTCCGTCTCGACGAAGACCTGAAGCGCCAGAAGAAGCTCGGCGGCAAGCGCGAACTGCGCGCCGCCCGCCGTCCGCGCCGCAGCGCCCCAGCATCCGTTCCAGCGCCCGCACCAGCACCCACGCCCGCGCCGGCACCCGCGCTGTCTGCGGAACACGCACCGGCCGCAAGCTAAGTTTTGTATTTGTAACCATGTAGGGACGCGCTTCAGCGCGTCCCTCTGATGAAATTAGAAGCTCTCAGCAGAAAGGCTGGAAAGTATGTCAGAGGATCCGAAACAAGCACAATCTCACAGTGGCCCTCCGCGCCGCGAAGGCGGCTCCGGCGGTCATGGCCCAGGCGGCGGGCACGGTGGTCCGCGCCGCGAAGGCGGCCCAGGCGGAGGTCCGGGTGGCCCGGGCGGTCCCGGCGGCCGTCCCCGCGGCAAGCGCCAGTATTTCCGCAAAAAGAAAGTCTGCAAGTTCTGCGTCGAGAAGATGGATTTCATCGACTACAAGCGCGCCGACATTCTTTCGCAATTCGTCCAGGAGCGCGGCAAAATTCTTCCGCGCCGCATGACCGGCGTCTGCTCGCGCCACCAGCGCTGGCTCGGCGTAGCCATCAAGCGCGCGCGCAACATCGCCCTGCTTCCGTTCGCAGGCAGTGCCGCAGGCACGCAAGCCCCGCGCCAGGTCGTTCCGCAAACCCACGGCGCCCCAGCCGCTCATCCGGCAGCAGCAGCGCCGGCAACCGTGCCAGCAGCAACACCCGCAGTCCCACCGGCCGCCGCGGCCGTGCCCGCAGCGGAGGCCCCGAAGGCGTAAGCCTGTTCGGGTCAAAGGAATCAGGAGCCTAGAGAGAAAAAATGCAAATCATTCTTCAGGAAGACATCGAAAAGCTCGGCCACCGCGGTGACGTCGTCACGGTAAAGCCCGGCTACGCCCGCAATTTCCTTCTGCCGCAGAAGCTGGCCATTGAAGCCAGCGCCGGCAATCTAAAAGCAATTGAGCGCATTCGCACCTCGCTCGCGAAGAAGACCGCCACCGAACTCGACGCCGCGCAAAAGCAAGCTGCGTTGCTCAACGGCATCTCGCTAAATTTCACGCGCAAAACCGGCGAAAACGACCAGATGTTCGGCTCCGTAACCGCCGGCGACATCGCCGAATCCCTGGCCGCCCAAAAGTTTAAAATCGACAAACGCCAAATTCATCTAGCCGACCCAATCAAAGCCATCGGCGAATATCCAGTAACCATAAAAGTCTTCCGCGACGTAACCGCCCAAGTCACGGTTCACGTAACAAAGGAAGAATAACTCCGCCAATTTCGCCGTTTTCCATTTCCGCTGTAGGGGCGCAGCACGCTGCGCCCCATTTTTTTGAGCGTAATTTATTTTCCGTAGCGCGGAAAAAGTTTTGCAACGTTTTCCGAAAAAATGCACAGCATTCCGATTGACGAATTTTTTTCTTACGCGCACAATGCGTCATCACTTCGAATCACGAAGCGTTCAGCTGCGAAAAATAAATTCCGCGCTTGCCCTCCCGCGGAAAAAGTGCTAGAAAATCAGTGTAGGCGAATAAAAGGCGAATTATAAGAGCCAGAATATGCCCGTGGATACCACTCTCGAAAAGCCCCTCCCCAACAACCTCGACGCCGAGCGTTCCGTCCTGGGCGCCATTCTCCTCGACAACAACGCCCTCAACGCCGCCATCGAAAATCTCCGCCCGGAAGACTTCTTCCTCGATCAACACCGCCGCGTCTTCAATCAAATGATCGCGCTCGGCGAAGCCCAGCAAGCCATCGATCTAATCACCCTCACCGAAGAACTCCACCGCCGTGGCGATCTCGAGGCCTCCGGGGGCGCTCCGTACCTCGCCTCTCTCGCCGACGGCATGCCCAAAGTTTCCAACATCGAGCACTATGCCCGCATCGTCAAGGAAAAGGCCCTCCTCCGCAATCTCATCCACGCTTCGCACAACATCCAGCAGCGCGCCTTCGAAGGCGAAGACGGCGCCGACGCCATCCTCGACAACGCCGAATCCTCGATTCTCGCCCTCGCCGAAGACCGCATCCGCGCCGGCCTGATCCCCATCAAGGAAATCGTCAACAGCAGCCGCGAGCGCCTCGAAAAAATCTTTCGCGAAGGCAAAAGCATCACGGGTGTCGCCACGGGCTACACGGACCTGGACAAATTAACGTCCGGCTTTCAGCCCTCGGAACTCCTGATCCTCGCCGCTCGCCCGAGCCAAGGAAAAACCGCGCTCGCCCTGAACCTCGCCGAAAATATCGGCATTCGTGCCGCGCTTCCCGTCGCCATCTTCAGCCTCGAAATGTCCAAGGAGTCCCTCCTCCAGCGCCTCCTGGCCTCCGTCGCTCAAATTGACGCCCACCATTTCCGCACCGGCCGCCTCACCCGCGACGACTGGAGCCGCATGACCGACGCCCTAGCGATGATCTATTCATCCCCCATCTGGATTGACGACGCCGGCTCCATCAGCGTCCTCGAAATCGGCGCCAAAGCCCGCCGCCTGAAAAAAGAAAAAGGCCTCTCGCTCCTGATCGTCGACTATCTCCAGCTCATCACCGCCCGCGGCCGCTTCGGCAACCGCCAGGAAGAAGTAGCCAGCATCTCCCGCGGCCTGAAAGCCCTCGCCAAAGAGCTGCAAATCCCCGTCCTCGTCCTAAGCCAGCTAACCCGCGCCCCCGAGCGCGACGACCGCGGCCCGCAACTCTCCGACCTCCGCGAATCCGGCGCCATCGAACAGGACGCCGACGTCGTCATGTTCATCTACCGCCCGCACTTCTTCAAAGCCGGCGCCAGCCCAGAAGAACGCGAAGAAACCGAACTCCGCATCGCCAAGCAACGCAACGGCCCCACGGAAAACGTAAAATTCCGCTTCCTAAGCAAATTCACCCGCTTCGAAGAAGCCGCCCCAGACGCCTTCTCCCAATTCGCCCCCGGCGAGTAGCACAGGCACTCCTGCCTGTCTTCTTTCTTCTGTCCAAACTCTCAAATCGTGCGCCGGAATATCGCACGCAATTTCCGCGCTCTCTGTGCGCTCTGTGTTAAAATCCACACGCTCCGTTGCTGAGATCTCGCCCAGGAAGCCGACCGCAAATCCTCAGCGTCGGGATTTGGCCACTCGCACAGTAAGGTTAAGTCATTTAGAATCAACACCTACAGTCCAACCTCGCAAGTGTTGATTCTAAATGACTTACAGGAATTCTAAGTCTCTTAAATGCAACACTTACAGAAAATCAAAGGGCCCCATTTTCACAAATGAAGGACAATGGAAAGGTCTCCTGCTTGCACCACAAGCAAGGGTTGTCACTCTCGTGGCATCCAAAGTGGCTCTACGCAAGCGGCAGCCCGGATGTCGTAAACTGAGTTTTTCGGAAGGCACATGGCAAGCAAGCTAAAGAGTCCCCGCAAAGAAGCAAGCCGCCCCATCTGGGCGGACGTCTCCCTCGGCACGCTGGCGGACAATTTCCGCCTCATCCGCAAATTCGTAAATCCTCCGGAAGAAAAGCGCAAGACGCCGCGCAAAATCCTCTGCATCGTCAAAGGCAATGGCTACGGCCACGGCGGCCCGCAGGTCGCCAAAGCCCTCGAAAAGGCGGGTTCCGACTGGCTCGGTGTAACCTGCACCGAAGAAGGCATCGCCGTTCGCGAAGCAGGCGTCCGCAAGCCGGTTTTAGTCCTCACCAGTTTCTGGCCCGGCGAAGAATCCCGCCTCATCGAGCACGATCTCACCGCCGTCATTCATCGTTGTCAGCAGCTCAAGCAACTCGATCAAGCGGCCGCCCGCGCCGCCGGATTAAAAGGCCGCAAACGCGTCTCGTTCCACTTGAAGATGGACACCGGCATGAACCGTCTCGGCATCGCCACCAGCGACGTCGAATGTTTTGCCGCCCAGCTAGCCAAGTGCAAGCATCTGGAACTCGGCGGCGTCTTCACCCACTTCGCCTCTTCCGAGGTCCTTACTAACACCCGCACCGGCGAACAAACGCGGCGACAGGAAGAGCGCTTTTACGCCGCAATTGACCGCCTCCGCAAACTCGGCATAGATCCCGGCATCGTGCATCTGGCCAACAGCGCGGCCATCGTCACTCGTCCCGAAACCTGGGCCGACATGGTCCGCCCCGGCGCCATCCTCTACGGCTATCACCCCGGTTACGATCCCGTCGATAAGCGCCCGGAAATCGAAGCCCGCCTCCCAGTCAAACCGGTCATGAGCTTTCGCAGCCGCATCATCAGCATCCGCGAAATCCCGGAAGGCGCCGGCGTCGGCTACAACGAGAAATTTATCGCCAAACGCCCGTCGCGCATCGGCGTACTCGCAGCGGGCTACGGCGACGGCCTGCACCGCTCGCTCGGAAACCACGGCAGTGTCCTGCTCCGCGGCACGCTAGCCCCCATCGTAGGAATCGTCTCGATGGATGTCACCATGATCGATGTCACCGAAGTCCCCAGCGCCGAAATCGGTGACGTTGTCACCATCCACGGCACCGACGGCACGCACGTCCATCCAGCCAACGTCATTGCTCGCAGCATCGGCACAGTAACCTCCGACCTACTCTGCGCCATAAGCCAACGTGTCCTCCGCGTCTACGTCCGCTAACCAAAATCTTGCCGCGTCGATTTTGTCGGTTGAACTGCGCTTGGCGGAATTCCGCCGCGCTGAGTGTCGGGGCACGGCATGCCGTGCCCGTCTTCGGTTTAGACGCCCCACCATTTCGCGGCCAACCCCACGTTGAGGTACACTCTGAAGTTTGCGACCCCACTGTTGTTCCCGTCAGGGCAAGGGCCGCTCCTAAAATGACCCGCATAGCCGCCATTCTCCCAGCCGCAGGACTCGGCACGCGCATGGGCGCCGACACGCCCAAGCAATTTCTCGAACTGGATGGCGTCCCCATAGTCATCCACAGCGTGCGCCGCATCGCCTCCTGCCCGCTGGTGACCGACATCATCGTCGCCACGCGCGCCGACGTCGTCGACTCCCTCGAAGAACGCATCCGCGGCGAGCGCTTCATGCAGTCCGTTCGCGTAGTCCGCGGCGGCGACTCGCGCCAGGACTCCGTCGCCATAGCTCTCCACGAAGTCTCCATCGACACGGAAATCGTTCTGGTCCACGACGCCGTCCGCCCCTTCGTCACGCGCGAACAAATCACACGCGTCATCGAAGAAGCGCGCCGCTGCGAAGCCGCCATTCTCGGCATCCCCGCGATGGACACGGTAAAAGAGGTAAAGCGCGCCAGCCTGCCGGAAGATGTAGCTCTGATCATCGGCACAATCCCGCGCGAACGCGTAGTGCTCGCGCAAACGCCGCAGGCGTTCGCGACAAAGCTCATCAAAGAAGCCTTCGCGCGCGCGCAAGCCGACGGCGTCAACGCCTCCGACGAAGCCGGCCTCGTCGAACGCATCGGCCACGACGTCCACGTCGTCCTCGGCTCCGAGCGCAACATCAAAATCACCAGGCCCGCCGACATGGACCTCGCCCGTTTCTACCTTGAGCAGGAGCGCCACAAAACGTGAGCGTGCGCTGCGGCATCGGCTACGATCTCCATCGCCTCGCGGAAGGCCGCAGGCTCATCGTCGGCGGCATCGAGCTTCCCTTCGACAAAGGCCCGGTCGGCCATTCCGATGGAGACGTGCTCGCACACGCGATGTGCGATGCCTTGTTTGGTGCGGCCGGACTTGGTGATATCGGCACGCACTTTCCCGATACGGATCCCAAGTGGAAAGGCGCGAATAGCTTGCAGTTTCTAGAGCACGCGCGAAAATTGCTGGACGAAAAGAAGTTCGCGATTGAGCACGTCGATGCCATCGTCATTTTGGAAAAACCGAAGCTCGGCCCGCACTTTCCGAAGATGCGCGAAGCTCTCGCAAAGGCGCTCGGTGTCTCGACTGACCATGTCCATCTTAAAGCCAAGACCAACGAAGGCGTGGACGCCGTTGGCCGCGGCGAAGCCATCGCCGCCCACGTCGTCGCCACGCTTTCGCAGCGATAGTCATGCGCATGAGCTCAGATGATTTCGCCGCCGTGCGCTAGAATTCCCAAGATGCGTCCGCAAGAAAATACAAGCGCTCCAGCCGCCGCCGCGAACGCATTCGACGCCGGCGATGTCGCCGCAATCCTGCGAGAGCAGAACTGGCTTGCGGGTGAGCCTTCGGTTGAGCAACGGAAATGGTGCGAACGCGCTGCCGAACTCCTCGGCCCACAAGTTTCCGACCGCGCCTCGCTCCTGGATCTTCTGCAACTCGTTTTTCACTATGACGCGCACGATATTCTTGGCAAAGTCGAAAGCCACTCGGTGCTCGCGCGCTACGGAGCGCGCGACGTCATCCGCCAGCTGGCACTTCTTCTGCTGGATCCCGTGCCGCTCACCAGCGACCGCTTCAAAGAAATGGTCAACGCGCTCAAGGACACGCTCGGCCTGCGCAGCCGCGAGCTGTTCCATCCCATCCGTCTCGCGCTCACCGGACGCGCCGGCGAAGGGGAACTCGATCGCGTCATCCTGCTCCTCGACGAAGCCGCCGCCCTTCCTTTTGCGGTTCATGCCCAGTCCGCAAGAGAACGCATTGTGGAATTCTGCGCCGCGTTGGATTAGCGCAATCTGCGGCTCTTTGCTTTCAACTTTTGACTGTGGATTGTAAACTTTCTTTCCGATGGACAAACTCACTGGCATCCACGCGGTCCGCGAAGCGCTCGACGCCGGCCACCCGTTCGACCGCATCCTGATCGCGCGCGGCCGCCAGGACACCCGCGTTGAAGAAATCGTCCAGCTTGCACGCGGACGCGATATCCCCGTGCGTTTTGAAGACCGCGGCCAGCTCGACCGCCTGGCCAACTCGAAGGAGCATCAAGGCGTCGTCGCACTCGTCGCCGCGCGCGCCGCAGCCACGCTCGAAGATATTCTCTCCACCGCGAACAAAAGCGCAGACCACGGCAGCAAAGGCCTTATCGTCCTTCTCGATGGTGTCGAAGACCCGCACAATCTAGGGGCCGTCATTCGCACCGCGCTGGCGGCGGGTGCGCACGGCGTGGTCATTCCGGATAGGCGCGCCGTCGGCCTGACGGACACCGTCGCGCGTGCCTCCGCTGGCGCGATCGCGCACCTGCTCGTCGCAAAAGTCACGAATCTCGCACAGGCAATGGAGGAGTTGAAGGAAGCAGGCTACTGGCTCATCGGCCTCGACGAGCGCGGCGACAAAAGCTACGCCGAAGTGGATTACACATCGCCCGTAGGAATCGTGCTAGGCGGCGAAGGCAAAGGCCTTCACGACTTAACACGCAAACGCTGCGACTTCATCGTCTCGCTGCCCACGACCGGTCCTGTAAAGTCGCTAAACGTTTCCGTCGCCGCAGGCGTCGTCCTCTTCGAAGCCCTCCGCCAGCGGCGCAGCTCATCACACACGGTTCGAGAGAATAAGCAAAACCCTTAGCGCGCTCGCTGCGTGTCGTGACCAGTGCTGGCGAAAATCAAGCCGCCAATCAAAATAGATATCGTCTATCGTTGCGCCACTTGTTTGGAGTCTTAGGGCGTCTTTCAAATCCAAATAGATGTCCGCGATGTCAATGGAAAGAGAACTCTGGACCGTTTCTTCCCTTTGGGTTGGATCGAAAACATCCCAGTAGGCGTCCATATCGCCCAGTTGCTCCCGCAGCCCCGCCGACATTCGCTGCCACTGATCTACATGTTCGGAAATCAATTCAGCTGTCAAGTCATCTTCCGTTGTCGAAGGATTTAGTAAAGGTAAGCGGGCTGCCGTTTCACACAGGCCGGCGAGACGCACCGAGAGTTCTTGAATCAGTCGCGGTCGTTCAAGGTCTTCGCAAATCTCGATGAATTCGCAGAATTCCTTCGCGAGCGCGGGGAATCTCTTAAGAGATTCCTGTTCGTCATTGGATAGCCCATGCGGCATATAAAAGCAAACGAAACCGTGCCTACTTGTCGTACTGAATCAGGGAAAAAATGTCGATGCCGTTGAGCTTCGAGCGGCCATTCAGGAACGTCAGTTCGACCGCAAAGGCTGCGCCTTCGACTTTTCCGCCCAGCTTCTCGACGAGTTTCGCCGTGGCTGCGGCGGTGCCGCCCGTGGCGAGCAAGTCGTCGCAAATGATGACGCTTTGTCCCGGCTTCACGGCGTCTTCGTGAATCTCAAGCGTATCCGTTCCGTATTCCAGCGAATAGGAGACACTGGCCGTTTTCGCCGGCAATTTTTTCGGCTTTCGCACCGGCACAAAACCTGCCCCCAGCCGGTATGCCAGCGCCGGAGCAAAAATAAATCCACGCGCCTCAATGCCAGCAACTACGTCAATCGTGCGCCCTTTGTAGTGATCGCAGAGCCGGTCGATCAGCAGATGAAACCCGTCTTTGTCCTTCAGCAGCGTCGTCAAGTCGTAAAACAAAATGCCCGGCTTCGGATAGTCCGGCACTTCGCGAATCAGTTTCTTCAAGTCATCCATTCCAACGGCTCCTCAACGTTCTCCAAATTCTTAAGCATCCGGCGCGATCGCAAATCCATTTTCGTGCGGTGGCTCGCGCTGCGCCTGCTCTTCCCGAACTCCGGACACGTTCGAAAATCGCGGCCCGCGCTCCAGCTCTCTCTTCATGACCTCCAACTGCTCCGCGGAACCGACGGCCAGCACTTCCACGCGGCCGTCATACAGATTCCTCGCGTAGCCGCAAACGCCCAATTTCTCCGCGGCGCGCTGCGCAAAAAACCGGTAGCCCACTCCCTGCACGATCCCGGAGACAAAAAATCGTCTGGTTTGTTTCGCGTCGCTCACAAACGTCGGAATTGTAGCAGAGACCCCGAGCCTTCTGTGGAAGCCATCCTCCGCGAAGAAGTCCACGGACACGTATGAGTACTGCGTAGGCCTGCTCCGGCGAATTGCGCTAAACTTATTCAGGTTCACGCATGCGCCGAAGCTGCTTTTCGGCACGCTCCGTGCATCCTATTTCTTATGACCAGGCAAGCATCACAATCCCGCGCCCGCCACACGCGCTTCTTCTTGAGCGCGGCTTTTCTATTGGGCGCAGTGTGCCTCTCGCGCACTGTGGCTCATGCCCAGGCAGGTCCGCTCACGCCTCCTGCCGATCATGACGTTCATCGCGTTGGCACCGAACCGGTGCCCGCGGCGCCACCCGCGCTTCCGCCGGAAGAGATCATCAAGCGCTTCTCTCAAAAAGAGGATACGTATTTCGCCGCCCGCGCCGGTTACACGTACAAAAAGACAGTGCGCCTCGAAGAGTTCGGCCCCGACGGCCAACCCGCGGGCCAGCTATTGCTGGTCGTCGAAGCGAAGCCCGGCGCTGACGGGAAAATGTACGAAAAAACGGTCGAGCGGCCGCAATCCACGCTGCAATATCTGGAAATGGGACCGGAAGATTTTCAGGCCCTCGCACGCATGCCGGCATATCCGCTGACAACCGCGCAGCTCGCGAAATACGATCTGAAATATTTAGGCAAGGAACTCGTCGACGAAGTGGATTGCTACATTTTCCAGGTGAAGCCCCGCGCGGTCGAGCGCGCGCATTACTTTTTCGATGGCATCATCTGGGTGGATGTGCAATACCTCGAAGTCGTGAAGACGTATGGCAAGTGGGTCAACGACCTCGGCGACACGCGCACGCCCACGATGCCTTTCGCGATTTTTGAAACCTATCGCGAGAACGTCGATGGAAAGCTCTGGCTGCCGAACTATATGCGGTCCGATGACACTTTAAATTTGAAAGGCCGAAATGTTCCGGTCCGGCTGGTCATCAAGTGGACCGAGTACAAACCTATTTCCGCGGCAAGGCCAGCGCCCGCCACCGCGCCACCTCCTTCAGAAAAGCCGCAGACTTAAAATCGGAAGGAAAAAAACACTACACAGAGGGCTCAGAGGTTACGGAGGACACAGAGAAGAGGAGTTTCGACGCACATTCAAAGCCGCTTCAAGGTTTCCGGCAACTCCCGGATGGACTCCAGTAAAAAATCCGGCCGGGCTGCACGCAATCTTTTCTCCGTTGGAAAAGGCCCTAAGACTGCAATCGCACGAACTCCGGCGCGCTTCGCCATTTCCAAATCCTCCGGGGAATCTCCTACATAGACGCAGGCTGCAGGTTCCAATCGAAGTTTTTCCAAAGCCAGCCGCAACGGCTCTGGATGTGGCTTTTTCTGCGGCGTATCGCCGCTGCAAACGCGTGCGCCAAACAGCCGCGTCAGACGGAACGCGCGCAACTGCCGCGTCACGCGATCGCGGTCTCCGCTGGTAACCAATCCCAGATGATGCTCGCGGCCAAGGCGCGCAAGCACCTGCCGCGCACCCGCAATCAACTTTGGTGAATGATTCGCATACTGCTTACGCCAGGCGCGGTCCGCGTCATCCCAACGCGCCCGCGGCAATTTTGCCGCGCGGTACACGCGATACCAGTTCGGTGAATAATGGCGCGCCAATTCTTCGAGCCCCCACGGAATCCCCATTTCGCGAAACATCGCGAGATAGGCCGCAGCATCCGCTTCGTAGGAATCAATCAGCGTGCCGTCCCAATCAAACAGGACGCCTTGTAAATCTTTATTTTTTCGCGCAGCCATGGCCATTTAGAGTAGCAGACCTTTTGCCGCGTCTCGGCTTGCGAAATCTAATTTGCAAGGAAACCCATCCGGGCCTTTTGTTGATTATTTGGCGCAGAAAATCTACCATCAACTCCCCATGGCCGCCGCAGATTCTCGCATTGGTTCCACGGTTTCCCACTATCGCATCCTCGAAAAACTCGGAGGCGGAGGTATGGGCGTGGTGTACAAGGCAGAAGACACCCGTCTGGGACGCGCTGTCGCGCTGAAATTTCTTCCGGACGATCTGGCGCATGATGCACAGTCGCTGAGCCGCTTTCGCCGCGAAGCGCAGGCCGCTTCGGCATTGAATCATTCCAATATCTGCACGATTTACGATATCGGCGACCAGGACGGCAAAGCATTCATCGCCATGGAGTTTCTCGACGGGAATACGCTCAAGCATAAAATCTCCGGGCGGCCGCTGGATCTGGAGACGCTGCTGACGCTGGCGATTGAGATCGCGGATGCGCTGGACGCCGCCCATGCCAAGGGCATCGTGCATCGCGACATCAAGCCCGCGAATATTTTTGTGACCGGCCGTGGCCACGCAAAAATCCTGGACTTCGGACTGGCCAAGATGGCTGGAGCACGAGGCCCGGCCGAAGCCAGTTCGCGCGGCGCGAGTGCGCATTCCAATGTGACTATCGGAGTTCCCGCCGAAGACCTGACGAGTCCGGGAAGTTCGCTTGGCACGGTGGCTTACATGTCGCCGGAGCAGGCGCGCGGCGAAGAACTGGAAGCACGCACGGATTTGTTTTCGTTTGGCGTGGTGCTTTATGAGATGGCCACCGGTTCGCTGCCCTTTGCCGGAGACACATCGGCCGTTATTTTTGACGGCATCCTGAACGAAACGCCGGAAGCTATTTCGAAACGGAACCCTAAAGCGCCGGCCGCGCTGGACCGCCTGGTTGCCAAGGCGCTGGAAAAGGACCGCGATCTGCGCAGCCAAAGCGCCGCCGAGGTTCGCGCGGACCTGAAGAGGCTCAAGCGCGATCTGGACTCGTCGAGCCGGGTGGATTCCGCTGCGCGTGGGACGGAATCTGCTGCGGGCGGGGCGTCCGCCTCCGGCCGGCACGCCACGCCGCAGGCACCCAAGAAAAAGACCGTGGCGGTTCTCTATTTTGAAAATTTAAGCGGTGCGAAAGAAGACGAATACTTCCGGGATGGCATGACAGAAGACATCGTCACGGAATTATCGAAGATCGCGCGGCTGGAGATTTTTCCGCGCTCGGAGATGCTGCAGTTTCGAGACAAGCCCGTGACCGCGCCGCAAGTGGGAGAAAAGCTGGGAGCCATGTATGTGCTGGAAGGCTCGATCCGGCGCGCGGGAAATCGCCTGCGCATCACCACGCAACTGGTGGAAAGTACAACGCGGCATTCGGTGTGGGCGGAGCGCTACGACCGGCAAATGGAAGATGTGTTTGCCATTCAGGAAGAGATTTCTCTGAGCATTGCCAAGGCTCTGGAGATCACGCTTTCGCCGCAGGAAGAAAAAGTGATCGCGAAGAAAGCCACGATCAATCCGCAGGCTTACGATTTTTTCCTGCGTGGACGAAATTACTTGAGGCAGCGGCAGTTTGAATACGCGCTGGCGATGTACGAAGAGGCCGTGAAGCAGGATCCCAATTTTGCGCTGGCTTATGCGGGCATCGCGCACGTCTGGGGCGGCATGCACGAATTTCGCAGCCCGGACCCAGCCTACGTTCAGAAAGGGCTGGTGGCTTGCGCCAAGGCGGAGTGGCTGGCTCCCGAGATGCCGGATGTGCTCTCGGCGCGGGCGCGCATTCAGTACGCGCAACAGCACTACGATGACGCCATTCAACTGGCGCGGCGAGCGGTCGAGAAACAGCCGGAGTGCGAAGGGGCTCACGACGTGCTGGGGCGCGCGTATTTTTCGTCAGGGCGCTATGCCGAGGCTGCCGAACTGGCGGAAAGCGCGCTGGAAATTGTGAGCAACGATTACAACGCGCTCGTTCCCCTGATCAACGCGTTTGAGAAGCTGGGACGGATGGCGGATGCCGAGCGGTTGCGGCAGCGCGAGATGGAAGTGCTGGAGGCGCAGCTACAGAGATTTCCCGACGACGTGCGGGCGCGGATTTTGCTGGCCGCCGATCAAGCCAACCTGGGCAAGCCAGAGGAAGCCGTCATGCACGTAAAAATCGCGGTGGCCATGCGGCCCACAGACGCGAACATTCTCTACAACGCGGCGTGCGCTTACGGGGTTCTGAGGATGAAAGCGGACGCGCTCGAAACCTTCCGGCGCGCCATCGAAGCGGGCTATTCGAATGCGAACTGGTCCATGAACGATCCCGACCTGAAAATTCTTCATGATGAGCCGGAATTTAAGGCGCTCGTCGCGCAGGGCGCGCGCCGGCCCAGTCAGCCGCCCGCTTAAAACTTTCCCACAAAATTCCGCCAGGTCTGGCACAGGTGCCGCGAGCTATGCAAAGGACAGCTCGACTGCGCGAAAACAGAGTTTTTCTAATCGCTGCACTAATCGCTCCCTGTTGATCCGTTTCTCCTTCGTGTGCGCGTCATCCACGATGCCGTGGAGTCCGCTGAAAAGGAAGACCGCGGTGAAACGAGGGTCGTCAATTTTCCACGCCGACGCATCAACGCCGCCTTGCAGCAACTCGCGAAGATGATCTATTTCGACGTTGTCAACGAGCCCTTCGCGTGTGGGCGGGCGGGATCCGTAAAAAAGAATGTCGTGCAGGCGTATGGAATCGAGATAACCAAAAACGCAGGCGCGGGCCCACGCCTGCAACTTGCCTTTCCAGTCTTCCGGCGGTACTTGCGCGATTTTGGTTTTGACCAGGGCAAGACGCTCTTGCCCGTAGCGCTCGCCCAGGGCCGCAAGGATGTCTTCTTTCGAGGAAAAATAAAGATAGAACGTGCCTTTGGCGACGTCTGCGGCGGAGGTGATTTGTTCGATTGTCGTGGACGCAACGCCTCGTTCAAGAAACAGACGCTGAGCGGCGTTCATCAGTTCCATGCGCCGCTCTTCGGGCGGTTTTGTTCTTGGACGGCTCTTTGGTCTGGGTGGCATGGAATCGTTTGGGCTCCGCGGCACGGCACTCGTCAGCGACCGTAGCATAACGAAGCCGGGTTTCGATGGCGAGAAGGATCGAACGCGAGACGGAAGAGCCGAAATTTCGCAGGCTCGGCCGTATGTCAGTTCCTGATTATGCAGCCAGTTTGTCGGCACGCGGCAATTCGGGAAAGAGCTTGGTCCATATAGCTACGACCGCGAGCGTTCCCAAACCGCCGAGAAGCGCGGCGTGTACCGTGCCGAAGAGCACAGCGGTGGCGCCTGATTCAAATTCGCCTAATTCGCTGGACGCGCCGATGAACATCCATTGTACCGCGCTGACCCGGCCGCGCATGGCGTCCGGAGTTGCGATCTGCAACAGAGTTTGACGAATCACCATGCTGACCATATCGAAGCCGCCCGCGGCGACCAGAGCGATAAGCGACAGCCAGATATTCTTCGAGAGCGCGAAGACGATGGTGGCAACGCCGAAACCTGCCACGCATGCCAGCATCAGCTTGCCTGCGTTACGCTGAATCGTGCGGTGCACCAGGACGAGGCCAATGATCGCGGCGCCAATCCCCGGCGCGCAGCGAAGACAGCCCAGACCCGCGGGTCCGACGTTGAGAATGTCCTTGGCGTAGATGGGCAGCAAAGCTGTAACTCCGCCGAAGAGCACCGCGAAAAGATCGAGCGAGATGACGCCGAGGAGCAATGGGTTTGAGCGGATGTAGCGAATCCCTCCGAGGGGGCTCTCGTCTTTCGGAGTTCTTTGTTCGACGCGGGCCATCTGTTGTGGTCCCCCGACAAGTCCTGGCACTTGCGTTAGCGCAATGAGGTAAAGCGCGGTCGCAAATGCAAACATGCCTGGACCGCTGAGCGCGTAGAGCAAGCCGCCAACGGCCGGACCGGCGAGCGAGCAAATCTGAAATGCCGAAGAAGACAGAGCGACCGCGCGCGGAAATTCCTCGGCGCTCACCAGGCGGGGAAGAGTTGCCGGCATAGCGGGGGACTGAAAAGCCTGCGCGGCTCCAAGGATCACAAGCAAGAGGTAAACCGGGGCCCCGGACAAGGCGGACGTCGCTGACAAGGCGCTGAAGATCGCGACGCAGACGGTTTGTACGAGCAGAGAAAGCCCGATGATCTTGCGCCTGTCGAGGCGGTCCACGGTGTGCCCGGCAATCAGAACCATGCTGATGTTTGGAAGGAATCGCGCTAATCCAACGTACGCAAGACTCATGGGATTGTGGGTCGCCGAGTACACGTACCAGGCGATGGCTACGTTCAGCATTTGGGAACTCAGCTCATCGAAGGTGCGAATGGCGATGAAACGGCGGAGGGCGGGCCTTTCGCGCAGGAAATGCAAGAGGGGAAGATTTGGTGAGGAGTTCGGGATAGTGATTGCGGCCATTTCGGGACTCGTGAACTGCCGGAGACATATTGACTGACCGTCGGTCAGTCGTCAAGACGATCTTTTTCAGCCTCAAAATTCAATCAAAATGGCTGGGAGGAAAGAACCTTACTTACGGGTGTAGGAAGCGGGAGGGGATGCTGTCGTCGCGGTCGAAGTGGACGTCCTCAAAGGATGCGGCGACTCCGTACCAGCCGGGCATAGCCGCCGGTTCGACGCGGCTCACTCGGGCCTTCGTAGCGACGACTACACTGCCGTGGCCCATGGGACGGCTTACCAGGACGATTTCCAGTTCGATCGTCGCTCCTGCCGCAATCTCTTTGGGGCAGAGGAAGAAGACGCCGGTCGAGCTGATGTCGCGGGTGACGAGGGTTACAGGGAAGTCTTCGGCGACGGAGTTTACGCTGCGTAAGCGTAGCGGAAGCTTCAAGGTTGCGCGTGGATATTCGCGCTGCTCGCTAGGCACGCCTACGGCGTGCGTCGGCACGCGCACAAAGCGGCGCGGCTGCCCGGGCTTAAGCAACGGCGTCACGCGCAGAGCAGGTATGCGCGCGGACTCGGCTGGCACCGGCTGCAGGAGCGGCGCAAGCTTCGTCCCAAGTGCTTCGTTTTCCGCCGACGGAATCGGCCTTGCGCGGTTCGTCGCGCCCATCTCGCCCTCAGAGATGCCACTTCGTCAAGAGATGCCACTTCGTTGCTGCCAAGACTGGCCCAACTCCACTTCGATAGAAAGGTTGCTGCGGTGCCCCGACCCAGATGAATGGGTGGATAAAATGCCATCTCAGGGCCTGCGCGTCAACCTGTGGGAAACGTCAGAAACTGTCGAAGTGTCTTAAACTGAAACACTTGGTTATAGTACCCCATCTTTTAATGCCCTCACTCCATGCTTTGTGGATATTCTCATCCAATATGGTGCTCGACTCTTGCCCGTTCTCCCTCTAATTTTATTGCTTAGGCTACGCTGCATGCCCATTCTCATCGCCGCTTTTTCTGCAGTCGAATCGCTTCATGTTGGCTGTCCTGGTTTGCGCATGGCTGGTTTGAAGTTTGTTGCCGGATATCGCCGCAACGAGGTTTCGCCTAGAATTCGACGGAGAGGGCTTCGATAAAACGGTGCCAGATTCCGTTTTAATGCAGCAGAGCCCTGAGAAACGCGCCGCAGCCCTGCTGGTGCTTGCGTTTGCTGCGGTTTACGTCATCTGGGGCTCGACATACCTTGGCATGGCTGTTGGCATCGAGTCGTTTCCGCCACTGCTGCTGCCTGCTTTGCGGCATCTTATCGCGGGACTGGTTCTTTATCCTGTGCTTCGCTGGAAAACGGGCATTCGGCCTACACCTCGGCAATGGCGCACCGCGATCATCACTGGACTGCTGCTACTGCTCATAGGCAACGGCGGGGTTTGCCTCTCTGAGCGCACCGTTCCCTCCGGCGTCGCGGCTTTGCTTGTGGCCATGGTGTCGTTCTGGATGGTGCTGCTCGATTGGCTGCGTCCGGGTGGGCACCGGCCAAAGCCCAGAGTCGTTGCCAGCCTTGTTATGGGCTTTGGTGGGCTGGCTGTGCTGGTGGGTCCAGCGCATCTGGGAGGCTCGGAGCGCGTTGATCCTGCTGGAACCGCGATTCTGGTGGTTGCTTCGTTCTGCTGGGCCTGGGGCTCCATCTATTCGAAACACAACGACCTGCCGAGTTCGCCGATGTTAGGAGTGGCCATGCAGAGCCTTGCTGGCGGCGCTGCGTTGTGGATTGTCGGTTTGCTGGCTGGCGAGGGCAGGCAACTGCATTTTGGAGCGGTTTCTATGCGTTCCTGGATCGCTCTGGTCTATCTCATCGTTTTTGGTTCGGGAATCGGGTTCACGGCCTACGTCTACATTTTGAAGCAAAGCACCGCGGCGCGCGTTGGGACGTATGCCTTCGTCAATCCCGTGGTGGCGCTTTTTCTTGGATGGCTGCTGGCTGGCGAGACGATTAATTTGCGTACTGTGCTGGCTGCTGCTGTGATTCTTACTGCTGTGCTCCTGGTGATTACCGCACCGCACAAAAACCCTATCGAAGCTGCCGAGGCTGTGCCTACGCCGGGCGAAGCTTGAGCATTGTCCAGTGGCAGGGGCGCAGCAATGCTGCGCCCCTACACCGCCCAAGCGTGCTGTTCGAGAGGTTTTTTCGCTCGCGTTCTATTCGTCCCTGCCTCAAGCCCTCGTTCGAATCCACTTTGGCGAGCCTTTCCGGATAGATTTTGAGTTGCGAGCTGCGCTATTTTCGTAGCATGGGAACGATGAACAATTCGAATCTGGACGCGGCCGAGCAGGTTTCGCCGCGCAAGGCGGCGCAGTATTGGCGCGCTACACTGCAGCGCGATGCGCGAGCCGACGGCAAATTTGTAATCGCCGTGCGCTCGACACACATCTATTGCAGGCCCTCCTGCCCCGCGCGGAGGCCGTTTCGGCGCAACGTTGTTTTCTTTGGCACGGGCGAAGAAGCGGAAAAACAAGGCTTTCGGCCCTGCCTGCGCTGCCGGCCCAATGAGATTGCGGCTTCTGCGGCGCTCGTTGCGCGCGCCGCAAAATATCTCGCGCAATCGAGCGAAGAAGGCGTCCGGCTCTCCGCAGTCGCACTGGAGTTGAATACAAACACCGCCACGCTGCGCCGCGCGGTGCGGCAAGTCACCGGGCTCGCGCCACGCGAACTTGCCGAAGCCTTGCGCGTGAAGCGCTTTAAAAGCCTGCTTCGCGCCGGGAAGAACATTACCGACGCGCTTTACGAAACCGGTTACGGCTCGTCGAGCCGGGTCTACGAACGCAGTAACGCGCAACTGGGAATGACGCCGGCAACTTATCGAAAGGGAGGAAAGGGTATGAAAATCGAATACACGATCGCAAAATCGCCGCTTGGAAAAGTTCTGGTAGCGGCCACGGAGCGCGGCGTCTCCGCGGTTTATCTCGGAGACGCGCCGAACAAACTCGTCGCGGAGTTGCGCGAGGAATATCCGCGCGCGGAAATTTCGCCTGCGGCGGCCGGGGTGCAGAAATGGGTCAGCGAAATTGTCCAGCGCATCGAGGGCAAGCCGGCGCAAATGGATCTGCCGCTCGACCTGCAAGCCACGGCGTTCCAGCGCCGCGTGTGGCAGGAACTGCAACGCATTCCGCGCGGCACCACGCGCACCTATTCGCAAGTAGCCCGCGCCCTCGGCAATCCCAAAGCGGTTCGTGCAGTGGCTCGCGCCTGCGCAACGAACCCCGTGTCGATCGTCGTGCCTTGCCATCGTGTAGTTCGTCAGGACGGGAATCTGGCCGGCTATCGCTGGGGGCTTTCACGCAAAGAGCAGCTGATTGCAACCGAACGCGCCGCTCCCGATTGACGGCATTCTCGCGATCGAGTTTTAGTGCTGCTCAGCCGTGGGGCTTTTCATGGGTCGCGTCTTTGGGCCAATCCTGCTTGAACCTGGATTCGCTTATCTTCAGGTTCTTCATCAGGTTCGTGTAGTGAAACAGAATGTAGTCGCCGGAGCCGGCTTCAAAGAATTTTTGCTGGACCGGGAGCCAGGAAGCCTCGTCAATCCACATCTGGATTTTGGTGATCTGGCTGCGAACCGAGTCGGCCTTGGGGGTCAACTCGAGGACCACCGTTTTCTTGTTGTCGAGATCCTCTTCGGACATGAGGGTGACCAGGTAGCTTTTCTTGAGGTCCTCGCTTTTGGTGCCGAATCCCAGGCGAATGTACTGGTCAATCATGGAGCGATTTTTGCCGAGGTCGTATTCTTCCACGCGCTTGATTTTGGGGTTGTAGAGGAACAGGGAATCGCCGGTACGGAGAATCGTGCGCGGCTCGGGCTTGCTGATTTCAATGCGCATTTTCTGGTCGTGGCGGACGAAAATCTGTCCACTTTCGGTCGAGGTATCTTTCACTACCGCGGTGTACTTGATGTTCTCGACGTCCGCGCTGAGGCTGCGGAAATCCTTCGCGGATCTGTCCATCATCCGGAGGACGTTTTCGGTGGTCCACTTCGCAGCAGTTTGAGCGCGATTGGACGGCGCGAAAAAGAATGTGGCGGCAATTCCCAGAACGATTAGAGCCCGAAGACGTCTGATCAATAGAAACCCCTGTTCGTACTCGAACGCGTGGCCGGTCAGGTGCGTTCAAATCCTAGCATATAGGTAGAGAGATGCATGAACGATGGGCTGCGTTACCGCGATTTCCGAAGATTGCGATGCAAAATGTACTTTTCCGTATTTGCGGAATGTGCGCCGTCCCAGAAAGGTTTCCCCGAAATGACGGCTAATGGTGAATTTCCACCTGGTAGGCGATTACCGTGCCATCGGCGTCGCGGACCGGCTCTATGTTCGCGATGGTAAAGCGCTTGTTGCGGAGATCGGGGAGCGATTTTTGCAGGGCGTTATGGAGCTCATTTTCGAGCGCGGGGGTTTGCGCGGGCGGCGCGAGGATGCGGGTATCGACGCGATAGGTTTCGGTTCCGGCTTCGCTTTTGAGCAGTACCACTTGTCCCGGCGTATTGGCCGGAAGGCCAATTTGGGGCTCATCATGAAACCAGGCGCGCGGAGTGGCCAAAACGAATACCAGGATCAGGATGACGGCGAGGTCGTACTGCCAGGCGCCTCGCTCGTAGGCCCAGAAGAATGTCTTCGACAGAATTTGACCAAGGCTGGCCATTTCAATCCGCTGGAACGCCGTCCACAATCACGCCATCACGCATGTGCACAACGCGGTCAAAATAGGCGGTGGCTTCGGGATTGTGAGTGATCATCACGATGGTCTGGCCGAGATCCTTGTTGAGCTGCCGGAGCATCTGAAGCACGACTTCGGAATTTTTTGAATCGAGGTTGCCGGTGGGCTCGTCGGCCAGCAAAATTTTGGGCTCGTTGATGATGGCCCGCGCGATCGCAACGCGCTGCTGCTCGCCGCCGGAGAGTTCGGACGGTTTATGCTGAAGGCGGCCGGCGAGGCCGAGCAGGCTCGTGACTACTTCGAAGCGGTGCGGGTCGAAGCCGTCGCCGTGGATGAATTGGGCGATCGCAATGTTGCCTTTGGCGGTCAGCGTGGGCAGAAGATTGAAGCGTTGGAAGACAAATCCAATTTTGCTGCGCCGCAATTTCGTGCGCTCCGCGTCGCTCATGATGGTCAAATCGTTGCCATCAACCAGGACGTGCCCTTTGGAGGCTTGAGCCAGCCCGCCAATGACGTAGAGGAGAGAAGACTTGCCGCAACCGGATGGGCCCATGACGGCCACGGATTCTCCGGGAGCTACCGCGAAATTCACACCACGCAGGGCGGGCACATCCACTTTCCCCGCGCGGTAGAGCTTCCACAAGTTTTCCGTTTTCAGTATCGGGTCCAAGCTTTTTTTTCCCGGAACGATCAGCCCTTCGGCAGGTCCACGTATTGTAGCTGCGATTCCCATCTGTGCCTAGCCGCAGTGAGTGCCTGCGGCTTGTTTTTCCCTTTCTACCGAGCGTTACAGAATAAAGATACATACGGCGGCGAAGAAAAGCGGCAGCAAGGCTGCCCGCACTCAAAAGTCAGTCGTAAGACAGCGCTTCCACGGCATCTTTCCGGCTGGCTGCCCAAGCAGGGTAGCTGGCGCCGAGCATCGCTCCCGCCAGGGCGATTCCCGCGGCGCGCAAAATCCACGGCCAGGTGATGAGAATGGGCAAAGTTGGGAAGCCGGCATGAAAAGCGGCGCGCGCAACATAGCTCAATCCAACACCGGCCAGAATGCCCGTCAGGCAAAGCCCAGCCGATTCCGTCAATAGGGCGCGCACGATGAACACCTTCCCCGCCCCAAGCGATTTCAACACGCCGATATCGCGCGTCCTTTCGATCACGGTGGTGTACATGGTCAAAAAAATCACCAGTAAGCCGATGATGACGGCCAACGAGATCATGGCGTTGATGAAGGTCTGCAATTCTGGAATGTTGGTGGAAGTCATCAACGACAGGAACGAACTGACGGGGCGGACCGTATAGCCCGGGAGGAGGTGGCGAGTTTCCTCCATGACGTCCTCCGTATGTTCGGGACGGGTGCACTTAATCAGGAAAATGGAGGCTTTGTCATGTGCGCCAACCAGATCCTGGAGCGTTGCCAGAGGAACAAACAAGCGTCCCCCTTTTCCGTGCTCGATGATAGCGGCAACGCGCCAATCGTGATTCAGGACGTTGTAGGTGTCGCCGAGTTTAATGTTTTTTGCCTTTGCGGCCCAGTCGTCCACGAGCAGATCATCCGGACCTTCGAGGTAGTGGCCCTCCAGAAAGACGAATCCACCGGAGACGGCGCGAAAACTTTCCGGATCGATCCCCCAAATAGTCTCGACCGCTCCAGAGGAAACGAACTGAAGCAACACCGGAGCCGCTGATTGGACGTATTTCAATTCGGCGAGTTTTTCGCCAATCTTTGTCGGCATGGGCGAGCCGCTAAAGTTGATGAAAACGGAGGCGGCGGGCGGTTGAACCATGACATCCGCGCCAATGCCTTCGATGCGCTTGGCGGTTTCCGTCAGCATTCCCGATGTCAGGCCAACAATCAACACGATCAACGCGACTTCGACAGCAATCGCCATGACGCCGATCAGGGTGCGGAGCGGGCGATGCAACAGGTTGCGGACAATCAGTTCGCCCATCATGGCTGTTTTTTCTCCGCATCGTCGCCGACGTGGACCAGTTCCGAGCCCGCTGGCTGCTCGAGCTTGAAGCGGTCGGCTGGGATGTCTTCGTTGAGCATCAGCTTGGTCACCTGCAAGTTGAGGTGGTAGTCGTCGTGTGGCCGGTCAATCTGAATCGCGAACGGGAAGGAAGTGAACGCCAAAGGAGTTCCTTCTTGATCCGCTATAAGCGCACGCCAGTCCGAGAAACGCACGTCCGAGAGCAGCGCGCCTTTTGAGCCGAATTCCTGCAAGCGCACGATTTGCAGATCGGCGCGGTCAAACCAGATTTTGCGCAAGACTTCCCGCAGGTAGCCCCCACGCACCACGGTTAGAATATAGTACCTTGCCCGCTCGTCGTTAAACTCCTCAAAAAACACTTCCTCTTCCTTGCGGATTTCGCTCCAAAGGAGAGCGTCCAGAAGGTGCTGGGGGCGAAGGTTCTCGATGGGTTTTTTACTGTTGCGATCCATGGCGATGGGGCCAACGAGAAATTTGTTTTTGGAGGGGATCGAGACGCGGAAGGTGTCGGTGTCGCTGGTCATGTCGAAAACCGTTTTGCCGATCACGGGGGCTTGCCCAATCATGCGAATGTAGGCGGGGCGTTCGGCGAGGAGAAACGCTTTGACTTCGTGATAGTCCTCGATGACGCCGCTGTATTTTGAGCCGGCGGTGGGTTTTAGTTCGACGGTCATGTTCAGGCTCTTCACGCCCTTGGCTATAGCGTTGTATTTATCGAGCAGTTCCTCGCGCGTGGAGTCCAGCGCAACGGCTCTTTGCGCCGCCGGAACGTTCTGCACTTGCTTGACGGCGCCGCCGCAACCGCCAGAAAGTCCCGCCAGTGTCGCCAGTAAGGTGCATGCCAACCTTCGCTGCATCAGTCGTTTCCAAGCCTTTCGGATAAACAATGCAATCTAGCAACCACCTTGAAACGCGTCCAATGGGTGCATATCTCATTATGACAGTCGACGTGGCAATCACACAAAACCCAAGAAAAAGATTTACACAGAGGGCGCAGAGACACGGAGGGCACAGAGCAGAGCAAGAACCGCATAACCTGGGCGGCTCATGGTGGGCTACTTCTTTTGTAGCTTGCTCTGGGCAAGATTTTCGGCTGTCTTCAGAGCTTCTTCGGCTTTCACTTTTACGTCTGGCTCAACGCCTGTTCCTTCCCAATCGGCCTTAGCGTAGGGATTGACTGGCTTCGTTTCGGGAATACCCATTCCGAAGTGATCATCGATCCGATGCCAAACTCCGGAATGTGCGGCACCGCCGGTCGTCTCGCCTATGAGCGTGGCGCGTTTCAGCATTTTCAAGTCGTAGCAGAACTGCTCTGCGCCGGAAAAAGTCCTGGCGGAGGTCAACACGTACACCGGTTTGTCCGCCAGTTCGTTTCCCGGAACAGGCGATTGCGTCCAGGACTGCTGCGTCGTGTTTTCCCTGGGGTTGTACCAATACTCAGGGTGGTCGAAGAGGTAGGCGGCCATGAACGAGACCATCTCCGGCTGGCCGCCACGGTTGTCCCGCAAATCAAAGATAATGGCATCCGCATGGTTCAGGGAAGCCATCGCGGCCGCTGCTGTTGGCTGGCATAGGGAAAGATCGGGAAACGAATTGAGCTTCAGGTAGCCGATATTGTGCGGGAGGGTTTCGATTTTTTCGAAAGTGCAGTTGCTCTGCTCCATCGCCGACCGATAACGTGCCTGGTCTTCAGGCGTTGGTTCCAGCGGGCGGCCCAGTGCATCAAAGCGGGACGCCGGCATAGGCTCCGGGATATAGGCCAGCTCAAGCTGCATGTCGTGGCTCACATCCCTCATCTGTTTGGTCAGCAGGTCGGCCAGGGCTTTGCCATCCGTGGCTGCGTCGTCATCGCCGCGCTTCCGGTGCGCGAGCAGAGCATCCGCCATCTTCTGTGCTGCGTCTCGATCCATGTAGTACTGCTTGAGATCCGCAACCGCTGCTTCAATCACACGTTGGCGCTCGGCGGCATCCAGATTTCCTTCGCCTGTTGTGGCACGGGCCGCCTGGCTAGCGGCGTCCTCTGGATTGGATTGCGGAGTTTGCTGCTGTGGGGATGCGAATCGGCCTTGTTGTTGCCCGTCAGACGTGCTCGCGCTTCTGGCTTGGTGATGGACTTGGCTGAGCAGAACCGGGAAGGCCGCAAGCGCAGTTAACGACAAGACGCCGCCCAGGAGGAGGGCTCCGGGACGCGGCGCTTCGCCTTCCAGGACAAAGAAAGACGGTGCGCCTTCCAAACGCTGTTGTGCCGAAGCGGCAATCAGCGCGGAGTGGGCATTGCTGTATTCACGCGGAAGGGAGATGGCGAGATCCGCCAGGACGTCCAGCCAAAGCCGGAGTTTCGGAAAGAATCCTTTTTCATCGCGAGCGCGGTCGCGCAACAGTTGCAGTGCGGAATCGCCGTAGCCCTCGCGAAAATGCGAAGGATAGAGGCATAGAAGCAAGGCGTATATCTTTTCAGACATAATCCCTCCTCAGGATTTTTCTGGCACGCGCGACGCGCAGCAGGTCGGCCATGCGTTCGGCTTCGGAACGGGCGAGTTTGCGGCCTGCCGAAGTCAGGCGGTAATAGCGGCGGCGATCCTGGCCGAGTTTTGCGTCCACGCGAGCGTCAAGCTCCTCGATAAATTTTTCTTCCAGGAGAGATTGGATGGAGCTGTAGAGAGTGCCGGGGCCCAGGCGCATGCGGCCGTCGGTCTGTTGGGCGACTTGGCGCATGATGGCGTAACCATGCAGGTCTTCACCGGCGAGGGCCAGCAGGATTTGGAAAGCGGCGGAGGGCAGCGGATCGAGTTTTCGTTTTGGCATGGGTAGTCGATAATCAGTATATCGATGAACGACTATACTCGCACGACCGCTCCTTTGCAAGGTCCTAGTTTGAGAAGAGAAAAGCGAAGAAAAAGACTTACACAGAGGTCGCAGAGACACAGAGGGCACAGCGAAGATAGGAATGGAGCGGGGGTCAGTGGGGCCGGGCGAGGTAAATATCGAAGGGTTGGACTGCGGGGCGGACGCGGCGGATGACTTCGCTGGCCCAGAGTTTGGGGCTGAGGAGGGTGACCCAGCCGTCTTCTGGTTCGCAGATGGCGCAGAAAAAGTATCGCTCGTAGGCGGGTTGGTAGGCGTCTACGCCGCGTTTGGAGAGGTCGCCTTCGAGCGCGCCGTCGGGGGATTCGGCGGCAGCGCCGGCGCGGATGCCGAAAGTCTCGCCCTCGAAGCGCTCGAAGAGTTGGAAGAGCTCGCTTTGGCGCGGTTGCGGTAGAACGACGCAGCGGGTGCTGCCTTCGCGAAATCTGATGTCGCGCGCGGTGCAGAACTCGCGGACGCGTTCGAGGTGGCTGAAGAAATCGACGGCGTAGTGTTCGTCGCCTGCGAGGGCAGGGAAGACGGCGGACCAGATTTCGGCGGCCTTTTGGCCGCGAACCGGTTCGCGGTTTTCGGTTTCGATGAGCTCGAGGCCGACGGCTTTTACGCCTGGGCCGAGGTCCAGGGCTTCCACATCCAGCGAAAACGGGGGCAGTTCGAGTGCTTTGGGGGGCACGCCTGGCGGCGCGCCGGGGGGAAGACTCATTCGAGAGACTCCGTCTCCGGGAATCTGGCTTTAAAGTCGGGAGATTGTTTGCGCACGTCGAGCCAGTCGAAAAAGGCGTCGGGAGTTTCGAGCCAGATTTTGAACCAGGTCGCGATTTCCACTTTCTCTTCGCGCTTGTGGGGTTCCACTTTGTGGTTGCGGGAAATCATTTCGGCGCGGCGCTTGCCGAGGCGGGCGATGCCCAGGACGCGTTCGACGGCGGCGTTTTCGCCGTGGACTCTGAATTTTCGCATCAGTTCGTCGAGGCGCATGATGCTGACTTCGGCGTCTTCGAGCGTTTTGAAGTGCAGAAGATCTTCGAATTCTTCTTCGTATTGCTCTTCGGCTTCTTCCTGGAGCGTGGTAAGAACCTTCCAGCCGGCGGTTTTTAGGACGTCGGCGACGTACTCGGAGCTGGTCTTGCCCGCTTCGCCGTGTTCGGCCTGGAGGCGGCGGCGAAGCTGATCGATTTCGGCGAGCGTCCATTTCGCGGCGCCGATTTCCCTGGCGGTTTCGAGAATCAAATCTTTTTTCGTGTTCAGCGAATCGGTCATCAAGCGGTGCCTTTGCGCTGCTTCGCGGTGCGCGGTTTCTTCTTGCTGGCCGGCCGCGGCTTCGGTTGCGGCGGAGGAGGTGGCGGATCGGCCGGGAGCCCCGCGAGCAGACGGCGGTACTTTGTCACATTGTGGTTGTGTTCGGCTAGTGTCGCGCTGAAAAAATGTCCGCCCTGGGTGTTGGCGACGAAATAGAGATAGTCGGTCTGCGCTGGTTGAAGAGCGGCACGGAGCGAGGCTTCGCCGGGATTGCCAATGGGGCCGGGCGGGAGGCCGGTGTGCTCGTAGGTGTTGTAGGGCGAGTGCACGTGCAGGTCGGCTCCGGTGAGCGTGCCGTTGTAGCGGCCCTCTTGCTCGAGAACATAGATTACTGTGGGGTCGCATTGCAGCATCATGTCTTTGCGGAGGCGATTTTCGAAGACGCCTGCGACGAGCGGGCGTTCGTCTCGCTTGGGCGTTTCGCGCTCGACGAGCGAAGCGAGCGTGACGATCGAGGACATGGGGTAGCCGGAGGCGGTGCGCGTTTTGTCTTCCGTTTTGTCTCCACCTGCCATCGGTGCGGAGATGCGCGCCCATTCTTCCTTGAATTTTTTGACCATCGCGGCGGTCAGTTCGACGGCTACGGGATGGCGCGGCATTTGGTACGTTGCGGGAAAAAGAAAGCCTTCGAGAGTCAGGGCGTGCGGGTCCATGTCGCGGACCAGGGTGGGATCGCTGGCGGCTTTAATGAACTCGTCAGCAGAGAGGAAATGAGCGGCTTCAAGGTCGTGAGCGATGTCGTAGAGGGTTTCGCCTTCGCGGACGGTAAAGGGAATTTTGTAGATGTCGCCCTTGGCGAGTTTCCAGAAAACGTCGCGGCCGGTCAGGGGCTTGTCGAAGAAATATTCGCCGGCTTCGAGAGTGCGGCGGGGATGGCGGCGGGCGTAGATTTCGAAGGCGATGGAGTTGCGGACTACGCCGTTGGTTTCGAGGAGTCGCGCGACGCCGCGGCTGGAGGCGCCGTGAGGAACCGTCACGAAGACGCCTTCGGATGCAAAGCCCTGGTAGGGATACGTGATGCAATACCACATCCAGGCGCCGGCTCCTGCGGCGGCGAGCACCAGAACGAAGAGGATAAGCAAAACTTTCTTCAAATGACCCTCATTATTTAGATGCCTGGGCCGCTTTTTTTGCTTCTTGTTGTGCTTGTGCCGATGGGGCTGCGTGCAGGCGATCCAGATATTCGTTGAGGATTAACGCGGCGGCCATGGCGTCCACGTCCGGCCGCGAACTTTGTTTCTGCCGCTGTTTGCTTGAGTGTTTGCTCGAAGTGGTGTGGATGGTGCGGCCTTGCTGCTCTTCGAGCAGGCGTTCGGCTTCCCAGCTGGTGAGGCGCTCGTCGACCATTTCTACCGGCAGGCCGAGCTGCTTGTGCACGCGTTGGCCGAAGCGCGCGGCTTCTTCGGCCATGTCGCCACGTGTGCCGTCGAGGCGAAGCGGCAGGCCGACGACGATTTGCTTTACGCCGTGTTCGCGAACCACTTCGCGCAGGCGGCGCATGTCTTCGTTGCGGTTGATGCGGTCCATCGTGGCCAGATGTGAGGCTTGGGCGGCGCCGGGGTCGGCGACAGCCAAACCGATGCGTGCGCGGCCGTAGTCGAGCGCCAGAATGCGCGCTGGCTTCGAGGCATTCGTGTTGAGAGAGGCTGTAGTCACACTTCCAGTATACCGGGAAGCAAATCACAAAATGCGCGGTGCTGCGTAAGAGTGGACTGCCCGAAAGAGCACAGCGACAGGCCGATTTGGATGGGGAAAGGGTGGCTAAAAAACTTAGGGCTTGCGGCCGCGGGCGCCTGATTGCCAGGCGTCCCAGTAGCCTAGGGCTTTTAGTTGTTGGTCGAGGCCGGTTTCTTTGACCAGGACATCGAGTTCGGGGCGAGTGAGGCGTTTGCCTAGGGGCTCGGTGCGGTCGGCGATGCCCCAGGCGGTCAGTGCGGCCAGTGCGGTGTTCAGCTTTAGTTCGCGGATGTCCACTTTGTCGAGCGTGTCCGAGGCGGCGTGATAGTTCACCAGATAGTTTGCGATTTCCTGATTGGCGACCAGGGTGGGGACGCCTTCGAGGAGGAAATCGAAATTGTCTGTGCCGAAGCTGGCGTCGTAAGTGTGATCGTTTGCGCCCCAGGATTCGAGAGGCTTCAGAGCTTCGCGGACGCCGGCTTCGATGTCGTGGCGGCCGCCCAGCGAATAGCCGGTGACACGGCCGCTGCCGGAGTCGAAGGCGATCATGGCGCGAATTTTGCCGAGCTCGACGCGATGGGCTTTGACGTATTCGTAGGAGCCGATGGCGCCTTGCTCTTCGCCGCTGAAGAGGACGAAGCGGATGGTGCGGCGGGGGAGCAGGCCTGTGGCTTTGATGGCGCGGGCGGCTTCGATAACCATGGCGGCGTTGCAGCCGTTGTCAAGGGCGCCTGTGCCAAGTTCCCAGGAGTCGAGGTGGGCGCCGAGAATTACGGATTCGTCGGGCTTTTCGTAGCCGCGAATTTCGCCGACGACGTTTTCCTGCTCGACGGGGCCGCCGATTTTGTTGGGCATCTGGAGCCACACGCTCACTTTAAAGGGATACGCGGCAACGGTACGTGCCAGCCGCATGGCGTCTTCGCGTGCGACGATGGCCTGCGGGATTTTGTCGATCTGTCCGGTGAGCGAATTTGTGTGCCGATAAAGCAGCGTGCCTTCGCGCGCGCCCATCCAGAGAATAGCAACGGCGCCGCCTTTGACGGCGCGTTGAATGATATCGGGAGGCCGCAGGTATTCGTTAAAGAGATCGGCCCATGTTGAACCAATGTCGGTGTGCACGAGGAGAATTGCGCCTTTGGTTGAGGATCTGGCGCGGACGAAATCGTCGCCGGTGCCGTAGCCGATGTCCACGACGTTTGCTTCAATACCGTTTCCGGGAGTCCCGGGGCTCCATCCCTCAGAAACAGCACGAAGCCTAGGCAGTGAGGTGCGGATCGCTGTGTCGTCTCCTGATTGTTTTGCGAAAACCGTGAAGGGCTCGTCGACGATTAGGAATGTATTCCCTTCACGCCAAGTGGTGGGTAGCGTGTATTTTTCGGTGTGGACTTCGATGCCGGCGGCGCGGAAGGCGGCTACCGCCCACTCAATGGCTCTGGCCATTTCGGGTGTGCCGGTGACGCGACCGCCGATTTCGTCGGTTAGGCGGCGAAGGTTCTCTTCCATGGGCGAGGGGCCCATTACTTGAGGGAGGATTTTTGCGGCGGCTTGGGCGCAACTGGAGGCGTCGGTTGTGGAGCAGGCGGCGGGAGATTGGCTGGATTGTATTGGGTTGAGAGAATCCTTCACGGGAGGGAGTTGAGCGGTGGCAGAGAGCGATGTAAGCAGGTAAAGAAGTAGGGAGGTGGAGAGAATTGCAATTTGGCGCATGCGTTTGGTCTCCGCGAAGGATTGGCGATGACGAAAATTAGCCTCGGCGCCACGCCGTGCATCCTCGTGCGGAGTAGTATAAGCTCGCGGCGCTTTGGGGGAAACTGAGTGCCTGGCCGCGTTGGTAGGCAGCAGGCGAGAGGGGCGTTTGTACTTTGGAGCCCCTCGCAAATTTTGTAAGTGTTGCATTTAAAGGGCTTAGGGTTTTCGTAAGTTCTTTAGAATCAACACATGCAGGCTGTCTTGTAAGTGTTGCATTTAAAGGGGTTAAGTTCACATACGGGCCTGGCTTTTGGCCGAGCGGGCAGGCAGAAATTTGAGAGAGGTTCACAGAAATCCGCGATGAAAAAAAATGGATTGATTCTTGCGGTAATTTTAGCGGAAGTGGCTGGGGCAAGAGGGCAATCAGCGCCACTGCCGGCAGGACCGGGGCTAGAAGAGCGAGCTAAAGCCGCAGTGTCCGTGATACGAGGAACGGTCAACGCGCATGGGCTGCGTCAGGCCGTGCGTGTGCAGCGGGACCGCTGGGGAGTGGCGCATATTTACGCGCAGAACCAACATGATTTGTTTTTTGCGCAGGGATTTGTGGTGGCGCAGGACCGGTTGTTTCAGATCGAATTGTGGAAACGCTCCGGACAGGGACGGCTTGCGGAGATTTTGGGGCCTTCCTTCGTGAAGCGCGATACGAGCGCGCGGTTGCTGCGGTATCGCGGCGACATGGATGCCGAGTACAAGAGCTACTCTCCGGACGCGAAAGAAATTTTCGAGGCGTTCACGTCCGGCATTAATGCCTACATCGAAGAAATTAAAAAGCCCGGCGGCATTGGGCTTCCATTGGAATTTCAACTGGCTGGTTTCAAGCCCGAGCCGTGGAAGCCCGAAGACTGTTTGAATCGCATGGCAGCGTATTCGGTGACCGGAAATGGCGCAAGTGAGTTGCACAGCGCGCAGTTGGTTGCGCTTCTCGGCCCCGAAAAAGCGGCGGAACTTCTCGAGCTCGATCCGCCGGTGAAACTCGATCCAGCTCCTGGCATTGATTTTTCGGGGCTATCTCCGGCGCTGCTTCAGAATCTCGTCGGGAGCGACGTGCCGCTGCATTTTCCCGAGACACCCGTGCAGGGGAGCAACAATTGGACCGTTTCTGGTTCCCTGACTGCCAGCGGCAAACCGTTGCTTGCGAACGATCCTCACCGCGTGATTGCCGAACCATCGCTGCGATACATCGTGCATTTGGTCGCGCCGGGATGGAACGTGATTGGTGCAGGCGAACCTGGGCTGCCGGGAGTGGCTATTGGTCACAACGAAAATATCGCTTGGGGATTGACCATTTTCGGGCTCGACCAGCAGGATTTGTATCTCGCGGAATTGAATCCCGCTGATCGGGAACAGTACAAGACGGAGCGCGGCTGGGAGCGCATGGAAGTGAAAACAGAGAGCATCGGCGTTCGCGGGGCGGCAGCGGTAACGGTCAAACTGAAATTCACGCGGCACGGGCCGGTGCTTTGGGAAGACGGAAAACGGGCGCTGGCGCTGCACTGGGTTGGAGCGGAGCCGGGAACGGCGGGTTACCTGGGATCGCTTGCGCTGGACCGGGCGAAGAACTGGCAAGAATTTGAGCAGGCCATGCCGCGCTGGAAAGTTCCTTCCGAAAATATGGTTTATGCGGACCGCGACGGGAACATTGGGGAACATTCGACCGGGCTTGCGCCGCTGCGGAAGAACTGGACGGGTTTGCTGCCGGTACCGGAGACGGGCGGCTACGAATGGAGCGGGTTCGTGCCGAACGCCGAGCTGCCGCATACGTACAATCCGGCTTCGGGATTTGTGGCCAGCGCAAATCACAAAATGATTCCGGAAAATTATCCCTACGCGGTGGGATTTCAGTGGGCTCCGCCAGACCGGTTTGGGCGTATTACAGAAGTTTTGAGCGGTGCCGCGAAAAGCGGGCACAAGCTGAGCGTCGTCGACATGGAGAATTTGCAGAACGACGTGGTACCGATACCGGCGCGCGAACTGCAGAGTTTGCTGAAGCGTGCGGCGTCAAACGGCGGCGGAGCGGCGGACGCTTCGGTGAAACTGCTGCTGGATTGGGATTGCGCGTTTACGGAAGATTCCACGGCGGGGACACTTTACGAATTCTGGCTGCTGGAGCTACGCGATGCAGTCAGTGCGAAAGTCATCCCGGCGGAGGCGCAAAAGGCCGCAGGCAAATTATACGAGTCGAGAATTCTCGAGGAACTGTCGAAGCCGCGAGCGAGCGTTTTCGGGTCGAATCCCGAAAGCGCGCGAGACACTTTGCTTCTTGAGACGCTTCGTACCGCGCAAGAAAAGCTGGCTGCGAAACTGGGTCCCGATCCCAAGAACTGGGCGTGGGGACAAGTGCATCGCGCTTCGTTCCATCATCCGCTGGGCGGAATTACGCCTGACGCCAAGGCGCTTTTCGATCGCGGACCCGTCCCGCGGCCGGGCGAAAATTCCACTGTGGACGCTACTTATTTTGGCGGCGCGACGTTCGATCAACTGTCGGGGGCGAGTTACCGGGAGATTTTTGATTTGAGCGATTGGGATAAAGGAGTTGGCGTGAACGTGCCCGGGCAGAGCGGGCAGCCTGGCAGCGTGCATTACGATGATTTGCTGCTGCTGTGGGCGCATGGAAAATACTTTCCGCTGAGTTACAGCAAGCAGGCCGTCGACCGCGAGACGACGGACGTGCTGGAACTGAAACCGTAAGCCGTAGAAATCGAGACGCGCCCCCCGACTTGCCTGGAGCTATCTCATAATTGCGCCAGACGGGGCGGATAGAGTTTCTTCAGGGGCTAAAGCCCATTTTTTTGCCATTAAGCGAGATTCCGACGTGCAGATGCTTCGGGACGATCAGGAGTGGCGGGAAACTGTCGTGAGGTATCGTATTGATTCACCACCTTCAGGCCCACGGAATAAGGGCCGGCCTTTTGCAGAAATTCAACGGAAGAAACTGGGAGAGCGCTGTTCCCGAGCCGATGAGCAAAAAGAGCAGGAGAGCTGTCAGTGTGCTCGCTTTACATGTCATAGCCAGAATTTCCTTTTTGACTTCGTTAGCGCCATCATACGGTCACATACGCGAACTTCAAAAAGGAAATATGGGATTAAATGTCGGAGCTAAAGCTCCGACCCCCTAAAGAGCTTTTGTGGGATGAATTCTAGCCGGACCGCCGGTTTGCATGGGCGAGGCAGTCGGCGACTCGGGCGACCTGGACCATTTCCGCGACGTCGTGCACGCGCACGATGTGCGCGCCGTTGAGGATGCTTGCCGTGACGGTTGCGGCTGTGCCCCAGATGCGTTCTTCTGGCGGAGCGGGCTTGCCGCCGCTTGCCAGCGTGGCGCCTAAGAATCCTTTGCGCGATGTGCCTACCAGCAACGGATAGCCCAATTTTGCGAGCTGGGGAAGTTTTTGCAGCAGCTCGTAGTTTTGCGAATAGCTTTTGCCGAAGCCGATGCCTGGGTCGAGGATGATTTGCGAGTTGGCGACTCCTGCTTTGCGAGCTTTCGCAAGCGAGGCACGCAGGCCTTTGGTCACATCTTTCATGACGTCTCGCGCAAATGGGCCTGCTTGCATCGTGCTTGGCTCGCCGTGCATGTGCATCAGAATGAGAGGGGCGCCGTGCTTTGCTGCGACTTCCGCGATGCGTGTGTCGTGCCTCAATCCGGAGATGTCGTTGATCATTTCCGCGCCGGCTTCGAGGGCGGCCTCGGCGACTTCGGCTTTTTGCGTGTCAATGGAGATGGGAATTTTTATGAGGCGGCGGAGGGCGCCGAGAACGGGGAGCAGGCGGCACAGTTCTTCTTCGGCGGCGATGCTTCGCGAGCCCGGCCTGGTGGATTCGGCGCCAATGTCGAGGAGGTCGGCGCCATCGCGTTCCATGGCGACGGCACGATTGATGGCTTTTTGGACGTCGAAGAATTTGCCGCCGTCGGAGAAACTGTCGGGAGTGATGTTCAGGATGCCCATGATGAGCGTGCGCTCGCCGAGGACCAGCGTTCGGGAGCGGAGCTTCAGGCGGAATTTTTTGTGGGGCTTCATTCAGAAGAAGAAAGGGACAGGCAGGAGTGCCTGTCCTACTTTAATCCAAATCGAAATCGCGGAGGGGTTTGCCAGCTGGGGCGTCTTTGGCTTTTTTCATGGCTTCTTCAAATTTTTTCGCGAGGATGTCTTCTTTGTGGGTTTCCTGGAAGAAGGAATCGGCGAATTTGTCTTCGCGCTGGCGGTGCTGTTCGGCGAGGATGCCTTGGGCGTTTTCCAGGTCGACGTTAGGACCGGCCTTGACGGGAGCTTCGTGGGAGAGGACGGCGCCGAAGACGGCGTCTACCACCAGCTTTGCTTGGCAGCAGGGGCAGGTTACGTGGAGATTGTCTGGGGTCTTGTTTCCCATAGGGGCATTCTACCTATTTTGATGGCGGTGGTCACGTTGGCGGCACGAAGACAAGATCGTTGCGTTGGTCGTATGGTTCAAAAACAAAGAAGGGCACGGCATGCAGTGCCCCTACAATTGAGATTTAGGCTTTGGCTGGGTTTTCGCCGCGGGTGAAGCCCGGGGCTGGACGAAGTTCCGGGCGTACAACCTTGGGATCCGCGCTCGGGGCGGCGGGCGCCGGCGGAGGAGGCGTCCTCGGCTTTTCCGGCAGCGGCCTGCCTTCCATCAGCATCTTTACTTCTATGGCGTCAATGACTTCGCGTTCGAGCAGGGCTTGCGCGATGCGCTCGAGAGTCGCGCGATTGTTCGAGAGAAGGCGCTTGGCATTTTCGTAGCCGCCGCTGACGATGCGCTTCACTTCTTTATCGATCTGGATGGCAGTGTCTTCGGAGTAGTCGCGATGCTGGGTGATTTCGCGGCCCAGGAAGATGGCTTCGTCTTTCTTTCCGTAGGCCAGCGGGCCAAGCTCGCTCATGCCCCATTCGCAAACCATGTTGCGGGCGAGGTCGGTGGCGCGCTCGATGTCGTTTCCGGCGCCGGTGGTGATGTGGCCGAGGAAGATTTCTTCCGCGGAGCGTCCGCCCATGAGGACTGCGAGCATGGCTTCGAGATATTCGCGAGTGTAGGTGTGCTTGTCGTCTTCAGGGAGTTGCATGGTGAGGCCGAGCGCCATGCCTCGCGGGATGATCGTGACTTTGTGAACTGGATCGGCTCCAGGGGTCATTGCCGCTACCAGTGCGTGTCCCGCTTCGTGGTACGCGGTGTTCTTCTTTTCTTCGTCGGAGAGAATCATGGACTTGCGCTCGACGCCCATCAACACTTTGTCTTTGGACATCTCGAAATCTACCTGCATAACGAATTTTCGGTTTTGGCGTGCGGCCCAGAGAGCGGCTTCGTTCACGAGGTTGGCGAGGTCCGCGCCGGAAAAGCCTGGAGTGCCGCGCGCGATGATGGACAGCTCGACGTCATCGGAGAGAGGCACTTTGCGGGTGTGCACGCGGAGAATTTCTTCGCGGCCCTTTACGTCGGGTCGCGCAACGACTACGCGGCGGTCGAAACGGCCAGGACGAAGAAGGGCTGGATCGAGAACATCGGGGCGGTTCGTGGCGGCGATGAGGATTACGCCTTCGTTGGATTCGAAACCGTCCATTTCGACGAGCAATGCGTTCAGGGTTTGCTCGCGTTCGTCGTGTCCACCGCCGAGGCCTGCGCCACGGTGGCGGCCGACCGCGTCAATCTCATCTATGAAAATGATGCAAGGCGCGTTCTTCTTTCCCTGCTCGAACAAATCGCGGACGCGGCTTGCGCCGACGCCAACAAACATTTCCACGAAGTCCGAACCGGAAATGGAGAAGAAGGGAACGTTGGCTTCACCTGCGATGGCTCGCGCGAGCAAAGTCTTGCCCGTGCCAGGAGGCCCGACAAGCAAAACGCCCTTGGGAATGCGCCCGCCAAGCTTCTGGAATTTTTGCGGATCTTTGAGGAATTCAATAATTTCCTGGAGCTCTTCCTTGGCTTCGTCCGTTCCGGCAACATCTTTAAAGGTAGCTTTCTTCTGTTGAGCGGAAAGCAGGCGCGCGCGCGATTTGCCAAAACTCAGCGCTTTATTTCCGCCGGCCTGCATCTGGCGCATCAGGAAAAGGCAGAAGCCCACGAGCAGGATCAGAGGCGCGGCGTTCAGCAGGATCAAAATCCAGTCGCCGCTGTGAACTTCTTTCATGCCCTTGATCATCGTGCCTTTGTCTTTGAGCTGCTTGACGAGATCTGGAGCGGCTTCCTTGAAAACGGTCACGACAAATTTCTGGGGAGGGTTGGTCCGGTATTCGCCCTGGACTTCGTAGCTGTTTGGTGAGAGGTACAGCGTGACTTCCTTGATCTCTCCGTTTTCCACCTTGCCCATGAATTCGCTGTAGCTGGGCTGCTGCTCGCGCTGCTGGCTTCCGTTGGCGGAGACCAGCTTCCACAGCATTACGCCGAGGAATACGATCGAGATCCAGAATAAAATTGTTTTTGCCGTAGAACTGGAATTCACTTTGTCCTCACCTTTGTCCCGCGGAATTTTCTTCCACGTGGAAGCGGCTGGGCGAATACTTCCATCTTACTTCTTTTTGCCTTGCCGCCGCTTCACCTGCGCCGGTCCAGCGGAAAGAGCGCGAAGATTCCGCCCCGTTCCATTAGACGCCGCCAGGCCGTAACCGACCCATACATCATTAGATGCGGTCCGGAACCCAAAGTAATCAGGCTCCAGGCCCACGCGCCGCCGCGCGGGCTTGTCCAGCAGTACTGCCAAACGCAGCGACCTGGGCTCGCTTTCTCCCAGACGCCGCAGAAGAAATTCCTGCGTGACGCCGCTCTCGAGCACCGCGTCGAGCAGCAGAACGTCGCGGCCTTTCAGCTCCGGGCGCGCGCCGAAATAAACTTCGCGGCGTTCGCGTCCCGCGTCATCCACGTCGCGCACATCCTCGCGCACGAAGTGGCACACGACCGAAGCGTCCAGCGCGCGGATCAGGTCGGCGGCGAAAACGAAGCCGCGGTCGAGCGTTACGACCACATCCACCCGGCGGCCTTTATAGGCCCGCGATATTTCCTTGCCGAGAGCCGAAACTCTCGCGCCAATTCGCGCGGCGGAATAGGCTGCACGGCTTGACGTTCCTGATTCGAGCGCTGGGCCGCCACGCATCAAGTATTTTCCTCGGCAATCAAAATTCCCGATCGAGTCCCTTCATTTGGCCCGAATCCAGCGGCAACCGGAAATCCGCGTGACCAAACGAGAACGCCGCCGCTTGTCAGCACCGGCCAGCCGTCGCGCTTCCACCGGCTGATGTGCTTTTCGTTCAAAAGGCGCTTCAGTTTGTGCGCTTTCTGATGCCCCGCGGGTCGCAGTTTGTCACCTGGACGCCAGTTGCGCAGAACGAGTGGTGCGCGCAGCCGGTCGCGGTCCAAGACCGCCCCTGATTGTCTAGTTTCCTCTCTCTCTGCGAGCCAGTCAATCACCCTGAGGCGGAAGACACACCCCGCTTGTGGAAGACGGAGAGTCGCGGCGCCGTTTATAAAATCGATGTTGTACTCGAATTCTGCGGCTGATTGCTTGTTTGCGCCGCGTTTTGTGTCCTTGGCGTTTGCGCAGAAAACCAATTCGTTGTTTTCGCGGCGGACTTCGACGGCACCCGGTAATTGCAATGCTTTGCCGCTTTTCCCTTGCCGCGCCAAGTGCAAAACGGATGCAATGTGTTGCGCTGTGATTTGGCCTGTTCCTAGTTTGCGCTCTTCTATTAGACGGCGGAGCATGCGCTTGGTCAGGGCCAAGGATCGTTCTTTCTTCTCTGTGGCCTCTGCGTACTCTGTGTTGAAATTTTTATTCCGCAATGGCTGCAGCAAGTCGGCTACGGCAATACGCGTTGCATCTCGCTCCTTCTGGGCTAGCGCTTCACACCGCTCCCGCGCCAGCAGTTCCAAGAATTCCTCATCCTCCCGCGCGAACTCCGCAAGCGAAGCGAGATGCTCGACGACGCCAGGCTGAAACTGCCGTTCCAAGAGCGGGAGCAGTTTCTTCCTGATTCGCGCGCGTGTCCGCGTGGTGTCTTGATTAGTCGCGTCCTCGCGCCAGCTTTGTTTCTTACGCCGCAGGTACGAGCGCAGCTCTTCCCGCCGAAAATACAGGAGAGGCCTTACGACGCATCCAGCTTGAGGATGAATTCCGCCGAGTCCGGCTAGTCCCGTGCCGCGCAGGATGTGGGCGAGCACAGTCTCTGCCTGATCGTCCGCCGTATGCGCCACGGCGAGGCGATCGGTTTTTCCTTCCGCGACCAACCGCGAGAAAAAATCGTAGCGTGCGCGTCGCGCTGCATCCTCGAGGTTGGCTTTTTCGCGTTTGGCTTTCGCCGCCACGTCCAGGGTTTCGACGTGAAAGCTCAGCCTGTGATTCGCCGCCAGTTTGGCCACAAACTTTTCATCAGCGTCGGAAGCCTTGCCACGCAGTTTGTGGTTGAGGTGCGCAACGCTCAACACGATGCCGAGCTTCTCGCGCAACTCCAGGAAAAGCAGCAGCAGCGCAACGGAATCCGCTCCTCCAGAGACCGCTACGGCCACGCGCTCCCCTGCGCGCAACATTTCTGCGGTCAACGTCGCCGAGCGTCTTACGCTTTCCAGCAAGCGCGCCACCAGCTGGCCGTTCTTGCCGCGCGCACTCATCTTTGAGGAAACCTGAATGGTCATGGAGTCAGCGGCTATGGTAACAATTGCTCGCCAAGCGGGTCGAGCCTCGCCGCTTGCGCTCACAAGCTCCTCAAGGGATATACTATGCGGCTTGTGCGAGCGAATTCGGCTCAAAGGCGGGAAACATGGAAATCGAGCGGCGTGACTTTCTGAAGACAACTGGCAAGGCAATTACTGCGGGCGCTGCGGCGCTCGCGCTGGGCGGCAAAATTCTGGGGGCAAATGATCGCGTGCGCGTGGCCGTATGCGGCGTGCGTGGCCGCGGCGTCGATCACATCCACGGCTTCGCGCACGTCCCCGGAGCCGAGCTGGTGGCTCTTTGCGATGTCGACGAAAGCGTGCTGAACGAGAGACTTGGCGACGTCCAAAAGCTGGGTTTGCCAAAGCCGAAAGGCTATGGCGACATTCGCAAACTGCTCGAAGACAAAGACATCGACGCCATCTCGATCGCCACGCCCAATCATTGGCACTCGCTCATGGCCATCTGGGCCTGCCAGGCTGGTAAAGACGTCTATGTGGAGAAACCGTGCTCGCACAACTGGTTTGAAGGACGCCAGCTAGTTCGCGCCGTTAAAAAATACAACCGCATTTGCCAGCACGGCAGCCAGTCACGCTCGAACCCCGGGATGATCGAGGCCATCCAGCATCTGCACGACGGCACGATTGGCGACGTCTACATGGCCCGCGCGCTCTGCTACAAGTGGCGGCCATCCATTGGCCACGCTTCCCCGGAAGCCGTCCCCACCGGCGTCAATTACGATCTCTGGACCGGCCCCGCCCCCCTCAAGCCGTTTACGCGAAATCGCTTTCACTACAACTGGCACTGGATCTGGGACACGGGCAACGGCGACATCGGCAACCAGGCCATCCACGAAATTGACATCGCGCGCTGGGGCCTGGGAGTGGGTTTCCCGTTGTCTGTCTCCGCCATGGGCGGGCACTTCATGTTCGACGACGACCAGGAAACGCCCAATACTTTGAATACCACCGTCTATTTCAATGATGCGAACGGCAAGCGCAAGCTGATGGAAATCGAAGTGCGCCACTGGATCACCAATCATGAGGCGGAGATCGGCACCGGCGCATACGGCCGCAGTGCCGTCCCGCCCGCGGGCATCAAGCCGGCTTCCTACAAAGTGCCCGTCCCGAGACAACAGGCCCTCGGTCCGCAGGACGCGAAGACCAACACCATCGGAAACATTTTTTATGGATCGAAAGGCGTCCTTGCCATTGATGGCTACGACGCCTACAAAACGTGGCTGACGAATCAGCTTGAACCCGGTCCCTCCGGAAAAGCTTCGGGCGACCACTATGCGAATTTCATCGAGTGCGTCCGCAGCCGCCGCGCGGAAGACATTCATTCCCCGATTGAGGAAGCGCACATTTCGACAACCGTCTTGCACCTTGCCAATGCTTCCTACCGCCTCGGCCGCACGCTGAATTTCGATCCTGCGAAGGAGCAGGTCACTGGCGACGAGGAAGCCACACGCATGCTTCGTGGCACGTATCGCGCGCCATACGTCGTCCCGGAAGAAATTTAGGCAAGCCCGCATAAACAAGATCCCGCGACTCCCTGCAGCATTCTCGAAGTGTTCGTGCTTGATAAGCATCTGCTCAAAATTCTGGAATAGTTCAACTTGGGTTCGGATTCACAATTGAGGGAAGACATGGAGCCCAGATGTCAGCAGTCGAATTACAGCGTGCGTACCAAATATTAGGCGTTCCGTCGTCAGCTTCAGCACACTCGATCAAACACGCCTATCGAGCGCTTGTTAAGCGTTGGCACCCCGACCTTTACCAGACCGGAACGGCGGCTCACGCAGAAGCGACCCTAATGACCCGTATGATTAATGATGCGTACTCAGCAATTGGGCGCGCGCCTCTTCGTTATTATGTTGACGTAGATCGACCGACTCGGTCGAGAGCTACAGCTAATTCTGCAACCCCTAGTGTTGGCCGCGAATCAACCAACAAAGCATCGGAAGCATTTCCCAAAACTGATCGCATCGAATTCTGGGTGCGTTTCGTGTGTGGGGCCTTGTTAGGAGCCTTCCTTAGTATTCGTTTTGCGCTCGAGTATTTTGAACGCCCAGCACTTCTTGCTCTAGGAATCACGGCTTCCATTGTCGGGCTTGGATTTCTAGCTGCCCGGCACGGAGACAAGTTTTGGCATTCAATTTTTCGGTATTGGTGGTTGTGGTCGTAAGAACTGCGGCTGAACGGGAATCGCAGCGCCGTTAGCCTCTTAGCACATCAAAAAAGGTGTTCCAGAAAAGGCTCTGTAATCCCCTACGGTTTTGTTCCCGCTGGCTTAGACAGCTTCGCTTTTGTGACCATATCGCGCACATCTTTAAGCAAAGCTTGGGAATCGAAGATGACGCCATC
>DATFZY010000078.1:0-34411 GCA_035313865.1 Candidatus Acidiferrum sp.
ACTACCCCGCACTAAGGATACACGCGGTAAATCATCCGGGGAAAGGGGATGACCTCGCGGATGTGCTCGGTGCCGCAAATCCACGCGACGGTGCGCTCAAGACCGAGGCCAAAGCCGGAGTGCGGCACGCTGCCGTAGCGCCGCAAATCTAGATACCACTGGAAAGATTCTTCCGGCAGGTTGTGTTCGTGGAGGCGCTTCAGCAATAAATCGTAGTCGTGAATGCGTTGGCTGCCTCCGATAATTTCGCCGTAGCCTTCTGGAGCGATCATGTCGAAAGCCAGCGCGAGTTCGGGGCGCTCCGCGTCGGGCTGCATGTAGAAAGCCTTAATCGCGGTTGGATAACGGTGAATGATGACCGGGCGGTCGAATTCTTTGGAAATGAGGGTTTCTTCGTCGCCGCCGAAGTCGTCGCCGAATTTCGCCGGATTGCCTTTCTTCTGCAGCACGCTCACCGCGTCTTCATAGGAGATGCGCGGAAACGGCGGCTTGATGTTTTCGAGTTTAGTGACGTCGCGCTTGAGCGTTTCGAGTTCGCGTGTTTTGTTCTTTAGGGCGCCCTGAACGATCGCGCTGACGAGCCCTTCGCCTAGACCCATGATTTCGTCGAACTCGACGTACGCGGCTTCCGGCTCCAGCATCCAGAATTCGGTGAGGTGCCGCCGCGTCTTCGATTTTTCCGCGCGAAACGTGGGGCCGAAGGTGTAGACCTTGCCCAAGGCCATGGCAATGGCCTCGGCATACAGCTGACCGCTCTGTGTCAGGTAAGCTTTTTGTTCATCAATGTAATTCACTTCGAACAGCGTGGAGGTCCCTTCGCAGGCCGCGGGCGTGAACATCGGCGCGTCGGCAATCGTGTAGCCCTGACCGTCCATGAATTCGCGCGCGGCGCGGATGGCTTCGGCGCGAATGCGAAGAATGGCGGCCTGACGGGGTGTACGAATCCAAAGGTGCCGCTGATCCAGCAGAAAATCAACGCCGTGCTCTTTAAGCTGAATAGGAAACGGTGTATCGTCCGGAACTTTCTGAACGATCTGGATTTTGGAGACGCCCATCTCAAAACCGCCCGGCGCACGCTGCTCCGCACGAATTTTTCCTGTGACAATGACGCTTGATTCCTGCGTCAACCCTTTGAGCGCTTCAAAAGCGTCCGGATTCTCTTTAAGAGCGCAAACGCCCTGGATAATCCCGGTCCCATCGCGAAAAATGGGAAACATCAATTTGCCTGATTCGCGCAGGTTGTAGAGCCATCCGCGAATGGTGACTTCCTGCCCGTCGTACTTCCCTGCCTGCTCGATCGTGATGATGGTCATAGGTCAGTTTTCCGTTGAAAGTCCAAACAGGTAGTTTACCAAAGATAGAGGATTCGTCATTTCGTCAGTAAGGGATCAGCGGTTGGCCATGGTGCGGATAGTGCCAAGGCCCAGCAATTTCTGATCTGCGGTAACCAGAATTAAATCCAGGACTTGTGCAGTTGCAGCCAGAAACCGATCCGCAGGATCTTGGTGAAGGTCGAGTTGCTCGGCGGCGAGAACAATTTCATGTGTCAGCGGGGCCTCGAAAATTCCCGGCGTGGACTGCCTCAGCCAAGCTACAAAGTCAGGGCGCAACTGAATTCGATTCTTTCGCTGCAACATGAGCGCTTCCCATGTGCTTACCGGAGAAACCCAGAGTTCATTTTCCGGGTTGGCAAGCGCAAGTTTTGCGGATGGCCCAAGACGCTCGGGACTTTGCAAGAACCAGATCCAAATGTGCGTGTCGAGAAGCAGTTTCAATCGCGAAGCGCCTCAATCTCGTCCAGGTCAATCACGGGCGAAATAATGTCCCCAAGGATTTGGATGGAGTCCCTCATGGAGCCCATTAAGGCTGCGCGGTCCACGGCAGGAGGCGTTGCCGGAACCACTTCCGCCACGGGCTTGCCGTGGCGAGTGATGCGAATCGGTTCTTTGGTCTTTTCGACGCGTTCCAAAATCGCCAGACACTTGGCCTTAAACTCGGATATGGCAACTTCCCGCATAGGCTCACCTAATGGTCATAATTATAGACCATAGTCAGAACATTGGTCAAATATATAAAATCAGCTCCACTCGCGCTCGAAGCGATCTAGCGCTTCCCTGGCGGCGGCGAGTTGTTCGGCGGGGCTCTTCGCCTCCGGGCCAGTGCGTTCCTTTAGCTCTAGCGTGAGCGGCAAATCCGGTTCGGGCGCGGACTTCAGCGTTTTAACCGCGGCTTCCCAGTCGATCGTGCCTTCATAGGGCGCCAGATGTTCGTCTTTCTCGCCGTGATTGTCGTGGATGTGCGCTGAGACCACCAGTTCGCGGAGCGGTGCGAATGCTTTTTCGATGCGTTCGCTCTGGGGACCATCCGCCAGATGCGCGTGGCCAATGTCGAAATTAAACTTCAACCCGGTCAGGCGTGTTTCGTCTACGAATGAACGCAAATAGGAAGGATCGCCCATCTCGCTGGTGGTGTTTTCCACCGCGATGGTCACGCCAACGTGACGCGCGTGCAGCACCAAGTGCTCGAGCGAACTGAAGGCCGCATCCCGCTTCCGAGGGTCCGCCGTTTCCCGCGAGCCGCCCATGTGCAGAATCAGCCGCGAAAACGGCAAGTCCTCGGCCACGTCAATGACGCGCTTCAATTCGTCCATGGCTTCAATGCGCCTCACGCGTTCCACTTCGCAAATGGAAAGAGGCGTGCCGCCCTCGCGCATAGCGCTCAGATCGCGGCTTGTCGGCGCATGAAGCGACGCCATCGCGAGCCCGTGCTGCGAGAGCACGCTGGCCATGGCCTGCACTTCCTTCTTGGTGGTGTAATCAAAGTGGCCGCGCGTGCCGAAAATTTCGACCGCCTCGAAGCCGGCCTCGGCGATTTGCCCGAGAAGCTCCGCGGTGAGTCTTCGCGACACAAACAAGTAAGTGGATAGGATTCTTCGCATAGTCCTGTTCACGGCGCTCTTGGATAAAAAACCGAATGCCGCCTTCCGTATCGTGGTGGGCTTGCGATGGCCCGGGAAGCTGCAAAAGCCGTTCAGTAGCCGACTGCGGCGCCGTTGTCTCGCGGATCGGCGGCTCCGAGACGCTCGCCCGTCTGCGGGTCAATGCCGATCGCGTTCACCAATCCTATGTGCCCGCGGCGCCGCGTCGTATACCCCTGCGCATTCAGTGCCGCTTCCATGCTCGCGGGAAAATCCTTTTCCATCACGATCACGTCCGGCAGCCACTGGTGATGGAATCGCGGCGCATTAATCGCCGCCTGCGCATCCATTCCCAGCCGCATCCAGTTTAAAACGCTCAGAAGCGTCGCCGAAATAATCGTCGGGCCTCCGGGCGAACCGGTTACGAAGCTCAATTTACCGTCGCGCACGAGAATCGTCGGCGTCATGGAGCTGAGCGGCCGGTGTCCGGGCGCAATGGCGTTGGCGTCCGATTGAATCAGCCCGAAAAGGGCGTTCGGCACGCCGGGCTGCGTCGTAAAGTCGTCCATTTCGTCATTCAGCAGAAAACCGGCCACGGAAGTTGCCTTCGAGCCGTAGCTGTTGTTGAGCGTGTAGGTGCTGGCGACCGCATTGCCCGCAGCGTCCACGACGGAAAAGTGGGTCGTGTGCGGTCCGTCGTTAAGGCTGACAATCTCTTCCGGCGGTGCAGAATTTTCGGCGGAAACGCCACAAATATGCGGTGTTCCGGCCTTCACCGTTTTGCTTGATGAAGCGTGCTCCGGATCAATCGTCGCCGCGAGTTCCTTCGCATAGCAATCGCTGGTCAGGCCATCCACCGGCACTTTCGCGAAATCAGGATCCGCCAGATAGGCCGCGCGGTCCGCAAACACCCGCCGCATCGTTTCCACCGCCATGTGCAGGCTCTGCATGTCGTCCCAGCCCTTGAGCGGAACGTCGCGCAACATATTCATGGCTTCGATGATGGCCACGCCGCCGGAGCTAGGCGGAGGGGAACTGATGACATCCCACTTATGCCCATCGAGTTCGTAATTCGCGTGCAGCGCTTCGCGTACTTTGGGCCGATATTGCACCAGATCTTCCAACGTAATCAGTCCGCCCATGCGCTGGATATCATCCACAAACATCTTCGCTGTTTCGCCGCGATAAAATTCAGCCGCCCCGTTTTTCGCGATGCGCTTCAGCGTCGCGGCAAGCTCCGGCTGCTTGAAAGTGTCGCCCGCATGAAACAATTTCCCGTCGTTCAAAAAGATGCGCCGGCTGGCCGTAAACTGTTGTAGGTCAGGCCGCTCCTCTTCCAATTGCCGCGCCAGTTTTTCGCTGACCGGGAAGCCGTCTTCCGCGAGGTGAATCGCCGGCCCCATCACGTCGGCCAGCTTCAGCTTGCCGTAGGTTTTCAGCGCGAGTTCGAGTCCAGCGACAGTGCCGGGAACGGCCACAGCCTTGTATCCGACCACGGAGGCCACTTTGTCGAGCTTGCCGTCCGCGCCAATGTACATATCGCGAGTCGCCTTGCCAGGCGCAACTTCGCGATAGTCAAAAAACGTAGTGCGTCCATCCGCCAGCCGCACCAACATGAATCCGCCGCCGCCGATATTTCCCGCCGCCGGTTCGACCACGGCCAGCGCAAACGCCACGGCCACCGCCGCATCCACGGCATTTCCGCCGCGTTTCAGAATTTCGACGCCGGCCTGCGATCCCAGCTGTTCGTCGGTAGCAACCATGCCGCGCGCGCCGCGCACCGCCTGCTGCGGCCAAGTTCCAGGCACATCATTGTGCAACCGGTACTCCGCAGTGGCCTGCCCCCGCGCCAGCGGAGCCAGAAGCACAAGCGCAGCAGTTGCCATGCTCATCACGCGCACGCAGGATTTCATCGGAGACTCCATCGCAGACAAAAGACACTAAGTGATTCGAGGGAAAGCGTCAAGGCAGACGGCTCTCCCGGGTTTCCGCGAGAATTCCCCCGCAACTTTGCTATCCTACGGCGCGTGAAACCCAAATTCCTCATCGATACCGACACAGCCTCCGACGACGCTGTCGCCCTGATCATGGCGCTGCGCTCCCCGCAAGTCGAGGTTTTGGCCATCACCGCGGTCGCGGGAAACGTGCATGTTCAGCAAGCCGCCCGCAACGCTCTTTACACCGCGGAACTTTGTGGCTCGCAGGTGCCGGTGTTTGTAGGCGCGGAAAAACCACTCAAGCGAGCACACGCCCCTGCCGACTGGTTTCACGGCCGCGATGGCCTCGGCGATCACGGCTACCCGCCCCCACGCCGCGCTCCGGAAAAACAAAACGCCCTCGACGCCATCATCGACACAATCGAATCGCACCCAGGCCTGACCATAGTCACGCTCGGCCCGCTCACCAACGTCGCGCTGGCCCTGCAAAAGCGGCCCAGCATCGTCGCGAAAGTCAGCCGCTGCGTCGTCATGGGCGGCGCGCCATGCTGCGAAGGCAATGTAACTCCCGCCGCCGAGTACAACATCTGGTGCGATCCAGAAGCCGCCCGCATCGTCGTGCGCAGTGGGCTGCCCATCGAACTCGTCGGCTGGCACCTCTGCCGCGGCCAAGCCGCGCTCAATCCATCCGACATCCAGCACGTTCTCAGCTTTGGCCCACCAATCGCCAATTTCGCCATCGAGTGCAACAGCCGCGCCCAGGAAGCCTACCTCGAGCAAACCGGCGAGCACGGCATCTCTCTGCCCGATCCTGTTGCTATGGCCGCCGCGCTCGATTCTTCGATCGTCACTTCGCAATCGCAGCATTTCCTCGACGTCGAAACGCAAAGCGAACTTACCCGCGGCATGACCGTCGTCGATCGCCTCAGCGTTGCGCACAACGAACGCAACCGCGAAGTCTGGACCGCGCCTCTAGCCAGCGGTCACAAAGCCAAAGTCTTCTGGACCATCGACAACGCCCGCTGGAAACAATCCCTCTACGAAGCTCTGAAGTAGAACGCCATCGCTGGAGATCTGTATCAAAATCAAACCGACTCTAGTGCGCCTGAGGCGTAGCCGCCTTCATCAAGTCCACGAACATCTTGTTGAATCGCACCAGATCCAGGTCCATCTGGATTTCCACGAGCCGCGCACCCAACATCGGATTGTCTTTTTCCGTCCACGTCAACGTGTCCCCATATGTGGCGCCGTGATCCACGTTCACGCTCATATACCGCTCGACCTTCCTTGTGATTAGCGTCGGATCGATCCACGCAGCCGCCGCCAACTCGTCCCACATGTAATAACCGCCCTGATCCTTCATGAAGTACTTCACAACATACTGCGCCGCGGCGCCGCTGCTCTTGTTGATCTCGGCAACCATGGCGTCCGTGATTCGCGTTTTCACCGAAATGTCCACCGGTGTGCAAACGATCTTTTTCCACGGCGCCGCCAGCACGCTCTTCGCCGCCTCTGGATCGAACCAGAAGTTGAATTCGTGCCGCGGCGCGCTCAGAAATTCCGGATCGTCAGTCTCCGGCTCCAGGCTTCCGCCCATGAACACAAGCCCTTCGGCAAGTTCGGCAAAATGAGGATCGATGGCGTTCGCGAGCGCCAGATCCGTCATGGGCGCTCCCTCATAAATCGTCACTTCATGCGGATACTTGTGCACCATGCGCAGCAAGAAATGCGCTGCGTCTTCGTCGGCCGGCTTGGTGTGCGGCTCGCCTTCAATCAATTTGGGAATGACCTCATTTTCGTGCCACCAGCGATCGTCCCACGCTCCAGCAAACGCCACTTTCCCATACGTCGCCTGCCACAACTGCGCCGCCTTGCGCCGATGAACCAGCGGAAACACGGCTCCGGGCACGACCGGGATATCCGTGCGCCCAATCAACTCCAGCAGCCGCAGCGTCCGCGCCACTTCTTCATCGCGCCACTGGTTCCCGCTCACCACGGCAATCCCCAACACTTCCACCGCGGGCGACTGAATCAAGGTCAACAGCGTTTGCATATTGCTGCCGCCGGGCCCCGAACAATCCTGGTCGATGATGACTTTCCGCCGCTGCTGCGCGAATCCGGGACTGCTTGCGATCAGCAAAAACAGGAACAAACTGACAAAATGCAGTTTTCGATTCCTCATCAAAGACCTCTGCCGGCTTGTCGTTTCAGCCGGACAACGGAGAGTATAACCAGAAATTCCTGCTGGAACTCCTCTCCAAAGGCCCAGGTTGATTGTTTGCGCTGAACTGTATTTCTGGCGCCCACAAATTCCACATTGCCGCCCAGCACGGGCTGTTGTACGCTTGCGCTATGCAGATAGGACTCCGACTACGTGAACTGCGCGAGGCCAAAGACCTCAGCCAGGGTGACATCGAAAAAACCACCGGATTGCTCCGTTGCTACGTCTCTCGCGTGGAGAACGGCCACACCGTTCCTTCGGTCGAGACTCTGGAGAAGTGGGCCCGCGCCTTGGAAATGCCGCTCTACAAGGTGATGTACGACGGTACCGAGCCGCCGAAACCGATGAAGCTGCCGACCGGGACCGAAGAAGGTCTCTGGGGAAATTCTCCGCCAGAATCGAAAGAGCTCAGCCAATTGCTGCGCTACCTTGCGAAGATGGATCCAAAAGATCGAACAGTTTTGCTTGGTTTCGCTCGCAAACTGGCTCGTAACGCTGCTTAGATTCAGTCCGTATCAGTCTGTCCCGCAATTCGGCAGATCCCAGGCCGGGTTGAGAGGGATACTTTTTCGCCCGGCCCCACCATACCCATCACGACTTTGCGCGGTGTCTTGCCTACTCTTTGGGCGTCTGCGCTTTTTGCTGCCCGTCCGCTGCTTTGAGTTCTTCCAGGCGCTTGTTGGCCAGCGACGAGATAGTAGGGTTATTACTTGCAGCGAGTTGTTCGAAAACGGACTCAGCCTGCTCATATTTCTTTGCGCGGACGTAGAGCTCCGCCAGATGGACAAAATACCCTTCAGCACCCTGATTCAAGCGGGCGGCAACCGTAGCCTCTTTGATCGCCTGTTCGACGTTGCCCATTTGTTCGAACGTGCTGGCCAGCAGGTTGTGCACCTCCGCCAGTTCAGGACTTAACATCGCCGCCGCCTTCAAATGGTTCCATGCGTCGATCAGGTGCTCTTGGCGGTTCGCATCCGTTGAGTCTCGATGGAGCTGGAGGATGCCCAGCAGGAATTGTCCGCGTGCATTCTTCGGTTGGAGGGAAACACCCTTCCGGATAACGATCTCGGCCTCCTCATATTTTCCGCTGAGGAGCGCGTCGTAACCCAATCCCAGGTTCGCATCGACTTGGTTTGGATTTGTGGCCAGAACCGCCTTGTACTCCTGAATGGCTTCTTCGTGATGATCTCGGGAATGAAAATGCATGTTGGCGATCATGGCCGCCGCATCATTCTGCTCCAAGGGTTCGGCGACGATTTTTTCATTGTCGACACCAGTGGAGTCATCGATGTTGAAGACTTGGCGCAGGGCCATGTTCAGGTATGCGGCGATCTGCAAATCCAGTTCCTTGGGAGTCATTTTGAATGCTTGCTCGATGGCCGCGGGGATCGGCACGCTTTGTGTCGTGGTCAACTCCATATATTTTGCGAAATCGCCCATCTTTTGCTTGTCAAAGAGATAATGGACCACTGCCCATGATTCATTATAAAAGAGCGTTTCCCGTATATCGTCTTCGGCATAGGTAGTGACGCTGAAGAGTTGTGTGACGGGCATAAGCGCGCGATGGTAGAGAAATGTATCCGCATATTTGGGGCTGGCGCCAATTTGCACGTGGCCTTTCTCGATTTTGATGGTTTGATAGTAGGTTGCCAGGCCCTCATCGAACCACAGCGGAATGTGCCGAAAATTCCCGTGCAATACGGAATGGGAATATTCATGGTAGACCAGCGGATATTCCTCTCCCCTCGAAAGATTTAGGGCGATGAAGTTCATGTCGCCACTGGACTGGAAGAAGCCCGCTAGATTTTGTTGCGGCTTGCCATTGACTAACGGCGCGACGTCGTCGAACTCCTTGGCGCCCCGAAAGGCCAGAATTTGGAGAGGAATGGGAGTGTTGAGCTTTTCGGCGGAGAGCAACTTTTCAAAAACACGCCGCATCTGTTCGAACCGCACCGCGATTTCTTTCCCGCGCTTTTCCCCCGCATCCGTGACCACCTCAAAGTGAGGTGCCCGCACGCGTGTCCATTCCTGGCCGCGAGCCGCTCCCGCCCCGCACGCCAGCGCCAGCAAGCCAATGAGTGCATTCCCAAGGATTCGCCGCATGACTCGTAGGCCGTATGCTAACTCAACTTAGACGACAGCCGTTATGATATGTGTGCATTTTAGCGTAAGCAAGAAGGTATGTTCTCCCAGCGATGGATTGGGCATGTAAACTCCTCTCGCCGGTTCGCACCCATTTTGTGATTTAATCCTTCCCGCTACTTAAAGAAAGGTTACCGAAAAATTTAAATGAGACTATCGCCGCCGCGTTGCTTGTTCTTCGTGATGCTTTTCTCGCTTTGCGTGCCTTCCCTCTTCGCTCAGAGCGGCCCGCCCCCGGATTTGGACGCTTACATCGCCCGCGACATGAAAGCTTTCGATGTGCCGGGAATCGCGATTGCCATCGTCAAGGACGGCAAAGTCGTCCTGGCGAAAGGCTACGGCGTTCGCAAGCTGGGAGACCCTACTCCAGTGGATGAGAACACACTATTTGGCATCGGTTCGAACACGAAAGCCTTTACCAGCGCCGCGCTGGCCTCGCTCGTCGATGCGGGGAAAATTTCCTGGGACGACAAAGTCTACGAACGCCTCAAGGGTTTTCAGATGTATGACCCGTACGTCTCCCATGAAATGACCATCCGCGATGTTTTGACCCATCGTAGCGGCATGGGCCTCGGCGAAGGCGACCTTCTCTTCTGGCCGCATACCACTTTTTCGCGCGACGACATCATCTACCGGCTCCGCTTCATGAAGCCGGACTCCAGCTTTCGCAGCCACTATGCCTACGACAATTTGATGTACATCGCCGCGGGACAAATCATCCTCGCGGTGACCGGGAAATCCTGGGAAGACTACATCCGCGAAAAAATTCTCCTACCGCTGGGCATGAACACGTCCAACCTGAGCACCAACGCCTTCAGGCCCGGCGACGATTACGCCTCGCCTCACTCCAGGGTCGATGGAAACCTCCAGGTCATTCCGTTTCAGGATTTGGACAATGCCGCGCCTGCGGGAGCCATCAATTCCTCCGTCGCGGAAATGTCCAAGTGGATCCAGCTCCAGCTCAATCACGGCAAATTTCCCGGACGCGACGACCGCCTCTTCAGCGAGCGCCAGTCCCGCGAGATGTGGACCGCCCAGACGCTGACTCCCATCAGTTCAGGGGATTCTCCCCTGGCCGTTCTTCGTCCAAAATTCTCCGCTTATGCGCTCGGATGGGGAGTCCGCGATTATCAAGGGCGAAGGCTCGTTAGCCACAGTGGCGGCGTATCCGGATTCGTAACCCGCGTGATGCTGGTGCCCGAAGAAAATCTCGGAATTGTGATCCTGACCAACGCCGAACAAGGCGGCGCCTTCGAATCTATTCTGTTCCACGTGCTGGACTCTTATTTCGGTTTGCCGCCAAGCGAATGGACCACCGCATTCAAAGCCGCTGCGGACCAGCGAGAACAGGAAGCCAAAAAAGTCATGGCCGAAAGCGGCAAAGGCCGCGCCACAAATTCCAAGCCGTCATTGCCTCTGGAAAAATATGCAGGAATTTATAACGATGCCTGGTACGGTCCGGTGACGGTCCGCCATTCGAACGGCGCGCTAGTCTTCAGCATGGATCACACGCCAAAAGCCGTCGCCGACCTGCAACACTGGCAATACGACACCTTCAAAGCGCACTGGCGCGACCGCACCATCGAAGACGCCTTTGTAACGTTCACGCTCAATCCAGACGGCTCAATCGACCATTTCACCATGGCCGCCGTTTCTCCATTAGCGGATTTCAGCTTCGACTATCAGGACCTCTGTTTCAAGCCAGAACAAACGCTGGCTCACTGAACTCCCATCCTATATTTAACAGAATTGTTAAATGTTCCAGTCTCCGGGCCAGAGATCCCGGCGTTCGACGGTAGGCTCATCCTTCTGCTTGCCCGCGTTAGCGGGAGGATGACCGCCCTTCAAGACGGAGCGTGCGCTATTTCATCCTCTACGAGTGCCGCCTGGTGGCAGATAGGACCGCCAGATCTCGCGCTCTCCGGCGAAAAGTGCTCAGCGATTTGCTGGAGTACTTACGCTTGGCCCAGAAATTCAATCTCCGGCGGGCCGGGGAGCAGGCCTGCCGCCGTGCCGCGTTCAATGAGAGTCTTGACAGCCTGCCTGCCGCGATCTCCATAGCCCAGCGTCCAGCGGTTCACATACATTCCGACAAACTTGTCGGCGATTTCGGTTTCCATGTCGCGAGCAAATTGCATGGCGTAATTGAGAGCTTCTTCGCGGTGTTCAAGACCGTATTCGACGCTATCTCGAATAGTTTTAGCAATTTGCAGGCCCAGGGCGGGTCCAAGCGCTTTGCGTACGGCGTTTCCGCCGAGCGGCAGCGGCAACCCAGTTTGCTCATGCCACCAAACGCCCAAATCCAGCACGCGATGCATGCCAAGCTGCGGAAAGAGTAGCTGCCCTTCATGAATTAGCAGGCCAGCTTCGACGGCTTCGTTTTTTACAGCGTCGAGGATCTTGTCGAATGGCATCACCACTGGTTCAAAGTCGGGTGTATTTAACCGCAAGGTTAAGTACGCGGTCGTTTTCAGGCCAGGGACGCCGATTCGCTTTCCGGCTAAATCCTCTTTTTTCATCGGCTTAGAGGAAACCACGATGGGTCCGTAGTTCTCTCCGAAGCTCGCGCCGCAGTCCAAAAGGACATATTTATCGCGCAAACTCGGATACGCCGCAAAGCTAACTGCCGTAACATCATAGGTTTCCGTGAGCGCCGCTTCGTTCAATGTCTGAATGTCGGACAGTACGTGGGTGTACTTATAGCCTGGAGTTTGCAGCTTGTGGGTTGCCAGAGCATAAAACATGAAGGCGTCGTCGGAATCGGGAGAGTGCGCGAGCTTGATCTCGACAGTCTCTTTTTCGGTTTTTGAAGCTGCCTGTGTACCGGACATGGGCTTATCCGTTCCTTTATAACTGCCCGGCTTGAGGGGGAGCCGGTAAATGGCCTGGGCCGTTGGTGCTCTCCAGAGAGAGTCTTCCCCCCTCGGGAAAGCTCCAAGAGGAACAGCAAGGAGAGAACGCGAGCGGAGCAGGGACTTCAGTCTTGCGGCGCAAGCCAGCTAATTTCCGCAGGAAAAGCCTAGCACAACCGGGCTTCCCCTACAATCGCGGGTGCACAGGTTCCGCTTATTCGTGGCGGAGGGCGATGACTGGGTCGACGCGGGTGGCGCGGTGTGCGGGGAGGAAGGCGGCTAGCGCGGCTACCAGAAGCAGGAGCAGCGGGACGGCTGCGTAGGTGGCCGGGTCGCTTGGGGAAATGGCGTAGAGCTGGGATTTGAGAGCGCGGGCGAGGGCGAAGGCTACGCCGATGCCAAGCACCAGGCCGACGGCGGCAAGCGACATGCCTTGGCGGAGAATCATGGTTCTGACGCGCGAGGCGGAGGCGCCGAGGGCCATGCGGATGCCGATCTCATGGGTGTTAAGAGAGACGGTGTAGGAAATGGTGGCGTAGAGGCCAACCGCAGCCAGTAAAAGAGCGAGCGCGGCGAAGGCCGTGAAGAGGATGGTGAGGAAGCGGTCCTGCCAGGAGACGCGCTCGATGATTTGCTCGAGGCTCAGGACGTGGCTGACGACGATGTCCGGGTCGAAGCCGGCGACGCGAGTGCGGAGAGACTGCTGGATTTGCAGCGGGTCGCCTGTAGTGCGAATGAGCAAAACATTGGGAGTGAGTTCCGAGCTGTACGGCAGATAGACGCTGGCGCGGTCCGCGCCTTTGTATTCTCCGTGTTTGCTGTCTGCAACAACGCCGACGACGGTGTGCCAGGGCTCATTGTTTTTGGGCGGGCCAAAGCGGATGCGCTTGCCGACTGGGATTTCACTCGGCCAGTTCTTTTTGGCGAAGGATTCGCTGACCACGACTACACGGGGCGAATCGAAATCGTCCTCGGTGAAGTCGCGGCCCTGAAGCAGAGAAATGGCGAGCGTGTGGAAATAGCCGGGAGTGACGACGACGTGGTTGATGAAGGACATGTCCTTCAAATCGAGCGGATGACCTTCCACGGTGAAGATGCGGCCCCACCCATCGTTCAGCGGAGCACCGGAAGAGAAAGCTGTGGAAGTGACTCCCGGCAGCGAAGAAACTTCTTCGGTAAGACGGCGAAGCAACGCGCGGGCGGGAGCCCCGTCTTTGTAACGGCTGTCGGGATAGTCGATGTTCACCGTCAAGACGTTTTCGGGACGGTAGCCTAGATTCTGGCCGCGCAACGCGAGAAAGCTGCGGATCATGAGGCCCGCTCCGGCGAGAAGAATCACGGAAAGGGCGACTTCGCCGACGACAAGGCCGTGACGCATTAGTTTGCTGCGCATACCGGAGGTGCCGCCGCGGCCGCCTTCTTTGAGGGAATCGGCGAGATCGGCGTGGAAGGAACCAAACGCTGGAATGATACCGAAGGTGAGCGTTGTGAGCAGCGAGACCGCGACGGCGAAGCCGAGGACGCGGAAGTCCGGGGCGAAATTCATCCATCGCGGGAGATCCACCGGAATCAGAGAGAGCAATGCGGGAATTCCGGCGTAAGCGAGTACGACGCCAAGCGCGCCACCGGCTAATCCGAGAAGAAGGCTTTCGGTGACGAGTTGACGAAGGAGACGACGGCGCGTGGCGCCGAGCGCGGTGCGGACCGCGATTTCGCGGACGCGGGCTGAGGCTTTTACCAGGAGAAGATTGCAGACGTTGGCGCAGGCGATGAGCAGTAGCAAGGCGACCGCGACCAGGAGAGTAAACGCGGCTTTGCTGTAAGACCCAGCTACGAACTCGCGGATGGGGATCGCGCGGGCTACCCAGTTGTTACTCGTCGCTGGGTTTTCGCGATGGATCTGTTCGAGAAGAGATTCCAGTTCGGAACCGGCTTGTTCAACGGAAATGCCGGGCTTCAATCGGGCGACGGCGCGCAAGAAATAGTCCGTGCGCGGAGCTTTGGCCGGGTCCATTTGAATGGGGAGCCAGAGTTCCGCGCGATCGGGAAAATGGAAACCGGCAGGCATCACGCCGATGACGCTCCAGCGTGAATCATCGATTTGGAGCGTTTTGCCGATGATTTGCGGATCGCGTCCATAGCGGCGCTGCCACAGCTCTTCGCCGATAACGACGACTTTGGGCCCGTTCGGCAAATCATCTTCACGGGAAATGACGCGGCCAAGGACAGGCTCGACACCCAGCACACGGAAGACTCCGTCGGTGAGGCGCGCGGAAGGGACATGTTCCGCGGGGCCGTCACCTCTAAGTGCGGATTCGTCGGAGGCGTAAACACCGATGTCGTCGAGGAGGCGGTCGCGAGCCCGCATGTCGAAATAGTTGGGGAAAGCGATCTGTTTGGTTTCGACTGGATCGTTGGGGCTGGATTCCGTGACGGCGATGATTCGCTCGGGCTGCGGGTAAGGAAGCGGGCGGAGAAGCAGGCCGTTGGCGAGGCTGAAGACGAGCGTAGTCGAGCCGATGCCGAGGGCGAGGATGAGAATCGCCGCAAGAGTGACCAGCGGGTCTTTTCTGAAAATGCGGAGGGCGTAGCGGAGATCTTGGAGAATCACGTGATAGTGCTCCTTTGGGGCTTGATAGAAGATGCCGAAAATTGCGTGGGACAGGACGAAAAGCAAGCCTACCGCTGATGATTTTTGTTCGCGCCAGCGGTCCAGAAAGGCGAGGGAGAGTTCGCGGCGGTATTCATCGCGGAACTCCGCCGGATAGAGCCGGAGAAAGTGCTGGTAGAGGCGAACGACGCCGGCTTCCGATGAATAGGCGCGCGTCATGCGTCAGACCCGTTTGCGGACCAGGCCCGTGGCGCGGGCGTCGGCGAGAAGTTTTTCGAGTTGGCGGGCTTCTTCCATGGCGGCGCGCTTTCCTGTTTTTGTGAGGCGATAGTAGCGCCGGCGCTCGTCGTCGTGTTCGGGGTCGGGGCGCTCTTCGAGCTCTTCGATGAAGCCCTGCTCGAGGAGGCGTTTGACGGCGCTGTAGAGCGTGCTGGGGCTGAGGCGGACTTCGCCGCCGGTGCGCTCGGCGACTTCCTGCATGATGGAATAGCCGTGGCGGTCGCGGTCGGCAAGCGCCACGAGGATGTGGAACGTGTCGCGAGAGAGGGTGAAGGGGCGCATGGACGGCAACTATAGCAGAGTTCGCTATAGCCGACAAGGGAGTAGGGGCGAAGTTGTCTCACCAGCAGATGAGCATGGTGGGTTAGAGGGCGGAGACCATGCGGGCGATGGCGTCGTCGAAGGTGGCCTTGCTTTCCAGATAGGGTTGCCAGAATCGGGAGAGGAGCTGGAGGTAGTCGTTCCACCCGCGCTCGTAGAGGCCTTCGCGGATGGCGTACGGGATGTAGGTGTCGCGGACGATGCCGGGAGCAGGGTCCGGGTTGGAAATTCCACTTTCCTGTTTGTCCGGAGGCTCTTTGCTGATGGGATTCAAAAGCGGTTTGATGACTTCGCCGGTGGTGTAAAAGATTAACGCGTGCCAAAGGTCTCGTGGTATGGCCTTTCCGCGCTGGCGGCATTCGCGGATGATGGCCTCCTGTACGACTTCGGCAATTCCGTGGGACGCTTCGTGAAAAAGAACTTCTAGAGCTTCATCGCCCTGGTTGCGAGGGTCGGTGCTGGAGATGGTTACGCGGAGCGGATCCAGCGTAGTGTAAGCGCCGGCCCAATTGGCGTAAGCGGTGACGTCCACGCGAATTTTTGCGCGCGGCCATTTGGTTTGATAAATGTCGGCGAGGCGCTCGGAAATGCCTACGCCCTGTTCTTCCACGAGAGGGGCGACGCGAGCGATCCAGCGGCGGTTGGCGCGGTCGTGCTCGGCCCACAAATGGGCACGATAGACGGGGGCGGCGGCTTCGAGGATCTGCGTTATTCTTGGCGGGAGGCCTGCGTCGCAGGTTTTCTTTTGCTTGCCAGAAAGTTCGTCGCAATCCTCGAAATCACCGAGCTGGTTCTTTAGAAGCATGAGATCGGTGTTGAAGAGCAGGTCTTTGTCTGCGTAATTCGCGGCGTAATAGGCGACAGAGCTGTCCCAGGACTGGCGCTCAGCCGGGGTGAGTGCGCCGCCGGCGTCTCCCATTGATTTCAATTTTAATTGCGGCACGGAATTGTTTTTTTTCGGGGCATTGGCGGGGGCTTCGCGCCGCTTGGCTTCGTAGTAGAGCATGTGATGGAGGTTGATCCAAAAGCCGCTGTGAAGTTCGAAGACAGGGAGCGGGCCGTAGGCGGAGCTGGACTGCTGCGCGGACAGTCCGACGGGCGCAAGCAGAGCGACAGCCATGAAAAACCACGTACTGCGGATGGATGCTGGGCGCATTTGGAATCGCACGATAGTAGCGCCAACGCCTGCGCTGTACAAATGCGAAGTGCTCTCTTTTTCTTATTTCGCACATTCTTATTTCACATTCTTATTTCAAGACACCCGATGTAATATGCCCGCACATTTCATTTCGTGGACTGGAGAATCGGATGAAGAGACTTTGCGTGGTGGGTTGCCTGGTGGCCGCTTTGATTGCGCCTTGCGGGCTGTCGGCGCAGGAGTCGGCTCAGCTGCCGTCTTTGAAGCAGCAAGCGGTTTCGGAAGTGGATAAGCTGCAAACGCTGACCCAGCAGATGGTGGATGAAATTTACAGTTACAGCGAGCTGGGATTCCAGGAGTACGAAACAACGCGCTATGTGACGGGCATCCTTGAGAAAAATGGCTTTCACGTCGAGCATGGTTTCGCGGGCGTGCCGACGGCCTGGGTGGCGACGTATGGAAGCGGGAAACCGGTTATCGCGTACATTACGGACATCGACTGCATACCGCGGGCTTCGCAGAAGCCTGGAGTGGCGTATCACGATCCAATCGTCGAAGGAGCGCCGGGGCATGGCGAAGGGCATAACTCGGGGATGGCGGTCAACGTTACTGCCGCGCTCGTGCTAAAGAAATTGATGAGCGAGCACCATATCGCCGGGACGATCAAGGTTATTCCCGGCGTTGCGGAAGAGTTGCTGGGCACGAAGGCGTTTTATGTTCGAGCGGGCATGTTCAAGGATGTGGACATCGTCCTTGGCACGCATGTGGAGTCGGAGTTTTCGACGTCGTATGGGACCGGGAACGGGGAGTGGAGCGGATTGGTTTCCGTCCAGTATTTTTTCCACGGGAAAGCCGCACATGCGGCGGGAGCGCCGTGGGAAGGACGCAGCGCGCTGGATGCCGTGGAGTTGATGGATACCGGGTGGGACTTCCGGCGCGAGCATTTGCGCCCGGCGCAGCGCTCGCATCGCGTGATTATCAATGGCGGGGATCAGCCGAACGTTGTGCCTTCGGAAGCCGCGGTCTGGTATTACTTCCGCGAGCTCGACTACTCACACATTAAGGATCTCTATGATCTGGGAAATGTGATGGCGGACTCGGCGGCGAAAATGACCGGCACGACGGTGGATCACAAGCTGGTGGGATCGGCGTGGCCACCCTATTTGAATAAAGTGATCGCGGAAATACAGCAGAAGAACATTGAGGCCGTCGGCATGCCGAAATGGAGCGATGCGGATCAGACGCTGGCCAAAGCGCTGCAAAAAGAGATTGGCGCAAAAGTGGAAGGGCTCAAGGAAAAGATCGAGCCGCTCTCGGAACCCGTGAAAAAACCGACGGGCGGAGGTTCGGACGACATTGGAGATATTTCCTGGAACGTGCCAATGGTTTACATGATGTATCCGGCGAACATTCCGAACCTGCCGGGACACAGCTGGGCGGACGGAGTGGCCATGGCCACTCCGATCGCACACAAAGGATCGACGGCGGGGGCGAAAGTGCAAGCCATGACGGCGCTCGACTTTTTGCTTCAACCGGAACTTGTACAACAGGCGTGGGATTATTTCCGGAACGTGCAGACGAAGGACGTTCACTACGAGAGTTTCCTGGGGCCGGATGACAAACCTGCGATTGAGATGAACAAAGAAAAAATGGAGAAGTTCGCGCCACAATTGAAGAAGTATTATTACGATCCAACGCGCTTTAAGACTTATCTGGAACAACTGGGCATTCAATATCCCACGACGAAAACACAACAGTAATTGTTAAATGCGGCAGCGTTAAGGATTTCTCGCCGCTTCGCCGAGCCAGCGGTCCAGGATGATCAACTGATTTTCCACGGAACGCTCGTCAAAATGAATACCCATGCCAAGTCCCGGGCTTACGTAGACGACAAGCGCTTCCGTCTTGAAGGTTCCCTGTCGCGGGTCAACCGAATATGTATGTGGGTTCCTTTGGCACAGGGCTTTAAGGTGTCCACGTAACACCCGGTCCGGCTGAGGTCGGATGTTCGCGCGAACAGCTTGATGCCCGTGGTGAGTTCTGTTATTTCCGCAACGAGGATCAGGGGAAAGCGGGGCGGGGCGCGCCGCGCCGATTGGCCATCACATTTGTCGACATCTACAGGTCTCCTTCAGCCTTGAGAGACCCGTAGTACGCGAACGATTCCCGTGGGAATGGCGCCGCGGCAGGAGAGATGACCCTGTTGGCATTTTGCCAAGAGTGTTCGGCGCGAGCAAGGCGCACGGACCAATCCGGCTCGAATGGGTTAACTGCGCTGCGTTGCCGCAAACGAGAAGGGCTTAGGGTTGAGGCAGCTTTGGATCCGTCTCGTTCCCTACGGAGCCTTTGCGGTCCGCGCCCCGGAGTATGCCATCTGCGTCGCGGAAGAAGGAGCGGTGTCCGGTGCGACCGTAACTCAGCGGCGTTGCCGAGAGAGCATATTTTGCGGGCGCACCCAATCCGCTGGCGCCCAGAATAACGAACCGGAACGAATATCCATTTTTCATTCCGGCGGCGAAATCGGCATCCAGCAGGCCTGCGGCTTCCATGCTGGCGGGACCTTGCAGCGGAGGACCGAGATTCGAAAGAGTGGCGGGAAGCCGCGTGTACTTGCGGCGGAAAGCTTCCACGGCTTCGGCGATCGTTTTCAGGGACTCGATAGCGGATTCCTCGTTTTTGTCCGCTTCAGCGGAATCCCATTCCAGCTCCAGAGAAGGCAAATCGAGAAGCACCAGCCCGAGAGAGAGGAGCTTCCACGCGCCGCCCTCGCGGACCAGGCCCATGTTCACTTGAATGTTGCTTGCGCCGGAGGTGTCCGTCGCGTCGCGCAAGTCCACGGGCAGGAAGGCCACATTGTCGCGGATGTCGGCGCCGCCAATCTGGATTTCGGCGGCTCCGCCGGGAGTAGTGCAGAGGACGATGGGGCGGCCGGCAGGGTTGGCAGTCACGGTGGGTTTGCCCGGCTCGTTGAGAAGCACGAAGCGTTTCATGAACGCGACGCGGGCAGCCGGCGCCAAATGAGAAAAGGATTGTTGGTTGCGCAAGGTCAGAAAATGCGAAAAGTCGTCCTGGCTCTGGGAACAGGCGGCTGCCAGGAGATCGCGAAGCGCGGAGTAAGGGCCGTTTGGCGAGCTTGACTGCGTCGGGGGAGCGGAACTCGAGTCCTGTGCAAGAGCGACGCGTGTGAACAGGAGAAGCGCTACGGATAGAAGAAATGCTGGCGCAATTAGATACCTTTTGCGAATGTGCACGTCAATCCTTCGCGTCGCCCAAAATCGCGGCAAGATTTTGCGTAAAGGCAGAGCGCGGCATGACCTCGTTGCAACCAGCGGCTTGCGCCTGCGCCGCCAGGTCGCGCTGCACGTGAGAGAGAAACCCGATGACGCGCAAGTCCTTTTGCGCGGCGCGCAGTCGTTCGATGGCCGCAATGGGCTGGCTGCGCGCATTCAAATCCACGATGACCAGTTTTGGCACGGGATCGAGCAGGCCGAGTAGCGCGTCGCCATTGGAGGCCACTTTCAGTTCGAGGCCGAGATGTTTCGCGGTCTCCGCGACCTTCATCTGAAAAAAGAGGTCGTCCATCATTGCCACAACTCGTCCCATCTTAGCCTCGCTTCCCTGTTAATCATTATGCGCCAGTTCCTCTTTTCGAGGTCTTTTCGAGTAAGATGCATACATCGCTTGGGAGGTGCCACATGCAACAAGGTGTAGCCCGATCCACCGAGCCGGCCAGCACTCGATCCATTCAGCCTGCCCTTTCGCTCCTTGAAAAGACGCCGATTCTGCTCGAAACGCTGCTTCGCGATTTGCCGGACGAACTTATGCATTGGAAGCCCGCGCCGGATCGCTGGTCCATCGGAGAAGTTCTCGGGCATCTCGCGGATATCGAGTTCGTCTACGCGGACCGCACGCGCCAGATGGTGACCGAAGACGCCCCGAGGCTCCAGAAGTACGATCCCACCAGCACGGTCGTTTTCGGGGATTACGCGCGAGGCACGGCGACTGAGAATCTGTCGTACTTCATGAAGACCCGCCGCGCCACGGTCATTCTGCTGCGAAGCATCCCCGCGGACTCCGGAGAACGTGCGGCCACGCATTCCGAGTTGGGAGAGATTACGCTTCATCAGATGCTCAGCGAGTGGGCTTCGCACGACCTCGGCCATTTGCGGCAGATCGCGGAACTTTATCGAGCGCATGCGTTTCACCCGTATGTCGGACCGTTCCAGAAATATTCCAATCCGAAACCGTGAAAGAGCATCCGGAGGATGAGCGACTGGCCGCCGCGGGACCGCGCGAAGTGACTCTCTACACGCGGCCGGGATGTCATCTTTGCGAAGAAGCCAAAACGGCCATGGCGCCGCTGTTGCGCGAATTTGGCGCTGTGCTTCGGGAAGTAAATATTGAGAAGGACGCGGTTCTGGAAGAGCGCTATGGCTGGGATATCCCCGTTATTTTCATTGGCGCGCGCAAAGCCGCCAAACATCGCGTGAACGTGGAGCAATTCCGGTGTCAGCTCGAAAAGGCAAGGTAAAGAAAGAGAACAGATGGCTCGTCGGTGCGGTCTGCATCGCAGGAATTATCCTACTGTTCGTGTTTCCGGCCCGGAACTGGATTAACTCCAAACAAACCAGACTCACGGACCAGCAAACAAGGGAGATTCTGAACCGTGAGTTGCCTCCCGGCTCCAGCAGGTCGCGCGTCATCGAGTTTCTAAAGTCCCAGAGGTGGACTTATTCGGATGAAGGGGCGACTGTCCTGGCAATGTTCCGCGACGCGTCGCAGAGCATTTCGGTTCGCACAGATATTCAAATGCGATTTTATTTCGATTCGGACGGGAAACTGACTTCTTATGAAATACAAGACCTCTTAACCGGACCTTGAAATGAACGTTAGCCGCTCTAGTGGCCGTCGGCGGGTTCGTGAGCGCCAACTGTTTTGTCCGGCACGTCGCCGACTCGGCCCTTCACGCGGTCGTAGACGCTGATTTGGCTGACGGAGCCGAGGGCTTCGTTGTAAAAAGTCGGGACACCCAATGCAGTCAGCAGTTCTTCGTTAAACCGGCGCAAATTCTCGAGATGCGACGCCAGCGCGGGCAGCTTCAATCCTTCATCGGTCAGCAAAAATTTCTGGTAGCCCGCGTCCCAAAGACGGGTGAAACGCCCCTTCAGCATGATGGTCGGGACGACCGTCATCTGGTAAAGCTCGTCAGTTCCTTTGCGGAACTCGGCGCCGCTGCCGTATTTTTCTACGCGCACGACGCCGCGCGTGCTGCCGACGGCAAAGCCAAGTGCCGCGAGTCCTTCGATCTGCTTGGGTGAGAACTTCTCTTCGACATTCCACATGATGGTCTTAGCGTAGTAAATGCCAGGGCTTCTGTAAAGTGTTAGGCGCCGCACGATTGTGAGGGACGGTCTCTCCCGGAGCATTCAGGGTCTGCGACAAGTCGGCTAAGATTTGTTCGGAGACCAGGAACGTTCCCAGGTGCGCCAGAGAAAAACGTCTCCGAGGTCCAGCTGATTCCACCAGGCGTCCAGCATTTTTTGATCGAGGCGCAGGATGCCCTCGCGCGTTACGCCCGAGGGCGGCGGAACGAGCGTTGCCAGGCGGTCGTAGACTCGGCCGCGCTGTGCATCATCGACACGGGTAAGCAGGTGCCAGACGGTGAGGGCGTCACGCTTGCGCGCTTCCGCTAATATTCTGTCGAGTTCGGCGTTGCGCTCTTCCGGCGTACCGGCGGCGAAATCAAATCTGGATAGCGCTTCGCAAAAAGATTTGGGTGCGTCATCAAAGTACGGGGTGCCAGGGCCAATCCTTGGACGCGTCGCGCAGACCGCTCCCGCGGGAATGAAAGCTTCCCGGTTATTCAGCTTGAACCCAACCCAACCGAGCGTGGTGCGCAGAAGTCCGGCACCGGAATCGTCCACTTGCAGCGTGTAGCGGCAGCCGAGATCAACCGCAATGGCGGAAGGAGTGTCCACAGTAAATTGCCCCGGAGCGGCCCAGATGTACGCGTGGATTGTGCCGCGTTCCAGCGCGAGGCGGTTGCGGCCTGCGCCTCCGTCCACCAGTCGGAGCCTCGTGTTAGGTTCGACGTTGACTGTGCCAATCTCGGCGACCGTTATGTTCGCCTGGGAGTGGCCGTCTGTCACTAGCGTTTGTCCGAGGCCAAGCCTGCTGTTTGCGCCGGCCTTTCCGGTCGCGCTCGATTCCACTTGCGGAGTGCCCGCCACGCGCTCGACTTCCCATCCCGGCCCAGAGTTTGTGCCCGGTTGCTGCGGCCATCGCAGAATTCCCAGTGCCACGATCAGCAGAATCAACGCCGCTGCGGCTGCAAGTGCTTGAGGCCAACGCAGCCCGAATCCCCATTGCAAATTTCGCGGCCGCCGGGTTACGGCAATCTCCGGAAATTCCGGGGCTTGCCCTTGATGCCCGAATTTCGAGAGCGTTTTTTCCAGTTTCTGAATCTCCGGGTCCGGTTCGCCGGAACCGTCCCAGAGGTAATCGTCTTTCATGGCTCATTCCTCTTGCGCAAGCTGCTTTGCTCTTGCGCTGCCGCTGAATTCTTCTCGCCGGCAAATCCGCTTTGCCCCCTGGCGCCGCTCGCCGCCTGGCTCAGTTTTTCTCGAAGCTGCTGCATGCCCCTGTGCAGATTCACGCGCACGGATCCGGGAGTTAAGCCCGTGCGCGCGGCAATCTCCGGGCCGGTCATCCCTTCCACCAGGCGCAAAATCAATGTCTCACGATACGTTTCTGAGAGGCCCCTCACGTAGACCAGAATCATGGCGGCCTCCGCGTCGGAGACATTGCTGGCCGCCGGTATTTTGTCTTCGTCGTCGGAGAGGCTTTCCGTCACCGCTGCGACCGCCCGATTTTGCCTGTGGTAGTCATTCGCACGGTTGCGGGTAATGGCGGCCAGCCACGGTCCAAACCGCGAAACATCGCGCAGGTCGCCAAGACGCGGCATGGCTTTCAAAAAAACGTCTTGAACCAGATCGTCCACATCCTCCGCCGGAACTTTCGCCAGCAAAATCCCGTGGACCATTCTCGCGTACCGCGTATACAGTCCCCCAAAAGCGGCGCGGTCCCCCTGGCGCGCGGCAAGCACTAGCGCAGAATCGCCGGAAGGTTCGGCTGCGGGCGAGGCGGTCACCGCTCGACAGTCCCTGATTGTGAGGCGCGAGTCAACTGTGGTTCCGAGGCGTGCGCTTCCAACTCCTGAAATCATCCTGTGCTGCAAGACGTTGCTGCCTGCGGAGGTGTTAACAATGACTTGCACTCTTCGGGCTGGGCTCCCAAGCCCTCTCAGTCCCTGCCAAACATTGTCTACTATTCTTAGGGTGATTCTCTCTAACCGGTGCTAAAATCAGGGGTATAACAGGAAAGTGGGGAGCCGCATCCAATGCGGAGTGAACTGGTCGCATATCTGGTGAGCGGCCGGGCGAGATATGTTTATGGCCACATCGAAGTCCATCGCCGCGTCGGATTATTTGTCCCCGGTCGAAGTTCGTAAAAGCTCTCGCCGGGATGGGCGGTCCGTCCTGGAGTTGATTGGCAACACTCCGCTTTTGAAGCTCCATCGAGTCGGCAGCGAATTTCCCAGTGTGGAATTCCGCGCTAAGGCGGAGTGGTTTAATCCGGGTGGCTCCGTCAAGGACCGGCCCGCTCTGAGCATGATCCAGGCGGGCTTGGCCAGCGGAGCACTTCATCCGGGCAAGACAATTGTCGACGCTACCAGCGGAAATACCGGGATTGCCTACGCCATGATCGGAGCGGCGCTTGGCTATCCCGTGAAACTTTGCTTGCCGGACAGCGCCTCGCACGAACGCAAACGCATCCTCGTGGCGCTGGGAGCTGAGCTGGTCATCACTTCGGGCGACGAGGGAACGGATGGCGCGATTCGGCGCGTCCAAGGAATCGTGGCCGGGGACCCTGACAAATACTTTTATCCGGATCAGTACAGCAACCCGGCGAATTGGCAGGCGCACTATCGCACCACCGCCAACGAAATCTGGGAACAGACGAACGGCAGGATCACGCATTTTGTTGCGGCCCTGGGGACGAGCGGAACATTTGTCGGCACCTCGAGGCGCTTGAAAGAGCTTAACCCGTCGATTCGGTGCATCAGTTTGCAGCCGGATGCAGCGTTTCATGGTCTTGAAGGCTGGAAGCATATGCAGACCGCGCTGCGCCCCGCGATTTACGACGATACGATTGCCGATCAGAATCTGGAAGTCGGCACCGAAGAAGCCTATCGACTGGTGAAGAGGCTCGCGCGAGAAGAAGGTCTGCTCGTCAGTCCGAGCGCAGCCGCCGCGCTGCTCGGTTGCTTTCAAGTAGCCAAGCGTATCGCTCCGTTTGAGCGGGCGGTCGTTGTCACCGTTTTTGCGGATTCCGCGTCAAAGTACCTGAACGAACGCTTCTGGGACGAAGAGTGACGCGACGATGAGCGAAGCATTCGAGATCTGGATTAGCGCGGAGCTCGCACAAAAAATTCGCGAGCATGGCGTCGAAACATACCCCTATGAATGCTGTGGGGCCTTGCTTGGGAGAGACCATGGTTTCCTCGCCATCGATCCGCATGTGGACGTCCGGAAGGTTCCACGCGAGATACTGTCTCTGTTCCCGCTAGTTAACCGGCGTGATGATTCGCCGCGGAATCGTTTCTCCGTCACCGCGGAAGACGTCTTGGAGGCCGAAAAGTCTGCCAGAGCGCAAGGTTTCGAGGTCATCGGCTGGTATCACTCGCATCCGGACCATCCGGCGCGGCCCAGCGATTATGATCGCGACCATGCCTGGCCGTGGTATAGCTACATCATTGTGAGTGTGCATTCCGGTGTTCCGAAGGATATGACTTCCTGGCGTTTGAAAGACGACCGGTCCGGATTCATGGAAGAGAAGATTGAGGCGATGAAAGCCAGTGTCGCAAAGTAGAATGCGCCATAGAGAACGGGAGAAATAGAAATGTCCGTCAAGGTTATGATTCCAACCCCGCTTCGCGCTTACGCCGGGAAGCGCGATTCCGCGGAGTTTTCCGCTGCTACTGTTGGCGAAGCGCTAGGCAATCTCACTACGGAGTTCGGCGAGCTGCGCAAACACCTCTTCACGGAAGACGGCAAGCTGCGCGCTTTCGTCAACGTTTATTTGAACGACGAAGATATCCGTTATCTGGCGAAGGAAAACACGCCCACAAAAGACGGCGACACCATCAGCATCATCCCGTCCATCGCCGGCGGTTATGCCGATAACGCCAATTAATTAGGGAGCTTTTGAAATGGCTACGACACTACAGCCGCAAACCGGAGCGAAGCCGGCCACGGCTCTTTCCAACGAAGAAATTCTTCGCTACAGCCGCCACCTCATCATGCCGGAAGTGGGCATGGAGGGTCAGCTCAAACTAAAAAACGCCAAGGTTCTTTTGATCGGCACTGGCGGCCTCGGCGCGCCGCTCGGACTCTATCTTGCAGCGGCGGGCGTTGGCCGCCTCGGACTTGTGGATTTCGATGTAGTGGATTTCACGAATCTCCAGCGGCAAGTGACCTTTGGCACATCGGACGTTGGAAAGTACAAGAGTGAGGCCGCGCGCAATCGCCTATCGAATCTGAACCCCGACATTCAAATCGAATCCTTCGAGACGCAACTGACAAGCGCAAACGCCCTCGAACTCTTCAAAGACTTCGACATCATCGTCGACGGCACCGACAATTTCCCCACGCGCTATCTCGTCAACGATGCTTGCATTCTACTCGGCAAGCCCAACGTCTATGGCTCAATTTTTCGCTTTGAAGGACAAGCCACCGTTTTCGGCATGCCCGATGGCCCGTGCTACCGCTGCTTGTACCCCGAGCCGCCTCCGCCGGGTCTCGTCCCATCCTGCGCCGAAGGCGGCGTGCTTGGCGTCCTGCCGGGTATCGTCGGCTCCATTCAGGCCATGGAAACGATCAAGCTGATCCTTGGACGCGGCGACAGTCTCGTCGGTCGCCTGCTGCTCTTCGATGCGCTCGCCATGAAGTTCCGCGAACTGAAGTTGCGCAAAAATCCAAATTGCCCGATGTGCGGCCCGCATCGCACCATCAACCAGCTCATCGATTACTACGAATTCTGCGGAGTACGAGGAGAAGAAGCGCCGGAGTCCAATGTGCAAGTGCCTGAAATTACGCCTCGTGACCTAAAGTCGCGCCTCGATCGAGGCGATGACCTCTTCATTCTCGACGTGCGCGAGCCGCACGAATATCAAATCTGCAATCTGAAGGGCGCCTTGATCCCGCTCGGCGAATTACCGCGCCGCGTTCACGAACTCGACTCTTCGCGCGAAATCGTCGCGCACTGCCGCAGCGGAAAGCGCTCCGCGGAAGCTATCGACTTCCTCCGCAAGGCCGGCTTCCGCAAAATTCACAATCTCAAGGGCGGCATCCTCGCCTGGTCGGATGAAGTCGATCCCTCGGTTCCAAAATACTGAATGCGATGATTGCCCCCGCTCAACAGGATCCCGTCACTCTGCGTAACACGCGCCGAGCGTGTTGTTGCCGTGAACAGGCGGGGTCGCGTGCAGGATAGTTCTCTCTAAATCCTGCTCTTGCGCCGCCGAGCCCGTTGGTTCGGCGGTTTTTGTTTTTGGGGATGTCATTTCAATGCAGTAAGCAGTAAAAGGAGAATGAAATGGGAATCTACGAAGAAAATCTGGCTGCGAACCGTGAGTACGTCGAGCGCTTCACGCTGGGCCATTTGCCGATGCCGCCGGCCAAGAAGCTTGCCGTCGTCGCTTGTATGGATGCCCGGCTGACTGTCGAGCAAGTGCTCGGCCTCAATACCGGCGACGCGCACATCATCCGCAACGCCGGAGGCCTTGTGACCGAAGATGCTCTGCGCTCGCTGGTCATCTCGTCGCACCTGTTGGGCACGCGAACGTACTACGTAATCCAGCATACCGACTGCGGCATGCTCACCTTTAGCGACCAGCAGCTTCGCGACAAATTGAAATCAGAGACCGGGAATGACGCCTCGCATCTTCATTTTCATCCCTTCTCCGATGTTGAGAAGAGCGTGAGAAAGCAATTGGAAACCATCCGCAACTACCAGTTTCTCATCCCCGGAACCGACGTCCATGGGTTCATCTATGATGTCCGCACCGGGAAGCTCCAGGAAGTCTCGGAGGAGGCGGCGCGCACCGCTTCCTTGAGTTCTTAACCAGGACTGCGTACTCTAGAGAGCGCGTGCGGAGACAAACTCCACATGCGCTCTTACTTTTTCCGGAGGCCTGAATGGCAGCAACAAAGGTTACCGTCAACAGCAACGGCTCAATCCGTGTGGAAGGCGATTTTGAGATTGTCGACCCCCAAGGCCAAGCTTTTGGCTTGGCGGGGCGCACCGCTATCGGACTATGCCGGTGCGGCCATTCAGCGAATAAGCCGTTCTGCGACGGTTCGCACAAGACTTCCGGCTTTAACGACGCGGTCGTAGCTCGTGAACTCCCCCCTCCCAAGCCCAAACTCTAGATTGCAAATATTAGGTGGAAAGAGATAGCTCTTGCCTCGTGAGACTGTCTCATTCTGATACAGTCCTGCAAATTGCGCTGATACTGTTCCAATTGTCGGTAACTGTAAGGGAACAAAGATGATAGATTTATAAGGCCCCGTTTTTTGCGAGGCACAAAGTGTCTCGCCGGTACACACCTCGTCGAACCCCTCGAAATCGCTCCCGTAAGCCTCAATAATTCAACTGCTTACAGACTGAGATTTTCCCTGCAGAAAGGGCACCAACTTGCATTCTCACGGGGTTGTAGTCGTTTCTTCGGTATTTGGGGGGTTTCGTGGGTGGTTGGGGCCAAATCGTAGGGTTTCTCCGGAAGGAGCGCTATCGCTTTGTCCTCGCTTCTACCGCGGCCCTCGGCCTCGTCTTTTTCGGACTCATCTTCTACCTGCGGCAAGCCGCAGTTTCCGGTTCCCCCAGCACCTATCTATATCTGGAAGTTGGTGGCACGCTCCTCAGCTTCTGCTATGCGGCCAACGCCCTGGTTCGTTTTCGTGGCACTCATGACCGCACCGCGCTGATCCTGGCCTTCGGTTTTGTCCTCTCGGGAATCATTGAAACACTAGGCTACTTCGGTCTCAACGACGTACTCCAAGCCGGTCCCGCCGCGCTGACTCGAATTCCCATGGGTTGGATGGTGGGCCGCACGATTCTTGCCGTTCTGCTGCTCTCAGCCATCGCCGTCGAGCGATTCATCCCGACCGCACGGCAGCCAAGCAAAGAGACCGCCGGCGCATTGTTGGTCGTCGCTATTGCTGCGTATATCACCAGTGCCGCTTTTCTCGCAGCCCCCGCGGCGCCAGTCGCACATGTCGCCAGCTTTATCTCTCGCCCTTGGGATCTTCTGCCCGGCGCACTGTTTTTGATTGCCGCGATCTGCTTCCGCCAGCGCCTGCAGAGCAGCAAGGACAATAAGAGCCCGGCGAGCCTCTATGACTATTCGCTTTTCGTAGTGGCTTCGCTCAACGTTGTTTGCCATGTTTCGGCGGCCTTTTCCCGCCAGCTCTTCGATGGCCCCTTTTTCCTCGCGGAATTGAGCAAGACCGCCAGTTACGTCGTCATGCTCTCCGGTGCGCTGCTGGACCAGGCGCGCTTGTTTGACCAGGTTCGTTCCATGGCCGTCAGCGACTCGCTCACCGGCCTCGCCAACTATCGCCGTCTCATCAGCGTCCTCGAAGCTGAACTGGACCGCTCGCGCCGCACACAACGGCCCTTCAGCGTCGTACTGCTCGACATGGACGGCCTCAAAACCATCAACGACCACTACGGCCATCTCACCGGAAGCCGCGCCATCGTTCGCCTTTCCAAAATTCTCCGCACCCATTCCCGCGCCATTGATACAGCCGCGCGTTACGGTGGCGACGAGTTTGCTGTTGTGCTGCCGGAAGCCGGCCCGGATATCGCGAGCCGCGTGGTTTCCCGCATTCGGGAACGACTGGCCGCGGAAGCCGAGGTCCCCGCGCTTTCTGTCAGCGCAGGGGTCGCCGCATTTCCGGAAGATGGCGACACCCCGGAAAAGCTTCTTGGCGCGGCCGATCGTGCGCTGTACGGCATGAAGCGCCACGCTGGCAGCAACAGCGTACAAAATTTAACGCGGATTGCCGCGTGCCTGTGAGGATGCATGCCGGTCAAGTCCAGCAGGCGGACGTTTCACTTTCATCGCGTCGAGCGCCGCATCCCCATGGAGATTCCCGTTGTCCTCGACGGGCATCAGCAGATGCCAGGTACGGAATCGACGTTTACGGAAAATGTGAGTGCGCGCGGAGCGCGGGTGGTGAGCACCCGGCGCTGGCAACAAGGCGAACGCCTGACGTTCGTATCGCGCACCGGAGAGTTTCGCTCCTCGGCCCGGGTAGCTTACTGCCAGCCATTGCAAGGCGACGGCTTTGCGATTGGCGTGGAGTTTCTCGAGCCGAAAGGGCGATGGGTTGTTTAATCCCCACGAAAGCTTGACGTAAAACGGCAAGCGGATAGGAGGGAATGTCTGGAACAAAGGAAGTCAGAAAACAAGCGCAAAAATTAAAATAGTGTGAAGCGCCGTGCGGAAGGAGAAGGAGCCGCCCGGCGCTTCACCTTTTTGGGGAGCCTCTTTTTCCGGGCGCGGCTGGCTAAACTCTTTTCGCGATCAACAGCAGGCACTCGCCAAATAACAGCGAAGGCGAAAGCAGCGCGCCGCGAATCTCTTTGTTCCGCTTTCGTTGCGCAGCATCTTTTTCTTTCCTGAACGCAATCAACGTATACAGCCACATCCACGGCGCATAAATCGCATAGAAATAACTTATGGGTTTGATGTGCGTATGTCGGACTTCGATGAGCTGGAATCCCGACACGTGCAACTCGTACCGCAGCTCAGAAAACGTCGCCAGTCCGATGTGGTGAAGCGGACGTCGCGCGGCTTCGTTCAAGGGACGCCCGTCGCGCCCGAAGAAGCCGCTGCCGAAAAATCGCACTCGCGAGCGCAAAGCTGTGATATTCGGTGTGGTCAGAACCAGCACCCCGCCGGGCTTCAGAATCCGGTGAACCTCCCGCAAAAACGCAAAATGATTTTCGAGATGCTCGATGCCTTCTGTCGAAAAGACCCCATCAAAACTGCCTTCGGGCCATGGAAACGCCTGCTCTAGATTCACTTTCGTGAATGCTTTGCCGAGACCCTCCTGCGGCTGGGTGTCGAGATCGGCTCCGTGGGTGTCAAAGCCCAGCTCGATCAGCGCACGAGTCAAGGCTGCCGCGCCGCCGCATGGCGCGTCGAGTATGCGCGCGCCTTTCGGCAAACCAACCGCCGGCAAGCGGCTCAACACCGCTTGCTGAATCACGGTAAGCTCTCCCGGCTTCATGCTTTCCGCCTGTTTCGCAGAACATCCTCGTATACCTGAATTGTGTTTTCTACCATGCGTGCAACCGAAAACCTCTCTTCGACTTCGCGCCGCCCTGAGTCGGCCAGGCGCTGCCGCAACTCCTTATCATCAATCAGCCTCAACATTGCGGCGGCAATTTCACCCGCGTCGGGCTCCACAACCAGCGCGGTTCGTTCATCGTCCACCACTTCGCCGAGCGCGCCGCGCTTCGTCGAGATAGAAGGCAGCCCGTAAGCCATGCCAACCTGTAAAGCAGTCCCGAGCCCTTCGAACTCCGACGGAAACACGTACGCATCGAGAGCAGCATAAACCTGCTCGACATCCTTCACGAAGCCAGGGAACAACACGGCTTCTGTTTGCTCAAGTTTTTTCGCCAGCGTTCGGCAGTCCGCCAGGCACGCCCCATCCCCCGCAAGGATCAGCCGCGCTTCCGGGTGTGCCGCTCTCACTCTTGGCAATGCTTCAATCAAATGGCGTTGCCCTTTTTCCGGCACAAAAACGCTGACGCAGCCGAAGAGAAATTCGCGATCCTTTATGCCCCAATGTTTGCGTGCGCTATTTCGCTGGTCTGCTGTTGGTAGAGGCGGAATTTCGACTCCCTCGTTGACGATCGAGATTCTTTCTTCTGAAATCCCCGAATCAACCAGGCTCTGTGCCACGTCGCGGCTGTTTGCCACGAAACGGTCCAAAGCGCGGTACAGCGCTTGCGACACCCAATTCTTTCTTAGCGGAAATCCAATGCGCCGAGACAGTAGCAATGGCAGCCGCTTGTGCGCCCCCGCAAACCATGCTGCCGCCAGCGCATGCGGTTCATTGAGATGAATGAGATCGAACCTGCCCCGAGCCACCAACCCACGCGTGGCCTGCGCCGCCCAGCCTCGCAAACCGAGTCGCGGCACTTGATGGACCACAATTCCCGCGTTAGCCGAGCGCTCCGCCAACGGAGAATTCCGCGCTCCAAGCAATTCCGCTTCGTGGCCCTGCTCGCGCAGTCCGCGCAAAGTCAGGAGACCCTGGCTCTGCCCTCCCCGCCACTCGCGCTCCAGGTCAGCGAACAAGATTCTCATTCTCGATCCTGTCCCTCGGCCACACGCACAAGCTGTCCTAGTTTTCTGTATTTAATTCGCACCGCTCGCGCCGCCATTTGGGCGATCAGCGCGCCTCGATAGCCATCGAGGAATCCGCCTCGCAGAAAATAATTCTGAAACCAGCTCCACGGCGTCGCAAACCACATGGCCGCTCGCCAGGCTCGCTCTCCGGCCGTATGCATCTGCTGCGCCGCGAGCGTCGCGTATACTTCGACCTTTTCTTCGTGCTCGGCAAACGACCGCACCGTGTAGTGCAGCAAGTCTCCCGCAAGCCGCCCCGGCTTGCCCTCGAACTTCAGCGATTCGTGAATGATTCCAGAAAACTTCGCGGCATCCTTCCGGTAGAGCCGCCGCTGAAAATCCGGATACCAGCCCGAGTGCTTGATCCACGCTCCCAGATACCACGTCTTTCGCGACATCTCGTACACGGCAAATTCCGCGCCGCGTTTCTTCCAATTCAGCAGGGAACTCTGCAATGCGCTGCTCAACTCCTCATCGGCGTCCATCGAAAAAACCCACTCGTTCTGCGTGCGCTCCGCGGCAAAGTTCTTTTGCTCGGAATAATTTGTCCACGCCCTCTCCAAAAAAACCGCTCCGTGTTCGCGCGCGATGGCTGCCGTCCCGTCCGTGCTGCCGGAGTCCACCACGACAATTTCATCCGCAATCCCCTGCAAAGACGCCAGGGCGCGCGGCAGGTTATGTTCTTCGTTGAGCGTGATCAGGCAGGCAGAGAGGCGATTCATCGGGTGCGCGCGATGCGAAACGCAATCGCCAATATCTTACACTTACGATGCGCCGCGGCTTGACGCTAATTTGGAGGAAACCCAGAGAAGCGAACGCGCGTCACTTTTTCTGGAAGCTGATGCGAATCAAGCTTTCGCCGATGCGAAACTCCGAGCCATCCTGCAACATGGCCGCGCGCACGCGTTCTCCCTCATAAAACGTGCCATTGGTGGAGTCAAGATCCTTCAGATTGATGAATTGGTCCCGTACTTCCAGCAGGCAGTGATGCCGCGAAATCTCAGGATCGTTCAGCGGGATGTCCGAACCCTTCCTTCCAATCACGATACGAGGCTGCATGAGGCGAAAAACTTCTCCGGCGGCGGGCCCTGAGGTAATCGCCAGCACAAAAACGCCATTCTCCGGCAGCTTCAGCCCGTCATCCGCCGGAGGCAGTTTCAAATCAGAAGTGGAAGCATCCGCGCGCGCAAACGAGGGCAGCGGGCTGATCACAACCGTCTGGTCCGGACGCCGCTTGAGTTCCACGACCGTGGTCTTCCCGCACTTCGAGCACTTGAACTGCACCTTGGGATGCACCGTGGTGTCGGCATCCTTGAGTTTGTGCTCGGTTCCGCAATGGACACAGGCAGCTTGCATCATTTAAATCTAACACTCGGGGCGTGCGGAGGTTGCGGTCAATTCGGCTGCATGTTGCAAGGGTAAAATTGCCCCCTTCCGGTAATCGACCGGCATGCCGCGCAGCCCGGTTGCCCTGTTGTTGTGCTACGATTGAGGATTCAAACCCAAGCAGGAGAGCGTTGTGGCGGAACATATTTCGCGCAAGGAATTGAAGCAGGACAAGATTCACGACGCCATCGAGCACGGCGCCGAGGCGGTCTTTTCGCACACTACGGTTCTTGCGGTGGCGATCCTGACTGTCGTCTTGGTCGCTGTCGGCTATTTTGGCTGGCGTTTTTACACCGACCGCCAGACCGTGCAGGCCACCGCCGCGCTGGACTTGGCCTCCAAGGCCTATTCCGCCCGCGTTGGCACGACTCCCGATCCCGCTGACCCGGGCGAGACTCTCTACCCCACCGAAGTGGCCCGCGCGGAAGACGCGTCGCTAAAATTTGCCGCGGTCGCGCAGAAATATCCGCACACGAATCCCGGACGCCTTGCCTCCTACTACGCCGCGCTGTGCTACGAAGACCTCGAACGCCACAATCAAGCCATCGAGGAATTAAAGAAAATCAGTTCCAGCAGCGACAAAGAGCTGGCGGCCATGGCCCAATATCAAATGGGTGTGATTTACGAGCGTACTGGCAAGCCCGCGGATGCCATCAAAGTTTTCCGCGACCTCTCGGACCACGCCTCCGTTTTCGTGCCGCGACCGCTGGTGCTTCTCGAACTGGCCGAGGTACTTCGCCAGTCGAATCCCGTGGAAGCCGCGAACGTATATCAGCAGCTGAAAAAAGAATTTCCGAATACCGCGGTTGCGGATGAGGCGGATCGCGGCCTGGAAACGCTGGCGGCGCCAAAGTCCTGAGCCTTGGTTTTTCCTTTGCAAACCAGGTCAAGCGCGTGTCCTGGCTGCGGACAAAGTTTGATGTCTCTTGGAAACACAAACGCACGGTAGTGCACTTCTGCCGGAGCCGCTCATCGAACCACTTCCCACAAGCGCGCCGTGGGCGATGCGCGTGGAACTCTCACGCGGTCGCCGCTATCCTGAAGCACCTCATCCTTACCGCAGCGAGTACGCGCGCGACCGCGACCGCATCATTCACTCGCGCGCCTTCCGCCGCCT
>DATFZY010000079.1:0-2011 GCA_035313865.1 Candidatus Acidiferrum sp.
CTCGCCCACTCCCTCGACGGTTACAAACGCATACCGGCCATCTGGAGAAACCGCCACTCCATGGACTACTTTTCTTTTTGTCGGAACTCTGGCCAGCTCCTTTCCGCTGGCAATTTCGAAAATAGAAGCCGAAGCGTCCCGCTTGTTCGTTGCCATCAGCAGCTTCCCGTCCGGGGAAACTCCTAGGTTATAAACGCCATTCCCCGCGGGGATCCGTTTCACCAGACTCCAGCCCTCGGTATCCACCTCCACAATCTCGCTCGACTTATTACATGCCACGAACACGAGCTTCCCGTCTACAGAGGGCTGCGCCCAGGTGGGCTGGCACGTCGCATCGTTCATGTTCATTCCCTGATGTCCGGTGGCCGTTGCGCCCGGCTGCGCTCTCGGCGCCATTCCCGTAAATCCCTGTTCTTTGCCGGCCGTCACGCGAAACGTCCGCGTCACTTTCATCCGCTCCGCATCAATCTCCACCAGCAGATCATCCATCATGCACCCGGAGTATTGCCTCTTCCCGTCGTGTGTTACGCGCGAACCGTGCGGCATGATGCACGTAGGAATGCGTGCCACCTCCAGCATCTGTGCCGTGTCCACCACGGATACGCTGCTCGGCACCATGTCTCCATGCAAATTGAAATTCACCACGTACAAGAAATTTCCATCCGGCGAAACATCTGCGGTCGCCGGGAACAGCCCCAACCCCACTTGCCCAATGATCTGGTCGTCCGCTGCCGTGTATTTGAGCGCAGTTCCATACGGCCGCCCGTGCCCGATCGACACGTAGTAATTCTTGCGGTCCGGCGAAACTGCAATCCCATGCGGTCCGCTGATATCGCTCTCTAGGATCCGCGTTTCCGTCGTCTTCACCAATTTCGCGCCGTTCGCTCCAAAACTCACCGTCGCTATCCGGTCCGACGATTCGCAAACCAGCTTTACCCAATACTCCGGCGCCTTGTTTTCTCGCGCACGTGCAAACCATCCCGCCAACAGCGCTCCCCCCGCCAAAATCATCCAGATCGTTCGCTTCTTCACCCGCTCACCTCTCCGTCGCGCACTTCTTGTGCATTCTACTCCAACTCTTCCGTCAATTTGGCTCTGGACGCTCCGCCTCGGTCCTTGGCAAACTCCTGTTCATGCAAATCACGCCATTTCGCATTGAAGAGTACATGGGCAAGTATGAATTTTCCGCCAAGTACCTGCTCTCCTCCTCAGACGCGGAATCTCAAACCATCCAGGAACTCCTTTCTCTCGAGCCAGGCGCTCACGACGCCTTCCTGAAACTCTGGTGCGGCTACACCGAATCTCCCGGCGCGCCTTGGCTTCGCGAAGCTCTCGCCACCCTGTATCAACAGATTCTTGCCGATCATCTCGTCGTTGTGTCCGCCGCCGAGGAAGCCATCTTCCTTTTCTACCACGCGCTCCTTGCGCCCAAAGATCATGCGATTGTCGAAGCGCCGTGTTACGAGAGCGCCCTGACCGTCCCCAAAAGCACCGGGGCTTCCGTCAGCGAATGGCGCCGCAAATCGGAAAACGACTGGGCTCACGACATCGCGGCTCTCGAACGCCTGATTCGCCCGAACACGCGCGCGATTTACATCAATACGCCGCACAATCCCACGGGCTTGCTCATGCCCGCGCAAATATTCCGACGTGTCCTCGAGCTCGCTGCTCAACACGGCATCTACGTTTTCTGCGATGAAGTCTATCGCGAATTGGAACACGATCCCGCCACACGCCTTCCCGCTGCCTGCGATTTCTACGAACGCGCCCTCAGCCTCGGCTCCGTCAGCAAAACCTACGGCTTGCCCGGCCTACGCCTCGGCTGGCTGGCCTGCCGTGACTTCGCCTTTCTCCAGAAAATCATTTCGCTCAAGCACTACACCACCATCTGCTCCAGCGCGCCCAGCGAGTTCCTCACTGCACTGGCTATGCGCCACCGCCGAAAATTCATCGAGCGCAATCGCCAGCTGGTCCTCAAAAACCTCCGCCTGCTCTCCGCCTTCTTCACTCG
>DATFZY010000080.1:0-21834 GCA_035313865.1 Candidatus Acidiferrum sp.
CCAAACGCCGCCCTGTAAATTTGCAACCGGCTCCGCAGCAATTCCGAACGGAAGTAATGATTGCCGCTAATTTCAATTCCCACGATGCTGTGCCGGTCGCCCCGTTCGATGTGGTACGTGATGACCTCTTCCGTGCTTTTCGTTTGCTGCTCTTTTCCTTGTACTTCTTTTGTTTCCGTCGTGTAATTCACCTGCGCGTCAAAGTATCCCAGGCGCTCCAGACGCTCACGAAGGTTGCGCTTCCCTTCCTCCAGCAGGTCCGTATCCACCGCCCCTTCCTGATAGACCGGGACCAACCTCTTCAAATCCCCTTTGGAAAACTTCGCGCCGCTAACCGCGACCTGCACCTGCGGTCCTTCCGTCACCTCCAACACCAGCGGAACCGTATTCTTTGCCGCGTCATACTCTCCCCGCCGCACCGTGGCCCGCGCGCTGAGCCGTCCTTTCTTCACCAGAAATTTTCGGATTCGATCCGTCCCATGCTGGATCCGCGCCGTCGTCACCGCCTGTCCCACTTTCATTTTCAGCCGCGAAAGAATTTCCACATCTTTGTACGCCGTCCCGTTTTGCAGTTGCACCGACTCCACGCGCGCCCGCGGCCCCGATTTCACATGGACGATCACGTCCATCTGGTGAGTCTCCGGGTATGGCACGTTCTCCGACGACACCTGCGCGGTATACAGTCCCTCGTCTTTCAACACGTCGCGGAGCCGCTCCAGCCCTTCGTCCACATCTTCCTGGCGGAAAGCGTGTCCCAGCGACAATTGCATGGCCGCGGCCGCGGAAGCATCGGTAGGCGGCGCGGTCAGCCCCTCGATCAGCACTTGATTAAAGAAGAGATTTTCACGTACCACAAAGTCAAGCCGCACTCCGCTTTCCACCGGCCTCGTAACCGCCCTCAAATCCGCATAATCCCCAGTCCCATACAATGCGCGTATGCTTCCGGCAACCTGCTCTCGATCCAGCGGTTTCCCTATTTCGACCGCAATTCCGCGAGGCGATTCGGCCAAAACGCGCCCGCTTTCCGTAACAATCCGCACTGCCACAACCGGTCCCTCTACCGTTCCAATCAGCGACTGTCCCGCCGCCGGCGTTTGCCCATAACTCTTCGCCGCCCCCAACAGCACCGCGAAAACGGCAATCCCTTTTAACCCTGTGCCCCAGCTCAATTTCATGCTCACAGTCGCTCAGACGAAGCGTAGCACAAGGGCGTTGCCCGTCCCGCTATCTCTAGCGTTATGATGAAGCAAGAGGCACAATGACCTTCGCCGCACACACGGGTCCGCCCTTGCTCGATTCACTCCAGGAAAAATACTCGCGCCAAATTCTCTTCGCGGGGATTGGCGAAGAAGGCCAGCAGCGTCTGCTCGCGTCCAGCGCCGTAATTGTCGGTTGCGGCGCGATCGGCGCCGCCGCGGCAGGCCTGCTCGTACGCGCCGGTGTCGGCCGCGTCAGGATTCTCGACCGCGATTTTGTCGAACCTTCCAACCTCCAGCGCCAAACCCTCTTCGATGAAGACGACGCCCACTCCGCCATCCCCAAAGCCGTTGCCGCACAAAGCAAGCTTCGCGCCATCAACGCCAGCGTCGCCGTCGAAGGTTTGGTCTCGGACTTAAACCCGCGCAATGCCGAGGAGTTGCTCACCGGTTTCGATCTGATCCTCGATGGCACCGACAATTTCGAGACCCGCTTCCTCATCAACGACTTCGCCGTGCATGCAAATCGCCCCTGGATTTACGCCGCCGCCGTCGCCAGCTACGGCGTAACCATGACCATCCGCCCCGGCCTCACCCCCTGCCTCGCCTGCCTCCTCGAATCCTCCACCAATGGCCAAGGCCTCGAAGACACCTGCGACACCATCGGCGTCCTCGGCCCCATCGTCAATCTAATCGCCTCGCTCCAAGCCGCCGAAGCCCTCAAACTCCTCGCCGGCCGCGAACACGCCCTCCACAACCGCCTAATCTCCTGTGACGTCTGGACCGGTCACTTCCAATCCGTCCGCGTCGCCCAAATCCCCTCCTGCCGCGCCTGCGCCCTCCGCGAATTCTCCTATCTCCATGGCCAAGCCCTGCCCCACATCACCCTCTGCGGCCGAGACTCCGTCCAAATCCACGAGCGCAACCGCACCTTGGACCTAACAGCCTTGCGAAACAGGCTCGCCCCTACAGTCTCCGACCTCCGCCACAACGAATTCCTGCTCTGTTTTCGCGCCGAACCCTACCACATGACCGTCTTCGCCGATGGCCGCGCCATCCTCAAAGGCACAAAAGACCCCGCAGTCGCGCGCTCCCTCTACGCCCGCTACATCGGCTCCTGATTCTTTCTTCTAATGGGGATGGAATCTACTCGTAGGTGCGGGCTTGTTTACCCTGAGCTTCGAAGGGCCCCCCGCCTTCCGAACTACCGATGCTGCTGCCCGCTCCGCCCGAACGAACTCCGCATATTCGACCGATCCAGGTTTTCCCGCAGGTTCATCAAAGTCAAAAACGTACTCAATATCCGCGCCTTCAAATCATCCGTCAGGTGCAATCCGCTGGTCGCCACGCGCGCCAGCCGCTCTCCGCTCTCCGTAATAAACCGCATGATCTCGCGCTGCCGTTCATGAGGCGCGTTCCCCAGCGCCGTTTCCCGCCGCATCTCCGCGCAGCTTCCCTCAATCGACAGGGTAAAGTGCAGCACGCAAACCTGCTGCTCGGCCAGCGCCGGCGGCGCTTCGTTTTTGCATCCTGTTACTTTGCAGGCTGTGCCCATTATGCGTGCATTCTGTGGCTGACAAGATAGGTAACCACCCCTCGCCCCGAAAATCCAGTGTCCTTCCTCAAAATGGTGCGAATCCTGCATGACCCCTTTCCGCACCCCATTTCCCTTCTCGGCACTCCCTCCCCGCCATCGCCCGGAAAAAATCTTCCTCCCATGCAAAAAAAGATTGTATAAAAATGCAGACCGCTGTATATTCTTAAAAGCATGAGCGTCGGCAAAACATTTCGTCACGGACAGATTCTCCGCCTCGTCAGCGGCCAGCCCATCTCCAATCAGGAAGATCTCCGCCGCCGTCTCGCCCAGCAGAAGATGCGCGTCACGCAGGCCACTCTTTCCCGCGATCTTCAAGAGCTAAAGCTCGTCAAGACCCAGGAAGGCTACCGCCCCGCCACCATTCTCCCGGAGGATAACGGCACGCTCCCTCTGCCTCCTCTGGCCCGCGCCCTTCGCGAATTTCTACTGGACATTCGTCCCGCTGAAAATTTGCTTGTTCTCAAAACGCCTCCCAGCGGCGCTCAACCTCTCGCTGCCGCCGTAGATGGCTCGAAATTCCCGGAAATCGCCGGCACCATCGCGGGCGACGACACCGTCCTCATCATCACTCCCAATAAAAGGACGCGCGAGTCGCTCCAAAAAAAAATCGAATCCCTAATGAAGTGAAATGAAAGACCCTCGCCAAGTCGCCGTCGTAGGTGTCACCGGATATACGGGCCTCGAGCTCGCCGGGATACTTCTGCGCCATCCCGCCGTCTCCTCCACCACCTTTTACGTCCGCGACACCCACGGCGCCCACTGCATCGCCGAACTCTTCCCGCAGTTCCGCGGCCGCGGACAAGCTCCCCTGCGCCCGCTCACTCTCGACGCCATCACTTCCTCCAATGCGGGCACCGCTTTCCTGGCCACGCCTCACGAAGTCTCCGCCGAGCTCGCCCCCGCCCTTCTCGAAGCCGGCCTCCGTGTCATTGACCTCAGCGGCGCTTTCCGTTTCCGCTCGCCAGAAACGTTCACCTCCTGGTACAAGCTCCCTACGCCCCACGCCGATTACCTCGGCGAAGCCGTCTACGGCCTCCCGGAGCTCTACTCCGAAGAAATCGCCAAAGCCCGCCTCGTAGCCAATCCCGGCTGCTATGCGACCAGCGTCATCCTCGCCCTCCGCCCGCTCACCGAAGCCCGATGGATTGCCCCCGACCAGAATGTCATCTGCGACTGCAAATCCGGCGCCAGCGGCGCGGGCAAAGATCCCCGCCGCGATCTGCATTTCGTCGAAGTCGACGAAAATTTCAAAGCCTACAATCTCTTTTCGCACCGCCACACGCCGGAAATTCTCGACCACACCGGCCTCGCGGAATCACAAATCGTTTTCTCTGCTCATCTTCTCCCGCTCGCGCGCGGCATTCTTTCCACAATTTACGTCACGCTTTCCGCGCAGCAGACCCCCGAAGCGATCGAATCTCTCTATCGCAAGTTCTACGCGGGACGCCCCATGCTCCGCATCTGGCCCGCGGGCACGCTCCCCGAGCTCCAGCACGTCGCTCATACCAACTTCTGCGACATCGGCTTTGCCCTGGATAAATCCGGGCAACGTTTGATCGTCGTCTCTTGTCTGGACAATCTGGGCAAAGGCGCCGCAGGCCAGGCCGTGCAAAATTTCAACCACATCTTGGGCATCCAGGAGAAAACCGCACTTCAATGAAAACCGTAATCAAGTTCGCAGGTGCTTTGCTCGAAGACGCCGGCACGACACGCTCGTTGGCTCGCCAGGTCGCGGCTCTCGCTCTCGAGGGCCACGAAATCCTCGTTGTCCACGGCGGCGGCCACGCCTTCACCGAAGCCCTCAAGCGCATGGGCATCGAAAGCAAATTTGTCTCCGGCCTCCGCGTCACCGACCGCGAAACGCGCGATGCCGCCATCATGGTTTTCGCCGGCCTCCTCAATAAGCGCCTCGCCGCGGCTATCTCCGCCGAAGGCTATCCCGCCATCGGTATCTCCGCCGCCGATGCCCACGCTTTTCTGGCCGAGCCCATGACCCACAACGAAGTCGCCGGCAGTCTCGGCTTCGTCGGCTATCTCACGGGGCTGAACAACGCTTTCATCGAATCGCTCTGGCGCGAACGTCTCATTCCCGTCGCGCCCTGCCTCGGTCTCGGCGCGGACAATGAGCTCTACAACATCAACGCCGACCACATGGCTGCTGCCTGCGCTGAATTTCTCGACGCTGACCAGCTGATTTATCTAACGGATGTCGCTGGTGTTCTCGACGGCGAAAAAGTTCTCTCCGCCATCACCTGCGAAGAAATCGAGCGCCTCGTCCAGTCCCGCGTCGTTTCGGGCGGCATGATTCTCAAGCTCGAAGCCGCCAAGCGCGCCCTCGAAGGCGGTGTCCGCGAAGTCCGCATCGTCGGCGGCACAGCCCCCGACGCTCTTCTCCTCGCTGCCCACACAGCGGAAAAAGGCATCTCGGAGCACACCCTGGTCATTCCCGGGACGCGCGTCCTCCGCGAGCCTTTCCCTACGGCGGAAGCGGCTCTTTCGGCGGCGTGATGAGCAAAACGAAGACAATAAAGGGATCAGCCTCCGCTGTCCGAACGGCGAAGAAGGCATCGCCTCGCGCATCGAAAACGGATTCGATTTTGCGCGATGCCAACGCATTTCTTCTGCCCACCTACAAACGCCAGCCCATCATCTTCACCCATGGCCGCGGCTGCTACGTCTACGATTCGCGCGGCAAAAAATACTTGGATTTTCTCGGCGGCATCGCCGTCAACGCCCTCGGCCACGCGCATCCGCGCATCGTCAAAGTCATCCGCCGCGAGGCCGCACGCGCCATTCATCTTTCCAATCTTTTTCACAACTCGTTTCAAGGCCCGCTCGCCCGCAAACTCGCCGAATGGTCTGGCATGGACCGCGTCTTCTTCTCCAACAGTGGCGCGGAAGGCATCGAAGGCGCCCTAAAGCTGGCCCGGCTTCATGGCCGCACTCCCGCTGATGCGCCGGCTTCTCCGGCCCGCAAGCACCGCATTCTGGCTCTGGAAAACTCTTTCCATGGCCGCACTTTCGGCGCCGTCAGCGTCACCTCCACCGAAAAATATCGCCTTCCCTTCGCTCCATTGGTCCCCGGCGTCGACTTTGTCCGCTTCAACGACCTCGCCGATCTCGAAGCCAAATTCGACGACACCGTTTGTGCCATCCTCCTCGAAACCGTCCAGGGCGAAGGCGGCATCTACCCGGTCAGCGAAGAGTTCTGGAACCGCGCCCGCTCCCTCGCCACAAAAAATGGCGCTCTTCTCATCGCCGACGAAATTCAATGCGGCCTCGGACGCACCGGCCGCTACTTTGCGTACCAGAAATTCTCTTCCAAGCCCGATATCGTTGTCGTTGCCAAGCCGCTTGCCGCCGGTCTCCCGCTCGGCGCCGTCCTCACTACGGAAGCCGTCGCCGTACGCATTGCGCCCGGCTTGCACGGCACCACCTTCGGCGGCGGCCCGCTCGCCTGCGCCACCGCACTCGAATTTCTGAATATCATCGACGACGAGAAACTCCTCGCAAACATCCGCGCCCGTGGCGCCGAGCTCCACGAAGGCCTTGTAGCATTGGCCTCCCAATTCGAGTTCATTCGCGAAATTCGCGGCGAAGGCCTGATCCTCGGCATCGAACTCTCCATCGACGGCGCCCCCTTCGTGTCGCAAGGTCTGGATCGCGGCCTGCTCATCAATTGCACTCATGACCACACCCTGCGCCTGCTTCCGCCCTTTATCGTCACTCGCGCCCAGGTTCGCCAGTTTCTCCGTCTCTTCGAAAAAATTCTCGCAACAACCCCGCAAAAGGCCGCCGCCGCAGAGCCCGCAAAAGCCGCGTCTCCGTCGCACGCTGTCCTCGCCGCGGCAAGGTGAAATATGACAACATCAGCCCTCGTTACACCCATTTCTTTGTCCAATGACCTGCTTACCGGAGCGGAATGGACACCCGCGCACACGCTCGATCTGCTCCAGCTCTCGGCGGAAATCAAAGCCCGCCCGGGCCGATACGCTTCTTCTCTGACCGGCAAATTCATCGCCCTCATTTTCGAAAAACCCTCGCTCCGCACCCGCGTCACCTTTGACGTCGGCATTCAGAGCATGGGCGGCTCGGTCGTCTTCCTCGACCACACGCAAGCCTCCGCCTCTCTCGGCGCCCGCGAATCCATCGCCGATGTCGCCCGCAATCTCGACCGCTGGGTCCACGGCATCGTCGCCCGCGTCTACAAGCAACAAGTCCTCGAAGAAATGGCCGCCTACGCCAGCATCCCGGTCATCAACGCGCTCTCCGACAGATTTCACCCGTGCCAGGCGCTAGCCGATTTCTTCACCCTCGAAGAAAAATTCGGCAACCTACGCGGCTTCAAGCTCGCCTACGTCGGCGATGGCAACAACGTCTGCCACTCCCTGATTTATCTAGCAGCCCGCCTGGGCGTGCATCTGCGAATCGCCACCCCGCGCGACTATCAACCGGCCGCGGAAGTCGTAGCCGACTCCAAGCGCGTAGCCAAAGAAACCAAAGCCAAAATCGAACTCATGACCGACCCGCGCGAAGCTGTAGCCGCTGCCCAAGCCGTCTACACCGACGCCTGGACCAGCATGGGCTTCGAGTCCGAAGGAGACGTCCGCAAAGCCGTTTTCGCCCCCTATCAAGTGAACGATGAACTGATGGCCCTGGCCGATCCCAGCGCGGTTTTCATGCACTGTCTCCCAGCCCACCGCGGCCTCGAAGTCACTCCCGAAATCCTCGACGGCCCGCAGTCAGTCGTCCTCGACCAATCCGAAAACCGTATGTACGTGCAGAAAGCCATCCTGCACACCCTGTTCTAGTCGAATGAGCGGCCGCCCACTTTGTAGGGGCACGATTCATCGTGCCCCACGGTGTCAACCCCGCCCAGCCGGATCCGTTCGTGAACCATCGAGGCGGCCAAGTTCCTTGGATTTCCGTTTTTAGCTGTTAGCTGTCAGCTGTAAGCTTTTTTTCAACTCTTGAACCTTGAACTCTTGAACCTTACAAAGGAGCGGTAAGCAATCGTGACCAAGCAAGCACTTCCAAAACCAAATTTGTAGGGGCACGATTCATCGTGCCCCACGGTGTCAACCCCGCCCGGCCGGATCCGTTCGTGAACCATTGAGGCGGCCAGGTTCCTTAGATTTCCGTTTTTAGCTGTTAGCTGTTAGCTGTAAGCTGTAAGCTTTTTTTCAACTCTTGAACCTTGAACTCTTGAACTTTAAAAAGGAGCGGTAAGCAATCGTGACCAAGCAAGCACTTCCAAAACCCAAAAAAGTCGTTCTCGCCTATTCCGGAGGTCTCGACACCTCCATCATCATCCCGTGGCTGAAAGAAAACTATCAATGCGAAGTCATCGCCATGATCGGCGACGTCGGCCAGCAGGAAGACCTCGAAGCCGCCCGCAAAAAAGCCCTCGCGACTGGCGCCTCAACCGCCTATATTGAAGACCTCCGCGAAGAATTTGTCCGCGACTACATCTGGCCCACTCTCCGCGCCGGCGCCGTCTATGAACACACATATCTCCTAGGCACCTCCATGGCGCGCCCGATCCTCGGCAAACGCCAGGCCGAACTCGCCCTCCAACTCGGCGCCGATGGCCTCTCCCACGGCTGCACCGGCAAAGGCAACGACCAGGTCCGCTTCGAGCTCGCCTACAAAGCCATCGCTCCTAACGTGCAAATCATCGCGCCATGGCGCGAGTGGGACATTGACTCCCGCGAAGACGCCATCGCCTACGCCGCAAAACACAACGTGCAAGTCGAGCAAAGCAAAAAGAACATCTACAGCCGCGACCGCAACATCTGGCACCTCAGCCACGAAGGCGGCGAACTCGAAGATCCCGCCAACTCGCCAAACGAAGCCATGTGGCAATGGACCGTCTCTCCGGAAAAAGCTCCCGACAAAGCCGAAGAAGTCGAAATCGGCTTCGAAGCGGGCACGCCGGTCAGCGTCAACGGCACCAAGCTCGGTCCCATCGAATTACTCAACACGCTCAACGAAGTCGCAGCAAAGCACGGCGTCGGCCGCACCGACATCGTTGAAAATCGCCTCGTTGGCATGAAGTCCCGCGGCGCGTACGAAACGCCCGGCGGCACGCTGCTCGTTACCGCGCACCGCGAACTCGAAACGCTCACCATCGACCGCGAAACCACGCACTTCCAGCAAGCCCTCTCGCTCCGCTACGCCGAACTCGTTTACTACGGCTTGTGGTTCTCTCCGCTGCGCGCCGCGCTCGACGGCTTCTTCAACGTCTCGCAACAGCGCGTCACTGGCGCTGTCGGCCTCAAGCTCTGGAAAGGCACGCTCACCGTCACCAAGCGCGTCTCCCCCTTCTCGCTCTATCGCACCGACCTCGCCAGCTTCACCATGGGCCGCTACAACCCCAAAGACGCCGAAGGCTTCATCAACCTTTTCGCTCTACCCGTAACCGTCCGCCCCAAAGCAAAAGCCGAAGGAGCCCACGACTAAACTCTGTAGGGGCACGATTCATCGTGCCCTTCTTCGAAGCCGAAACCGAGATCAACCAATGACCGAACGCAAAGATGACCGCCTCTGGGGAGGACGCTTCGAACGCGAGCCCAACGCTCGCTTCGACGCCTTCCAGCGCTCCTTTGCGTTCGATCGCCGCCTCCTCCCCTACGAAATCGCCGTCGACCGCGCCTGGGCCAAAGCCCTCGAACCCATCGGCATTTTCACCGCCACGGAAGTAAGACAAACCCTCTCCGCGCTCGACAAAATTTCCGCCCGCGCCCAAAACGATCCCGCCTGGGTCGACACCTTCGGCGCCAACGCCGAAGACGTCCACCACTTCGTAGAAAAAGCCCTCGTCGAGGAACTCGGCCCGCTAGGCTGGAAACTCCACACCGGCCGCAGCCGCAACGAACTAGTCGCCACCGATTTCCGCCTCTTCGTAATCGACGCCGCTTCGGAAATCGAGGTCGCCCTTACCGCTTTTTTGCACATGATCTCCATACACGCTGAACTGAACATTTCCGTTCCCATGGCCGGCATGACCCACATGCAGCACGCCCAACCCATTCTGCTCTCGCATTTCCTCCTTGCCCACACGCAAGGATTTCTTCGCGACATCACCAGGTTGAGAAACGCCGCGGAAAGCGCCGCCGCCTGCCCGATGGGCTCCGGAGCACTGGCAGGATGTTCGTTCCCAATCGACCGGCAGGCCATCGCCATCGAATTGGGCTTCAATCGCATTACGGCGAACAGCCTTGATGCGGTCAGCGATCGTGACTTCGCACTGGACTATCTTTTCGCGATCACCGGCGTCGCCACGCATCTCTCGCGCCTCGCCGAGGATTTTGTAATTTTTGCGTCGCAGGAATTTTCCTACGTCATTCTCCCGGACGAATTCTCCACCGGTAGCAGCCTCATGCCGCAAAAGAAAAATCCCGACTGCTGGGAACTCATCCGCGGCAAAACCGGCCGCATCACCGGCGCTCTCGTAAGTCTGCTCACAACGCTCAAAGGTTTGCCTACCAGCTATCAGCGCGACCTGCAAGAAGACAAAGAAGCCCTCTTTGCGGCCCATGATCAAGTCGCAGAGATGATCCTGGTGGCTTCTAACGCGATTTCTGCCACTACTTTCAATGAGGAGAAATTGCGCGCCACGGCCGCGAATCCCGCGCTGCTCGCCACCGAAGCCGCGGATTATCTGGTGCGGCGCGGCGTGCCTTTCCGCCAGGCGCACGACCTGGTCGGCAAACTCCTGAAGGAGGCGGAACGGCAAGGAAAAGTCTGGACGCAACTTCCTCTCGGGGAGCTGCAAAAGATTTCGTCTGCTTTCGAAGCGGATTTTGCCAAAGGTTTGACCGTGGATGCTGCGCTGGCCGCGAAGAGTGTTCCGGGCGGGACCGCCCCAGACGCCGTTCGTGCCGCCATCGCCGCCCTCGAAAAACGTCTAGAAAACTGGGGAGAAAAACAATGAACACCATTGCAACAGTGAACCAATCCTCCGCCTCCGTGAACCGCATGGAGGAGAGGAGGTCTCTTCCGGGAACCACGCGCTAATCCCGCCGGCATCCCTCCGGACAAACAATCGATGAATCACGCGCTTTCCGAAGCCTCGTTGCCGCTCGGTTTTCGCTTCGCCGCCACCGCCTGCGGCCTGAAGAAAACCGGCGCGCTCGATCTCGCCTTGCTTTCCAGCGACGTCACCGCATCCGCCGCCGCCGTCTTCACGCAAAATCTCGTCGTCGCCGCCCCGGTGCTCATCTCCAAAGAACATCTGCGCTCCTCGAAAGGCCGCATGCGCGCGGTCGTCGTCAATGCCGGCAACGCCAACTGCGCCACTGGCCCCGCAGGCCACGCCGCCGCGCAGCGCACCGTCGCCGAAGCCGCCAAACGCCTCAACTGCGATCCCCAGGAAGTTTTCGTCTGTTCCACCGGCGTAATCGGCGTCCCGCTCGCGCTCGAAAAAATTCTCCGCGCGCTTCCGATGATTGCCCGCGTCCAGCGCCCCTCCGCGCGTTCCTTCGCCGAACTCTCCCTCGCCATTTGCACCACGGACACGCGCCCCAAGACCGCCGCCGCTTCCTTCAAAATGGGCGGAAAACGCATTCACCTCGTCGGCTGCGCCAAAGGCGCGGGCATGATTCATCCCAACATGGCCACCACGCTCGCCTTCGTCGCCACCGACGCCGCCATCGCACCCTCACTCCTCCAAAAAACGCTCCACGAAGTCACCGCCCGCACCTTCAACGCCATCAGCGTCGACGGCGACACTTCGACAAACGACACGCTGCTAGTCCTTGCCAACGGTGCCGCCGAAGCCCCCGCGATCAAAGCCGGAACCACCTCCCACCGCGCCTTCACCGCCGCCCTCGAAGAAGTCTGCCATTCCCTAGCCCTGCAAATCGTAGCCGATGGCGAAGGCGCCCAGCGCGTCATCGAAATCGAAGTCCGCGGCGCAAAAACCGCATCCAACGCTCGCCGCATCGCCGAAACCATCGCCACTTCTCCGCTCGTAAAAACCGCCTTCGCCGGCGGCGACCCCAACTGGGGCCGCATCTTCGCCGCCGCCGGCCGCTCCGGCGTCGCCTTCGACACTTCGCGCGTGGACATCCACATGGCCGGCATCCCCGTCCTCCGCCGCGGCCAGCCCCTCGATTTCAACGAACGCGCCGCCAGTAATCGCATGCTAGCCAAACACGTCCCCATCATCATGGATCTCCACGCCGGCCGCGCAAAAGCCCGCTACTGGACCTGCGATCTAACCGCCGAATACGTCCGCATCAACGCCAGCTACCGCACCTGAACCTATGCCCACAACCACGCGCATACCTCCGGCAAAGCGTGTAGGTCTAAATACGTCCGTATCTATACTTACTCTATCTTCCACCAATTTTACTTGACTATACATCCACGCCTCTGGTATCGTAGCCGTGTATAAATTTACGCCTCGCGTCTTTCGCGAGGCGTTTTTTTTGCCCTCTCTCCGCTCGCCTCATGAAACCGCCAGCCACGCAGCAGCGCTTTCTCGATCTTCTCGTTGCCATGGCCAGAGCCGCCCGCCGTCCGCCTTCCCGCCGCGAATTCCTCACCAACTCCGGTCTCTCCGAGAACACCATCCTGCGATTCTTCCCCACTTGGACCTCCGCCCTCCAAGCCGCGGGCCTCGAACCCTACACCGCAAACCGCCGTCTCGACGACCGCGAAATCCTTGAAGATTGGGGCCGCGTAACCCGCAAGAACCGTAAAATCCCCTCCCGTCGCGTCTACTGCCACGTCGGCAAATTCGACCACCGCACCGTCGCACGTCGCTTCGCTCGCTGGTCCCAGCTTCCCCAGGAGTTTCGCAAATTCGCACAGGGCAAACCCGAATGGGCCGGCGTCCTGGCTCTCTTGCCCTCTCCCTCGCCCTCCCCTTCAGCGAACCGCGCCCCAGCCGCACCAGCTTCCCCCGACCCTCGAAGGGCATTCCCGCCGGTGAGATTTTCCCTGCCCGGTCCTCAGCCGCCCTCTTCGCCTCCGCTCCCCAAAATCCGCCACTCGCGCCTGCGCGGCCGTCCCACCTTTGGCCAGCCGATGGACTTCCGCGGCCTCCGCCACGAACCAGTCAACGAACAAGGCGTAGTCCTCCTCTTCGGCATGGTCGCCAAAGAACTAGGCTACATAGTCGAAGCCGTCCAATCAGCCTTCCCCGACTGCGAAGCCAAGCGCCAGATCGCTCCGCACCGCTGGCAACGCGTCCACATCGAATTCGAGTTCGAAAGCCGCAATTTCCGCGACCACGGCCACTCCCTCACCGGCTGCGACGTCATCGTCTGCTGGCGCCACAACTGGCCCGACTGCCCCCCGCACCTCGAAATCCTCGAACTCTCCACCCTAATCAAATCCCTCCCCCACTCCAACGCCTAACATCCTCGTCCCTTTTACATGTCATTCCGAGCAAGGCGAGGAATCTGCTTTTCTCCGAGGTTCTGTAGGGGCACGATTCATCGTGCCCGCCTTGCCAGAAGCCACAAAGTAAGGCATAATCAAGAGGTAAGGAATATTGCAACTAGTAAGGACTCGACCATGCAGCATTCCACGGTAACAAGCAAAGGCCAGACCACCATTCCCGGGAAGGTCCGCAAGGCGCTGCGCATCAAGCCCGGCGATAGGCTCGAATACGCGGTGGAGGGCGACCGTGCCACGATCCGCGTGCACCCCGGTACCCGCTCACTCAAGGGCTCGCTTTCCAGCGACAAGGGCAAAGGCATGACCTTCGCTCAAATCCGCGAAGCGGCAGCCAGAGCCGCCCGCAAGCGCGAGGGCGGCAGGTGAGCAAACGCAGGCTCATCGACACCAACCTGATCGTCCGTTATCTGGCCCAGGACCACGAAAAACACGCCAAAGCCGCCGAAAAGCTCTTCGACGCCTGCGACCGCGGCGAACTCATCATCGTAGTTTTGCCCGCGGTTCTGGCGGAGTGCGTCTTCGTCTTGGATTCCTTCTATAGCCGCCCGCGCGCAGATATCTCCTCGGCGCTGGCCACACTCATTTCCAGCCCTGGCGTTGAGATCAGTGACGCCGCAGTTCATCTCGACGCCTTGAAACGCTATGGGCAAACGAAAATCCATTTCGTAGACTGCCTCATCGCCGCAACCGCCGCCGCCCAAAACACCCCCGTAGCTACCTTCGATCACGACTTCCGAAAGTTTCCCGACGTCCGCGTCGAAAACCAGTAACCGGTCTAAAGCCTGTAGCCGCCCTCTTCAGAGGGCGGGCGGTTGTAGTGGTGGGGTCTTCAGACCCGTTCTCCTGTTGCCTTGCCCAGCAGATTCCTAAAGCAATTTGCGAGCCTGATGCAGCTTGATTGGCAGGACCTTGGCGTACGCTGTAAAATCCGGATCGGTGGAGAAGATAGCCCACCCTCTCTTAATAGCCACCGCGCAAATAAGAAGATCCACCGCGAAGACCGCGATACCCTTCGCCCGGCACTGATTTCCAAACTTAGCGGCATCCTCGTAATCCGCCCGGTCTACAGGTTCATCGTCAAAGGCGCGCAGGTGCAAGCGCAGCTTCTCGTATTGCTCGGCGGTTTTCACGCCAGAAAGCAGTTCCTGCCGCACCAGCCCGAGGATCGCCGCTCGCCCTTCGCCGATCAGTTCCGAAAGCTCCGCAACGATCAGTCGTTCTCCGCCGCTTAGCGCTTCGCTCTTCCGCCGCAGCGCCAGCGACCACACCGACGTATCCACCAGCACCTTCACCGGCGTTTGCCGCCGCGTTCGCGTTTGTAGCTATACGCCGGATCGAAATCGATCGTGCCAAATAGACCCAGCAGCCGTTGCTGTTTCCGCCGCTGCACATATTCCGCCAGCGCCGCGTTCACCGTTTCGCGCTTCGTCCGGTGCCGCCCCACCTTCTGCGCTTCCGCCAGCAACCGGTCATCAATGGCAAGATTGGAAGGCATCCCCGCTTACCCCACACAGCAGCCTACACATATGTATGTGTAGAATCAAGGATCCACGCTGCGAAGCCAGCGCCATGTAGCGGCGGGTCTTCAGAACGGTTCTCAGCGCCATTTTCGCGTACACCCTTTGACCGGAATGTAGCCTTGCAGGAATCCGAGTGGTGGCCCCGTCCGCCCGCGACATGGAACCAGCCGTGTTATCCTAAGCTCGCCTATGTTACGCATTCTGCAATACATTCAACTGATCCTAATTTGGATGGGTGCTGTCGGCGCGATGGCGGGTTGTGCTCGACCAACGGCTGTTGTTCCAGTAGTTGTGCTTGAGGCAACTTGGGTACATCACGGCATGGGTCAAGAAGCGAAGCGCCTGTTTGTGCGTCTCACTGAGGGCGGCAAAATTGAATGGGACGAGTGGAAAGCATTCCCCGCTTCGGAGCGCCATACCGGATCGGTAAGTGCCAACGTTGTTTCTGAGGTTCAGCACGCCTTGAATGCGGTCGATCAAAGCCTCTTTCGATCGCAGCTGGGGCCATATTACGTTTACATTGATACGTCCGACGAACTTCAAGTTCGTATGAAAACAAACACAGGCCCAGTCGAATTTCGATTGATAAACCCTTGGTCGAGAGGTATGCCGCAGGAACCGATGCCGACGGATGTCAGGATCGTGTTCTGTGAGATCGACACTCTTTATGCCAAGAATGCTAACGATCCAGTCGAGGAAGCGTGCCGGGTGCCGCAGGGCCGTTGATGGGTGCCGCATCCCTGCGGTTTTCAGGGTGCGGGTTTCGCTTCAACTCCTAGCTCTTGCTTTCGAGGCGGGTGACCGCTCCTTAACTCATGGATGGCCTACGCTTTCGGTTTTCAAAGCGTGGGCCCCTTTTTCGGTTCATCCTCGCTGCTGACCTAAGATTTTGCCAGCCCGCAGGTGCCGCACGCTTCGTTCCTAAGCCTGCGGTCTTCGACTTTTCTCCGTTTTTTTCCGGATTTCTATGGTATAACTGTTATACCTCATGCGATTCCACTTCGATGAGCGAAAGAGCCGCAGCCTCCGCCGCAATCCAAAACGTGGAATCGGTTTTGAGGAAGTGCAGGAGCTTTTCTTTCATCCCTACTACGCCGATCAGCGTTCCGATTTTCCTGTGCAGCATCGCGCCATCGGCTGGGTAGGCGGTCGCCTGTACTCGGTCATTTTTGAAATCCGCGAGGACACCGAAGGGGAGTTCTACCATCTCGTGACTCTCTGGAAAGCCACTCCGGCGGAACGGAAGCTCTATGAAGAAAACGCATCCTAGAAAAAAAACTCTCTCCGCAGAAGCTATCGCCCGCATGGCCGACCGCGGCAAGGACGTGTCGCGCTTCTTCTCCAACTCCGGCAAGATGATGAAGCCCATCCAGCGCGTCAACGTCGATTTCACCGCCGCCATGCTCGAAGAATTGGAAAACGCCGCCAAAGAGCTCAACATCAGCCGGCAGGCCGTCATCAAAACCCTCATCCGCCAAGCCCTCGACCAGCGCCACCTCGCCCGCTCTTCCCGCCATCGCTCCCCACTCGTCACTCGCCACTAGCCACTCGTCACTTCCCCCCATTTACGAATTGCTCGCAATTTCAATCGCCTCGCCTGCCGCGCAAAGCGGACACTCCTCGGGCGCCCACAAGTTGTGCGGCATTCGTTGCAGAAGTTCGAGCGCGACGTGCTTTTCAGCCACGAATCTATCAATGGAATCGCCGAGCCCAAGAAGCGCTCCGATAACCACAACCTCCGCGCCAAGAAATTGTAAATCGCGAAACGCTCCCCGCACCGCCGAACCAGCGCTGATCACGTCATTCGCAATCGCCACGCGCTTGCCCTTCACGGCGCCGTGCAACGCCTTCGGAAGCCGATACTCAACTGGAAAAAAACCTTCGCGCGACGGATTCGCAAACCGTTCGGCGTAAACAAAATCGCAGCCAAGTTCCAGCGCAACCAGCAACGCCACATAAGCGCCCTCCACAAGCGGCCCGCAAACGACCTGCACTTCGTATTTCCGGAGTGCCGCCGCGAGTCGAACAACAAACGGTTGCATTTCGCGAGGATGCAGACACAGCGCCTCCAACTGCAGCCACAAATCCCCATGATGCCCGGACTCGAACTGGAAGTGTCCTTGCCGTCCCTGCACCAGCTCTAGAAGATCTTGTTTCATCGAGGTCTGCCGCATCGGGCTACAAAGCGCACGACCGCGCTGCGCCGAGGAGCACAGGAATTCTATACGAACATGCTCCCAGCCACTCGGTCGCGGCGGCAAAGACGGTCTGGTATATATTGGGCGGGCATCCGAATTTTGAAGATTTTGCTTTACGCCGGGATGAGATAACCCATGGATCCAGACAATCCCATCGTTCGATTGTGCGTCGCTGGAATGAAAGCCGAATCCGATGGACGGAACGGCGACGCTCTCGCGTTTTTCTCACAAGCTTGGGAGCAAAGCACTGACGACTTTGAAGCCAGCATCGCTGCGCACTATGTTGCGCGCCATCAGAAGGAAGCTGAGGAAACCTTGCGCTGGAACCAGATCGCTCTCGCTCGCGCTGATGCCGTCGGAGACGAGCGAGTCCTGGGTTTTTACCCATCTCTGTATCTGAATCTGGGAAAGGCTCACGAGGATCTCGGTCACAGAGACGAAGCCGGGAAATTCTACGAATTGGCGAGCAGCAAAATGAGCGTTCTACCCCAGGGGAGATACGGGGATGTCGTTCGCGATGGGGTACAGCGCGCCTTGCAGAGGGTTAGCTGAAATTCTCCCTTCGCGGGCCGCGCCCATCCGGCAGCAGCGCGATTACTGTTCCCAATTCCAGTTGGCGAACTGCTCGCGCAACGTTGTTTTCTTGAATTTTCCTACTGACGTGCGCGGCAATGCGTCAAGAAACACGAACGCGTCCGGCAGTTGCCACTTGGCGAAAGATTGAGCCAGAAAGGCGCGTAGTTCCTCGGCAGTAGCCTGCGCCCCATCTTTCAAAACCACTGCTGCCAGCGGCCGCTCCTGCCACTTCGGATGCGGCACCCCGACCACTGCTGCCTCCTTCACCGCCGGATGCCCCATCAACGTATTCTCGATATCCACCGAGCTGATCCACTCCCCGCCGGACTTCACCAGGTCCTTGGCCCGGTCCACAATCTTGACGATCCCTTCCTCATCAATCGTCGCCACATCCCCGGTCTTGAACCAGCCATCTTCCGTCCACCGATGCACCTGGTCCGGCGCATTGTAGTAGCTTGCCGCCACCCACGGCCCGCGCACTTCGAGTTCGCCCGGGGTAACTCCGTCCCGCGGAGCCTCTACGCTTTTTTCTTCCGGGCCCTCCGGCCGCATCACGCGCAACTCAATAAACGGAGAGGGCCACCCCTGCTTGGATCGCGCTTCGTACTGCTGATCCGGCGTCCAATCCATCATGTGCCGTTTCAGTTTGCCAACTGTGGCGAGCGGGGTCGTCTCCGTCATTCCCCAAAGGTGCAGGATGTGCAGATTGTGCTTATCCAGCGCCCGCATGAGCCGCTCAGGCGGCGCCGTTCCGCCCACCACTAGCCGTATCGGCCAATTAAATTTCCACCGTCCGGGATTTTTCTCAAGCGCCAAAAGCACACTAAGCCAAACGGTAGGCACGCCGCACGCAACCGTCACATGCTCCTGTTCGATCAGGTCCAGCACGCTCTCTGCATCCACATTTGGACCGGGAAGAATCAGCCGCGCGCCTGCCATCGCGCACGAATACGGCAATCCCCACGCGTTCGCGTGAAACATCGGAGCCACAGGCAGCACCGTGTCGTGATGGCTGATCGCAAAAGAATCCACGCCCAGCTCCGCAAAGGAGTGCAAAACCAGCGCCCTATGTGAGTAAACGACGCCTTTTGAATTCCCCGTGGTCCCGGACGTGTAGCACATCGCCGCGCCATCATTTTCATCGAGCTTGGGATAGCTAAAATCGTCGCTCGCTCCAGCAAGCAACTCCTCGTACTTCAGTGATCCTTCCGGGGCTTCGCCCCCGCCGTTCGGCACGATAATCATCCGTTCGAATGCCACGTGCGCGCTGATTTTCTCGAACGTCGAGAGCAGGCAATCGTCAATAATCAAAAAGCGGTCGCCTGCGTGTCTTACGATCGTCGCAATTTCGTGCGGATGCAGCCTGAGGTTCAGCGCGTGCAGTATTCCGCCCGCGCAAGGCACTCCGAAAAATGCCTCGAGATGCCCCGAATGATTCCACATCATCGAAGCGACTCGATCGCCGGGCCGCAAGCCCAGCTTGGTAAGCGCATCTGCCAGTCGCCGCGCGCGCCGATAAAAATCCCCATACGTCGTTCGAACGATCGAGCGGTCCGGCTTTCGCGAAACGATTTCGACGCGCCGAAATAGCTTGTCCGATCGCTCCAGAATCGCTGGAAGCGTCAGCGGAAAATCCATCATCGTGCCGCGCATAATTTTTTCCTGCTGGAAACGGAATCGGCGGCATCCTACCACTATTCGAACGCTGCCGTTGTACTTCCCCAGCCGCCGTTGTACTTCCCCAGCCGCCGTTCTACCTCACCCAACCGAGGTACCGCGCTCGTGGTTATAACAGTTCGAATCGCTTGACCGACCCCTAAGTCTCCCGCACCCGCGCCCAGACTATTTCCGGTTGCAAATGCAGTTAATTTTCGAGACCATGCCTCTGACCGCTGAAGCGCCGGTCTCGCCCCCGCGGTGGCTCGGCTTCCCTGGCTGCCCGTGTTCGAATGCGTTCTTCAGCGCGCTCCGCGACTCTTACTTGGGTTCCGGGCAGAAGGAGTGGGCAGGTGAAGAAGCTCTACATCGGCAATCTTCCGTTTTCCGCGACGGAAGAACAGCTTCAGGAATGGTTCGCGCAAGTGGGTGTTACTCCCTCGGGTGTCAATCTCATTCGTGACCGTTTCACGGGACAGTCGCGCGGTTTTGCCTTCGTCGAAGTTCAAAACGACGAAGATGCCGATCGCGCCGTTAACTCCTTGAACGGCCAAAATTTCGGTGGACGGAACCTGGTGGTCAACGAAGCTCGCCCCCAAGCGGAACGCGGTGGAGGCGGCGGAGGGCGCGGCGGCGGAGGAGGGGGTGGTTACGGAGGGCGAGGGGGGCATGGAGGAGGGCACGGCGGAGGGGGTGGCGGGCGCGGCGGTGGTGGTGGTGGACGCGGCGGGGATCGCGGCGACCGCGGTAACCGCTGGTAAATATTGCTCTTACGATTGAGAAGAGGCGCGCTCGCCCTTCGGGGCCGCGCTTTCTTCCAACTCCATTAGGAGGCCGCTTTCTCTGACATTCCTATGACGCCGCATTTTTTTGTTGTTCCTTGCGGCGCCGGTTTGATCCTTCCTTGATGTTCTGTAATAAATCTCTGAGCAAATCCACGGTGGTGTTTGCTCCAACTGCCCCCTGAATTCGGCCGGTGCGAATCGGCGGCGGTATTTTTGGTTGCGGGCCAGTTCGAAACTGGCCCGTTAGCGTTACCGTTGGCGGATTTTTGCGATAGATGACGCCGAATTCCGGTTGTGCAAATACAGAAGCAGTATTTTTGCAACATTTGAGGGTGAATTCCGTCTATTAGAGTGAGAGTGCTAGGCGGCGAGTTGGATCCGCGGCGGTTCGGCTGTTTTTTGGCGGATTGCTGGCTTGGCTTGGCATGGCATTCGAACGCGGATGGTTGGCGATTCGAATTGACGCTGGCGCGGGTTTCCGATTGGGTATAGTATCCCGCGCATTACGGAGGTTCGAATGCGGTCGCGAGCCGGAGTTGTTTTTTGCACAGTTTGCTATTTGGACTTGCGAAACAAATCGGCTGGTAACGTGTTTGAAACAATGGGCAAGGAAAATGTCGCGCGGCACGGAATGTGAAGTATCTTGAGCGCCTGGCAGCCCGCCTCCCGAGGGAGGCTTCGGTGAATTGCAGGGCCCCAGGTGAGATGCGCGATGCCTGTAAAGATTGAGTCGAACCTTCTGGACGCTCCCAGCATCCAACCGGAGACAGAGGAAGTATCAAAGATAACGATGACCACGTGGCACAAACGCGATTGGCAACAATTTTATGAGTTGGCGCGGCGTCCGTGGCAGCGTCACCGCCCGCCGCGGCCGGTGTATCCGACGGGCATCAATAGAGTGTTGCCCGCGCAAGGATTCAGCCTGTCTGAACTGGATGATGCTGGGGTTGATCTCGACCAGGCCGAGCGGCTGGGGCTTCCTGTGGATGCGGGCCGTATTGGGGCGTATGGTCCCAACGTAACGGTACTGCGCGATTTCGTGCGCTCTTCTCGTCAACCGCTCTAACGAAGTTCTTTTTGGAGATTCTTTCACCAACAATAGCCGCGTCTCCGTGTGTACCTGCCCTTCCATTGTTATTGCACGGTGTAAATCTAACGGTGATTAATCGCTAGCTACTTCTCTGCTTCACGCGTAGCCAGATCTGCGAATCTCCCGGCACATTTCCCGTTCCGGCATCACGACATACCCAATAAGACGGAACGCAGGCCTCTGGCGAGCTTCGTCCAGCCGCGCGCACACGAACTTAGTTCGGACTAGTTCTTCCACTCCGCTATGTCTTCCCGTGACATAACTTCAGATCCAGCTAGTTTCGTAAATATCTTATGACTTGACGCGTGCAAGGCTTCCGCGATAAATCTCCACTCGCGGAACCCCAACTTCCCGCTGGAGGCTCCCATGTCCCCCTCTCGCTTCGTTTCCATTGCGGCACGTTATTTAGTCCTGGGAATCCTTGCTGCCGTATATAAAATTGTATGGATTCTCAGATAGAGCCCGTCTCATGATTGGCAGGTGGCGCAGGTCTATCCGTGTCTAAAACCGCAGGCCGCCTTCCGGGGCAGGGGGGACGGGACGTTCACCGCGGCTATGGAAGCCGTGAGAACGACCTGATAGAAAAACGTCCCGTCAGGAACGTGTGAAGAAATTGGCGAGAGCCGATGGTGGAGAGTGTGTAGACTGCGCTCATGAGCGACGACCCTGGTGCAGTGCCTGGATTGGTTGCTGCGAAATCCGCAGTAATGCTGCAGTCGCAAGTCCAAGGAACAGAATGTCAACCCCAAGACCCAGGTTCAAAAACCGAACCTGGGGCACCCTCCGCCTCTCAATACTTCCGCGGA
>DATFZY010000081.1:0-42354 GCA_035313865.1 Candidatus Acidiferrum sp.
GAAATGGTGATGCCGGGCGACAACGTGAGCTGCGAAGTCACGCTGATCACGCCAGTGGCTCTCGAGAAGGGCTTGCGCTTCGCCATCCGCGAAGGCGGCCACACGGTTGGAGCCGGCGCTGTCGTGGAAATTATCGAGTAATCGGGATTGGCCCCTTTGGACTGGCAGGAGCGGGTCCACTGGGTAAAAGAGAGGGTTGTGAAATAAATAATGAGACAAGGCGACAAAATTCGGATTCGTTTGAAAGCGTACGACCACCGCATTCTGGACCAGTCCACGAAGGAAATTGTGGATACGGCGAAGCGCACCGGCGCGGACGTTGCCGGGCCGATTCCTCTGCCCACCACGATCAACCGCTGGACGGTTCTGCGGTCGCCGCACGTGGACAAGAAATCGCGCGAGCAGTTTGAAATGCGCACGCACAAGCGCTTGATTGATATCCTCGAGCCCACGCCGGACACGGTGGACGCTCTGATGAAGCTAGATCTTCCGCCGGGCGTGGACGTGGAAATCAAGGCATTCGGTCACGCAGCGGCAAAGTAGCGGGAAGCCGACAATTGAAAGTCGACAGCGAGAGTTAAGAAAAAGCGGTTGAGTTTGAGAATCATCGGAAATCAGGGGAAGCAGGACGCAGCCAATATCCGCGAAGGATCAGGACACGCTGCGAACGAGGGAAAAGGGAAATGCCAGTCAACGGAATTATCGGAATCAAGCTGGGCATGACGCAGATTTTCGAGACGGACGGTTCGGCCGTCGGCTGCACCGTGCTGCAAGCCGGTCCGTGCGTGGTGGTGCAGCGCCGGACAAAAGAAAATGACGGTTACGAAGCCGCGCAACTCGGCCTCGTCGAATTCGTCAAGCCGCAGCGCGTGAACAAAGCCATGACCGGACACTTCAAAAAGGCCAATGTGGCCCCGATGAAAGTGCTTCAGGAAGTGCGCATCGAAGAGTCGAAAGACGAAACGAAAGTCGGCGACCGCGTGCTGGTCGAGAATTTCAAGGCCGGCGAACTGGTTGACGTCAGCGGTGTCAGCAAGGGCAAGGGTTTTGCCGGGGGCGTCAAGCGCTGGCATTACGCCGGCGGAGATTCGACGCACGGTTCCATGCATCACCGGGCTCCTGGCGGCATCGGCGGGAGTTCGTTTCCGTCGCGCGTCTGGAAGAACCAGCACTTTCCGGGTCACATGGGGAACGCTCGAGTGACCGCGAAGAACTTGAAAGTCGTAAGGGTGGATACGGACGAAAACCTGCTGCTGGTGCGGGGGTCCGTGCCAGGGCCGAGCGGAACGTACATTTTTATCAGCAAGACGCGCAAAAAGAAGTAAGCGCAGCAATCGTTGTCAGTGTTAACGCTTTTTTAGTCTTAAGAAGGACGCGAAATTATGGCGGTCGTTGACGTAGTCAATTGGGATGGCAAGAAAGTAGGAGAGGTGGAGCTGGCCGACGCGATTTTTGGCGCGAAGGTGAATCCGCACCTGCTGCACGAGGCGACGCGGTGGTATCAACGCGAGATCCGCAGGGGCACCCACAAAACCAAGGACAAGAGCGAAGTAAGCGGCGCCGGCCGCAAGCTGTGGCGGCAAAAGGGAACTGGCCGCGCGCGTGTCGGCTCGATTCGTTCGCCTTTGTGGCGCCATGGAGGCACGGTTCACGGGCCGAAGCCGCGCAGCTACAGCTACGCGCTGCCGAAGAAGATGCTGCTCGGCGCGCTGCGGTCGGCGCTCTCGGCCAAGCTCGCGGAACAAAAATTGACGGTGCTCGATGTGTTGGAGCGCGAAACGCACAAGACCAATGACCTTCGTTTGGCGCTCGGCAAGCTGAATGGCAGCAAGTCTGCTTTGCTCGTGGCGCATGGCGAAAACCGCAACCTGGAACTCGCCAGCCGCAATCTCGAAGGCGTCAAGGTTTCCGAGCCGCACGTTCTTCAGCCGTACGATGTGCTGAAGCACGATTTGGTGCTGCTCTCGAAAGATGCCGTTCTGCGATTGAGCCACACCCTCGATCCGGAAAAGCGTCCGGTCGTCGTTCCCGACGTGACAGCAATTGCTGCCGCACCCAAGCCGGAGAAAAAAGAAGCCGCGCCGAAAGCGAAAGCAGCAGCAAAAAAAGCAAAGCCGGCAGCCAAGAAAGCCGCAAAACCGGCCAAGAAAAAGGGGAAGGAATAACTCATGTCTGCCCCGCACTATCAAATTATTCGCAGGCCGATTATCACGGAAAAAGGCCTGGGCGTAAAAGAAACGCAGCACACTGTGGTGTTTGAAGTTTCCGCCAGCGCCACCAAGACGCAGATCAAGGAAGCGGTTCAGCAGATTTTCAAGGTAAAAGTCGCCGCGGTCCGCACGGCGAACTACGTCGGCAAGATGCGCCGCCGCGGCCAGAGCGAAGGCTACCGGCGCGACTGGAAAAAAGCATACGTGAAGCTCGCCAAAGACGAAAAAATGATCGAGTACGCGGAGAACCTGTAGCACCGGGCCAAGGCGAGCGAAACGAGATTAAGTAAGAGGTAAGAGGCAGCGATGGGACTGAAGAGCTTTAATCCGTACACAGCGTCGCGGCGGTTTATCACCGTCGTGGACAAGAGCCACATCACCAAGCAAGAGCCGGAAAAGGCTTTGCTGGAGCCGAAAAAGCGCCACGGCGGCCGGAACAACCACGGCGAAATCGTGGTCTGGCATCGCGGCGGCGGCCACAAGAAGCAGTATCGCCAGGTGGATTTCCGGCGCGACAAAGTCGGCATCCCGGCGAAAGTGGCGGCTATCGAGTACGACCCGAACCGCAGCGCGAACCTTGCGTTGCTGCACTACGCCGATGGCGACAAGCGCTACATCCTGCACCCGGTGGGTTTGGAAGTCGGCGCTACCGTTTCGACCGGCGAAGGCGCGGACATCCTTCCGGGCAATGCGCTGCAGATCAAGCACATTCCGCCCGGCACGATGGTCCACAACCTCGAGCTGAATCCCGGCCGCGGCGGGCAAGTGGTTCGCTCGGCAGGCGGCTCGGCGCAGCTCTTGAGCAAAGAAGGCGACATCGCTCTCGTAAAGCTGCCTTCCGGTGAAGTGCGAAAATTTTCGCTGGAATGCATGGCGACGGTTGGCCAGGTCGGCAACCTCGACCACGAAAACGAAACCTTCGGCAAGGCCGGCCGCACCCGCTGGCGCGGTATCAAGCCGACGGTTCGCGGCGTGGCCATGAACCCGGTGGATCACCCGCACGGCGGCGGTGAAGGCAAAGTGAAGGGCAATCATCCGCAAACGCCCTGGGCTTTCCCGACGCTGGGTAAGAAGACGCGCAACAACAAGCGCACCGACAGAAACATCGTCCAGCGCAGGAAGTAAATAACGAAAGTAAACGACGTAACCCGTAACAGGACCAGCGTGACGCAGCAAACGCTAGAAGCCGGGCGGTGATGGCAGAGCGGCCCGGTCGAGAGCAAAACGCGATGAGCGCAACACGAAACGCAAGAGCAGGACGGCGATCAGCAATCAGAAGGGCCGCAAAGCGGACAGCGCGTCCTGTAAAGAGAGTAACGAAGCGCGCGGCAGCCAAGAGCACCAAGCCGCTGCGCCCGGCAGGAAAAGTGGTGGTACCGCCGCCGGAGCCGGTTCTGTACAAGCTGTGCAAGCCGGGCTGGGCGGTGATTGTGGAACGCATTCCGAACGCGCAAGGCACGCGGTTTGTGTGCCCGTTTTGCCCGAAGTCGCACCGCGTTCCGGGCCCGGTAAGAGGTTTCAAGAAGATGCGGCGCGCGCAGTGGGGCCGCTTGCGCCGAGTGGAGGAATAGGGAATCGATGGCACGCTCACTGAAAAAAGGGCCGTTTGTTGACGGCCACCTGCGCGAAAAGGTCGAAGGGCTGAACACGCGCAATGAAAAGAAAGTGGTGAAGACCTGGTCGCGGCGTTCCACGATCGTGCCGGAAATGATCGGCCACACCATCGCCGTGCACAACGGTAAGAAATTCATTCCGGTCTATGTGACCGAGCAGATGATCGGGCACAAGCTCGGAGAATTTTCGCCAACGCGCACCTTTAAAGGCCACTCCGTGAAAGCGGCGCTCGAAAAGGCGGCGGGAGCGGCACCGTCAGGCGGCACTGGAGCACCAGCAGGAGGCGGCGCAGCTCCGGCGCCGAAGGCATAATTTATGGCTGACGTACAGATACAACCCGGTTCGATTGAAGCGCACGCCATGGCGCGGCATGTTCGCATGTCGCCGCAGAAGGCGCGTCTGGTGATCGACATGATTCGCGGGCAGAAAGCGCAGGACGCTTTACAGACGCTGCGCTACACGCCGAAGCGTGCCGGCAAGCACATTGAAAAAGTGCTCCGCAGCGCTATCGCCAACGCCGAGCGCAAAGCGGAAGACTCCGGTTCGCCGCTCGATGTGGATCAGCTCTTTGTTTCTTCGTGTTTCGTCAATGAAGGCGCGCGCTGGAAGCGCATTCGCCCCGCGCCGATGGGCCGTGCGTTCCGCTACCAGAAACGCACAGCGCATATCTCTGTAAGCGTTGCCGAGCACCACGTGGCAGCCGCGGAGCGCGTTGCAGCGAATCAGGCCGAAGCGGAATCTCAGAAGGGCGCACGTGGCACCATTCGTCGCGTACGCAAAGCTTTGACCGGCAAAAAGCCAGCCCCCAAGAAGGGCAAGAAGTAAGGAGACCTATGGGACAGAAAACGCACCCTTACGGATTTCGCCTCGGCTACAACAAGCCGTGGAAGTCGCGCTGGTACGCCGACCGCGACTACGCGGAACTGTTGCACGAAGACGTGAAGCTGCGCCGCGAGCTGAAAGATAAGTTGAAGAGCGCGGGCATCAGCTCGATTGATATCGAACGCGCCGCCAACAAGCTCGTCGTGCGCATTTACACCGCGCGGCCCGGCATCATCATCGGCCGCAAGGGCGCGGAAATCGACAAGCTCAAACAGGACGTGCAGAAACGCACCAAGCGCGAAGTGCACATTGATATTCAGGAAGTACACCGCCCGGAACTCGACGCGCAGCTCGTTGCGGAGTCCATCGCGCTTCAGCTTGAAAAGCGCGTTGCGTTTCGCCGTGCCATGCGCAAAGCCGTGGATTCGGCGCTGCGTTTCGGCTGCAAAGGCATCAAGGTGCGCGTTGCCGGCCGCTTGAACGGCGCGGAAATCGCACGCAAAGAATGGTACTTGCAGGGCCGTCTGCCGCTGCAAACATTGCGCGCCGACATTGATTACGGCACGGCGGAAGCGAACACGACCTACGGCGTAATCGGTGTGAAGTGCTGGGTCTATCAGGGCGAAAACGTTCCAAAGCGCGCCTCGAAGATACAGAAGGAACGCGACGCCGTCGCGGCAGCATAAGGTTTTAATACGGCTGCAACGCATCACGCAGCCGGCGAGTTTAGGGAAGCGAGAACAAATCGATGTTGATGCCGAAGAAAGTGAAGTACCGGAAGCAGATGCGCGGCCGGCGCACAGGCAAAGCCTGGCGCGGCGGCAGTCTGGCATTCGGCGATTACGGACTGAAAGCCATGGAAGCGGCCTGGATCACCGACCGCCAGATCGAAGCGTCGCGTGTAGCCATCACGCGCTTCATCAAGCGCGGCGGCAAACTCTGGATCCGCATCTTCCCGGACAAGCCATTCACCAAGAAGCCCGCGGAAACCCGCATGGGCAAAGGCAAAGGCGCTCCGGAAAAGTGGGTCGCGGTCGTAAAGCCGGGACGCATCATGTTCGAGATGGCCGGCGTGGACGAAGCCACTGCCAAGGAAGCCATGCAGCTGGCGGCGCACAAGCTGCCGATTCCCACGAAATTCATCACTCGCGCAGGGAGTTTATAAAGTTATGCCAAGGCGCATTGAAAAAATTCGCGAAGCGGGCGTCAACGAACTCGAAGCCCAGCAAAAAGAGCTGACCGAGCAGATTTTCCGGCTGAAGTTCCAGCTCTCCACCGGCCAGGCCGAAGCGCTCAAGCGCCTGCGTGAATCCAGAAAAGATTTGGCGCGCGTAAAAACATTGCTCCGCGCGCAGGAAATTACCGCCACGCGGCAGAAAGCAGCAGGGAAGGCGTAATGACAACCGAAACACCGGCCGCTCCGGCAACACCGGCGGCGAACGAACGCGGCGAGCGCACCATTCTCACCGGCAAAGTCACCAGCGCGAAGATGGAAAAGACCATCGTCGTCGAAGTGGTCCGCCTGGTGCAGCACCCCAAGTATCACCGTGTGGTGCGCATTACCAAAAAGTTTTACGCCCACGATGAACAGCGTGCGGCGAAACAGGGCGACACGGTGCGGATTGTGGCTTCGCGGCCGCTTTCCCGCCTGAAGCGCTGGCGGCTCAAGGAAGTGCTGACGCGGAACGCGTCAGCCCATTAAGCGGGACAGGGGAGCACTCAAATGATTCAGATGCGAACCTGGCTGACGGTAGCCGACAATTCCGGCGCGCGGAAGCTGATGTGCATTATGCCTGTGGGCGGCGACGCCGGACTCCAAGCGGGTCTCGGCGACGTCATCACCGCGTCGGTAAAGGAAGCTACACCGGAAAGCCAGGTCAAGCAGGGCACGGTCGTCAAGGCCGTGATTGTTCGGATGCGGAAAGAGCGGCGTCGCAGGGATGGCACATACATCCGCTTTGACGACAATGCCGCGGTTTTGATCAACGATGCCGGCGAACCCGTGGGAACGCGCGTGTTTGGCCCGGTGGCCAGAGAGTTGCGCGACAAAAAGTTCACCAAAATTGTCTCGCTTGCTCCGGAGGTTTGGTAAGCAATGACACTGCGACACGAAAGAGCCGAACGGCACACCATCAGCATCCGCAAGGGCGATAACGTCAAAATCATCGCCGGCAAGGATGCGGGCAAGACGGGGCGCGTGCTCTCGGTCAACGCCAAGAAAAATTCCGTGGTGGTCGAGCATGCTTCGATCATCAAGCGCCACACGCGGCCGAACCCGGGAAAAAACATCAAGGGCGGCATCGTCGAAAAAGAGGGCCCGGTCAATGTTTCGAACGTCATGATCGTCTGCCCCAGCTGCGGCAAGCATTCCCGCACCGGCCACAACATTCTGCCGGACGGAACGAAAGTGCGTGTCTGCAAGCGCTGCAACACAACGTTGGATAAGTAGGGGCTCGATAAGTAAGGGACCGTCAGGCAAAAGACAAGGAACAGAAGAGCAATGAAGACGCGACTACACGAAAAATACAGCAGCGAAACGGTGCCCGCGCTGATGAAGCGCTTTAACTGGAACAACAAGATGGCCGTTCCGAAACTGTCGAAGATCACGGTGAACATCGGCCTCGGCGAAGCCAGCCAAAACGCCAAGCTGCTGGACACCGCGGCCGTCGAGCTCGGCCAAATCACCGGCCAGAAACCGATCATCACGCGCGCCAAGAAGTCCATCGCGAACTTTAAAATCCGCAAAGGCATGCCCATCGGCTGCGCGGTCACTCTTCGCGGCGAAAAAATGTACGAGTTTCTCGACCGGCTCTGCAACGTGGTTCTGCCGCGCGTCCGCGATTTTCGCGGACTGCCTTCGGGCGCCTTCGACGGACGCGGCAACTACACGCTCGGCCTCAAGGATCAGCTCGTGTTTCCGGAAATCGATTACACCCGCGTGGACAAGATCAAGGGCATGAACGTCACCCTGACCACCACCGCAAAGAACGACGAGGAAGGCCGCGAACTTCTCAAAGGTCTCGGAGTTCCCCTGCGCGTTCCTGGAGGAGCGCAATAAATGGCACGTCTCGCAAAAATCGCCAAGACGCACAAAAAGCCGAAATTCAAGGTGCGCGTTCGCAACCGTTGCCGCGTCTGCGGCCGCGCGCGCGGCTACATTCGCAAGTTCCAGATGTGCCGCATCTGTTTCCGCGGTATGGCGCTCAAGGGAGAAATTCCGGGCGTCGTGAAAGCCAGCTGGTAAGAGCACTAGGAGAACTATGCAAACGGATCCCATCGCCGATTTTCTGACGCGCATTCGCAACGCTACCGCCGCCAAGCACCAGCGCGTGGACGTGCCCGCGTCGAAGCTCAAGACGGAAATCGCCCGCATCCTCAAGGAAGAAGGCTACATCTCGACCTTCAAGATGGTGGACGAAAACAAGACGCGCAAAATTCTCCGCGTTTTCCTGAAGTACACTCCGGACCGCCGCAGCGTCATCACCGGCGTAAAGCGCATTTCGCGGCCCGGCTCGCGCCGCTATCTCGGCGCAATGGAAATCCGCCCGGTCGTAGGCGGCTTGGGCATAAATATTTTAACGACGCCAAAAGGCCTAATGAGCGGCCGCTCCGCCCGCAAAGCAAAGGTAGGCGGCGAAATTCTCTGCGAAGTCTGGTAGTTGTCTTCGTAGGGGCGGGGCTTGCCCCGCTCGGCTGTAAAAAAGGTTCGAGGCTGTAGCCGTTCAAAGTTTTTGTAGACAAGGACGAACAGATGTCACGTATCGGTCGCAAACCAATTCCAGTTCCCGCAGGCGTGAAAATCGGCCTGCAGGCCGGCCAGGTGGACGTGCAAGGCCCGAAGGGCAAGCTCACGGTACCGCTGCCGCACGGCATCACGTTCGAACAAAAGGACGGCGTGCTCACGGCGATTCGCGACACCGAAGATCGCCGGGCGCTGCACGGCCTCGCTCGCGCTCTCGTAGCCAACGCCGTTACCGGCGTCACGCAAGGTTTCAAGAAGGACTTGGACATCGTTGGCGTCGGCTACCGTGCCGAGCTCAAGGGCAAAATCGTGGCCTTCGCTCTCGGCAAGTCGCACCCCATCGAGTTCCCGGTTCCGGAAGGAATCCAGGTCACGGTGGAAAAGCAGACGCACATCGTGGTCAGCGGCGCGGACAAAGGCAAAGTCGGTCAGGTCGCCGCGGATATGCGCGCGCTGCGTCCGCCAGATCCATACAAGCAAAAAGGCGTCCGTATCACCGGCGAACGTCTGAAGAAAAAGGCCGGCAAAGCCGGAGCCAAGGCAGGCGGCACCGCCTAAACGAATTTGTAGGGGCACGGCATGCCGTGCTCGTCTTAAGGTTTTCAGGTTTTGTGTAAGTTTCAGTTTCAGGAGAAGAAACAGTGGCATCGGCAAGAGTTCGCAAACTATCGAAAAATCTTCACCGCCTTCGCGTTCACGAACGCGTTCGCCAGCGCGTCGAAGGCACCACGGAGCGTCCGCGCCTCTGCGTGTACCGCTCTCTGGGCCACATCTACGCGCAGGTCATCGACGACCTCACGGGGAAAACCCTCGTCTCGGCCAGCTCGGTCGACGGCGAAACGAAAAAAGGTCTCAAAGGTGGCGGCAATATCGCGGCAGCCAAAGTGATCGGCAAAACCATTGCCGAGCGAGCCAAGACTGCCGGAGTCAGCAAAGTAGTGTTCGACCGCGGCGGGTACAAGTATCACGGCCGCGTCAAGGCGCTCGCCGATGCGGCGCGGGAAGCGGGGTTACAGTTCTAAGCCTATGTCGAAGCAAATTTTGCGAGACAGTTTAGCGGTACGCAGGCTCCTGGAGGTGAATCCGTCCGACTTGAAAGACGACGTCATCGCCATCAACCGCGTCACCAAAGTCGTGAAGGGCGGCAAAAATCTCAGTTTCTCCGCGCTCGTTGTCGTTGGCGATAGCCACGGCCATGCCGGTTTCGGCATGGGCAAAGCGCGCGAAGTTCCCATGGCCATCAAAAAGGCCATCGAGCAGGCCAAAAAGAATTTGATCAAGCTGAACCTCAAGGGCAGCACCATTCCCCATCAGGTTCTCGGACGCTACGGCTCCGCGCAAGTTCTGCTAAAGCCCGCTCCGGACGGCACTGGCGTTATCGCCGGCGGCCCGGTGCGAAAAGTGATGCAAGTCGCGGGCATTCACAACGTGCTCACAAAGTCTCTCGGCACGTCGAACCCGCACAACGTGGTGAAAGCCACGTTTGCCGCGCTCCTCGGCCTCAAAGACGTTGCGCAAGTGGCCGAAACGCGTTCCAAGACTGTCGACGAAATCAGCGGCCGCTACCAAAAAGCCGCGGGTGAGAGCAACTAATGGCCAGCACAAAAGTAAAAAAATCCAGCGTCGAGCGCATCGGCAAAAATGCCGGCGGCAAAGTGAAGATCAAGTGGGTCGTCAGTTTTATCAGCTGCACCGATGACATGCGCCAGTGCATTCGCGGCCTCGGTCTGCGCCGCATGCACCAGGTTGTCGAGCGCGAAGACACGCCGTCCGTTCGCGGCATGATCCACAAGGTGCGGCATCTCGTGGAAGTGGTGGAGTAGAGCGATGGCAAAGAAAGCTTCCGGCGGCCGCAAGGCCTCCACAAAATCGAGCAAGCCGAAGACGGCATATACGCTTTCGAATTTGCACCCGCCGAAAGGCTCGCGGCACCGCAAGGTGCGCGTCGGCCGCGGTATGGGCTCGAAGCTCGGCAAAACGTCCGGTTCCGGCGACAAGGGCCAGAAATCCCGCCGCGGCTATTCGCGCCGGCGCGGTTTTGAAGGCGGCCAGATGCCGTTGCATCGCCGCATGCCGAAGCGCGGATTTCACAATCCGTTTGGAGTAACCTATTCGGTGGTGAACCTGGAAGAACTGAACGTTTTTCCGGCAGGCGAAACCGTAACGCCGCTGCTGCTTCGCGCGCATGGCTTCGTCCGCCGCGCCACGGACCCCATCAAGGTCCTGGGCGACGGCGAGCTAACAACCAAGCTGACGATTCACGCGCATGCGTTCAGCGCGTCGGCGAAGGAAAAGATTACCAAAGCAGGCGGCACGTTTGAGGTCGTAGCGGTAGCGTAAACGTCGTAAGGTAGCGGGGAATCGCAGGATAACCGTATGAAACGATTCGTCGAAGCTCTCAAGAACATGTTCCGCATCCCGGATTTGCGGACCCGCGTGCTCTTTACGCTGGCTCTGCTCGGCGTGTACCGCATCGGCGCGCATATTCCCACGCCCGGCATTAACAGTGATGTGCTCGCGCAGATGTTCAATCAGGCGCAAGGCTCCGTTCTGGGTATCTTCGACCTTTTCAGCGGCGGCAATTTCCGCAAGCTCACAATCTTTGCGCTCGGCATCATGCCGTACATCACGGCATCCATTATCCTGCAATTGATGCAGGTGGTTTTTCCGTACCTCGAGCGCCTGCAAAAAGAGGGCGAACTCGGCCGGCGCAAAATCACGCAGTACACACGCTATCTGACGATTGTTTTGAGCGTGATTCAGTCGACGACCATCGCAGAGACTCTGGAAGCAACTAATATGGGCGGCCAGTCGCTCGTCTACCATCCGGGTCCGGGCTTTGTTTTGATGACCATCCTCACGCTCACGACCGGCTCTGCGTTCATCATGTGGCTCGGCGAGCAAATCAGCGAGCGCGGCATCGGCAACGGCATGTCGCTCATCATCTTTACCGGCATCGTGGTCGGCCTGCCTCGCGCCGTGGACGACTTGCGGGTCAAAGCCAGCACGGCCGCTTGGGGGCCATTCACCGGACTGGTGATTATTCTTCTTGTTGTTTTGATGGTTGCCGTTGTGGCTTTCATTGTCTTCGTGGAAGGCGGGCAACGGCGCATTCCCGTGCAGTACGCCAAGCGCGTCATCGGACGCAAAGTAATGGGTGGGCAATCGTCTTATCTTCCTTTGCGTGTGAATTCCGGCGGCGTCATTCCGCCGATTTTCGCGAGTTCGCTGCTGGCGTTTCCAGCCACAGCCGCTCTGATGCTCGGCACTCGATGGGCGTTTTTGAACACCATCAAGGAACGCCTCCAGTGGGGCGAACCGCTCTACACCGTCGTGTACATCACGATGATTCTGGTGTTCTCGTTCTTCTACGTCGGGATTGTTTTCAATCCTACCGAGCTGGCCGACAACATGCGCAAAAACGGCGGCTTCATTCCGGGTATCCGGCCGGGACGCAACACGTCCGAGCACGTCAGCAAGATTCTGAAGCGGCTGACGTTTATCGGCGCGGTTTATCTCGCGATCGTTTGCCTGCTTCCCGAATGGATGATCGCAGGCATTCACCTCGATCATATCGGCTGGGGAATCGGCGCGTGGTTTGACCGGCATTTCCCGGTGTGGTTTCTGAAAGGTTTGGGCGTGCAGTTTTATTTCGGCGGCACGTCTTTGCTGATCGTCGTCGGCGTGGCCATGGACACCGTGCAGCAGCTTGAGGCACAGCTGGTCATGCGCAACTACGAAGGATTTGCTCGGAAGGGCCGGCTGCGCGGCCGGCGGTAACAGCATGTCGCTGAGCCCAGTGGTGCCGGAAAAACGGCCCGCGGAAGAGCTCAATCGCGCCGTGATTCTTCTCGGGCCTCCGGGCGCGGGAAAAGGCACGCAAGCGAAAAAGCTCGCGGCCCGGTATTCGGTGCCGCACCTTTCGACCGGCGATATGCTTCGCGAGCACATCGCCGCGGGAACGGAGCTTGGAGCAAAAGCCAAGCCGATCATGGAGCGCGGCGAGCTTGTTCCGGATTCGCTGGTGCTTCGGATCGTTGCGGACCGCATCGAGAAGCCGGATTGCTCGCACGGATTTGTGTTTGACGGCTTTCCGCGGACCGTCGCTCAGGCGCATTACCTGGGTGAGTTGCTGAAGCAGCATGGGTTCCGGCGGCCGATTGTGATTCACCTGGCCGTGGATACGTCGCTGATTCTGCGGCGCATCACCGGACGGCGCCTGTGCAAGAACGGCGGCGAGATTTACAATGTGTATGAGTGGCCGCCGAAAGTCGAAGGACGCTGCGACAACGACGGCGGAGAACTGGTGCAGCGGCCGGACGACCGGGAAGAAATTGTCGGTCCCCGGCTGAAAGCGTACGAGAAACAGACGGCGCCGCTCGTTGCATACTACACGCGGCTGGGTTTGCTCTACGACGTGGACGCCGCGAAGAGCGTGGAAGAAGTCGAACAGGCAGTCTGGAAGACTTTGCACCTCGCGCGCGGCACGCATTAACGGGCTAGTGGAAGGGCAGCAAGCGGAAACGATGGCGATTCATCTGCGCAGTGCCGAAGAGCTGGAAAAGATGCACCGCTCAGGGCTGATCGTTTACGAGACTTTGACGGCGCTCCGGGACATGGTTCGCCCGGGGTTGACGACGATGGACCTCGAGAAGTTTGCCGAGGAAAAAATCGCCGCCAAGCCCGGCAAGCCGGCGTTCAAGGGCTACCGCGACTACCCTTGTTTGCTGTGTACGTCGGTGAACAGCGAGATTGTTCACGGGATTCCGTCGCCGAAACGGAAGCTGCGCGAAGGCGACATCGTCTCGATTGACTTCGGGATGGAAGTGGACGGGTATTTCGCGGATTCGGCGGTCACTGTTCCAGTCGGGAAGATTCGTCCCGAAGTGCAGAAGCTGCTGAATGTCACCCGCGAATCACTGGACCGCGCGATTGACAAGATGCGCGCCGGCAACCGCCTCGGCGATGTGGGCCACGCGGTGCAGAGCTGGGTCGAGCAGCACGGCTATTCGGTGGTGCGAGAGTTTGTCGGGCACGGGATCGGCACCAAAATGCATGACGAGCCCAACCTGCCGAACTACGGCGAAGAAGGGCGCGGCGCGCGGTTGCAGGAAGGCATGGTCATCGCCGTAGAGCCGATGGTGAACGCGGGCCAGCCGGCAGTGCGGATGCGGGATGAGTGGGTGGCGGAAACCGCCGATGGCAGCCCCTCAGCCCACTTCGAGCACACGGTAGCAATCACGGCCAACGGCCCGTGGATCCTGACGAGGCCGAAAGAAGCAACCGGCCCGTCGTGGTAAAGGTTTTGTGGCTTTTTGATTTTGTAGGGGCACGGCATGCCGTGCCCGTCTTAAGAAGCAAGCAGTAAGCATCACAGCGCACCGGTTTTAACCGGCACGCTGGCAACGCAGGAGATTATGGCGAGACCCATTCGCGAGAAAAAAGAGAAAGACTCCGGCAATCCTAAAGAGGACGCCATAGAAGTCATGGCGACGGTCATTGAACCGCTGCCAAACGCGATGTTCCGCGTTGAACTGGAGAACAAGCATCAAGTGCTGGCGCACGTATCTGGCAAGATGCGCAAAAACTTTATCCGCATTCTGGCGGGAGACAAGGTAGCCGTGGAGCTCTCCCCCTACGATTTGACGCGAGGCCGAATCGTATACCGCTACAAGTAGCGGCTAAGTCTTTGAGCCACAGGTCTTTAGACCTGCGACTTTGGAAGGGGCTGCAACATCTAATGCCCCTGGTTTGCAGGGCCTGCCAGTAATTGCCCCTAACGGGGAGGCGGGCCGCGGCAAGTCAGTTGTAGGGTCGTCCTTCTGAGGACGACCGCAGGAAGCAAGGCAATGTAGGCGCGGGTCTTTAGACCCGCCCTTCAGGAAGTGAGCAACAATGAAAGTTCGAGCATCGGTAAAACCGATTTGTGACAAATGCAAGGTGATCCACCGGCGCGGCGTGGTGCGGGTAATCTGCTCCAATCCGAAGCACAAGCAGCGCCAGGGTTAAGGAGAGAGAATGGCACGCATCGCAGGTGTTGACCTTCCGCCGCAGAAGCGCCTTTGGGTCGGACTGACTTCGATCTACGGCATCGGGCAGGAGCGCGCAAAAAAGCTGGCCGCGAAAGCCGGCGTGGATCACACGAAAAAGATCAAGGACCTGACCGAAGATGAAGTGAACCATCTTCGCCAGGAAATTGAAAAAGAAGGCCGCGTGGAAGGCGATCTCCGCAAAGAGATCCAGATGAACATCCGGCGGCTGATTGAAATCCAGGCGTACCGCGGAATCCGGCACCGCCGCAATCTTCCGGTGCGCGGCCAGCGCACGCACACAAACGCGCGCACAAGAAAAGGTCCGCGGCGCGGCGCAGTGGCGGCGAAGAAGAAGGTTACCGGCAAGAAGGGTTAACAAGTTTTGCTTCAGGCTTTGGCTGATACCTTGTAGGGGTCCAGCGTGCTGGACCCCTCAAGGCAAGCACTCAACACCGAGAAACGGAGCAACAAGTGGCAAAGGAACAAAAAAACGCGGTGCCGGACGCGACAGCAGCACCGGCGAAACCGGGCGCGGCAACGAAGCGCAAAAAAGAGTTCAAGAAGAAGCGCGAACGGCGCATCGTCCCGCACGGCATCGTTTACGTGGCGGCGACCTTCAACAACACGCAGATCACCATTGCGGATTCGGATGGCCGCGTGATGTGCTGGTCCTCGGCGGGCGCCATCGGCTTCAAGGGCTCGCGCAAGGGCACGCCTTACGCCGCGCAGCAGGCTTCGCTGGCTGCGGCGGGCGTGGCGCGCGACCAATACGGCATGAAGAGCGTCGAAGTTCGCGTGAAAGGGCCGGGCTCGGGACGCGAGTCCGCCGTGCGCGCTTTGGCTGCGGCAGGGCTGCACATAGTTTTGATCAAGGACGTTACGCCGATTCCGCACAACGGCTGCCGTCCTCCGAAGCGCCGCCGCGTTTGATTTTGCAGTAAGCGAGTTATGAAATTTCGCATTGCGAAGTCTCATGGTTCGTGGAAACAGAGTAGATGGACCGGGAAGAAGGGTCGCCAAACCTGTAAACCGGTCGTCACCTGAGTTAAAGGAGAGAAAAGTTGGCAAGACACCGAGATGCAGTCTGCCGCCTATGCCGCCGGGAAGGGCAGAAACTATTTTTGAAAGGCCTGCGGTGCTTCACCGAGAAGTGCGCGATTGAGAAGCGCAACTTCGTTCCGGGACAGCACGGGCAGTCGCGGCGCCCCAAGGTTGCGGGGTACGGATTACAGTTGCGCGAGAAGCAGAAGATGAAGCGCGCTTACGGCCTGCTTGAACGGCAGTTCCGTAACTACTTCGAGAAGGCTGTGCGGACCAAGGGTCCGACGGGCGAAAACCTGATCATCACGCTCGAGCGGCGTCTGGACAACGTGCTGTGGCGCGCAGGATTGGCGTCATCGCGTTCTCAGGCGCGGCAGCTCGTGCTGCATGGCCATGTCCGCGTGAACGGGAAGAAGGTCAACATCCCTTCGTTCCTCGTGACCGTGGGCCAGGAAATCGCCATCAAAGAAAAGATGCACCAAAACGCGATGGTTCTGGAGGCTCGAAACGTGGCGCAGAGCCAGAGTGCAGTACCGTGGCTCGAACAGGACCGCGAGCAGTTCAAAGCCAAGGTCGTTGCGATGCCGAAGCGCGAAGACGTGCAGACACCGCCGTTCAACGAGCAGTTGATCGTCGAGTTGTATTCGAAATAAAAGAGGGAGGGGCAAGCCCCTCCCCTACGAGTGCCGGGCTAAAGCCCGGCGCTATACAACAACAAACCCCGGCGCGGGGGCGCCGGAGTAGAGCAGATACGGCGTAAAACGCCACAGTTTTTGGGGGCCGGCTGGTGCGGTCCCAGAAGGAAGGAACACGATGTGGAAGGGCTTTCAGAAACCGAAGCGACTTGCATCTGAGCTGGAATCGCTGACCGAAAAGTACGGGCGATTTTCCGCGCAGCCGTTCGAACGCGGATGGGGCACGACCGTAGGCAACACGCTGCGCCGCGCGCTGCTGAGCTCGATTGAAGGCGCTGCGATCACCGCCGTAAAGATTGAGGGAGTGTTGCACGAATTTTCCTCGATTCCCGGAGTGGTCGAAGACGCGACGGACATTATCCTCAACTTGAAGCAGGTACCGATCAAGCTCAACACCGATCTGCCGAAGACGATTTTCTTCAACGTGGATCACCCTGGGCCGGTAACCTCGGCGCAGATCGATGAAGACGCGGACTTCGCGGTGCTCGACAAGAGCGTGTACATCGCTACGGTCAGCGAAGGCGGCAAACTGCAAATCGAAATGCGCGTAAAGAACGGCCGCGGCTACGTAACGGCGGACCGCAACTACGACGAAGACCTGCCGATCGGGTACATCCCGGTGGACAGCGTTCACTCGCCGGTGCGCAAGGTCAACTACGCCGTGGAAGCAGCGCGCCTTGGACAGATGACCGATTACGAAAAGCTGATGATTGAAGTGTGGACGAACGGCGCGATCACGCCGCAGGACTCCATCGGATTGGCCGCGAAGCTGGTGAAGGATCACATGAGCATCTTCATCAACTTTGAAGAGCCGCAGGACTTGGTGGAGCTGCCGCAGGAAATTGCCAACGATCCGCGCCTCGAGCATCTGGACCGTTCCGTGGAAGAGCTGGAACTTTCCGTGCGTTCTTACAACTGCTTGAAGAACGCGAACATCCAGACGATCCGCGAACTCGTGCAAAAGAGCGAGAACGAAATGCTGAAGACCAAGAACTTCGGCAGAAAGTCGCTCAACGAGATCAAGGAAATACTGACCAAGATGGGCCTCAGCCTGGGCATGAAGTTCGACGAGCACGGCCGGATTATCTGGCCGCCGTTGCCGAGCCAGACGGCGCCGCCGCCTAGCGAAGATACGATTGGCGGCGGGCTGTAAGAGAGTTCAAGGTTTAAGGTTGAAGAGTTCAACAAGAACTCTTCAACTTTCGACCTGGGCTTGCGAGAAAAGCTGACAGTTCACAGCTGACAGCCGACAATCGAGAACCTAAGAGAGATCCTTCGCTACGCTCAGGATGACAGACGAAGAGCAGAAGCCGGAGTTGGTACGACGCGACGGCTGGCCTACAAAAACTTTTCCGGGACGTTTGCGAGAGCGGGCCGGGTACAAGATTTAAGCGTAAAGAGGATAGACGATGCGGCATCGTAATTCTGGATCAAAACTTGGACGGAATCCTTCGCACCGGCGGGCTACGCTGCGGAACCTGGTGACGAACTTGTTCGAGCATGGGCGAATCACGACCACTCTGACGCGCGCGAAAGCGACACGGCCCGTGGCGGAGAAGATCATCACGCTCGGAAAGCGCGACACGCTGCAATCGCGGCGGCAAGCGGCGGCGTACATCATGACGCCGGCGGTGACCGCAAAGCTGTTCAGCGAGATTGCGCCGAAATTTGCTGACCGGGCCGGCGGCTATACGCGCATCATTCACGCGGGCATTCGCGTTGGCGATGGAGCCAAAGTAGCTATCCTCGAGATCGTCGGCTACGAGCTGAAGAAAAAAGAGAAGAAGGAAAAGACCAAGAAGGAAGAGCCGGTCGAAGCGGCCAGCTAGCCGTCGCCGAGTCCTGGATCTTGCGGGAGTCGCCTTCAAACAACAGAAATCCAGAAGCCCGCTTCGAATCTCGGAGTGGGCTTTTTGTTTGAGTCCGAGGGCTCCGCCCGCCAGGAGAGAATCAAGACCCAGCCTCAAAAATCGAGGCTGGGCACCCGACCCAAGAACCTAGGTTCAGGCTGCGAGGCTGGGTCAGTCCTTCAGATCCACAAATCTGGCTTCCACCAACCGCTGAATGACAGCAAAAATCATTGCCGTCGAAACCCCGAAAAGGAGCATTCCATTCGCCGTTTCCAGTGGCCCGAGTAATCTCCATGCAGGCGACATAATCAGGTCGCCGTAGCCTAAGGACGTGTAGTTGACCGCTGAGTGGTAGTATGCGGTTCCAAAGTCTGTGAATTCTCCGCAGATTAGGTACAGTACTGCCCACAACGCGATCTCCGCCAGGTGTGCCGCCATCGCGTACAAAATGGCGAGGGCCACGATTCCCATGTCAACCCAAAAGTTCTTGCCTGCGCGGCCGAGTTTTTTTTCGCGGCGGACGAAACCGATCGTCGCGCCCAGCGGGAGCGCATGAATCATGATCGTGCAGACGACGGCGACCGCGCCCACCGCCAAGGGAGCCAGTATCGCGATGCGATGAATTTGCATCATGCTACGACCATCGTTGTTGTCGAGTAACGGCTTCCAGCCTCTCCGCAGGCTAGGCCGCCCGAATCACTCGCCCTTCGGCTCCCAAAGCTCGATGCGATTGCCCTCCGGGTCGATCGCCCACCCAAACCTGCCGTTGGATTCGTCGTCGATCTTGTCGTTGACTTTTACGCCCTCTTGCTTGAGCTGCGCCAGCAATTGCTCGAGATTCGCGACGCGAAAATTCATCATGAAAGAAGCGGTGCTGGGCTCGAAGTATTTCGTGGTCGTCGGGAAAATCGAAAATGCCGTTGCACCAACGGTCTCGGGATGGTCCTTCTCGCGCCAATGAAACGAATAGAATTGCGGCGCGTGTTCTGATTTGCCCGCTGCGATGAGCGCGATTCCCATGTGCGTGCGATACCAGTCGGCCAGTTTCCCCGGGTTCTCCGCTTTGAAGAAGAATCCGCCCACACCTGTCACCCTGGCGGCGTCTTTTGCCTGGCTCGATCCTCGCGCCGATTGCAAAACCATCCCCAGCGCGAAGCTTAGAACAATCGCACAAGGTGTCCATAGTCTGAATTTCATAATTCCTCCAAGTAGCAGAAAACGTCCCGTACTTCCCGTGTTTCCAGCGTCCAAACCGTACAGCAGTTCAAACGAGGCCAAAACCGCACAGGCAGAAGTGCCTGTGCTACTGGCGCGCGCCGCGTTTCCCACGAAGAAGCTAGCTCGCGGCACTCGACTTATGAGGCGGTGGTGGCTGGGGCCGGGAAATGCTTGTCCAGCCAGGCGCGCCACTGAGGTTGATCGCGCGTCACTGCCGCTTCCGACGTTGGCCCGAAGAGGTAGAAATTGACCGCGGTCATGGACGAACCGCCGAAAGACATGGCATAGAGGAAGGCGACTCCAGGGGCGGGTTGGTCTACGTGCAGGAGCAGCTGATTGTACTTCTCGTGGCCAGCCAGGAAAACGGTTCCAGAGACGGGAGGTACGCCGGGGTGAGAGGCGCGATGGTCCCCTACGTTTGCGTTAGTGAGGTTGAGCGCGGTGGCCAGGACATCCCACGCTTTGTCAGCAGGGGTGGAAGAAAAGCTGAGTTCGTGAATCGCGTGGACCTGCTGGTCGCGGTAATGCGTGAGGACCAGTTTGAGAATGGCGAAGAAGGTGGGCCAGCCGGATTCAGTGCCGGTGAGTTGATTGTCCCAGTCGTCCGTATCGGCGAACAGGCTTTGCACCACGCGGACGATGCAGGTGCCGCCGGATTTCGCCTCGACAAACCACTCGAAGGCCATCGGGGGAGCTCCCGAGCCGTCCTCGCTGCCCTGCTTGGCCGAATAATGCGGTGGATCCCAGGCGGTGATGGTGGAGTCGGATTCCATGCCGGGGCCGAAGTCGAGCGACATTTTGCCGCCGACGCGTTCTTCTGTTTTCGTGGGCACGAACCACGAGGAGATTCCGTTGGAAGTATTGATGGCGCGCCAGACTTCTTCGGGCGTGCCCGGAACCTCCACTTCGACCTGGATGGAACGGCGTCCGTTGGGTTCTTTTTTGATTGGCATTTAGTGCTCCTTATTTTTTGTTTGTGCGGAACTTTGCGGAAGAGGGTAGGCCACTGCGATCAGCCGATGCGGCCGGCCTCCGGGCGCGGATTCGTCGTGGTAGCGGGCGGCGAGTGCGGCTACGGCAGCGGCGAACTCCTGAGTGAAAGCGGCGCGTTCGGCGGCGGAACGAAAACGGATTATTGTGTCGACGGAGAGCGTCGGAAGGCGCTTGTCGAGTTCGGCGGAGCGGCGAAGCAGATCGCCAACTTCGCGCACGATCCGCGCAGCGAGCGCGACCAAGTAGCCGGCGGAGAGGCGATCGGCCCCGCGGGCGTCGGGGTCGGCGCCGACTGGGCCCATCGCAGCTGGCGAAACCATATAAGATGATGCGCTGGCGACGAACAGGCTTTCGGTGAGGCCGCCCCACTGGCGTTTTTCGGCGATGCGCACGAATCCGTGAGATTCAAGGGCGCGAAGATGGTAGCCGAGTTTTTGGCGGGGAATCTGGAGGCGGGCGGAAAGCATGGCAGCAGAGGCGGGCTCGGAGAGTTCAGAGAGGACGCGAGAGCGAATTGGGTCGAGGGCCACGGTGGCGGCGGCGGGATCGTGGATGACTTCGACGGGAAGCATGGTGGCGAAGAGATTGAAGCATTGACAATATTCTTTGTCAATAGGGATTTATTGAGATTGATTGGGGAAGGGGGCGAGTGGTAAGCGAGTTGTCGTCTACGGTGCGAATTTGGTGGGTGACAGGGGTCGAGCTAAAGCGAAAAAACCGCGAAGCGGGTGGCACCCGTCTATGTACAACAGGGCTGCGCACCCGCGAAGAGGATGGGAAAAGTCGAAAACCGCAGCCATAACACCGAGGCTTCGGCACCCAGCGTCCCCGTCCCCAGCGTCCACAGATAGTTAAACTTCTCTGTTGAGGGCGAAGAGCTCGGCGGATGGCCTGAGCTAAAAACTCAGCTGGCTGCCGTGGCGGAGATTGCTTTCGCACGGCGATAGGAAATTTTTTGCGTGATCGCGGCGTTGGCTTTGGGTTTCCCGTTTTTGGATTTGGCTTGGTGGCGCCAGCCGCCAAGGTTCAGGGCGATGGACATGCAGGCATCGCGAAGAGAGTCGGCTTGCGAGCGGTCGGAGATGGCGCGGGCTACGACCATGCCGCCTACGCAGAGGGCGGCTATGGCTTGGGCTGTGGCCTGAGACGCGGCGGGTCGCGGTGTGCGTCGCGCATCGGGGAGGCTGCGGTTGAGGACGTCGACCATGGCTTGAAAGACGGTTTGAAAGGCGCGCTTGGCTCGAGGGCCGCTGCGGGCTACGTCGCTGGGAAGAGCGACCATGGGGCAGGAGTTTTCCACGTTTTCGAGATGCTGGTCGGAAAGATAGGCGCGGATGACCTGTTCGCCGGCGCCGGACGAGGTTAAATCCACTTCAACGCCTTCCCAGCAATTCTTCCAGTTTGGGTCGGTGAAGAAGCAGCCGAGCACTTCGGCGTAGAGATCGCTTTTGGTTCTGAAATAGCTGTAGAAGCCGCCGTGGGTGAGGCCTGCGCCAGACATGATCTGGTGGAGAGAGACGCCGTCGAAGCCGTGGCGGTTGAAGAGTTTGCGGGCGCTTTCGACGATTTTTCGTTTTACTTCCGCGCGGTGGCCTGCGGGGTAGGGCATAGACGCTCCTCGTGACGATTCCTGGGACATCTCTACCACGATGTTGGGCCGGTGGAAAATATTATGTTGAACATATTTTACGAAGATGGTTCGATGCAGGTGCGCGGGATGAACCCGCGGGCGAAGCTGAGATTTGGATCCGGAGGATGATGATGAACAAGCGGGGTGGAGTGCTTTCGAATATGTTTGGACGGAGAGAGTTTTCGCGGCGCGTGGCTTCGATGATTTCGGTCGCGGGCCTGGGTGGAGGAGCCATCGTGGTTGCCGGCGATCTTGAAGCGGCGGGCGCACAGGCTGCTGGCGATGGGATTTCGCACAACAACGATGCCATTCATCAGGAGGTGTTTTTCAAGGCGAGCCGGAAGCGGGTGTATGAAGCGCTGACGGACGGCAAACAGTTTGAGAAAGTCGTGCTGTTGAGCGAGGCGATGAAGACGAAGATGGTGCAGGACGGCACGACGACGATGGGGCTCGAGGCGGGGAGCGTGTTCAGCACGTACGGCGGATATATTAGCGGGCGGCAGGTCGAGCTGGTGCCGGGGGAGAGGATTGTACAGGTCTGGCGTGCGGGGTCGTGGCCTGAGGGGGCTTATTCGATCGCAAAATTCGTGTTGATGGAGCAGGGCGACGGGACGAAGCTGGTGTTTGATCATGCCGGGTTTCCGTCGGGGACCGCGGAGCATCTTGCCGCGGGGTGGAAGTCGAATTACTGGGAGCCGTTGGCGAAGTTTTTGGTTTAGGCGTGGGGTGGAACAAGGCCGTGAAGGGAAAGGGAAAATAACGCGCCAGAGGAGAGAAAGCAGAAAAGAAAACAGGCAGGAGTGCCTATTCTACTTTAGGACGCGAAGAATTACGAGGGTCATGTCGTCGCTTTGAGGCGCGCCAGCGGCGTAGGCGTCGGCGGATTGGATGATGCGGGTGATGGTTTCTTTTGCCGAGAGGCCTTTGCAGGCTTTGATGGCTTCGATTAAGCGTTCTTCGCCCCATTCTTCGAGTTGGGGATTCATGGCTTCGCTGAAGCCGTCTGTGTAGATCACGAGCAGGTCGCCGGGCGAGAGAGTCGCGCCGGCTTGTTCGTAAGAACATTCGGGAATCAATCCGACGACTGTGCCGCCGGCTTTATCGAGGCGTTCGATGGTGAAGGCGTCGCCGGCGCTGATTCGCAACAAGATGGGCGGGCAGTGACCTGCATTCACGTAGCTGAGGCGGCGCGTCGTGGGATCAAATTGCGCGTAGAAGAGCGTGGCGTACCGATCTTCGGTGGAAGCATCGTAAACCATGTTGTTGACGCGAGCGATGAGGCTGGCGATATCGTCGCCGGCGCGCATGGCGTCGGCGCGGAGCGAAGCCTGGAGGCTGGCCATGGTGAGCGCGGCGGCGATGCCTTTGCCGGAGACGTCGCCGAGAGCGACGCCGAGTTTGCCGTCGGGGAGCGCGAGAAAATCATAGTAGTCGCCGCCGACGCCGAGAGCGGTTCGGCATAGGCCGAAATAATCGAGGCTGGCAATCCCCGGCAAACGCTGCGGGAAGAGGCGCTCCTGGACTTCGCGGGCAATTTCAATTTCGCGGTTTAACTTTTCGCGGCCAGCGATTTCGTGCGCGATGGCGGAGGTAAGTTCGGCGTTGGAAAGAGCGAGGGCGGTTTGCGCGGCAACGGATTTTAGGACGCGAAGGTCACTGCCGGAATAAGGTGCTTCAGCGCGTTTTTCGCCGAGGCTGATGATGCCGAGGAGTTTTTCTTTCACGCTGAGCGGGAGAAGAACTTGTGGCTGAAGAGTAGCGAGTTGGCGGCGTTCCTCTTCGGGGATGCCCGGGCCGTTGACCCAGGATTTCTCGTCATCGAGAAAGATGCGTTCAGGCACTGCTTCGCGCTTGAGTTGACGAACTGTCATGCTGGATTCGAGAAAGCCGGCGTCGAGACCGCCAGGATAACCAAGAGCAAAGGCGGGGCGGTAACAGCCGTTTTCTTCGAGAAGAACGGCGACGCGGGGAACATGCAGGGATTCGGAGAGTCTGGTGGCGACGCGCTCCAGCAAGGGGTGCTTCTCGATGATGGTGCGAACCTCTTCGCTGAGAGATTCGAGAATCTGCTCGGCGCCGTAGGCGTCGCGGAAGAAGCGGCGGTCGATCCACTGGCGAATGCGGTCGGCGCCGCTGCGCATCCGCACGACGATGGCGATGCCGAAGGCGATGGGAATGAACCTCTGTGGACGGCTGCGCTGGGGATCGAGGGCAAGCTGGATGGCGACAGCCAGGACGATGGCGCCGATCCCCACCTGGAGAACGCGAACGCCGGCTTTAGCCAATGCGTACTGCAGACCTTCGCGGATCACCACTCGTACGTCCATCGCGCGATGCACGACGATGACGTAGGCCAGAGTGATGGGAAAAAGAAGCATCATCGTCAGCGCGGACAACACAAACCATTCCGGGAAAATCTGCTCGAGCTGCCCGCCTTTGATGTTCTGACCAACGAACAGAACGCACGCCGGGCCCATGCTGATGCTGGAGCCCGTGTAGAGCAGCTTGAGGCGGCGCCTGGCGTCCGGCGTGACGGCCTTGCCCATTTTGACGGAAATGGAGGAAAAGAACGTACCGATAGCGGCAAACGCAAGGAGGAAGTCGATTATGCCGAAGCGGTCCAAAAAGGAGTACAAGGAAGCTACTGATGCGAAGTTCTCAAATTGGCCGACGCTGGCAATGACGTTCGCTGCGCAGGATATCAGCAGAACGGTGATGATGATGGTTTTGGACCACTTCCACCAGGCAGGGTCCTTTTCCGGGAGTGGCTCCGGAAAGTACACGCCAAACAGAAGCATGGCCAGCGGCCAAAGATTGCTAACGCCAACGCGGTACGCTTCCGCGACGTCACGAACTGTCGGCCCCCAACTCTCCACACCGGCGCTGTAGTAAACCGAGAAGAACAGCATGATCACCAGAAGGCACCAGGCCGAAGGATCGCGCGGGCGCACCGCGGCAACCCAGAATCCGATCAGGATGCAGAACGTGGGTACCACCAATTTGATGGCCAGGATGGAAGCGGCAGGCAAGCTGAAGCCAGGGGCACTGGCGCGCTGGAGTTGGAGAGAGACCGAGCGTGCAGACGTTTCTGCCGGCCGGCGAAACTCGATACGGAGCGGATCACCCGGTTTCGAGGCACGAATCGCTTCACCGTAAACGGCGAGCCCCGTGAGAGGGCGGCCATTCACCGCAAGCAAGATGTCATTGTTTTGCAGGCCGGCCTGCCGCGCCGAGCTGATGACAAATTGCAGGGAAGGCTGGCCTTTCACATAGTCCGCGGTGAACGGGTATTGGGCTGCAGTGACGCCGAAATACGTCGGAAAAGCGTAGATCATCGAGCGAATCAGATAGGCCGAAGCGAGCGCGAAGAGAAGCGCAAGGCAGACATATTGGAGAATTGGCGGCTTCTTCGCTTTCATATTTTGACGCGCGCACGGGCGCGATTGTTCGTAAGCAAAGTATCACTGCTGCGGTGCGGCGGCAAAAAATTCGAAGGTAACTGCCGGCGAGATGGATGGTTGAGAGTGCCGGCGCGAGATTCTGACGCGGAGCTGGAGAGCGGATTATTGGTGGGATGCTGACAACTGCTGATTCAAGACGGTTTCGTAGTGCTCGACGGCGTAATCATTCACGGTGCGAAAAACCTCGTGCCGCGAAGAATCCAGGATGATGACCACGGATGTTCTTTCGTGGTTCTTCTCGTAATAATCGGAGAGTCCCAGCTTTTCGGCTTTCGCTTTGGATTTCGCGGCGGTCTCTTCCGTAGTGATATCGAAGCGCACAAAGCGAATTCTGTCGCGATATTCCTCGTTCAGGCGGGCGAGGGCGGGTTTCAATTGCTGGCAGGAAGGGCACCAGTCCGCATAGACGACCAGAACGTAAGGCCGCGCGTCCGGTGGAGGAGCGGCCAACGATGCGGGGATGGCCAAGGCGAGCATCAGGAGCGTCACCAGGGTGGTTCTGAAGGCAGTAAGCATAGGCTGTCGCTCGATCCAGCGTAACTCTACTCAACTATTACAACGTAATTTGAAGCGAAATGGATGTGTTGCAGGAGCCTACTGGTTATTATCGGCAGCTAAGGAAGAGTTCGGAGCGACACAGCAAAAAAATCTTCGGATGGATTATTAGAAATATTTAACCAGCGGTCTCCGGTGGAAGAGTCTTGCTCAGGAAATCGGCGAAGTGGATTTGCGCAGCCGAAACCAGAGCCAGAGAACGGCGAAGGCGAAGAAGGCGCCGATGGAGTCGAGCAGAGAATCGTAGGGCGAGGCGGTGCGGCTGGCGACAAAGGCCTGATGGACTTCATCCATGATGGAATAGCCGGCGGCCACGGCGAGGGCGGCGATGCCCCAGGTCCATTGCCAGCCTTTGCGTTCGCCGCGGACCGCGCGATAGATGAGCAAACAGAAAATAAAATATTCGGTGAAGTGGGCGCTTTTGCGGATGATGTGATGAATGTAATTGAACTGCCCCTGGGTTAGATGAGGGAGGAGCCAGTGCACGACCGGGGAGAAAAGCGTGGCGGTGTTCTCGGAGGAGAAGGAATCGGTGGAAAGCGTGAAGATGACGCAGGCCCAGGCGAGAGCGGGCCACCAGGCGCGGAACCACGCGGGAATTAAAAGTTTGCGCAGGCGGGGCTGCATTTCGTCAAGTTGCGGGGCGGGTCGCGAGTTGCGCCAGGGTTGCGGGTCGGACAAGGCTTGGTCTCCGATGCGAACTTTTAGTTTAGCTTGGTTCGGATTAATTTTTCGAGACCGATTGGTTGCGGTTCCAAGAAGGGTTAACGGGGTCTGGCCGGAAAGGCGGGAGCAGGCTCCCGCACTCCATGCTATTCCATACGATAGTTTGGCGCTTCGCGGGTGATGATGACGTCGTGAACGTGGCTTTCGCGGAGGCCTGCGGCCGTGATGCGCACGAAGCGTGCTTTTTCCGTGAGTTCTCTTAGCGTTGGCGCTCCGACGTAGCCCATTCCGCTTTTCAGGCCGCCGACTAGCTGGTCGGTCAGTGCGGCGAGCGAGCCTTTGTAGGGCACGCGGCCTTCTACGCCTTCCGGAACCGATTTGCCGCGTTCATCGGTGTCCTGGACTGTTGCATAACGGTCGGAGCCCGCGTCCATGGCGCCCATCGAACCCATCCCGCGGTAGGACTTGAAGGTGCGGCCCTGGTAGAGAATCGTTTCGCCGGGGGATTCTTCGGTGCCGGCGAAGAGGCTGCCGATCATCACGCAGGACGCGCCTGCGGCGATGGCTTTCGTAATGTCGCCGGAATACTTGATGCCGCCGTCGGCGATGATGGGAACCCCGGTGCCTTGCGCGGCGCGCGAGGCTTCCACAATGGCGGTGATTTGGGGGACGCCGGCGCCGGTGACGACGCGCGTCGTGCAGATCGAGCCTGGGCCGATGCCGACTTTCAGGCCGTCGATGCCGAGACTGATGAGATCTTTCGCGGCTTCGTAGGTCGCCACGTTTCCAGCGATGAGTTGCACTTCGGGAAGGCGGTTGCGGATGGCCGCGATGGCTTCCATCACGCGGGAGGTGTGGCCGTGGGCGGTGTCGATGGCGAGGACGTCGGCCTTGGCTTTGGACATTTCGACGGCGCGTTCGAGGTAGTCGCCGGTTGCTCCGACGGCGGCGCCGACGCGCAAGCGGCCCTGATCGTCTTTTGCGGCGCGCGGATATTCGAGTTTTTTCTGGATGTCTTTTACGGTGATGAGGCCCTTAAGGTTGAAGTCCTGGTCAACGACGAGGAGTTTTTCAATGCGGTGGCGCTGGAGGATGCGCTCGGCTTCTTCGAGCGTCGTGCCCACGGGGACGGTGACGAGATTGTCCTTGGTCATCACCGAGCCGACAAGTTGCGAATGATTTTTCTCGAAGCGCAAATCGCGGTTGGTGAGAATGCCGGTAAGGCGCATGCCGCGCGTGACCGGGAGGCCGGAGATGCGGTACTTGGTCATGATTTCGAGGGCCTGGCGGAGGGTGATGTCCGGCGAGATGGTGACGGGGTCGACGATCATGCCGCTTTCCGAGCGTTTGACGCGGTCGACTTCTTCGCCTTGGCGGTCAATGGGCATGTTGCGGTGCACGAGGCCGATGCCGCCCTGGCGCGCGATGGCAATGGCCAGGCGCGATTCGGTGACGGTGTCCATGGCCGCGGAAACCAGCGGAATATTCAAGGCGAGCTGGCGCGTGAAGCAGGTGCGCGTGTCTACTTCCGTCGGCAGCACCGAGGATTTGCCGGGCAGAAGCAGCACGTCGTCGAAAGTAAGACCCTCGGGAATCGGACCGTCAATCATTCCAACCTCGCATCTGGATTTTGCGCCCTAAAACAGCGCAGCCCAGCGGGTGCCCGCTGGGCCGTCAAATGGATTCATCAGATTGCAAAAATCAATCACTGTGAAACTTCTATTGTAGGGGGCAAGGGGATTGCGGTCAAGCTGGGCTGCTAGGTGGAACCTCCGAAACTAAGGCGCAGAACAATCACCAAATGATCTTGAGGCCGGCGTAAAGACCAAACACTCGATCCGCGGTCACAACGGGGATGTCTTCGGCGAGCGCTTGAGCGATTATCTGCCGGTCGAAGGGGTCGCTGTGGTGAGGAGGCAGGTCAAACAGATGCAAAGCGTGCTCCGCGGTATAGGGCAGTACGCGCAGCCGCAAATCGGCCACGCCATCGAGGACGTCGCGTTTGAGAAACGTGAGCTTGCCTAGCGCCTGTTTAATTGCTATCTCGGAAAACGATAGAGCGCTGATTTCGCGAGCAGCTTTTGGATTGGCAAGAGCGGACATCGCGGGACCGGAAAGGCGAACCGGAGCGTCATAAGCCCAAATGAACGTCACAGTATCGAGCAACAGCCGCATTCAGTAACGGCCTTCGATGAAGGCCTCGACCTCGTCGTCGGTCATGGGCTTCCACCAATCCGGGTCATGGATAATGACTTTTCCCTTTGAGGTGCCAAATTTGGGTTTTTCGCCGCCGTTGGAGGTGCGAACGATATCGGCGACAGCTTTGCCGCGGCGGCAGATCGTGACTGTCTCGCCGTTTTCGACGACCTTGATCAGTTTCGGCAGGTTGTTCTTGGCATCCGCGACGCTAACCTTCATAGCTATTAAGGATAGCTATTTCAAGCATGCAGGTCAAGCTCCACCGCCGGCTTATTTTTTCGCGCTTTGCATGACTTGCGTGGCGAAGAAATTGTTCACGTAGTTCTGCAATTGCTCTTTGCGGGTTGGATTCTTTTCGTTGGCGATCAACACGCCGACGATAGGAGCGAGAAAGCGGCCATAGCGGTTGAGAGTCGCATTGTCGGAAGCTACGAGGGCTTGCTCGACGGCGGATTGCGTTGCAGGCGTGACGAGTTCGAGGCGTCCCACGAACACGCGAACCATCTGGGCCGGGGCTGGATTTATGGTGAGCGGCAGAATGGCGTCCACGAACGGGCGCGGGACGATGTATAGCAGACGGCTGCCTTCCTCGAACCAGGAATCGCGCCAGGTTTCAAACATGGCCTGCGCTTCGTCCTGATAGAGGCCCTCGGCGACCAGCATCTCCACGACGGATTGCTTGAGGGAATCCATGTCGGAGTTGAGTTCGGGTGGATTGAGAGCCACCTGCGGCCCGGATGGGTCGGCGATGCGAAATCCCAGCTTGTCGCCGCGACGCTCGAAATAGAGCACCTTTCGGATTTGCGGCTCGGTGAGATTTTCGGCGAGAACGCTGCCGTCCGCATTAATTTTCACAGAAACCGGAACGGAGAACGTGGAAACGCCGCGGTAGAAAAGAAATTTTTCCGTCTGAACGCCGGTCGAAGTTTTGATTTGCAGGGGACTGGAACCAGTTTGCCGAGCGGCGTAGTAATGATTCGTGGTGTTGTCGCGCGGCAAATCGGCGGAGTTTCTCGGCTGCACCTGCACGGACTCCCAGTCGATGCTCCCGTCAGGGTGCTTTTGGTAGAGGTTCCAATCACTGAAATTTGCATATTTCGGAGCTACAGCCACAATGGGGTAGACCCGGCTGGCGTGAGGGTACCACTCCGTTATAAAGCCTTTGGAGAACGAGACGTGAACCGAGAGGGTGGTCTCGCGGTTTGTATAGAAGTAGAGGACTGGCGTCTCCATGCGCACCGTGCCGAGCAGCCCGCTCTTGAAGTTGACGCCGCTGAAATGCTCGACGAAAGAGGGAAGGTCCGTTGATCCTGTGAGGGGCAGCCATTGCACTGCCTTGCCGTCCTTGCCGGCGATGGAGGTGAAGGTTCCCCATTCGTGGGCGGTCAGATAGGGGTCGGACCCCGAGGACGAAGACTGCGCGCGAAAGATGTGAGGTGAAACGGCCAGGAGGGTCAAAACGAGAATTGCGCCGGTCAAGAATCGAAGTTTCATGGTTAGTCTCCTCTCAGCGTGTCGGGTAGGTTGACGCGAAGGGAAGCGCGAGTGTTAACAAGGTTCCGGCTAGCCCATTTCTGTGTACCAACCTCCTCGCCTTGCTTGGCGCAGATGCCTGCTCTACAGTGCATTCATGGTTTGGGAACCGGGAAAATTTGAGCCGCATGCCCTGCTGAAAAATGGGCACGCCATGACCATCGCCGCGGCGTTTGCGCGCAGGCGTTTTGACTTGCCGCCCGCGGAAGACCGCTTGTTTCAAGTGGACGCGGAGTCGCGGATTCTCGGGCGTTGCCATTGGCAGCCCGGAAAACGCTGCGGCGCTCCGGTGGTTGTGATCGTGCACGGGCTCGAAGGCTCCAGCGAATCGAATTACGCTCGCGGCATCGCGGAAAAGGCCTTTCGCTTGGGTTATCACGCCGTGCGACTGAATCAGCGCAATTGCGGCGGCACGGAAACGTTGACGCCGTCGCTGTACAACTCCGGGATGAGCGGCGATTACCGGGCGGTTTTTGAAGAGCTGGCGAATGGGGACGGGTTTGAGCAGATTTTCTTTGCGGGGTATTCGATGGGCGGGAATCTGGTCACCAAGATGGCAGGCGAGTTCGCGGAAGCTGTGCCGAAGGCACTGCGGGGCGTGTGCGTGGTCTGCCCAGCCATGGACCTCGGGGCATGCGCCGACGCGCTGGAACGCCTCGACAATTATTTCTACCAGCGGCATTTTGTAAAGGGCCTGATGGCTCGCTACGCCCGAAAGGCCAAGCTTTTCCCTGACCGCTATTCGCAGAATGGGATCGGCACCGTGCGCACCGTGCGCGAGTTCGACGACAAGATTACGGCGCCGCATTTTGGCTATAAGGATGCCCAGGATTATTACGACGCCGTGGGGGCGAAACGGCTCGTCGCACAGGTTCGCGTGCCGATGCTGATGATTACGGCGAAGGATGATCCGTTTGTGCCCTACGGGCTTTTCCAGCTCGCCAAGCCGGAACAGAACCCCGCGATTCGTTTCCTCACTCCGGAGCACGGCGGCCACTGCGGCTTTATTTCAAACAAGAGCGGCGTAGCCAGGTTCTGGGCGGAACATACCATCGTCCAGTTCTGCGAGTCGCAAAGGCGATCCGCCTGAGATTCGCGCTCGCCGATCGAGGGTAGCGCTGGTGTGCCCCGTAGGGGCATCCTCGCCGACGTCTTTCGTAACATCTCAACCGGGGCTGGTAAGCTCGCCGTTCAGCCCAGCGGTTTTTCTAACGAAACCTGGAACTCTTTCGTCAGCAGTTGCGCAGGTCCGTCGGCCATGATCACCATGTCGTCTTCGCAACGTATGCCAAACTCACCGATAACATAAATCCCGGGTTCGTTTGAAAAAGTCATTCCAGCTTCAAGGTTGGTGGTGCTCCCCTTGACCAGATAAGGATGCTCGTGGCCATCCAGCCCGATGCCGTGTCCCAGCCGATGCGTAAAAAATTTGTAGCCGGGACCATAGCCGCCATTTACGATGACCGCACGCGCTGCGTCATCCACCGTGCCCGACAAGTGTCCAGCGCGGGCGGCATTCAGAGCGGCATCCTGAGCTTTGCGCGTAAGCTCATACGCTTTCGCAATTTTGTCCGAAGGCTTGCCGAAAATTCCTGTTCGCGTGACGTCGGAAGCGTAGCCATCTACGCCACATCCGCCGTCAACCAGAACTACGTCGCCTTCCTTCAGCTTTTGCGGCTGTTTGGTCCCATGCGGCAGTGCCGCGGAAGCCCCCAGCAAAACCAGCGCCCCTCCGCGCAAACCCATTTTTGCAAAACCGGCTTCGACGAGATGAGCGATATCCTCCTGCGACATTCCTTCACGAAGCGCCGCGAACACAGGTTTGTAAACGTCAAGAGTGGCTTCGCAAGCGAGGCGCATGAGCTCCAGCTCATGCGGGGATTTGTGTGCGCGGCAAGCGATCGTCACAGGATCGGCGGAAACGTATTCAAATCCCGGCGCAGCCGCGCGCAGGTGATCCGAGTACGTGAAATAAGCAGTCTCTTCCACGCCCATCCGGCCCGTTCGAACTCCTTGCTCCGCGAGCGCACCGGCGGCCAGCTTCGTTGGACTTTCGTCCTCCTGCCAAACCCGAATTTCGATAGGGAAGCGCAACTGCTCCCGCAAACGCCCTTCCTCGAACCCCGGACAAACAAGCACAGGCTTGCCGGAGCGCGGCAGGACCAACCCGACAAGACGCTCGCTCAATCCCCAGTGAATCCCGGTGAAGTAGTAGAGCGAAGTTCCCGGCGCAAAAAACAGTGCGTCGAAATTCGGCTTCAGCTCGGACATGAGCTGCTGTGCGCGCGTCAATCGCCCGCGAAACTCCTCTGCGGTGATGGGTTTCAATCGCTCGCCGAACGGCTCCAGAGCGGAGAAGTCCGCTGACGGAGCCCCTTGCCCCGCCGCAACAGGCTTAATTCCTGGCCCGAGCGCCAGAGACGAAACCGCGGCAGCGTTTTGCAGAAATCGCCGCCGCGAAGTGACAAAATTCGTGGACATCAATGTGTTCTCCATGGTGGAGATGACCTTTATCTGGCCAAGGCAGGTGTTGTCAAGCAACTTGAAAAAAAAGAGCAAAAAGAAATCAAAGGGGAGATGCGCCAAAGAATCTCGAGAGAGAACTACTCCATGCGAATAGCTTGAATACTCTTTCCTTTAATTTTCAGCTCGATACCCAGCGGCGGCCGCAGATCCGAACCCTGCACGATTGCCCCACGCACCCAGACATTGCCGGGAAGATTCGTCAGCTTCAGCGGATCGAACACCGTGCGATTGCAAGGGTTACCCACCATGGGATGCTTGGCGGCCTGGAAATCATAATCGTTCTTCAGCTTCTCGATGTCCGTCACATACTCGATCTGGCAATTTCCGTAAGGAGCGTTGAGCGAGAAAGCCCAATAGCCGCTCTCTTGTGCCGCGGAGCCCCCGGGCAAGCGAATCAACAGAGCCGGCACGTTCTCTCCGGTCAATCCGTTGCGCATAAAAAACTGCTTGGAAGACCAGGGTTGCGCCAGTTCTACAACAGTGGCGATGCCGGGATCCTGTTCCGTGGCATGCGGAAGCGCCGCGTTCGGGTCGGGCGCGGGCGAGGGCACTTCAATCTTGGGAGGCGGCTCCGCCGGAGGAGCTTCCGCGTGTTTCGGGCGGAGTAACCAGCGCGCCCCGATAAAGACAACCAGCAAGACCGCCAAGAGGATCCCCACCATGCGTACTGCGGGATTGCTCAAAGGGCCGCGGCCCGCACCAGGAGAGGAAACTCCCGGTATTTGCGGCATATCCGGTTTGTAGCGGTCAGGTGGGGACTGTTCCGACATTTTGATTTATTAATCTCTTCCGGCTTTGCCGATTTTTTCCGTTTCCACCCAATCTATTCACTTCCCGGCGGATGCCCCGGCGAGGGAAGGCAATCTACTCACTTCTCGGTTATTGTAGAGCGAGCGACTGCGCCGAGCAACACAAGGTATTCCGGAATTGAGGTAAGACGCAACGTTTGCCCCCGGATAGACATTCCAGCTTAGTACCCTCTCCAGCAACACTCTGTTATTGAGAAGGTTACAGAAGGCGTTGTGACGCTTGTCTCTAGCGCCCGACGTCTCTAGTGTAGTAGAAAGCTGGGGAGGCTTGGCTTCCTCGCCGAAATAGCATGAGTCCCGAATCGCGTGGGGGCGCGCGGGCATTTGTCCGCAGCCTGAACATTTTATTGAAGTTCGCGCGGCTCTATGAATTTGGCCACGTGAGAACGGCGGCGCAGTTTGAGACTGCGTGGAAAGAACTCCGAGGTGCGCTCGATGAGAGCGTAGGGAGCGGCCTGCTGCTTGGCGCTTCCGGCAACCAGATTTTGCTGGACGGCGTGCCGCTTGGCGCGTCCGCCGGTGAAAAGAGCTTCGCGCAGATGCTGATGAGCTCAGGCATTGCCAGCATCCATTTCTCACCGACTTTGACGCAACCCCAATTTGCCCGCTTCGTGCGCGCGTTTCCCAGCGGCAACGCAAAGCCTTCCTCTCTCGCGGAACAATTGAAATCCGCGCTCGCCGGTGAAACCAGCATCAAGATCAATGAGATTCGCTATGTCGCGGAGGATTCCTCCGTTGCCGGAATCAAGGTTGCCGCGCAACTCACTGCCAAAGCGCTCGGCGCGCAGGGCGACAAATTCAGGGACTTCTTCGAAGACCCCAACAAGCTTCTCCAGATGATTCTCGCTGCGGAAAGCTCCCGTAGCGGCGGGGCAGGTGGCGGCGGAACTGGCCCGGGTTTCGGTCCTGGCGGCGGTGGATCGAGTGGCGTTCCTGGTGGCGGCGGAACCGGCGCGGGTGGCCACGGCTCCGGCGGAGGTTCTGGCACAGCAAGCCAGTCTGGCAGTCTGTGGGAGAGCGGTGGTGGTGGTTCAGGCACGGGCGGCGGTTTTGGATCCGGTGGCGCCGCGGGTGGCGCTTCTGGTAACGGTGGAGTCGGCATCGGCGGCTCCGGTGCCGAAGGATCTGGAGGCGCGGGAGGCACAGGCGTCGGCGGATCCGGGGGACTTGGCGGAACAGGAACGGGCGGAGGAGTTGGACTTGGCGGGGCTGGCGGCTCGGGCGGAGGTAGTGGACCTGGTGGCGGAAGTGGCCCGGGCGGGGGAACTGGCTCAGTTGCTGGCGGCGGAGACGCCGCAGCACCTGGCAAGTGGCTGACTGCTTCAGCACTCCTTCCTCGCGGCACTCTCGGTGGCGCTCTGGCAGGTACGCCGGGGGGAACGGCGACCGGACCTGGCACAGGTGGCGGCGGCTTTGCTGTTGAAGAAGCAGACGTACGCGCGATGCTCGGCCTTTTCGCGCAGCTCGGGAAGTCTCGCAAAGATCCCGACGCAAAAATGGACGCTCCGACATTCCAGTCGCGCTTGAGCGCCATGCCCGTCCGCGCACAATTCACTTTGCAGCAGGCCCTCGCAGGACTGGCGGCGCAAGCGCCCTCGGAAAAAGCGGATAAGCCCATGTTGTTGAAACTAGCCGAACACGTGGCCATCCGCTTCGCGCTGGACAGTTACGAGCGCGGCGAACTCCGCGTGAACGCCGTCAAGCAACTCCTCGACCGCATGAATTCGGAGATTGAAGCTCTCCGCAAGATTCTCGGCTCGCAGGAAGAAATGATGGCCCAGGCGGGCCTCTCGGTGCAGACCTACACCGAACTCCTCGACCAGGAATTCTGGGAGCAGGTGCCCGAAGAAAACAAGAAGGAAGTCCTTACCTCCGATGAGGCTTGGTGTGTCCCTCCGCGCAACGTCCGTGCTTTCCTCGAGGACATGCTCCGGCGCGGCGAATTGAAAACCGTCAACGAGATTTTGATGAAGTACGCGGCTTGCATCGCGCTGGAGGCTCCCGAGGCGCGCCGTACCACAGCGATCGGTCTTTCCGACCTTGCCGAACTTTACGGCAGCGGCGACGGCAGCGCGCTCATGGAATCCATCCGCCGTCTGGGAAATCAGCTGGCCATCGAGCGCGAGCCGGAGTTGCAGACCCTTATCAGCGCCGCGTTTGTGCGCATGAGCCAGGAAGCCGCGTCCAAACGCTGCTATCCCGCCATGCAGCAAGCTCTTTCTTCTCTCGACAACATTGAACAGCAACGCCCCGGCTCAACGCAAAGCCTCCGTCCGCGCATCGGCGCCGAGGAACGCTTGCCGGAATTCATCGAGGAAGCCCTGCGTTCCGGACATCTTGCCGACGGCATGACCGAAATCCTCTGCCTGATGCCCAAAGCGACTCTGCATTACGTCACCAGCCGCTTCGGCCACTGCGGGTTCCGCGAAGATTGCGAAGTGCTCGGCCAGATCGTCCGCGGGCTTGGCGAAGACTCCACGCAGCGGCTGCTCGAGATTCTGCAAACCGCGCCCGCCAATGAGGCTGCCGAGACTATCGGCCTTCTCAGCCATTTTGCTCCCGACGCCGTCGAGAAAATTCTTCCCGTGCGCCTCAGCCAGTGGCCGCGCTCCTCTCACGACCGCGCCGTTCGCCAGCTTTCTTCCGCTCCGCCGGAACAGCGCGCCAAACTCCTCGTCGCTCTTTACGATTCGCTCGATGCTCTGATCCGCCCGCTAGCCCTCGACGAAATGGGCATGAGCAGCCAGCACGAGTGCATTCCCAAGCTCGTCGAGCTTGCGCAGAACGACCACACGCCTCCCTATCACCGTTTGAAAGCCATTGAAGCGCTCGGCCGTCTGCGCGCCTCCGCCGCCAGCCCTACCATGCAGCACATTATGGACGCACGGCAGGTGTGGCGCTGGGTTTACCCGGCGGAATTGCGCATTTCCGCTGCGCAGTCCTTGATGCGTTTGGATCCCGCCATGGCCCTCGAAAAGCTCAACGCCAGCGGCCTCGAGCGAAAGGACTTGACCCTCGAGCCCACGGATCCCGAGCCTAACTCTTCCGTCATGCGCCAGCGGCGCTACGCACGTCTGAAGCTTTCCAAGAATTTGATCGCCGTGACCACCAACCTGCGTGAAAATTTCCGCTTGTCCATTCCGGAACTCAACCTCGGCGGCGGCATCGGTTCTGGTGAACGCCACCTGGCCCCTGGATCGCTTCTCTCCTTGAAATTCTCGCAAGGCGTGCGCCACATCAAGGCCCAGGCCATTGTGCGCGGCGCGCGGCCTCAGGCCATGGCTTTTGAATTTGTGGACATGGACATGGAAGACCGTTCCCGGCTTCGCAAAATTTTGATGGAGCTTGGCGGACTTCCCCAAATGGCCGCTGTCACCAACCGCAGCAAGCGACGCGGCCGCGTGGCGATCAACAAAAACTGATTTGCGGAATTGACGGCATGCGTTAGCGCGCAATCCCTCCTTCTCACCTGTACTCTTCCAGCGCTATCCAGTCCGGTTGAACAGGTCTCGCACCCGTCCTCCCGGGGGTTTGCCGCAGAGGCACATAGAACCTCTGTACCATTGCCGCCGACAGGTCATGACCCTAGGGTACTAGTCAGGTAGTCCCATTGCGGGATGCCGAAAACGTGAAATGTTAGCGAACTCTAAGTCGACTTCCGCACGGGCTTTCGTAAGGAGCCTTAACATTCTCTTGAAGTTTGCCCGTTTGTACGGGTATGACCATGTCCGGACCACCGAGCAAATGGACATCGCCTGGCGCGAGCTGCGCTCCGCTATCCCCATGGGAACAGACTCCGGTTTGCTTCTCGGCGCGACCGGCTCACAACTCCTGCTTGATGGCGTGCCACTCGAAGGCTCTCCCGCCGAAAGACAGTTTGCGCAATTGCTCTCCGCTGCTGGACTCGCCAGCATTCAGTTCTTTCCCTCCGTCACCCAGGAAGAAATTGGCAGGTTCGCCCGCGCTTTTCCTACCGGCAAAGCAAAGCCCATCGAACTTGCGAAACAACTGAAAGAAGCCCTCGTCGGCGCCCAAGGAATACGCTTGAACGAGGTTTGCTTCGTCGCCACGGACTCGCGCTTCAAGGACACCAGCATGGCCGCCCAACTAGCGGCAGCCTCGCTTGGAGATGAACAGGACGAGTTTAAGAAATGGCTCAATGACCCGCAGAAATTGCTTGAGCTCATCGCCGCAGCGCAAGGCTCGAAAGGCGGCGGAGCCGTCGGAACAGGTACCGGGCTCGGCACAGCAACGGAATCGGGAACAGGAAAAGGAACGGGAACCGGCGGTCCCGGAACTGGGTCTGGCGGAAGTGCAGTCGGAAGCGGCGCGGGAACCGGCGGCGCGTATTCCGGCGAACCGATTGGTGCCGCATCCGGCATCGTAGGACAGCTCGGTGGCATTGCGGGAGCGGCTTCCGGTCCCGGGCCAGGAGGTATCGGCGGAACCAGCGGCGCAGGCAGTGGCCCTTGGCACGGAACCGGCAAAAGCGGCGGCCCGAGCGAGGATGAGATTTATGGGATCCTCGGCGCTCTGACCAGTTTTGGCAATATTGGCGCAGGCCAGGGCGGTGTGGCCGCCGCCGGCGTTTTTCAGGAAAAGCTGTCGGAACTCCCGGGCACCGCCCAGGACACTCTGAAGCGTGCGATCGCCGGACTTGCTGCCCAAGCCCCGGAAGGCCAGCCCGACGAATCCGTCCTGGTAAAACTTGCCGAACATCTCGCGATTCGCTTTGCGCTCGAGCGCTTTGAAAGCGGCGAAGTCAAAGTAAACGCCGTGCGCCAGATGCTCGACCGCATGAACTCGGAGATCGAAAATCTCCGCAAAATTCTCGGCGCCCACGAAGACAAGATGACCGATGCTGGCATCATGGTCGAGTCGCATCGCGAAATTCTCGATCGTCAATTCTGGGCAGCGGTTCCGGAAAGCGGCAAGCAGGCCGTGCTGCTCTCCAATGACGCCTGGTGCATCCCGCCGAAAAACGTGCAGTCTTACGTTGCCCAACTAATCGAGCATGGCGACGTCGCGCAAGCCATCAGCATTTTGCAGAACTACGCTTCGTGCGCGGACAGCGACGAAGCCGACGCTCGCAAGAAAACCGCCATGGGCCTCTCCGAAATGGCCGAGCTTTACGCCAAAGCCGACCCCAAGCTGCTCGGCGAAGCCCTGCGCCACCTCGGCTTGCGCTTAAATGTCGAGCAAGACAGCGAGCTCCAAGCGTTGGTGAGCGCCGCCTTCGTCAGACTGAGCCAGGAAGCCGCAACCAGTCGCTGCTTCTCCGTGATGGAACAAGCCCTCGATCTGATCTCCGGCGTCGAAGCGCAACGGCCCGGTGTCGGGCGCGCGCTGCGTCCGAAGATGGGCATCGAAGAACGCATTCCGGAGTTTGTCGACGAAGCCCTGCGCGCACGCCAGGCCGCCGCGGGCATGACCAACGTCCTGAAAATGCTCCCGCAAACGGCCATGGAGCAGCTCGCCATGCGCTTCAATCGCTGCAGCCTGCGCGAAGACGCCGAACATGTCTCCAACCTCGCTGCCGACCTCGGCGAAGAGGGCCTGCAATACCTGCGCAGCACCATCCGCGGCGGCCCCATTGCCGAAGCTGTCGAGATGGCCGGCCTGCTCAGCAAGCTGGACCCGCAAGCCGTCGAGGTTTTCCTGCCATCCCGCATGAAGGATTTTCCCCGAACCTCGCAGGACCGCATCATTCGCCAGATTTCCGCCAGTGGCGCTCCCGGCCGCTGCCGCATACTTCTCGAGCTCTTCGATCACGTCGATCTGCTGATCATGCCTCTGGTTCTGGACGAAATTGGCGTGACCGCCGACCGCGAAGCGCTGGGACGCTTGCTCACCATCGTTGACGGCGATTTGCCGACCGGAGGCGGCCCTTACTTGCAAGTGAAAGCCATCGAAGCCCTAGGCCGCATTCACGCCCCGGAATCCATCAACACGCTTCGCCGCATTATCGAAGCCAAAAAAATGTTCAGCTGGCAGCACCCGCAGGAACTACGCATCGCCGCGTTGCAAGCGCTGATGCGTCTGGATCCCGGACTGGCGCAGGAATTTGTCGGCAAAAGCGGCATCGACCGCCAGGATCTTACGCTCGCCCCGCTAGACGTTCTGCCCAACTCCAAGTTCGTCCGCCAGCGTCGCCACACCCGCGTGCGCCTGCGCAAGCCGGTCACCGCCGTAAGCACCAATCTCAAGGAAAACTGCCGTCTCGAAATCAAGACGGCCAGTCTTTCGGGAGGCCTGGCCACCATCAGCAGGCATCTCGCGCCGGGAACCCAGGTCCAGCTGAAACTCCAACTCGGACTTCGCAACGTTCAGGCCACCGCTCTGATGCGCGACTACCGCGCTCAGGATATGTCCTTCGAGATTGTGGACATGAACCTCGAAGAACGCAGCAAGTACCGCCGCCTACTCGCCGACAATCACTCACAACCCACTGCTGTAACTGACACCAAGAGCGCCACCGCCACGACCGAACCGTCCGCTCACCCGTAGCTATCTTCAACCCAGCTCGCCATGGCGACCTTCTTGGCGCTGGCGCATCCAACCAGTTAGAATAGAATGCTTGCACTGGTTGCCGCAGTCCGGCCCGTGTCTTCACGCTCGCAACGCACCGCCAGGAGACGGCGTAATTTCACATGGATGTTGCCAAGACAGTTGACGCAGTCATCGCGCGCTTTATCGGCACCAAGCACGAGCGCGACATCAAGAAGCTACAACCGCTCGTCGCGGAAATCAACGCGCGCGAAGCCGAAGTGCGGGCCCTCAGCGACGAAGACCTCAAGCTCCGCTTCGCCGAACTCAAAGCGCGAGTCCAAGAGCAGCTCAAAGACGCCGATCCCAGCGAACCAACTTACAAAGACCTCCTGAAAAGCACGCTCGACCCGGTCATCGTTCCCGCATTCGCCTTGGTCCGCGAAGCTGGCCGCCGTTTCCTCAACATGCGCCACTTCGACGTTCAATTAATCGGCGGCATGGTCCTGCACGACGGCAAAATTTCTGAAATGAAAACCGGCGAAGGCAAAACGCTCGTCGCCACTCTCCCTGCCGCGCTCAACTCCCTCGCAGGCCGCGGCGTCCACGTCGTCACCGTCAACGATTACCTCGCCCGCCGCGACGCCGAATGGATGAGCCCGCTCTATCGCGGCCTCGGCCTCTCCGTCGGCGTGATCGTCCACGACCTCGACGACGAGCAACGCAAAGCCGCCTACGGCGCCGATCTCACCTACGGCACCAACAACGAATTCGGCTTCGATTATCTCCGCGACAACATGAAGTACGATCTCGCGCAATGCGTCCAGCGCGGCCACCAGTTCGCTATCGTCGATGAAGTGGACTCCATCCTCATCGACGAAGCGCGCACCCCGCTCATCATTTCCGGCCCCTCCGAAGAATCCACCGACAAGTACGCCCGCATCGATAAAATCATCCCCAAGCTGATCCAGGACATCGATTACACGCTCGACGAAAAGCATCGCACCACCACGCTCACCGAAGAAGGCTTCAGCAAGTGTGAACGCCTGCTCAATCTGCAAAATCTTTCCGATCCGGTGAACATCGAGCTGATGCACCACGTCTATCAGTCCCTGCGCGCGCACGCGCTCTACAAGCGCGACGTCGATTACGTCGTGAAAGACGGCGAAGTCATCATCGTGGATGAATTCACCGGACGCCAGATGCCCGGCCGCCGCTGGTCCGATGGCTTGCACCAAGCTGTCGAAGCCAAAGAAGGCGTCAAGATCGAGCGCGAAAACCAGACGCTTGCCACCATCACTTTCCAGAACTATTTCCGCATGTACAAAAAACTCTCCGGCATGACTGGCACCGCGGAAACAGAAGCCGCCGAGTTCGGCAAGATTTATAATCTCGACGTCGTTGCCATCCCCACGAACCGCACGCTGATCCGCGTCGAGCATCGCGACGTCGTCTATCGCACCGAAAAAGAAAAATTCGAAGCCGTCGTCAATGGCGTCCTCCAGGAAGACAATTCTCTGGCTAACGGCATTCGTCACTATGCCGAACGTGGCCAGCCCGTCCTGGTCGGCACCATCTCCATCGAAAAGTCCGAAGCCATCGCGGACCACCTGAAGAGAGCCGGCATTCCGCATCAAGTCTTGAACGCCAAGCAACACGAGCGCGAATCGCGCATCATCGCGCAAGCCGGACGCAAAGGTGCCGTCACCGTCGCCACCAACATGGCAGGCCGCGGCACGGATATTCTTCTTGGCGGCAATCCCGAGCAGATGACCCGCGACCACTTCCTCAAAAACAAGCTGGCCTTGCCCTATTCCTCCGCCCCAGCCGTGATCCCTGCCGATGCCGGCCCCGACACGCAGCCTGCCGTCCAAATGGTCCTCTTCCAGAACGAAGGCAGAATTTTTCAGGTTCCCAGCGACCAGTGGAAGCCGGTCTACGAACAATTCTCCCAGCAATGCAAAGCCGAACACGACGAAGTCGTGGCACTCGGCGGCCTCCACATCCTCGGCACCGAACGCCACGAAGCCCGCCGCATTGACAACCAGCTCCGCGGACGCGCCGGCCGCCAGGGCGACCCCGGCTCCTCGCGCTTTTTTCTCTCCCTCGAAGACGACCTCATGCGCATCTTCGGCGGCGAACGCATGCGCGCCCTCATGTTCCGCCTCGGCATGACCGAAGGCACTCCCATCGAATCCGGCCTAATCTCCCGCAAAATCGAAGGCGCGCAAAAATCCGTCGAAGCCCAGAACTTCGACGCCCGCAAACACCT
>DATFZY010000082.1:0-76297 GCA_035313865.1 Candidatus Acidiferrum sp.
CCCACGCAAATCTGCTGTCTTGCGCACATCACCGCGCAACTCGCGGCCATGGAACGCGGAGCGCCGGTGGATCTGCTCTTCCAGTCGATTGGCGGCACGGAAGCGGCGAATCGCAGCTTCGGCATTTCACTTGCCACACTCCGCGAAGGCCGGGAGCGCGTCCTCGAGCATCATCGCGGGCGGGACGTTGCGTGGAAAGGCTCGAACGCGATGTATTTCGAGACGGGCCAGGGGAGCGCGCTATCCGCGGAAGCGCATCACGGCGTGGATCAGGTCACGCTCGAAGCGCGTGCCTACGGCGTCGCGCGCGTGTTCGACCCGTTCTTGGTGAACAGTGTCGTCGGCTTCATCGGACCCGAATACCTCTACGACGAACGTCAGATCATCCGCGCCGGCCTGGAAGATCACTTCATGGGCAAGCTTCTTGGACTGCCCATGGGTTGTGACGTCTGCTACACCAATCACGCGGCCGCCGATCAGAACTCCGCCGACAATCTGCTGCTGCTCCTGGGCGCGGCGGGTTGCAATTACTTCATGGGCGTTCCCGGCTCCGACGACGTGATGCTCAACTATCAATCCACCAGCTATCACGATGCGCTCGCCGTCCGGAAGCTTTTCCATCTTCGGCCTGCTCCCGAATTTTTGACGTGGCTGGAAGAGGCAGGTATCTTCCGTGGCGGCGAGCCATCCATGCTAGAAGCGCCGGCGCGCCGTCAACTGATGCAGGGGCTGGAGTCTACCTTGCAAGGAATTGGTTGAAGGGTCGGATGGAATGGCCGAAAAACGCGATGCCGCCCTTATCAATTCGGACCTGCCGGAGCCCGACCTGCCGGAAATCGTCCGAAAAATTCGGGCCCGTACTCCGGCACGCCTCCTCGTTGGCCGCGCGGGAGCCGCCTATCGCACGGGCACTCAATTGGATTTGCGTGAAGCTCATGCCGCGGCGCGAGATGCCGTCCGCGCGGAGCTGAATCCTGCAAAAGACTTCGACGGCGAGTTCGTACAGCGCTGGAAGCTGTTTGAACTCCATACAAAAGCCGCCAGCAAAGACGAATATCTGTTGCGCCCAGACCTCGGCCGCCAATTTTCGGATGAATCTCGGGCTGCGTTAAAAAGCAAAAGTTCCCTTGGCAGCGACCTTCAAATTGCCATTGGCGACGGCCTCTCCGTTTCTGCCGTCGCATTACAGGTTCCTTCCCTGCTTCCCTTGCTTTACGACGGAGCCAAGGAGCGCCACTGGACTGTCGGCCAAACATTCGTCGTCCATCATTGCCGCGTGGGAATCCTCAACGAAATCGGCGAATTGCTCAAACCGCGCGTCGTGGTCCTCCTCATTGGCGAGCGCCCTGGCCTCGCCACGGCCGAAAGTTTGTCCGCCTACATTGCCTACCAGCCCCACGATTCCCACACGGACGCGAATCGAAACCTCATCTCGAATATCCACGCACGAGGATTGAGCCCTCAGGAAGCAGCCGCTCGCATCTTGAATTTCGTCGCCCGCATGATGGATGCTGCAATGAGCGGCTACCTCTTAAGAGAGCAACCACTCGCGCTCGAAGAGTAAAGGAGTATTTCGTTGAAGAGATTCCGCATCCCCGGTTTCATCGACGTTATCAACGTTGACGATCCCAACGAAATAATAGATCTGAACCATGACCCTCGAGTCGACCGCCAATTCCGTCCGCGCTTGCCCATCTTCAATTGGTTGATCCTGAAACGTTCTCTGAGCGTCCTTTCGTTTGCGGGAAGGCGTTTTCCGACAATGGAGCCGCGAGACTCGGCGGAGCGTGCGTCGGCGCAATCGAAGTTGGGGGTGGCCTTGAGCGCTCAGGCTTCCTCTTTGCGAGAGGGCCCTGAAGAATTGGAAAGTCTGGCTTCCTGGATCAGGGGTGCGGGTTCCGATTCTCAAGTGGGATTATTCGTACAGCAGTTGGTGGGGCGTTTATTCTCTCCGACGTTTGCCGCTACTCAGGAAAGCTGGGAGGCCGCAAAAACCCTCGTGACGGCGCCTCGCTTGTCGAACTGGTTCAAAGTGTTCTGGTGGTTTGTTTCCGGAAAAGTTCGCCGCGCCAAACGACTGCTGGCGGGCATGGTAAATGGAGACCTCTCCGCCGTGAACGGCATCGGCATAGCTTCGCACAACATCGTTAAGAGCCTCGTGCAGATGAGGCGCCTTTATTCGGACCCGGGCGCCAGAAGCTCCCTTTCGGCGGAAAAGGCTGTCAGCCAGTGCCTGACGGCTCCGGTAAGCCTCTTTCGGCAGGCTACATCGGCCGGAACGTCAGGAGGCTGTCCGTTCTCGAAGTACGCGCTGTTTGTCCTCGAAATTGGAAAGGCCAGCAAATCCGAAGGGGGCCGTTCGCTGATTTTTATGGATGATGGCTGGAGCGGTTGTCCGGCTTCCCAATGGGTGCCCGCAGTGCTGGAAGGCGTCTGGAAACGGGCTTGCAGCGGATCTGTTTGATCCTCTTCGGTTACCCTCTAACCCCGCAACTGGCGCGATGTGAATTCCGCCAAGAACGGTTAACACGGGAGGAGCACAACTCTCCCTGAAGTGCTCCCCCACGCGTCTCCCGACCAATTACCCCCACGACTGGCACCTGGAACTACGGTGCCCCCATTGGTTAGAACGGGGGCATTTGAATTGGGATTGGCCTAACTACCCGGTAGTGCGCGAGACGCCGAAATCGTTTCACTCAAAGCGTAAACAATGCGGTTAGCCCACGCTCTGACTTCCCGGTGAGCGGAGGCCCGCCTCGCTGAAGTTCAATCGACGCAACGACGGCTTGCGGCCGGGGCCACGAGTGGCTTCCCGTTTGATAGAATTCCTCTTGATGCTCCGCCACCCTTTTGTTCGCCTCGTATTGCCAGCCTTGCTTGGCTTCCTGGTGGGCTTCCTCGCGCTGGCCTGTATGGTTCCGAACGAATCGAATCTTCCCGTCCCTGTCGTTTCTCTCTTTTCGCCCGGATTGAAGATCGCCGAGCTCGTCATGCCCGGCAGCCACGAGTCGCTTGCCTGGACCTTCAGCTGGTTTCTCCGCATCGCCATCGGCGTCAACACTGTCTGCTACTTTGTGGTTTTCGCTCTCCTCGCCTGGCTTGTGGATCGCCGCCGTTCGTCAGGCACCTGAGGATTCCTCGCCGCCCGCAAGCTATCGTTTCGCCGTTCGTTTCCCGATCCCCGAACGCGCTTCTATCTCCGGCCGGCAATAGCTCAGCACCTCTTTAGATTTGCGAGAGATGGAGTTTCAAACCTTTATCTCCTTTGAGAACGTATTTGTGCTGAGCACTTCAACTCACAGGAAGGGACCGTCGTTTTCTCACGCCAGGTTCTTCGCGCTTCAAACTTTCTCGCTTTGCCGCCGGGGTTGCCGCCTTGGCGGGTTATGCGTCTTCCGAGATGTAATAGGGCGAGGACACGGTAAAGATGCGGTCGTTGCCTTTGACCAGTAGAGTCCACTCGAGCAGGCGGCCGCGCTGGTTGTGCAGAAAATATTCGTACCAGCGATCTTCGACGAGTTCCGGAATGACCACCACGATGCGGCGGTCCGGGTGTTTTTCGGAAAGCTCGAGGACGTATTGGACCAACGGAACAATGACGAAGCGGTAGGGAGATGGAAGCACCAGGAACTGCGGCGGCTCGGCGCCGGCTTCGCGGAACGGCCGCTCGACGTAGCGTTCCCAGTCTTCGCGAAGCAGCTCGGAGTGCTCGCCGGGTTCGACGTGAATGGCAATGATTTCCTTCGAGAGTCGCGATGCAAATTCCAGCGCTTGCTTGCAGATGCGGCTCCAGCGGTCGATGGGCACCACCACGATGGGTGGGCGACCGTGGCTCGCCGGGACGACGGGCACGCAACTGGTGGTGGCAACGACCACCGCATGATAGTGTCGCCGAACAATGCGAAAGAAAATGATGACCAGCGGCATGAAGAGCAGAGTGATCCAGGCTCCGTCGAGGAACTTGGCGACTAGGACCACGATTACAGTTATTCCCGTTACCGTGCCGCCGAGGCCGTTGACCAGGGCGCTCTTGAACCAGTGCGGGCCGCGGTTTTTGCGCCAGTGCACCACCATGCCGAACTGAGAGAGCGTGAACGCCAGGAACGCGCCTACAGCATAGAGAGGGATGAGCTTGTCCGTGACGCCGCCGAAGGCGATTAGCAACAATCCTGTAAGGACCCCCAGGACGACGATGCCGTAGGTGTAGACAAGACGGCGACCGCGATAGCCGAAAGCGTGCGGAAGGTAGTTGTTCTGGGCAATGGCCTTGCAGAGGCGAGGGAAGTCCGCAAAGGCTGTGTTTGCGGAAAGCGAAAGCACGAGCAGGATCGAGGCGATCGTGACGTAGTAGAAGACTCCTTTGCCAAAAACCGCGGCGATGAGCATGGACAGAAGGCTTTGGTAGCCGGGCTGGCCTGGGTCGGTTGCCGCGATGCCGTAGACCTTGACTAGGTAAGAGATTCCCGCGAGAAGAATCGCCAGAAGAAAAATAATTATCGTAAGCGTGCGCTGTGCGTTCTTTACGCCGGGTTCGCGGAAGGCTTTCACGCCGTTGCTGACGGCTTCGACGCCGGTGAGGGCGGTGCAACCGCTGGAGAAAACTTTCAATAGAAGCCAGAAGCTGACGACTTGGGTCATGGCCGGAGGCGGAGGCAAAGTTGCGAGCGGCGTGGGATGGCCGTGGCTGAGAAACGCGCGAACCAAACCACCAACGATGGTGATGAGAAGCGTACCGACAAAGAGATACGTGGGAACCGTGAAAAGGGAGCCCGCCTCTTTGACTCCGCGAAGGTTGATGATGGTGATGATGAAAAGAATGCCGACGCAGATCCAAACGGTGTGCGGCAGAAGCGAGGGGACAGCGGAAACCAGCGCGCCGACCCCCGCGGAGATTCCAACAGCTGCGGTGAGAATGTAGTCGGTAAGCAAGGCGGCTGCGGACATCAAGCTGGGAAACGCGCCGAGATTGTAGCGCGCGACGGTATACGAGCCTCCGCCGCCCGGGTAGGCGGCAATCGTCTGGCGGTAGGAAAAATAAACGATGATCAGCAGGGCGATGATGGCGGCACTGACGGGGACGATGTACTGAACGCCCAGCAAGCCCAATGGAATGAGCAGGCTGAGGGCAGCTTCCGGGCCGTAAGCGGCGGAGCTGAGGCCGTCCAAGCCGAATATGGGGATGCCCTGTAGCGGGCCGATCTGTTCGGCACGTTCGTCGGAGGTTTTGATGGGCTTGCCAACAAGTAGGTCGAGAATATTCATGGGCGGCTCGGTCCGGGAAATGGAGTGATTCCGGAGTGACCATTTGCAACGAGATGGAGAGGAAAGTCAACGGGGAGAAAAGAGGTGAGTGATGATTGACGGCAGAGAGATTGGTAACTTGCGACAAGCTCAGAAGCAGAGCGCGCGAATCCTGGCATCAGTACTGACTACTGCACCATAACTCCTCAAGATTGGGAGTAAGGCTCCGGCACTCCACATACGGTAGATTGTGTTACCTTACTCGCTTCTTAGCCCCCATGAAAGTCTCCTCAGGCCGAATTCGGTTAAGCGCTTCCGATTTGAGCAATCATCTGGCTTGTCGGCATTTGACTACCCTGGATTTAGGCGCGGCACGAGGGGAGTTGGCCAAACCGGCGTGGGCGGATCCGGATTCGAAGGTGCGTGCGGAGCTGGGCCTGCAGTTTGAGAAAAGGTATTTGGCACATCTGGCTAAGTTGGAAGCGGTCGGAGACGGACGGAAGCTGGAAGTGATGAGCCTGACGGAGATTAAGCACGATGATCAGCGCGTGCTGAAGGAGACGGCGGCGGCGATGGAGCGGGGTGTGGACGTAATTGCTCAGGGTGCGTTGGGCGATGGGGAGTGGTTCGGGCGTCCCGACGTATTGCGGAGAATGGAAGTGGGCGACGGGAAGTGGGCATGGTCATATGAAGTGACGGATACGAAACTGGCGCGGGAGACGAAAGCTACGACGATTTTGCAGTTGTCTCTGTACTCACAGTTGTTGAAGGAAGCGCAAGGCATTGAGCCGGAATTTTTGTGCGTGGTAACGCCGTCGGCGGGCGGAGGGTTTAAGGAGGAGAAGTATCGGGTGGCGGAGTATACGGCTTATTACCGTTACGTGCGGAATCGATTGGTGAAATCCGTTGCCGAGCGCGCGGAGCGAGAGACGTATCCAGAGCCAGTGGAGCATTGCAACGTTTGCCGGTGGTTCAAGGAATGCGATCGGCGGAGGCGGGCGGACGACCATTTGTCGCTGGTGGCGGGAATCCGGCGGCAGCAGCGGGATCAGTTCGAGAAGTGGGACACGGAGACGATGGCCAAGCTGGCGGTGCTGCCGCTTCCTTTGAAGGAGAGGCCTTCGCATGGGTCGAAAGCGGGATATGAGAACGTGATGGACCAAGCGAGGGTGCAGGTAGAGGGTCGCTCGCAAGGGAGAATCATTCACAAAGGACTAAGAGTGGAACCTGGAGCCGGGCTTTGCCTGCTGCCGGAACCCTCAGCGGGCGACATGTTTGTCGATTTCGAGGGGGATCCGTTTGCAGGAGGATTCGAGACGGCTGGGGGGCAAGAGTACTTGTTTGGCTTTGTGGCACAGGAAGGTAAGAAGAAACTTTGCTATGAGAAACGGTGGGCGTTGACCGCGGAGGCTGAGAGGGCGGGATTTGAGTGGCTGGTGGATGAGGTGATGCTCAGGTGGAAGGAACTTCCGACGATGCACGTGTATCACTTCACCGCGCATGAACCATCAGCATTCAAGCGATTGATGGGGCGACATGCGACACGCGAAGAGGAAGTCGACAGCATGTTGCGGGCTGGGCTGTTCGTAGATTTACATACTGTCCTAAGGCAGGCGGTAAGAGCCAGCGTAGAGGAGTATTCGCTGAAGAAGTTGGAGGAGTTGTACAGGTTTGCGCGAAAGATTCCGAAGGAAGAATCTCGCGCGGCGATGCGCTACATCGATCACCGGCTGGAACTGGGTTGGGATGGCGAGGAGCTTCCAGAAAAATATCGGGCCGCGATGGAAGGATACAACGGCGAAGATTGTTTTTCGACCGCAGCGATGCGGGATTGGCTAGAAAAGGAACGAGATGACAAATTGCGAGGTGGAGCGGAGATACCCAGACCAGCGCCGCGTGATGGTTCGCCGCCGGAAGATGTGGACGAGAGGCAAAAACGCGTAGCAGCGCTCTCAGAGGAATTGACGGCGGATGTTCCCGCAGAATTAGCGGAGCGCTCGGAGGAGCAACAGGCCCGGTGGTTGCTTGCACAGCTGCTGGATTGGCACCGCCGCGAGGACAAGTCAACGTACTGGGAGGGCTATAGGCTGAAGGATCTGGATGAGGAAGGCTTGCTTGAAGACAGAGCAGGCCTCGCGGGCCTCAAATTCGTCGCGCGATTGCGCGTCGAACGGAAAATCCCGGTGGATCGTTATTCATTTGAGAAACAGGAGACCGAGGTCCGCAAAGGGAAAAACCTGCGCTGGCAAGGCGAGGACTTTGGAACCATCGAGGAACTGGACCCTGCGGCAAGGCTAATCGATATAAAGAAAACCAGAAAGACAGCAGACTTTCATCCGTCTGCGGTCTACATGTGGGATCGGCCATACAACGTGGACCAACAGAAAGAGTCAGTTTTTAGACTTGGCGAGTGGGTGGTCGCCAACGGAGTTGATGCAAAGGGGAGCTATCGCGCCGCACGAGATCTGCTCTTGCGGAGACCTCCGCGTCTGCCTGTCGGAGAAAAGCTGGAGCAGCTCGCATCGGAAAGACCCGAAAGTACGGCGAGCCGTATCGCGGTTGCGATGAGTGAATCAATTTTTGCGATCCAGGGCCCCCCTGGTTCCGGCAAAACCTATGCGGGCGCACGAATGATCTGCGAGTTGGTGAAAGGGGGGAAAAGGGTCGGTGTAACAGCTTTGAGCCACAAGGTAATTCGAAATCTTCTGGACACCGTGGTTGAAGCGGCGCACCAAAAAGATGTAGGCGAGGTTCGGTGCTTGCATCGAGACAGAAACGGCGTCGAAAGCCCAGGTGTTGCCGTCGCCAAGGAAAGCAATGAAGAGGCGCTGGATGCAATTAGCTCCGGCAAGGCAAACGTCCTTGGGGGAGTATCTTGGCTATGGTCGCCCGAAAGTGCTTTTGAGGTCGTTGATGTGCTCGTCGTAGACGAGGCCGGACAGATGTCTTTGGCCGACGTCCTGGCAATATCCCAAGCGGGAAGCAGCTTAGTGTTATTGGGCGACCCTCAGCAACTTGAGCATCCCTTGCAAGGCAGTCATCCGGTCGGAGCAGAAAAATCTGCCTTAGAGCATCTGCTTAACGGCAAGAAAACGATTTCGTCAGACCTCGGCTTTCTGCTACCCGAGACATGGCGGCTGCACCCAAAGATCTGTAGATACACCTCCGGTATTTTCTATGAGGGCAAGTTGGGATCGCATGCGACTGCCGAGAGCCGAGTGCTCGAAGGGCACAAGTGGTTGAGCAGTGCTGGAATGTGGTTCGTGCCCGTGGAGCATGAAGGAAACCGGAACTCCAGCGCAGAAGAAGTGGAGGTGGTGGCGCGCATTGTGGAGAGCTTATTAATACCAGAAGTGGAATGGTTTTATAGCAAAGGCAACAAGGCGCAGTTGCCGGAGGACCAGATTCTGATTGTAGCGCCTTACAATGCTCAGGTGACGGACCTAGCTGAGCGGCTGCCAAATGTTCGAGTCGGTACCGTAGACAAATTTCAAGGCCAAGAGGCTGCCGTGGTGATTTATTCATTGACGACGTCCTCGCCGGAAGACATCCCGCATGGAATGGAGTTTCTGTTTAGTTTGAACCGATTGAATGTGGCGACTTCGAGGGCGATGACGGCGGTGATTGTAGTGGGGAGCCCGAGGTTGTTCGAGCCGGAGTGCCGGACGCCGCGGCAGATGCAGTTGGCGAATGCGCTATGCGCTTACCGGGAGATGGCGACTGAAGTGGACGTGGGCAAAATTTAAGAGACAAGAATACTCATTTCTGACGAAATAAAAGAAAGCTGAACGCAGACACAGAGGGCGCAGAGAAATGCAAAGAGGGGACGGCGAAATCGGCGTCCCCTCTTTTGTTTTGTGCGTTTGTTAGAAGGCTGGATTAGAAGTCAAACTTCAGAGCGAGTTGGATGATGCGCGGGTTGCCTACGGTGCTGAAAAACTGGCCGAAAGCAGGCGTCCCGAACTCAGTGTTGGGGTTGGCAAAGTTCGGATGATTAAAGACGTTGAAGAACTCCGAACGGAAGGTCAGGCTATATTTTTCCGTTATCGGGATCTTCTTGCTGAGATACAAATCCCAGTCCTGCTCGAAAGGCCCACGGTAAATGTTCCTGCCGAGATCACCGAAGAGCGCACCACCGGATTGGCCGATTGTGAAGGATTGATTGCCCGGGCCGCCGAAGATATTGAGCCCTGAAACGGTTGAACCGGGGGCCAGGGATTGGGTTGCGGCGAGGACGCTGGAATTAAATATACTCGTGCCCGTGAAGTTCTCAGGGCGGCCGCTCAACACGAGGTTGTTCAGACTGCCTGCAAGATTCGGATAGGTGTTGCCTGCCAGCACTCCGAAAAGAGTGGCAGCACAAGTCGGGCAAGTGATCGAACTTGGCAGGCCGGATTGAAAAGTAGTGAGGCCGCCGATGGACCAGCCGCCGAGCGCACGGCCGAGAGCTCCGGATTTGAAGCCGGGGATTTTGTATTCATAGGTCGCGACGATACGCTGAGGAACGTTGAAGTCAGAGACGGCGCGTTGGTTGCGGATGTCAAGCTGGTTGGCGTCTGCCGCCCCAAGATCCTGGTCGCCGCCGCCGGATTCATTGTCCATGGTCTTGGAGAAGGTGTAGGAAGCCTGGAGGAAAAGGTTTCCTGTGCGGTGATTAACCGTGAAGATGAAGGCGTTGTAGCTGGAGTGACCCAGGTCGGTGACTTCGTTGAGACCGCCGCCAGCGTCGAATCCCAGGACGCCTGCGCGGGCTTCCACATTGTTGACCGAGTTGGTGGTGATAATTGATTGGGGCACGCCGTTCTGGCCGCCGACAGTGATGGGGTTAGCAGCGTTCGCCAATAGGGCCTGATTCCTTTGCAGGCTGTCCAAGAGATGAACGCCCTCGGAACCGATGTAGCCGACCTCGATAAAGAAATGCATCGGGAGTTCGCGCTGGATGGTGAGGTTCCAGTTGCCAACGTAAGGCGTGACAAGGTTGCGATCGAACGGGTTGAGGGCCAAAAGGCCACTGCTGAACGTCGGAGCAGAATCTGTCGCGGTGTTGATACCGGTGAACGTCGGCGGTGTTGAAAAGATTGGGAATTGGTTAGCCGTCGGCAGATTGGGGAACGGGTTAGCGAGGGAGACGCCGGGGTTACCCGGTCCAAACTGGAGGGCTGACAGCTGGAAAAATGGCTCGCTGGTAATGAGTTGAAGCAGGGTTTGCCCCGAGGTGCGAATGTAGTAGATGCCATAGCCGGCGCGGACGGAGGTCTTGCCGTCGCCCTTGGGATCCCAAGCCAGGCCGATGCGCGGAGCAAAGTTATGCGGGCTGTTGCTCAATAGTGTAGAGGGAGTTACTCCGGAAGTTCCCTGAATGGCGCCGAAGCTTGCGCCTGCCGGCAGGATAAACCCGTTCAGGAGACCCTCGCCCGCGTTCTCGCGAGTGGGAATGTCGAGCCGGGTGGGATCGAAGTTGCCCAAGCGGTCCTGCGTGTCTGTGAGGGGGCCCAGATAGTCGTAGCGAATGCCGAGGTTGAGGGTGAGACGCTTGGTGATTTTCCAGTCGTCCTGAGCGTAAGCGCCAATATCGTTGCCGCGGAAGTCGCGGTTGGTAATTCCGGTACCCACGAACGTTTCGCCATTCTGGAGATTACCTTGGAGGAAATCATTGAAGCTGTCAAACAGGAGAAATCCGTTCTCCGCAAAATTATTGAAGAGATTGATCTGGTAGCGGCGATATTCGACACCGACGCGAACGGTGTGCTTGCCGTGAGTCCATGCGAGGGTGTCCGCGGCGTTAAAGGTATTGTCGATATCCTGCTGGTCGAAATTAGTGGAGGCGCCGCCGAATTCCGGGTTGATGTCAAAGGTCGCCAACACGGGAATATCAGGATTGGTAGCAGAGTTGAACCTGGTCATGCCAACCGAGGCCAAAGAGGCCGTGGGAGAAGCCATATTCGAGAAAGTAATGCGATTGTAGCCGAGGCGAGCCTCATTGATGAGGTTCGGCGAGATCGTGGACGTCCAGGCGATGGTCGCCAAACGGTTCGTGACGGGCTCGACGTTGCCACTGCCGAAGCTATTGTTATTTGCGGCTTGAGCATCCTCGCCACCCAGAGGATTGAGCGTATTCGAATTGGAAAAGAAGAAGCGCTCGGAGATTTTGTTCTTGGTTCCGATAAGGCGGTCTATGTTGAGGTTGAACTGATCCTCGTTATAGATGAGGGGCTCTGAGAACGTGGCTTCTCCAAAAGTGCCCGGAACTCCGGTGCCGGAAGGAATCAGAAATCCGCCGAATTTCCCGGGGGCGTTTAGAAGTGCCAACGCTGTGGGATCAATCGAGTTCAGTCCGAATGCGGATTCGATGTTGGCAGCGGTGCGTTGCGCGGGCAGCACGGGGAAATCGGCTTGCGCGGCGCCGGCGACTCCATTAATTTGGCGAGTTCCTTCATAGGAAAGGAAGAAAAAAGTGTTCTTGAGCGGAGAGACGACCGCGGGGATCGGACCGCCGAAATTTCCGCCAAACTGATTTTGCTTCAACTCGGGGCGGGGAGTGCCGGTGGCGTTAAAGAAGTAGAGATTCGAGTTCAAGTCGTCATTGCGAAAGAACTCGTAGGCTTCGCCGTGATAAGCGGAAGTGCCGCCGCGGGTGAGAACGTCGACGTTTCCGCCGGAGGTTTTTCCCTGGGAGGCATCGTAGAGACTCGTCTGGACGCGGAATTCTTCGAGGCTGTCGGGTGACGGAACCGGCACAATGCTGAAATTGTTGCTCAGCAGCTCATTCGAGTCCGTGCCATTGATGACCAGGTTGTTTGCCGTGCCGCGCTGACCGGCTACGTTAATAACGGCCTCGCCGCGGCCGGCTTGCGTGGCGTCCGGCAGAGTTTGAGAAGTGCCCGCATTCAGAGCCAACAAAAAGGTGAAATTGCGCGTGGATAGGGGAAGATCCTGTAAGACGTTTTGGGTGAGGACATTGCCGAGCGTGGCGTTGCTGGTGTTGACGGCTTGAACGGCATCGGCGGAAACAACGACCTCCGCGGAAACCTCTCCCAGCTCGAGTGCAACGTTTAGGGTGGTGACTTCCGTGACATGGACGGCGACGTCATGCAGGACCGCGCGCCGGAAATTGGGGCTCTCGACGGTTACCTCGTAGTTGCCTGGATCGAGTAAGGGAAAAACCACGCTGCCATCCGCCGCGCTCGTCTTGGTCAGCGCAACGCCGGTTTTAGAGGATATAGAGACTTTGGCTGCGCCAACGCTGGCGCCTTGAGGGTCCGCGACCGCGATACGGATCGCGCCCTTCTCGGAAGTGATTTGAGCGGAAAGTGAAGGAGAGAAAAAGAACAGCAAAGCGATGGAAAACAATACGGCAAATCTTTTCACGCTGCCACGTGAAGTCATTAAATCCCCCGATGACCAATATTGGGCACTACTTTGAGTTGCCCAGCCGAGATTGCAATACTGCGATTATCTGCCGAACGGCCGGAAGAATCGTTTGCAACTCTGACGCTCTGTCTGAAGTGCAAGTAGCTTTCCAAACTCGGATATTCTTGCGAAGCATTTATTTAGACTTCTGTTTTCTTAAACTTATGCGGATTCATGTGAAGCAATTCGCGTTGAGGACGATTGAGATTCTACAGATACCCATATAACTGAGCGATTTATTTATGAAATTCAATGAAGTGTCACAAAATATTTACAAAATATGTTTTGCTAAACGTTTTGAAAGTTGATGGAGATGCGAAAGAAGATTTATATAAAATTGACAAGTAGGAAAATAAAACTTCGCACGCGGAGCTAGGCGAACACATTTTCTCAACTCTGAGGATGAGCTTTTCGATGGCGAACGTAGAGGAGTAGATTGAAGGTGCTACGGAGCGAGCCTGCGATCCACAAACTCGCGCAAGCGAACTTGCACCCGTTGAATATGATGCTGACGGAACCAAGAAGGTTTCATGAGAAGCCCGATAAAACGAAAAGCCTCAACGATGGCGAGGGCCTTATGAAACCAGGGCCGGTACGGAAACTACTTGCGGCTTTAGGGCCGGGGCTAATCACTGGTGCGGCGGACGATGATCCATCCGGAATTTCAACTTATTCGGTGGCTGGGGCCGCTTACGGATATGCGACGCTTTGGATCGCGCTGCTAACGTTTCCGCTGATGTCCGCGGTGCAGCTGATGTGCGCACGCCTGGGAATGGTCACGGGAAGCGGGCTGGCTGCTGCGGTGCGCGACAATTATCCGCGCTGGGTTCTGTGGGGGGCTTGCTCGATCCTGGTGGTTGCGAACGTGATCAATATTGGTGCGGATCTGGGCGGGATGGCGGAGGCGACGCAGCTCGTCACAGGAATACGCCCCGCTTTCTGGATTCCCTTTTATGTGCTGCTGATCCTTGCGCTTTTGTTTTGGACTTCCTACAAATTAATCGCGCGGATTTTCAAGTGGCTGACGCTGGTGTTGTTCGCGTATTTTCTCGCGTCGTTTTATGCGCACGTAGATTGGAAAGCGGCGCTGGCAGTGACTTTGGTGCCGCATCTGGAATGGTCACGAGGTTTCCTGGCTGTGCTTGTGGGAATTCTGGGGACGACGATTTCGCCTTATCTCTTTTTCTGGCAGGCGGCGGAAGAGGTAGAAGAAGAGCGTGCCAAGGGACGAACGACGCTCGTGCAGCGGCAGGGTGCGACCGCGAAGGAATTGAAGGATGCGCGGACGGATACAGTGGCCGGAATGTTTTTTTCGAACTTTATTATGTACTTCATTATTTTGACGACGGGCGCGACTTTGCACGCGCATGGACAGACAAACATTACAACGGCGCGAGAGGCGGCGGAAGCGCTGCGTCCTCTGGCGGGGAATGGCGCGTATCTGCTTTTTACGCTGGGGTTGATCGGGACCGGGATGCTGGGGGTGCCGGTGCTGGTAGGATCGTCAGCGTACGCGGTGGCGGAGGCGGCGAAGTGGGAAGGCTCGATGAATGACCGGCCGAAAAAGGCGCGGGCGTTTTATGCCGTGATGACGGTGGCGATGGCGCTGGGCCTGACGCTGAACTATATCGGACTAAATGCCGTGAAAATGTTGTTCTGGTCGGCGGTGATTAATGGGCTGCTGGCACCGCCGCTGATTTTGCTGGTGATTCTATTGACGAGCAACCGCAAAGTGATGGGAGAGCACGTCAACTCGCCGGTACTAAAATATTTAGGATGGATTACGTTCGCATTCATGACCGCGGCAGCGGTTGGGATGCTGGTCACATCCTGAATCGTCAATGTGTCCAGGGGTGCTGGTTTTCCAGGCATCGGTAGCGTCCTCTTTCGCGCTCCATCGGAAAAGAGTTCATAAATTCTCGACCAGCGCGTGCGAGAATGAGCGCTGATTTCCCACGAGAATGCACAGTTTCCAGCTTATCGCTGCCGTGGCACCCACTGTTGCGCGCAGCGTGCGGCGCTGGATTTTTCACCTTGGCGCGATAGGATTTATTCCCCTTGGACTTCTCGACAGCTCCGTGATTCCCGTGCCCGGAAGCATGGATGTGCTGACGATTGTGCTGGCGTCACGCGACGGGGAGTTGTGGCCCTACTACGCGGTGATGGCCACGGTTGGGTCGGTGTTGGGTAGCTATGTTACGTACCGGCTTGGGCGAAAAGGCGGGGAGAAGGCGCTCGAAAAGAGGCTTTCAGCAAGAAGGCGAAAAGAAGTTTTCAAGATATTCGGGCGATGGGGCTTTGCAGCGATCGCGATTCCAGCGATGCTGCCGCCGCCGATTCCGCTGGTGCCGTTTGTGCTGGCCGCAGGAGCGATGCAGTATTCCTGGAAAAAATTCCTGCTGGCGATGACGATGGGAAGAATCGCGCGTTACTCCATTCTCGGATATCTGGCTAGCCGGTACGGACGGAAGATGCTGCCATTTTTGACCGCGCATGTGTATTGGGTTCTGGGAATAACTCTGATGCTCACGGCGGTTGGAGTGGCTGGATATTTTTTGTTTGGTAGGGAAGAACAGAAGAAGAAGGCTTAGCGTCCGATCGTGGCCGAAAGTTCGGGTTGGTTGCCGAGATGGGGGCACAGCATGCTGTGCCCCTACAAATGAGGGACGCGGGCTGCTTGACAGAGTTATAGGGTGGGCCTAGGCTGCACATTTCGCGGCGACTGCGCAAGTGGGCGGCGATGGAGGCGATCATGCGGAGACTGCGGACGAGTGGGCACGGACTCGCGACGATAGCGGGCCGGCGAGGCTTGTTCATCGTCTGGATCGTGCTGCTTGCAACGTCTTTGAGAACGCCACGGGTTATGGCGGCGGAAAATTATGAGGTGATTGTCGAGCGGAACGTTGCGGCGAAGATGCGCGATGGGGTGACTTTGCGGGCGGATATTTACCGGCCCAAGGCGGATGGAAAATTTCCTGTTTTGCTGGTGCGGACGCCTTATGACAAGACGCATGAGTCTTCGTTTGGGATGAAGGGTGCGGCGCGTGGATACGTGGTGGTAGAGCAGGACGTGCGCGGGCGGTTTGAATCGGAAGGCGAATGGTACACGTTCAAGAATGAATCGGCGGACGGTTACGACACAGTGGAATGGGCGGCGGCGCTGCCTTATTCGAATGGGAAAGTGGGGATGTTTGGCGGGTCGTATGTGGGCGCGACACAGTTTTTGGCGGCGATTGCCAAGCCACCGCATCTGGCGGGGATTGCGCCGACTGTGACGGCTTCGAATTATCACGATGGATGGACTTACCAGGGCGGGGCGTTTGAGCAGTGGTTCAATGAATCATGGTCGACGGGATTGGCGGAGAACACGATGCGGCGGCGCGTGGAGGAGAGCGACGCACTGGGCTGGACGAAGATTTTGCCGCTGCGGGATTTTCCGGTGATTGAATCGCCTTCGGCGACGGGGATTGCGCCGTATTTTACCGACTGGCTGGCGCATCCGGATTACGACGCTTATTGGAAGCAGTGGTCCATTGAGGATCACTACGCGAATATCCAGGTGCCGGTGCTGAGTTTTGCGGCCTGGTACGACATTTTTCTTGGCGGATCGTTGAGGAATTATTCGCGATTGAAAACGGAGGGTGGGACTGAGGCGGCGAAACATGGGCAGAGGCTGATGGTTTATGTGGGCGGGCACGCCGGAGGGTCGAGCAACCGACGGGTCGGCGCGGTGGATTTCGGAGAGAAGCTGCCGATTGATCAGGACGAGATTACGTTGCGTTGGTACGACTGGATTTTCAAAGGGCAGGCGAATGGGGTGGAGCACGAAAAGCCTGTGAAGATTTTTGTGATGGGGAAAAATGAGTGGCGCGACGAGGACGACTGGCCTTTGGCACGGGCAAAGAGCACGAAGTATTACCTTCATTCCGCAGGCTTGGCGAATGGCCTTGGTGGAAATGGGACGTTGAGCACCGCGACGCCCGCGGAAGAAAAAGCTGAACAGTTTGTTTACGACCCGGCGGATGCGGCACCTACTATTGGCGGGTCGCTCTGCTGTGGGAACGCACCCCCTCCGGGAAATGGGCCTCAAGACCAGCGTCCAGCGGAATCGCGGAGTGATGTACTAGCATTTACGACGCCTGCGTTTGGGAAGGATTTTGAAGTGACCGGGCCGGTGACGCTGGATTTGTACGTGAGCAGTTCGGCGGTGGACACTGATTTCACGGGGATGCTTGTGGACGTCTGGCCAAATGGATTTGCGCAAAATCTGACGAGCGGGATCTTGCGGATGCGTTACCGGAATTCGCAGGAGAAGCCGGAGCTGGCAAACCCTGGAGAGACGTATCACGTGACCGTGGATTTGTGGGCGACCAGCAACGTATTTTTGGTGGGACACAAGCTGCGGCTGGAAGTTTCCAGCAGCAATTTCCCGCGATTCGACCGCAACCTGAACACGGGAGAAATTCAGTCGCGCGGCTCGCGGATGATCAAAGCTACCAACGTGATTTATCACGACAAGGCTCATCCTTCCTCACTGATTCTGCCGGTAGTTCCATGAGTAGTTCCGTGAGTAGTTCCGTGGGCTGAGGCGGGACTTGCAACCGATCCGCCCTTCCAGCATCTAAGAACCCTCAGGTCTCTCATGTATTGACTCTCAGAGAGGTCAGGTCTACACTACGGAGTTTTTAGATGGCCCCGAAAGCAGACAGAGGGGCGGGACTTCCATGGACAAGAAAAGGCTCGACTACTACAAGAAGAAGCTGCAGATACGGCGCGAAGAGTTGATGAAGACCATCGCGCGCACGCAGGAAGAGGGGCGAACCGCGGATGAAGATCCGACGGTGGACCTCGCGGACAAAGCGGCAAACTCCTATACCAAGGAGTTTCTCTTTGGCATGACCAACACGGACCGCACAATCCTGAACATGATTGATGCGGCGCTGAAGCGCATCAACACGGACGACTACGGCGTGTGCGCGAACTGCCAGGATGAGATGCAGCAGAAGCGGCTCGAAGCGGTACCCTGGGCCAAGCACTGCATCACCTGCCAGGAGAAGATGGAGCAGGGACTGTTGTAGGGTAGCGCGACAGAGATGAGCCGGAAAAGCGGCCAGCCTCACAGGGCTGGCCTTACGCTTTTTCGGCTCACTTCCTCCTGAAATTACCTTAGCGTACATTCCCTCTTTCCTTATCAAAAGAGGAAGAGTAGATTGCTTCTGCGCATGGGAGAAAGCTGCTCCATGGCGGCCGCAGGACGTGTGCGGAGGGGTGTGCGCAGATGGCTAGCGGAAGCTGGCGACGCGGTGGTCAGCGTGTTTTTTCCGGCGGGATGCCGGATATGCGATCAGCTGCTTACGGGGGCCAGCCGGGTTCCTATTTGCGAAGAGTGCCTAGATTCCTTCGCGACGGTTCCTGATAGAAAGTGCGAGATTTGCGGGCAGCCGCTTCCCGCCTTGTCGGAGAACGAGGAAGAGCAACTGGTGTGCCGCGCGTGCCAGGAGAGGACTTACGCGTTTGAGCGGGCGCGAAGTTATGGCATCTACGACGGGGCGCTGGTGCGCTCGATTCTCCTGTTGAAGTGGGAGCAGCTCGAGCCTCTGGGGGCGTGGTTCGCGGAACGGCTGGCGGAGTTGGTGCGGCGGGAGGGCGCGATTCTGGCAGCGGATGTGGTTGTGCCCGTGCCGCTGCATCGGGACCGAGAGCGGGAGCGAGGGTATAACCAGGCGAGGCTTATTTCCAAGCCGTTGGCGCGAAAGCTAAGTTTGCCGCATAAGGCGGTGCTGTTGATGAGGACGCGCCCACGGCCGGACAAGCAGATTCTCAGTCTTGAGGAGCGCTGGGAGTCGGTTCGTGGCGCTTTTGCCACACGTCCAGGCAGCCAAGTTGACAATCATCGCGTCTTACTGGTAGATGATGTAATGACTACTGGAGCGACGCTGAATGAATGCGCAAGGGCGCTACTGGAGTCGGGAGCCAAGTCGGTACTAGGACTAACCGTGGCGCGCGCAGCAAGAAACCCACTGCCGGCTCCGGTCCGTGGTAACCTAAGGTAGTACGGTTCGCATGGTAAGGTCGCGCGATGAGCGCAAACCGGCCCAAGTCGGGAGATTTCCGGGGGCGGCCTGCCCCTGAAGTAGGCGGAGGCGCTGCGCCCGGCGCTGAGAGTCCCGAAGGCAGTAGATCCCACAACCCAAATTTACCGAGGCGTGCCTCGTTGATGCAGGAGCCGGTGCTAGTGCTCAACGCTACGTATGAGCCGATCAATGTGACGGCGGTGCGGCGCGCGATGGTGCTGCTGTTGAAGGGCGTGGCGCAGGCGGAGGAAATGCACAGCTCGGAAGTGCACTCCGCGGCGCATGCGCATCGAGTGCCGTCGGTAATTCGTTTGCTGGCGTACCGGCATATTCCGCAGCAGAGCCGGGCTTTATCGCGGAAAAATATTTTGCTGCGTGACCGGAATACCTGCCAGTTCTGTGGACGGGTCTTCCCCAGTTCGGAACTGACGCTGGATCACGTGGTGCCAAGATCGCGCGGCGGGCGGTCTTCGTGGGAGAATTTGGTGGCGTGTTGCTACCGTTGCAATAACAGCAAAGGCGACCGGACTCCGGAAGAGGCCGGGTTCAAACTGGCACGGCGACCGAGGCCGTTCACTTTGCATACCTCCCGGCAGTTGATGCGGCTCATCGGACACCGCGACGAACGGTGGCGTAAGTACCTGTTTTATTAAGCGTTTTCGGCGAAAAAGCAGCCAAGAAGAAATATTTGAAGAGATCGAAACCTTTTTCGCTGCCATGCATCTAAATTAATAACTAACCACTTCGAGGACACACCCCGGGAAGCAGCCAAGGTACACACCTTGGCTGCTTCTCTCCTTTTAGGGAGCTTTTTTCACTGTCGCGTTCTGCGCCGGAAACAATCCGCGGTGGCATCGCATACAAGCGCGGGGGCATGCCCCGCCCCTACGAATTGTTCCTCGGAATTGCTTCAGGTTGTGCCCGTTGGCTTGCCCGCCCGCGCCGGGTGGAAACTTTGTAGCGCGGCTTCTTCGTCAGGAAATTCCGGGAACACTTCGTAGAGATGCGTAACTTTCAAAACCTGCTGGACATTGCGCGACAATCCAACCACTCTCATTTCGCCGCCGCTTTTTAGAACGCTGACGTAAATGCGCGCGAGTTCACCGATCCCGGAACTGTCCAGGTACTGCAAACCGCTCAAATTGAGGACGAGATTTTTGCGGCCTTCAGCGAGAAGGCGGGAAATGTTTTCGCGGAGAACGCCGACTTCGAAAAAGGTCAGACGTCCGCGAAGTTCGATGAGAGAAGCCTGCGGCGAATGCCGGATGGTCGCGGAAAAATCCACTCTGTTCACCCCTTACGGCTGGCAGGGATAATTCTACTTTGGCGAGGCGGGCAGGAACAGATTATTTCGCGAGTAACAAAATATGGTGAAAAACCGGGAATAGGGTTGGAGGCTGGGCGAGCGGCTCGCGGGATTGTTCTTTATTGGCGCATGACGACGCGCAGGCCGCGACGCCAACTTTCCGAGAGTCCTACGCGCGTGACTTCCATTTCAGGCGGCAGAAACCGGAGAAGCGTGTCGGTGACGGGATGGAAGTGTAGCGCCGGCGCTACGAGATAGACGAGTGGTGGCGCGGTTTGTAGCTCGATGCCTGGGAAATATCCGTAACGGGCAAAATCGCGCTGCTCCAGATGGCGGCGGATGCGCAGCCAATATTCCGCGGCTTGAAGAGGAAGATGAAGATATTCACTAGCTTTTAGCTCGAGAATGGCGAGGCGTTTTGAGCGAGTTACAGTGAGTAGATCGAGAATGCCGTGCTCACCGCCGGCACGTGCAAAGACTTGCGAGTATACAAAACGCTGGTCCAGGACAGCATCGACGCGGGAGACATCTTCGCGGACAAGAGCTTCAAGCCAGCGCTCTGCTTGGGCGCGATAGAGCGGGTTGCGCGTATCGGTCGCGAGAGGATGACGATAGAGTTCGAGCTGTTGGATGAGTTCCTTGAAGGCGGGCATCGAGGACAGGGTGAGTTCTTCGCGAGGATCCGGGTTGCCGAAGAAAACGCGTCCATTGTCCCAGCGTGCAAACAACAAGCCTCGAAAACGCAGCAAAACCTCGCGCGATTGCACGTTCGGATGCACTGCGATGGCACGGGGCGAGAGCGCAACGACAGGATCGAGTGACGCGCGCGAAAGATCCAGGAGCGCTTGCGTTTCCCGGTGGGGAACGAGCCAGGAATCGAGGTTGCCTGCGTGGCGCGGGTCCACTCTTTCCAGCGTTTCGCGGACTGGATCGCGTTCGTAAAATTCGATGGATAATTCGGGATTGAGAGCTGCGGCTCGAGGCGCGACATGGCGCAATCCGCCCTTTGGCAGTATGAGCCTGATAGCGGAAACCGTGCCACGCTTGCTGGAATGGCGCGTACGCTCCAACCAAAGCAGCGCAAACGTGAGGCTGTTTTCCGCGGTGTCGGCGGACTCGCCGTCGGGCACGGCCAGGACCGCAATATACGAAGAGCCGCGGCGGAGAAGGCCGCGAACGTAATTGCCCGAGATGGAGTGTTCCAGATCGGAAGAGACCGTGAGAGATTCCACGGATTCATCGGGGAAACGCTCGGCAAGCAGATGGCCGAGAAAATCGCAAAACGCCTGGCGCGAGAGTTCGCGGGAAGCGCGCTCAAATTCCAGGCGAATGAATTCGAGACGGTCGGGCTTGGAGCGGCCGAAGCGCTCGACCGCGAGAGCGAGCCGGTCATCGGAGTGATCGGTAATGGCCAAAACGCGGCGCGTCACATTGTAATTTTCGGACCACAGGTGCAGCAGCGGCTTCTCCGCGGCGCCGCGAACTTCCCACGAAAGCCCGGAGAACGGGGCGAGGCGGCCGCCGTTCTCTCGGATCTCGATGGCACCGTCGGCTGTGAATTCCTTGAGACAAGCCTGGAGTTCGGCGGAGAGGTCCACGCAGGGAATTATAGATGATTAGTATGGCAATGGAGCATCTATTTATTAGAAGTAAACAGAATGCCGGACACCGCGACCCTGGGCTGCTGCACGTTCCAGGTGTATGGGATGTGCTCGAAGGACACTTCGAAATTGCGCCCTTCACCGGGGGCCAGCGCCGGCGCGGGTTGCAGAAACAACAAACGCGACTCCCGCAAAACGTTTTGGCCAAACTGATCGGAAAATTCTATGTTCACTTCCACGTTGGCGAGCGGCTCGTCGCCGCCATTCGTCAGGCGGCCCGATAGCGTGGTGACTTCCTGATTCAGGAAATTTTCGGCGCGGCTGAGCGCCAGGTTTTCGATTTGAAGTTTCGGAGCGTAGGCCCGTTCCGGAGCGCCGAACGGAAGATGTGCTTCGCGCGTGGTGGTCGCGGGATGCCGCTCCGCGCCCGGCCACATTAGAATGACCAGAGCAATTGCGATGGTGGCGGCGCCCATCCACACGATCCAGGAACGGCCAGGCTTTGGCTGCGGCTGATCGATCGTTTCGATGTGCAATGTCTCAGGCATGAAATGCACGCAAAGAAAGATGCTGGCCTGAATGCTGGCAAGCGTCAAGACCGCCTAAGAAATGAGAGAGCGTGCTCATCGGCCCTTCTTTACCGGCCAACGATGAGCCGCTGCACAAGTGGTTCGGGTAGGTGGGCGGCGCGCATGCGATCCTGGACGGCAGAGATGTCGTAAGGAACGCGCCAGAATTCCACGGTTTGATGCTCGAGATCAGCGATCGCGAAGCCGGCGCGCGGGTCACCGTCGCGGGGTTGGCCGATGGAACCCGGATTCAGCAGGTAACGGCGGGGCTGTTCGATGCGCAGCGCGGCAAAAGGCTCCGAGGGACGCGGACGAATCTGGAGTACTTCGAGATTAGCATCCTCATAAGAGAACCCGCCTTGATGGTGCGTATGGCCGAAGAACGTGACTTCGGCGGAGGAATCAAGAAGCCCGTCCAGAGCTTGCGCGGGCGTGAATACATATTCATCTTCATCTTGAAACGCGCCGTGTACCAAGACGATTCCGTCTGTCGCGAGAGGGCCCGGAGGGAGAGCGGAAAGCCACGCAAGATCATCGGCGTTCAATTGAGAGCGGGTCCAGTCCACGGCAGCTTTCGCAACGGGATTGAAATCGCTCGTATCCATGAGTCCCGCGACAGCCTTGTCGTGATTGCCGCGGATGGTTTCCGTGCCAAGTTCGCGAAGCAGGGCAACGACCTCGTGCGGATCGGGCCCGTAGCCGACAACGTCGCCGAGGCACACGGAAACGTCCCACCGCCCCGCTGCGCAGTCTAGTGCAGCAGCGAACGCCGTTGCGTTGGCATGAAGATCACTGAGAACAAGTATCCGCATTCAGCCTGTCCGCAAAATTCCATTGAGTATAGATGAAGCTGGGAAGCGATGCACCTTTGGATCACGAAAAGTGCGCCGGAATAACGTTATAGGGGCCAGAAGGTTTTGCAGGAAATTGAGAATATTTAGCAAAATTTGAGAAATACAGGCAACCAAACGGCATGAAAAAAAGTGTCCATGGCAAACCAAGCAAATAATTCGCGAGATTCCAGAAGAATTTCTGATGACCGACGAAACATTCGAGTGAGCCGACTCGTCTATACAAATGCAGCCGATGGAGCTGCGCAGGTAAGCCAGAGGGGTTCAAGAAAAACCCCGCGGTGGCAGCCGCGGGGCGATGACACGCAGTCTTTCCGGCCGTTAGTCCAGGAAGAACGAGGTGTCTTGCGGGTGAGACTACTCGCCCCGAGCATCCGTGTCAACTCTGTTTCCGCTTGCGCCGGCAGCTGGAAGTACGGCTGACTCAATCCTGACGGAAAGGAAGTTGACACGCATGAAATTCAATTCGATTGTCCGTAGCATGGCTCTAGTGGCGGCGCTGGCGTGCACAGTGCCACTCCTCGCAAAACCCATCAGCAAAACCATCAACATCACGCAAGCCGCAAAGATCGGCAAGGCCGACCTGCGCGCAGGTGAATATCGCCTGTTGATTGATGGAAACAAGGCCACAGTACAAAAGGGAAACCAGGTCCTGGCGGAATCCGAAGGCCGCTGGGAAGATCGCAGCGCAAAATCCGCGTATGACTCCGTTCTGATCGGCGAGAATGGCCAGGTGAAAGAAGTTCGTTTTTCGGGCCAGACTCGCGTTTTTGTTTTCAGCGAATAAGCGAGGAGTTTTCGTGACTCCTATCCGATGGACGAGAGGGAGGCTGCATGGAACGATGGCCTCTCTCCTCGTCATATTCGCAGGACAAGTTTTGAAATGGCAGGAACCGGTTTCGGCCGCCGGCGATGCGATGTGCCGGCTTGCGTCCGGCTTCAAGAGATTTTTTCCACTTTCGCATAACTCCGCTCGACGCTAATGAATCAGCATGCAGTCTCCATAGCTGTAAAAACGATAGCCCGCTTGGACAGCGTGATTGTATGCGGAGAGCACTTTTTCACGGCCCACAAATGCGCATACCAGTGCGAGCAGCGTCGAACGCGGAAGATGGAAATTCGTCAGCAGTGCGTCCACGACCCGGAAATGAAACCCCGGATAGATAAACAGCCGCGCATCGGCTTTGCCGGGAAGTAATGGATCGGCTGATCCGGATTCTGCGGCGCGCAGCGCGGCTGCTTCCAGCGCACGGACAACCGTCGTACCAATGGCAAGGATCGGGCGCCTCGCGGCGCGCGTTTGCATAATGCGGCGTGTTGTTTCTTCGGTGATTTCGTAGGCTTCGGAATGCATGGCGTGGCCTTCCAGCGTTTCGCCGTGAACCGGTTGAAAAGTTCCTAGCCCGACTTCCAGTGTCACCTCGCAAATCTCGACGCCGCGCGCTCGTATCCTTTGCAAAATTTCCGGCGTGAAGTGCAGGCCTGCTGTTGGTGCCGCGATGGCGCCGGGTCTCTTGGCAAAAACCGTCTGGTAACGTTCGCGGTCGGAAACCTCGTCGGTGCGACGAATGTAGGGCGGCAACGGGACGTGCCCAAGGCGTTCAAGGTGCTCCGGGACGCCGTGCGTGTCACGTGAAACAAAGCGCAGTGTGCGCAAGCCCAGTTCGCCGCGTGAAATGACCTCCGCTTCGAGTTCCCCTTCTCCAAACAGGACGCGTTCGCCGGTTTGCATCTTGCGGCCGGGGCGGACCAGCGCCTCCCAGGTCTGCGGACCGATCTGGCGAGTGAGGAACACTTCCACTCTGCCATTGAGATGCTCCTGGCGCGTGGCGCGCGAAGGAGGCTGGGAGTGGACTCCGGCGCGACGGCCAAACAGGCGGGCCGGGATGACCTTCGTATTGTTGACGACAATTAGTTCGTCGCCACGGAGAAGGTCGGGAAAGTCTGCAAACTGGCGGTCCTGTACTGCGCCATCGGCTCGCGTGAGCGCAAGAAGACGCGAGGCGTCCCGGCGATCCAAGGGCCGCTGGGCGATTTGGCTATCAGGCAGGTGGTAATCAAGGTCTTCCAGTCGCATAAAAGGGCAGTTTAGCAGCATCTCTAGCGTGAGATTCGAGAGAAACCATTCCGCCGCCTAGGGTTCCCGAGGCTCACAGGTAGTCGAACGCAACGGAGGGTGGGGAGCTAGCAGAAGTATCCGTATATTATTGACAATACAATACTTAGTTGAAATTCGGAGACTGTAAAGCATACTTGACAATTAGACGCTAATATAATATTATGTTTCTTGCAGTAAGCAAGCCGAGGAAGCAGAGCCGGAGCAGATTAACGTGAAAGTCGGGACGCCCGCGGTGGCCACGGCTGCCGGGGCGAAGTAAGCCCGTAACGGAGTTATAGTGTTGAGGGGCTGGCTTGGAAGCCAGCCCCCTTTTTGTCGGGAAACGCGAAAGTTTTGAAGCGAGGAAGCACATGTTGCGATTTGACAAAATGACGGTGAAAGCGCAGGAAGCGCTGCAACAAGGGAACGATGTGGCGGCAAACCACGAGAATCAACAGATTGAGCCCGTGCATTTGCTGGCGGCCCTGGTGTCGCAGACCGACGGCGTGGTGCCGTCGCTGTTGACGCGGCTGGGAATTCGCAGCGAAGCCTTGACGCAAGAGATTGAGCGCGAGATTGGGCGCCTGCCGAAGGTACAGGGCATTGCCCAGCAGCATTTGGGAAAGCCGCTGAACAATGTTTTAGAGCGTGCTTTCGATGAAGCTGGCAGATTCAAGGACGAGTACGTTTCGACGGAGCATCTTTTTCTGGCGCTTGCCGGCGAAGATCGCGATCCGGCTGGACAGTTGCTGAAGCGGCAGGGCGCTTCGCATGAAGCGATTTTGCAGGCGCTCACGAGCGTTCGCGGAACGCAGCGCGTGACGTCGCAGAATCCGGAAGCCACCTACGCTTCGCTGGAAAAATACGCGCGTGACCTGACCGATCTGGCGCGGCGCGGCAAGCTCGATCCGGTAATTGGGCGCGATGAAGAGATTCGGCGCGTGATGCAGATTCTGGCGCGGCGCACGAAGAATAATCCGGTGCTGATCGGCGAACCAGGCGTTGGAAAGACTGCGATTGTCGAAGGCTTGGCGCAGCGCATCGTTTCCGGCGATGTGCCGGACGTGCTAAAGACCAAGCGTCTCGTAGCGCTCGATTTGGCCGCGCTGGTTGCCGGCGCAAAATTCCGTGGAGAATTTGAAGAGCGCCTGAAAGCGGTCTTGAAGGACATTGGCGAAGCGGAAGGCCAGATTATTCTGTTCATCGACGAACTGCATACACTTGTGGGAGCAGGCGCGGCGGAAGGATCGATGGACGCCTCGAACATCCTAAAGCCCGCGCTGGCGCGCGGCGAACTGCGCGCGATTGGCGCGACCACGCTGAATGAATACAAAAAATACGTCGAGAAGGACCCCGCGCTGGAGCGGAGGTTCCAGCCGGTGCTCATCAGCGAGCCTACCGTGGAAGATACGATCGCGATTCTGCGTGGCTTGAAGGAACGCTACGAGGTTCATCACGGCGTGCGCATCAAGGACGCGGCGATTCTTGCTGCGGCCACGCTCTCACACCGCTACATTTCCGACCGTTTTCTGCCGGACAAGGCGATTGACCTGATCGACGAAGCCGCGGCCAGCCTCCGCATGCAGATTGATTCTCTGCCGGTCGAGATTGACGAAATCGAGCGGCGTATCCTGCAACTGGAAATCGAGCGCCAGTCGTTGCTGAAAGAGAGCGACGCGCACTCGAAAGAACGCCGCAAGCAGATCGAGCAAGAGCTGGCAAAGCTGAAGGAAGACTCGAGCGCGCGGAAGGCTCGGTGGCAAGCGGAGAAAGACGCCATCATGAAAATCCGCAAGCTCAAAGAAAATATCGACCAGCTTAAAACGGAAGAACAGAAGTTTGAGCGCGCAGGAGAACTGGCGAAGGTGGCGGAAATCCGTTACGGCAAGATTGCCGCAGCGGAGCGGGAATTGAAGCAAGCCGAGGAGCGCTTTGCCTCGGTGCAAAAAGATTCGCCGATGCTCAAGGAAGAAGTCGACGAGGAAGATATCGCGAAGCTTGTGAGCAAGTGGACTGGCATCCCCGCAGGTCGCCTGATGGAAGGCGAGGCGCAGAAGCTCGTGCACATGGAAGAGCGACTGCGGCAGCGCGTCGTTGGGCAGGAGGACGCTCTCGCACGCGTGGCTAATGCGGTTCGCAGAAGCCGCGCCGGATTATCAGATGCCAAGCGGCCGATTGGCTCGTTCATTTTCCTGGGGCCAACGGGCGTCGGAAAAACCGAACTCGCGCGAGCGCTTGCGGAATTTCTCTTCGACGACGAAAAGCTCATGATCCGCATTGACATGAGCGAGTACATGGAGAAGCACAGCGTCTCGCGCCTGATTGGCGCTCCTCCGGGCTACGTCGGCTATGACGAAGGCGGCCAACTCACCGAACAAGTGCGCCGGCATCCCTACTCGGTGATTTTGTTCGACGAAATCGAAAAGGCGCACCCCGATGTGTTCAACGTCCTGCTACAGATTCTCGAGGACGGACGACTGACCGATGGCAAAGGCCGCACCGTGGACTTTCGCAACACGGTGCTTGTGATGACCAGCAACGTGGGGTCGGCGGCCATCTTCGAGCTTTCCAGCAAAGACCCTGAACACGCGCGAAAAGAAGCGATGGAAGCGTTGCGCGCGGCATTCCGGCCGGAGTTCATCAACCGCATCGACGAGATTGTAATTTTCAATCCGCTCGGCGAGGATCAGCTCAGCCGCATCGTGGGGCTGCTCTTGAAAAACGTCGAGAAGTTGCTGGCAGAGCGGCAAATCACGCTGGAACTCACACCGGCGGCGACGGATTTGCTGCTGCGGGAAGGCTACGACCCAGCGTACGGAGCGCGGCCACTGCGGAGAACGATTCAGCGGTTGATCCAGGATCCGCTGGCAATGCAAATTCTCGAAGGCAAGGTGTTGCCAGCCGACCACATCAAAGTCGATCGCGACGGCCAGAAAGACACCATGCGTTTCGAGCGCTCCAAGGCGAAACAACCGGCGGCAGCAGCAAGAATCTAATAAGGTGTGGCGAGGAGGCTTTGAAAAGGACCTCTTCTCTATCACTCCGGTCCGGAGCCTACGGATGGAATTTGGCCATTTGTAGGTTCATAGTTGTAAAGGGACATCATGAGAATTCTTCGAACGACATTTATTCTGACCGTGCTGACGTTCTTCTTGATGGTCGTCGGTGCTCGTTTCGGCGGGCGAAACGGGATGACCATTGCCCTTGGGATTGCCATCTGCACGAATGCGTTCGCGTATTTCTTTTCTGACAAGATTGCGCTGATGTCGAGCGGAGCGCAGCCGGTCACTCGGGAGCAATTGCCGCGGCTATACGCGGTCATGGAGCGGCTAGCAGGCAAGGCAAATATTCCGGTCCCGAGACTGTACGTCGTGCCGCAGGAAGCGCCAAATGCCTTCGCCACGGGAAGAAATCCGCACCACGCATCGGTGGCCGTGACGCAGGGCCTGCTGGAATTGATGAATGATGAGGAACTCGAGGGAGTCATTGCCCATGAGCTTTCGCACGTCCGCAACTACGACATTTTGATCAGTTCCGTAGCGGCGACGCTCGCCGGAGCGATTACTTGGATCGCGCGCTGGGGTATGTGGTTTGGCGGGGGCGACGATGAGGAGAGGGGACGCGGGAGCGGGGTTCTCGGTATTTTGCTCATGATTCTTGGTCCCATAGCTGCGATGCTGCTGCAGCTGGCACTTTCGCGCCAACGGGAATATTCGGCGGATGCAACGGGTGCGCAGATGGTCGGAAACCCCTATGGCTTAATCAGCGCTCTGCAAAAGCTGGGCGCGTACAATAAACAAATCCCGACCACGGCGATTTCGCCCTCGACCTCAGCTTTGTGCATCGTTAAGCCGCTGTTTGGCGGCGGCGGATTATCCTCGCTCTTCAGCACCCATCCTCCACTCGAAAAACGCATCGCCATCCTTCAGGAGATGACCGTCGTCCCGAGGCGCTAGGCACCGGGGCGGCACACGGTTTAGGACATTTGGTGAATTCTATGCGTAATCTTTCCCGTAAGTGTTTTGGCCCGTCTGCCCCAGGCCTCATTGATGGCCTTGCAAATCATTGAATTTCAGCCAGTTATAATTTCTGCGTCCATTGCATGCTTTGGTGAATCAAGTGCAGTAGCAGTAGGTGGGCGGAAACATTGGTGCGGGGTCAACGGGGGACCGCAGTCATGAGCTGTCGAGACACTATCCATTTGATTTGCTGGTACTTAGAGGGAAGATTGTCGCCACCTGTGGCGAGCGAGATCAAACGGCACTTGGACACGTGCTCCGATTGCCACATGGTTTTGGACGCGGCCATGAGCACGCTAGATCGTTATTTTACTCCGGTTAAGGGTTCCGACGAAGAGCCCGCCCCGCGAGCGGCCTAAATAAACTCCTGTAAATCCAGATTTTCCAATAGCTTAGCGTTAGTCGGCGTGCATGTGCACGCCATTTTGTTTTTCTTGCTAAGCGACCTCTTGTTCCCTGGAGCCCTGCTCCGGTCCTCCGCAAAATTTACAGGACGGCAATGAATCAAGTAATCTTTACTGGTACTAGTACGTATAAGCCCATGCCCTCCAGCCGCCTCCATCCTTGACAAACGCATGGAACCACTCGACTTAGAGGCACGGCCCCAATTTAAGGCCTTTTGGCGTATTGGGTGCACTTTTCCCTAATCGCAGGGGGCAATGCCCCAAAGGAGAATGAAGTTTATGAGCGAGTTTCAGGAACCCTTGAACCATACCACCACAGGAACCCCACGCTGGGTGGGCATCGCCGTCGCGGTGCTGGCTGGAGTTTCCTTGCTTGGCTTGGGAGTCGGCTACAGCGCGCTGAATCACGCGAACAGCGTCGAGCAATCCACGCAAACCTCTTTGAAGCAATCGAACGACGCACTGGCCCAGCGCCTGGCGAAGGAAGATGAAGTTAACCGTGAATTGCAAAGCGATCTTAAGGTTGTCACCGATAAGCTCAACCTGACCCAGGGCGAGTTGCTCGCCGCGCGTAAGCAGGACAAGAACGCGACCGCTGCCGTGGACCAGAAGGTCAACGGATTGGCAACTTCGGTAAAAGCCGAACTCGCCACGAAGGCGAACAACGACGATGTAAACAAATTGAACGGCGACGTCAACGGTGTTAAGTCTGATATGGACGCGCAGAAGAACAATCTCCAGATGGCGCGCAGCGAAATGGGCACCCTCATCGCACGCAACCACGATGAAATCGACCAACTTCGCCGCATGGGACAGCGCGACTACTTTGAGTTCACTGTGACGCGCAAGGCCGGCACACAAAAGGTCGGTTCGATTCAGGTCGAACTGAAGGACACCAACACCAAGAAGAACCAGTACACCATTAACGTGCTGGCGGACGACCAGAACTTCGAGAAGAAGAACCGCTCCGTGAACGAGCCTATTTTCTTCTACACCGGCGGCACGCGCACGGCGCTCGAGCTGGTGGTCAACAAAGTGACCAAAACGACCGCAACGGGCTACCTGAGCATTCCAAAGGCAGCCGGCTCGACGGCCGCGTCCAACTCCAACTCGGGACAGTAACGGGAACCATTTCATCGACCTGGCTATCACTCATTGAGAGCACAAGAAGAGGGAGGGTTCCAGAGAACCCTCCCTCTTTTCTTTTCGACAACGCATCCCAGTGCGGCGATTATGCGATGGCAGAACTTTCCTACGGGCAGGGCTTTGGCTCCGCCCGTTTTGTTTTTTGAAACAGCGCAGGATTCCGCTACGATGGAACCTCGCCAATGACGACGACTCTCCTACATGTTGGACACGCGCTGACTCCCACAGCCGAAATCCCCGATGCTGGCATCCTGATTCGCGATGGGGTGATCGAGGAATTCGGACTAAGGGAAGGAATGCATCTCCCCACTGGCGCTGAAGAGATTTCTGCCCTGGATAAGACCGCAATTCCAGGGTTTCTGGACGTGCACATCCACGGAGCAGGCGGGCACGACGTCATGGAGGGCACGGAAGAAGCGCTCTCGGCGGTATCAAAGACGGTGGCGCGCCACGGCACGACCTCTTTTGTTGCCACCACAGTCACGGCAAGTCCGGAAGACACGATTCGCAGCGTCGAAGGCATCGCGCGCTACATTGCGCAACAGCACGAAACGACGGACGCCCGCGCGGAAGTGCTGGGAATTCATTTTGAGGGGCCCTTCATCAGTCCGGTGAGGCGAGGAGTGCATCCGCCCGAATGCCTGAGACTGCCTTCCGGGGAACTTCTCGACAAATTTTTGCAGGCCGCGGCAGGCAACGCGCAAATCCTGACGATTGCGCCCGAACTCCTCGGAGCCATGCCCTGCATTGACGCAGCCCGCAAGGCGGGCATGGTGGTCGCCATGGGCCATACGGACGCAACGTATGAGCAGGCTCGTGCTGCGATCGCACACGGGGTGCGGCACGCGGTCCACGTTTACAACGCCATGCGCCCGTTTTCACACAGAGACAGCGGTGTGATTGGCGCTGTGCTTACTTCGCCGGAAGTAAGCGCGGAGCTGATTGCCGACGGCGTGCACGTAGACGAAACCGCGATGAAGATGCTCCTGCAAGCGAAGGGTCCGGATCACATCATCCTGATCAGCGACGGCATCTCGGCGACGGGGATGCCGGACGGAAAATACATGCTGGGAACATTTGAAGTGACCGTGAGCGGCGGGATATGCCGCAATGCAGAAGGAAAACTGGCGGGGAGCACGCTGACGCTGGATCGCGCCCTGAGAAACATCGTTGCGTTGGGCGTTCCCCTCGCCTCTGCGGCGCGCATGCTGACACTGAACCCCGCAACCTTGCTTGGAATCGAATTCAAAAAGGGATCGCTGCGGACCGGGGCCGATGCGGATATTGTGCTGCTGGATGAGAGATTGCAGCTTGCTGGTGTTTGGGTGCGCGGCGTCGCGGTGGAATAATTCTCGCCAGGATCAGGGCGCAACGTGCTGCGCCCTTACAACAAAAACACCGTCTGATTAGGGATTGAGCGGAATATTAAGATCTTCCGCCAACTGTTCGGCGTCGAAAGGGCTGCACGCAAAATAGCGTCCGCCAATTTCAAGCGTAGGGACTTTGCGCTTCCCGTTGTTGGCCTTGATGACGATCTCCTCGGCCGACGGGTTCTGTTCAATATTCACTTCGCGGAATTCCACGCCGCGCTCTTTCATGAATGATTTTGCTCGCCAGCAGTCCGGGCACCAGCGAGTGGTGTACATGGTCACAGTTTCCATCTTTGCTCCAACACCATTAGATGCCAGACAGGGGACCAGGTCGCAGAACGCGACCTGTTTGCGTTCCAAAAGAGTATCAACGGGTTTCGACAGGAGCGCCGCGATATTTGCGCGCAACCTGGATGCGGATCACGGAGCGTTGAAGAGCGATGCTGATCTTATCAAAATCGATATTGGGATCTCCGCTTGCCAAGTGCTGTTCCGCGCGGGCTTTTGCGGCTTCGGCGCGTGCGAGGTCAATCTCCGCGGCACGCTCGGCGGTTTCCGCGAGCACCGTGACGCGATCGCCTAAGACCTCGGCGAAACCCTGAATGATCGCCAGAACTCCGCTGTCGTTTGCGTTCGCACCGCGGTACGTCAGCTCGCCGATGCCGAGCTCCGTCATCAGCGGCGCGTGCCCCGGCAAAATGCCCAATTGGCCGGCCGCGCCGGGCAGCACTGCTTCCACTACCCTTTCGCGCAGCAGTTGCCGCTCAGGTGTGACGATGATCAGCTCGATGGAGTCTGGAAGCATGTTCGTTTTTAAGCGTTCGCCTTCATTTTTTCCGCTTTCGCGATGGCTTCGTCAATCGTGCCCACCATGTAGAACGCCTGCTCCGGAATGTCGTCATACTTACCCTCGACGATCTCCTTGAAGCTGCGGACGGTGTCCGCAATCTTCACGTACTTGCCTTCGAGTCCCGTGAACTGCGCGGCCACGAACATCGGCTGCGAAAGGAACTTTTCGATCTTGCGTGCGCGAGCCACGGTGCGCTTGTCTTCATCGGAAAGCTCTTCGATGCCCAGAATCGCGATGATGTCCTGCAAATCCTTGTAGCGCTGGAGAATCGACTTCACGCCACGCGCCACGGCATAGTGCTCGGCCCCCACGATGCGTGGATCGAGAATGCGCGAATAACTGGCCAGTGGATCAACCGCCGGATAGATGCCGCGTTCGACGATCTGGCGGCTCAAGTTAGTGGTCGCATCCAAGTGCGTAAACGTTGCGGCCGGCGCGGGGTCCGTGTAGTCGTCGGCAGGAACGTAAATGGCCTGCACCGAAGTAATCGATCCTGACTTCGTGGAGGTGATGCGCTCCTGCAATTCGCCAATTTCGGTGTTGAGGTTCGGCTGATAGCCGACGGCGGAAGGCATGCGGCCCAGCAGCGCCGAAACTTCCGACCCCGCCTGCACGAAACGGAAAATGTTATCAATGAAGAGCAAGACGTCGAGATGTTCCTCATCACGAAAATATTCAGCAACAGTAAGACCCGTCAATCCAACTCGCAAACGCGCACCGGGCGGTTCCGTCATCTGCCCGTAAATAAGCGCTGCGCGCGATTTCTCCGAATTGCCGGGAACGACGACGCCGGCTTCCTGGAATTCCAGCCAAAGGTCGTTTCCTTCACGCGTCCGCTCGCCAACGCCCGCGAAGACCGAAACGCCGCCGTGCTGCATCGCGACGTTGTTGATCAATTCCTGAATCAGAACCGTTTTGCCGACGCCCGCTCCACCGAACAATCCAATTTTTCCGCCCTTCAAGAACGGCTGAATCAGGTCAATGACCTTAATGCCCGTCTCGAACATTTCGAGCGTCGTGGACTGATCCGAAAGCAACGGCGCGGGGCGGTGAATGGGGTAATTGTGTGGGCTAGTCAGCGGCCCAAGCTGATCCACAGGCTTGCCAAGCACATTCATCACGCGCCCAAGAGTCGGACGGCCCACTGGCACCGTAATGCCCGCGCCCGTGTCATACGCTTTCATTCCGCGAACCAGGCCCTCCGTCGGCTCCATAGCCACCGCGCGCACGCGGCCTTCGCCCAGGTGCTGCTGCACTTCAGCGACGACGTCAATCGGCACAGGAATGTTGAAGCCTTCGCTCGTGATCTGTACGGCGTTGTAAATCGACGGCAAATGCCCCGACTCAAATTGAATGTCGAGCACCGGCCCAATGACCTGCACGATATGTCCAGTGGCTTTGTATTTCTCTGCCATGCCTTCTCCTACGCGGTGGAAGATGCTCCGCTGACAATTTCAATGATTTCTTTGGTGATGGCCGCTTGCCGCACTTTATTCATGTGCAGCGTGAGCGCCTCGATGACGTCCCCTGCGTTTTTCGTAGCCGATTCCATGGCGGTCATACGCGCCGCGTATTCGGCCGCTGAGGATTCCAGCATGGCGCGAAGAATCTGCGTCTCAATATAACGGGGCAGCAGCTTGTCGAGTAATTGCTCCTTCGGCTGCTCGCAGATGTAGTCCACCATCGCGGAAGCCTTCTCCGCATCGGATTCTTCTTCGGCGCGCATTGCTTCCACCGGCAAAAGTTTTTCCACGACAAGGTTTGGTGTCATTACCGTCTTGAATTCGCTGAAAACGATATACACCGAGTCAGCTTCTTCCTTTGAGTAAAGTTCGGTGACAACCGAAGCGATATCGCGCGCGGAGCCGAAATTGACTTTGGCCAGGACATTTACGTATTCGGCGGGAAACTGAAAGCCGGCTTTCTTCAGCGCATCGCGCCCTTTTTTGCCCACTGGAATCACCGAAGTCCTCTTGCCTTTGTGCAGCCGGAAAAACTCGGTAGCCTTGCGCAAAATATTGGAATTGAAGGCCCCCGCGAGTCCCCGCTCCCCGCTCAGCACGATCACCAGTATTTTCTCTTCCGGACGATGCGCGAGCAAGGGATGCTCCGGCTGGTCAATGCGCGACATGATGCTGCGCAGCACGCGAGCGAGCTCCTTCGCGTACGGGCGGGCAGCCAGCGCCGCTTCCTGCGCGCGGCGCAGTCGGGCCGCGGCCACGAACTTCATCGCGCGGGTGATCTGCTGGCTGTTTTTCACCGAGCGGATGCGGCGCCGGAAATCAAGAAGTGTGGGCATGAGCGTTCGTTACGTTCGAGTCCTCAGCTTGCGGCCGCAGCCGCCGTTGCCGCGAAGCGTTCCTTGAAGCCGTCAATGGCTGTCTTGATGTCGGCCTTGATGGCGTCGTCGAGAGCCTTTTTCGTCGCGATATTCTTCAGCACCGCGGGATAGTTGGTCTCGGCAAATTGCAGGAACTCTTTCTCGAAGCGGCGGACATCCGAAACGGGCACGTTGTCCAGCGAACCGCTGGTTGCGACATAAATGCTCAACACCTGTTTCTCGACGGAGAGAGGCGCGTACTGATCCTGCTTCAGAATCTCCGTTAGCCGCTGCCCGCGTGCAAGCTGCGCTTGCGTGACTTTATCGAGCTGATCTGAGCCGAACTGCGCGAACGCAGCAAGTTCGCGATACTGCGCCATGTCCAGGCGCAGCGTGCCAGCCACCTGCCGCATAGCCTTGATCTGCGCATTGCCGCCGACGCGGCTCACGCTGATGCCCACGTTGATGGCGGGGCGAATGCCCGCGTTGAAAAGGTCCGCTTCAAGATAAATCTGTCCGTCCGTAATCGAAATCACGTTCGTCGGAATGTACGCAGAAACGTCGCCCGCTTGCGTTTCGATGACCGGAAGCGCCGTCAAAGAGCCTGCGCCAAGTTTGTCGTTGAGCTTCGCCGCCCGTTCCAGCAAGCGCGAGTGGAGATAAAACACGTCGCCAGGAAACGCTTCGCGGCCCGGAGGACGCCGCAACAGCAAAGAAATTTCGCGGTAAGCCTGCGCGTGCTTCGAGAGATCGTCGTAAAACGCAACGGCGTGCCGCTTCGTATCGCGGAAATATTCGCCCATCGCGCACGCGGCGTATGGCGCGATGTATTGCAGCGAAGCGGGCTCCGCGGCAGACGACGCCACGACGATGGTGTAATCCATCGCACCCGCATCCGTCAGTGTTTTAACCACCTGCGCAATCGTCGAGCGCTTTTGCCCGATACCGCAGTAGATGCAAATAACGTCTCCGCCCTTTTGGTTGATGATCGAGTCGAGAATGACGGCGGTCTTCCCGGTCTGGCGGTCGCCGATGATCAACTCGCGCTGGCCTCGACCGATAGGGATCATCGCGTCAATGGCCTTGATGCCCGTCTGCAGCGGCTCGCGCACAGGCTGGCGGTCCAGCACGCCAGGCGCAAGCCGTTCTAATGGGTTGCGTTGTTTTGAAACAATAGGCCCTTTGCCGTCGAGCGGTTCACCCAGCGGATTCACAACGCGTCCAACGAGCCCTTCGCCCACCGGAACCGACATAATCGTATTCGTGCGCTTGACGACGTCGCCCTCTTTCAATTCAGCCGACTCGCCAAGAAGCACGACACCGACTTCTTCCTCTTCCAGGTTCAGCGCGATCCCATAAATGTCGTGTGGAAAAGAAAGCATCTCTCCGGCCATGACCTTCGCGAGGCCGTGCACGCGCGCAATGCCGTCGCCGACGCTGATAATCGCGCCAACTTCATCGACAGAAACAGTCTGCTCGTAATTCTCGATCTGCTCGCGCAGTATCTTGCTGATTTCATCTGCCTTGATGTTCGCCATGCCTGCTCCTGACCTCTATTCCGCTATTCCGCCGCAAGACGCGCGCGCATCTCATTCAAACTGTTGCGCACCGAGCCGTCATAAATCGTGTCGCCAACGCGCACAATCGCCCCGCCCAGAAGCGCCGGGTCCAGCGAATATTTCGCCTCGATTTTTTTGCCGGTAAGCCGCTCGAGCGTTTGCGCAATACGCTTCTTCTGCGCGGCGCTCAGTTCGATGGCCGTCGAAATTTCCGCTTCGGCGATGCCTTGCCGCTGCCGGATAACGTCTTCAAACGAAGCGATAATTTCCGGCAGAATGTGCGTACGATGGTGATCCGCGACCACAAATAAAAAATTGCGAATGATTTTTCCCGCGCCCAGCCGCGCCGCGATTTTTTCAATAACGCCGTGCTTGGCTTCCCGCGGCACCGCCGGACTGGTAAGAAAATTCCGCAGTTCCGCCGAACCCGCGAAAGCCGCGCCGAAATCCGCCAATTGCTTCAGCGCCGGATCGGCTGCTCCCTGAGCCAGCGCGACGTCCGCCAGCCCGTTGGCATACTGGAGGCTCGCGGACTTCAATTCGGCCGCCCTTCCAGGCTCTTCACGAAAGTATCCACCAGCGTTTCCTGTGCCGCGGGCGTGAGCTGCTTGGCCAGCAACGATTCGGCGCCGTCCACGGCCAGCGATGCGGCGAGGGCCTTGAGTTCAATGCGAGCAGCCCGCTCCGCGGCTTCAATCTCCGCCTGAGCCGCGACGCCGACTTTTTTCGCGTCGCTTTGCGCCAACGCTCGGATGCGTTCGCCTTCTTCGGCAGCTTCGTGCTGTGCCGTGGCCCGCAACGTGGCGATTTCTTGCTCGAGCCGCGCCAGCTTGCTTTCCGCTTCGCGAACCTGGCGCTCTGCTTCTTCTTTAGCGGCTGTCGCCTTGGTGATGGCCGAGTTGATGGTTTCAGCATTTCCGCGGAACCACCCCGGCAGTTTCTTCGCAAATAGCCAGATTAGAGCAGCAGCAACGATCGCGAAATTGATCCACTTGAAAATCTCGTTCGCGTTTTCGGTCGCGGAACTTCCGCCTTCTTCAGCCGCAACGGCAGTCAGGGCGGCGCCAAAGAACACAAAAAGAAAACTCAAGGCCACAGAAAGCCGTTTGTTGAGTCTCATCGCGCCTCCTCCGATGGTCTGCCGGGACGCGGCGGCGGCACTTGCAGTATCCTTCGCGCAATCTCCGCGGACAACTGTGCGACGGTTGCTTCGACTTCACGGCGCGCCGCTTCAAGTTCCCCGGCGATTCGCTCTTTGCCAGCCGCAACCTGCGCCGAAGCAGCCGTGCGCGCCTCTTTAATCACTTCGGCTCGTTCATCAAGCAACTTCTTCCGCGCCGCTTCCTGCTCGGCATAAACCTTCGCGCGCGCTTGTTTCAGCGCATCCTGATACTGCTTCACCTTCTCAACGGCGGCAGCCTGCGCCACCTCGGCGGCCTGTTTCGCACCCACCGTCCGAGCGTCGCGCTCCGCCATCACCGCCAGCAGTGGCTTGAAGAAAATCGCCCGCAGAATGAAGTAAAAAAGCAGGATGATCAGGACTGTAGGCACAGCCTGAAGGAAGAGTTCTCCCAATTGGCGAACGATTTCTTGCATTAAGTTGTGTAGCCTAAAACTCGCTTTGGGGCCACGGACCGGCCACCAGATTGGCAGCCGCGCCGCGCCCCCTACCCGGGAAGGGGTATACGGTGGGCCTGACGCTGCCTGTTGAAACAGTATTTTATATCATTCACCCCGGCTTTGCGTCAACGCGGCCCGGAATCAGTGTCTTAGCTCCATAATTCTGTCACCCCTTAACGGCAACGTGAAAATGTCACCCTATGAAACAGGAGACATCTCCTCCTTCTGGGTGTGCGCCGCTTAATATTTGATTTTCCGCGTTTATCAGCAGTTCGTGTAGCGGAAAGCCGCCGTCTTAGGCGCTGGATAGCAACTCATTTCACGGTGCGGTTGATTTCGGTGTTCTGAGCAGCGGCGATGAGCCAGCCGTTATCCTGCCGAGTCAGCACAAACGCTAACAAGCCGTGCCGTGGATTCGGCGTTCGGGTGTCCCCGTGCAGTTCCCAACTCGCGTGTGCCAGGGCTACGTCCTTTCGTAAGAACCGCACGTCGATCTGAGTAAACCGCATCGTGCTGGTCTTGAAGATGCCGTAGTACACGCGCAACCCCTCAAACCCCTTCGTATCCGCAGGGATTGCGCCGTGTGAATACGCGTGCTGCGTCTGGATGGCTTCCCGTCCCTTCCACAAGTCTCCTGCCACATTGACAAAGTCAGCGTCCGTCGCGAAGAGTTTACCGAACGCTTCCATATCGTGAAGGTTCCAGCTTTGCGAAAAGCCCCCCACGGTCTTCCGCACGTCCTCTTCATCATTCTGTGCCGCGAGAACGGGGGCAACGAGAAGGGAAGCAGCCAGGACCAGGGGTAGAAAAATGGAAAGGCTTTTGTTTGCCACAATAGCCTCCTGTTGCCGTAGGCGCACAATTCAATTCAAAGTCCAAAACTGCGGCAATTCTACATCCTTTCTCTTTTTACCGAGGCATGAGATATCTTCTACGAGGAGATTCGCAGGCTGGACGGAGATTGCGGTGTGCTGGCTAAGGAGAAAGATCATGCAGAGCAGAATGGTTGGAGCAGCGGGATTGGTTGGAGCGTTTGTTGCGGGGATGGCGGTGGCGACAGCGTTTGGCGGAGGTAGGGTTGCGGCGGCGAAGACTCCCGCGACGGCGGCGCAGGGGCAGCAGGTGATCGTGGAGAGGATCATCAGCCCGACCATCACGGACGAGGACATCGCTTTACTGCGCCAAGATTTGCGGGCGAAGAAAATGCAGGTCATCGGGCAGAATATGTCGCTTTCGGATGCGGAGGGGGCAAAGTTCTGGCCGATCTACAACCATTACGTGAAGGACTTGAAGGACGTGAACGACCAGAAGTATGCACTGCTGAAGCAATACGCGGAGATGTGGGAAACGATGTCGGACGAAGATGCGCTGATTTATGTGCGCCACTGGCTGGAGGCGGACGGGCAGGCGCAGGCGCTGCGGTTGAAGTATGTGCCGGTAGTTAGCCAGGTGTTGCCGGGAAGGAAGGCGGCGACGTTTTTTCAGTTGGACCGGCGGCTGAACATGATCGTCGATCTGCAATTGTTTTCGCAGATTCCGTTAGCGCATCCGAAGGAGTAGGAGGCCAGGGATATCTGATCGCCATCAAGAGATTTTCGTTTTATCTTCGCGCGCCTCAGCCGCATCTTTTTTGGCTCTCGGCTTCTCGCTCTCGATCTGCAGTCCGGAGCGTCTCGCCGCGCATGCGCCCAGCCAAAACGACTCCACCGTGCCTTCCGCCAACCACTCCAGGTTCACGCTCGATCCAAAAATATGACGGTACATCATCGGACCCAGCAGCAGGGCCACGCCAAGTTCCTCATCGAAAACCGCAGGGAAAATTCCGCGACCCACGCCTCTGCGCAACAATTTCTTTAAGCTGTCGCGCGTGCGCTCCATAACCCGCGTTTTCCAAGCCCTGCCAAACTCTTCGTTGCGCGCCGAATACGCAATCAAGTGCGGCATCAACCGCTTCTGTATGGCAGCCTTTCGCGGAGATGGCTGATATTTCAGGTAGGCCTTCAGGTCCGCCTTCAAGTCGCCGGAGTCCAATTCCGGCGGGCCTTCATCCAGCTCATGAACGTGCACAAGCACTTCCAGGCAAAGCGCTTCCTTGTCGGCCCAGTGCTTATAAACCGTGGCCTTGCTGACGCCGGAGGCCGTGGCGATCGCATCCATGCTCGTGGCATCAATCCCGCGCTCCGCGAAAAGATTCGTCGCCGCTTCCAGAACCTTCCGGTGCGCGCTCTGGCTGAGTCCGCGAGACATCCTCTTATATCTCGATTTTCGAGAACCGCCACGCTCCCAAACAAAGGAGCGCCGCCGCAACGCAGCAGAGAACCACCGCATCGGTAATTGCTCCAAAGTGCGATACGCCAATCAGCGAGGCGCGCAAACCATCAACGCCGTACGACAACGGGTCAAGCGCGGTAACGAACGCAAGCGCCTTCGGCAGATTGTTCAGCGGAAAAAGCGCACCCGACAAAAAGAAAATCGGCAGCACCAGAAAATTCATGATCAGCTGGAATCCCTGCATGTCTTGCAGACTGGAACCAATCGCTGTTCCCAGCGCCGCGAAGACTATCGCGATCAGCCCTAAGAAAACAAAGCCCAGCGGCACCATTGCCAGGCTTACTGGACGAAACCCGACAATCAAGCAAACAACAACAATCAGAGTCCCTTGGATCATCGCCACGGTCGCTCCGCCCAGTGTCCGTCCAATCATGACCTGAATCCGTGGCACAGGCGCCACAAGGGTCTCTTTCAGAAACCCAAATTGTCGGTCCCACAAAAGTGCGATCCCCGAAAACACCGATGTAAATAGCACTGTCATTCCCATGATGCCGGGCGATATGAATTGCCGATAGTTCCCGCTGCCTGCTTTCTCGAACACCGGGCCGAGGCCGAAGCCAAGGACCAGCAGATAGAGCAAAGGCTGTCCCATCGAAGCGATTATCTGCACTCTCGACCGAGAATATTTTTTCAGCTCGCGCAGCCACAAAATGTAAATGGCTTTCATATTCTATCTCCTGAACATTCTAGCGACCTGCCGCAATTGATCCGCCCCTCCGGCGCTTTCTTCTCGAATCGTTGTGCCCGTCAACGCCAGAAACGCCTCTTCGAGAGTTTCTGTCTTCGTTTGCTGCTTCAACTCTTGCGAAGTTCCCATAGCTACGATCCGCCCATGGTCAATCACCGCGATCCGGTGGGCCACACGGTCAGCCTCGTCCATATAGTGCGTCGTCAGAAAGACCGTCACGCCCTCCGTCTCATTCAAATGCTTCACGTGCGTCCACAGTTGGTTGCGGCTCTGCGGATCCAGCCCCAGCGTCGGCTCATCCAGAAACAGAATCTTCGGAGTGTGCAAAAAGCCGCGCGCAATCTCCAGACGCCGCTTCATCCCCCCGGAGAACTGCTTTACGAGCGTGTCGCGCTTCTCCCACAACTCGAAGAGCTTCATCAGCGTCTCGGTGCGCTCGCGACGGATCTTTCCCGGCACGCGATACAGCACGCCGTGAAGCTCCATGTTTTCCCAGGCCGTCAAATCCTGGTCCAGACTGGGATCCTGAAACACGATCCCGAACGACTTTCGCGCTTCGTTGTTATGGCTCACCGGATTCAGCCCGTTCAGTTCGACTCTTCCGCTGGTCGGCTTCAGCAACGTCGTAAGCACTTTGATGGTTGTTGTCTTGCCCGCCCCGTTCGGCCCAAGAAACGCGAAGATTTCGCCCTTTTTCACGTCGAAGGACACGTCGTTCACGGCGGTCAAATCCCCAAATTTCCTGACCAGATTTTCAACGCGGATCATGCTCGCTTCCATGGACCTGTTCCTCCATTTACGCGGATGGGTTGCGCTCTCTCGGGCAGGACGCCGGAGCCAGCGCCAACACACTAAACGGTTTAGTTTAGTATGTCAACACGGTTTTTCGCGGCATTTGACGAACACATTGCAGATTAGCGGGCTTTTTGCCCTTTCGGCTCAGTGAGGCACGGCAGCGGCTGTTTCGCCGGTTTTGGGAGGTGTCGCAGTCGTCGCCGCTGTGCAGACTTCGCGAATCGCCGCGATGATCGTGTCCGGCCGCTCGAATGGGATCATGTGGTCGCTATCGGGAACCATGATGCGCTTGCCGCGCGTGGAAAGCTGCGATTCCTTTACCTGCAAATCATTCACCCAGACTTCGTGGAAATCGTCAAAATCCTTCTTCGGAAATCCCGCCGGCAATTGCGACATATCCGCCGATTTTCCCGCCGTCAGTACGATGAGCGGTTTGTCCCCAAGGTTCCCCGCCGCGCGTACTTCGACGGCGCTCTCTTCGAACGCCCGCAATTCCGCCCCCGTCGCTTCAATGAATTTGGTTTGCCGCTGCAGATAGAGCATCTCCTGCCCATATTCCTTGGAAACGCCCGGAGCAGTTCCCTGGTTGCGCTGGGTGAAACGCACTACGCCGAACCAGATGAGGAGCGGCGCGAGCTTTTCCATCCGCTTCATATCCTGCATGGTTTTTTTCATGAACGCCTGAATGGGCGCGGACATGCGATTGTTTTGATCTTCGTGCGACGCATCCACCAGCACCATTCCCGCAACATCGGCCGGGTATTGCCCGTTATAAACGCGCACGTTGTACCCGCCAAAGGAATGCCCCACCAGAATGTACGGCCCTCTTTCATGTGCGGCTTCCAGAAGCGCGTGCAGCTCTTTCACGATCTCGCTGCTTGTCCGCGGAAGAGATGTCCCATCGCTCCACCCATAACCCGCGCGGTCGTAAGAACACACCCGCGTGAACTTGGCAACTTCCGTTTCCACGGGATTCCATCCAACCGCGGGAACGCCAAGCCCGCTATCCAGAATAACCGTGGGACCGCCTTGCCCGCGGCAATCGATGTTCAACGACATGTTGTTAAATGCCGGGCCAAGCGAAACAGATTTGCCCTGCTGCGGAAACCGGCGGGCGTCCGCGCTGCCGCCGATGGCCTGGTAGCACAATCCCACAATCGCAACCGCGGCGACAAGAACCAGCAGTCCGAGGAAGATGCGGCCCAGCCAGCGCTTTATGCGCCGGCCCCACGGTGAAACATTTGTTGCGTTTTCGTCGGCCAAGGGGTTCTCCTCGCTTGCATCATTTGGCGCAGGCTCGATGCGCGGATATTAGACCGTGCGCTGCCGCAGGTCAACAGAAGAGAATCCGTGCCATAAGGCACTCTTCCAGAGGACTCCAAGGGCCGCCGCAAAGGGGCGAACGATATTTTCAATATTAACGATTCGGTTGGTCGCTGGCCGCCGGCGCGGGATCGTAAACATAGCGGATATCGAGCGGCGTGTTGGAACGGCCCGTCACCAAATGTAGCGTTTCGAAGAGCTGCGTCCCCTCGTTAGACAGTTCAAACGTACGGCTCATTTTCCCGCCGCGCGGCCCCTTCTCGTCAGTCACAAGCCTCGCGCCATCCCAGCGCGCCGCAATTTCCTCATAGCTGTCGTCCTTCGAGTCGGGCTTCTCGATCTTCCGCCCGTTCGTAAAGAGCGCCCGCTTGCGATTTTGATCGTCCGTGAGGTCCACTTCCGGATCTTTCGCATCCTTTTGCGCAAGCATGAATGAATTCGCCGGCGTGACTACCTCCTGCAGGCGCTGCTGGTCCGCATCGCTCTCACCGCCTCGCCCGCCGCCATATCCGCCGCGGCCGCCAACGGGAAAACCTCCAATGCTGACTCCGCTCCCACTCCTGCGGCTGCTCGCATTGTTGCGCGCGTCTTCCATTTTCTTCCGAGGATCGTCGCTATCATCACGGTTCAGTTTCCAGCGGCCCAGGATCGAAGTCCGCGTCTCCGCTTTCGGCTGTTCCGCTGGCTTCGACTCCTCAACTTGCGGTTTCGCCCCCGGCAAGGGCCCGGGTGGCGCCTGCGCGCGAACACCAGCAGGAACCGCGAATGCCGAGACAACCAGAATTCCGGCAGCCAGAAAACTCGTTTTGAAACGCGGCTTCATAAAAGCACCTTATTATAAGATTGATTCCCTCGCGGAAGGCAGAAGGTTCCGCAGCCTGCCTTTGGTTAGATGCATGGTCCGCCCCGCACAGGGCCGCCGTACGGCCATTGTCAGCGGGCAGCTAGCCTCGCATTAAGAGCCCCAATACGCGGCAGAAGCGCAACCGCCCCGAGTTCGCGAAACCGCGCAGCATGCTTACGGTACTCATGCGCACCCGTCGGCAGAATCGCTATGAACGGCACGCGCGCATCGCGCGCAGCAAGCGCATCGTCAATATTATCCCCGACGTACAAAGCCGACGAAGGCTCGCGCGCTCCCAGAATTTTCAGCAACCCATCCGGGTAAGGCTTCTTGCGCTTGACGTCGTCCATCGTCACAACGGTCCTAAAGAGCTTGACGGGGGGCCACCGGTCAAACGTATAAGAAAATTCCTGCCGCGTGCGCCCAGTAAACAGATTGAGCTCAAATCGCCCAGCCCAGCGCTCAATCTGCTTCGGCGTAACCACCAGCCTCTCCTTCTTCACGTTTCCGGCCTTGCCGTCTTTCCCCCAATAAAATTGCTGAAACGCATCGCGCGCTTCCTCATACGACGTCGGCCGCCCCAGCGCGGTGGCCCAGTTTGAAACCATCCTCCAATCATCATTGTTTCCCGGCTTGCTCTTCCACCGATGCAATTCCAGCCAGGTGACGCGCTTCCCGGTCAGAAACCGCATCGTTTCCAGACCAGAAAGCCAATACGACCGGCGAACATCCACAAGCACGCCATCCACGTCGAATATCAGAATTTTCGGAAGTAAAATTAATTTCGCGGGAGTCACTTAAGAATTGGAGCAGAAAAGTTCCTGCCGGGCAAATCGCTTCTTTCTTATGCCGCCTCTGCCAGCGAGCCTACGCGCCAACGCTCAATCCCAGCACGCACACACGCTTCATTTTTCAGGCGGAACAGTTTGCCTGTCCTTTCCGGCTTCCGTTCTCTGCGTCACATAGCTATCCAGAATCTCGAACAATTCCTGCGACCGGATCGGTTTGCTCAGGTAGCCGTCCATCCCGGCGGCCAGGCATTTTTCGCGGTCTCCTTTCATCGCGTGCGCCGTCAAAGCGATGATCGCCTGGTGCAGTCCCGTACTTTTTTCCTTCTCGCGAATGGCCGCGGTGGCTTCAAATCCATCCATCTCCGGCATCTGCACGTCCATCAACACCGCGTCAAATGTTTCCTTCTCCAGAGCAGCCACCGCCTCCTTCCCATTGCCCGCCACCGTGACATGGTGTCCTTTGTTTTCCATCATCCGCACGGCAAGCCGTTGGTTCACCGCATTATCCTCCGCCAACAGCACGCGCAACCCCGATTGCGGTTCCACCGCTTCTTGCACCGCGTATCGCGTGACCAGCGGAACCGCACCGCCAGGCGCAGGCGTCCCAATCACTCGCGCAATCGCCGCGCGCAATTCCATTTGGCGGATTGGCTTCAACAGGTACGCCGCTATTCCCAACTGCTGGCACCGCAACGCATCCCCGCGATGGCCAGCGGATGTCAGCATCATGATCGTGGCCGTGGACAATTCCGGCCGTTGCCGGATCCTTTCAATCAAGGTAAAGCCGTCCATGTCCGGCATATTCATATCCGTCAGGATCAGCCCGAATGGTTTGCCCTCTTCCTTCGCGATCGATAACTGCTCCAGCGCCTCTTTGCCGCCTTCCACCGAAGACGGCCTCATCTGCCAGCGCGAAAGCATGCTTTCCAGAATTTTGCGATTCGTGAGATTGTCGTCCACCACCAGCACCCGCACGCCGCGCAGGTTTTCCGCCGGCGCAATCTTCCCCGTCTGGATGGCCTTGGTCTCCGCGGCTCCCAAAAATAGGGTGAAATGGAACTCGCTTCCTTTCCCCACTTCGCTCTCCACCCAGGTTCTGCCTCCCATCATGCGCACCAGCCGCGACGATATCGTCAATCCCAGCCCAGTGCCTCCGTACTTGCGCGTCGTCGAAGCGTCCGCTTGCGAAAACGGATCAAAAATCACGCCCAGCTTGTCCTGCGGAATTCCAATCCCCGTGTCCGTCACCGTGAAATGGAACATGTTGTCTCCACCATCTTTGTACTCCGGAGAAACTCTCAACGCCACTTCTCCGCGTTCCGTAAATTTGATCGCATTGCCCACCAGGTTGATCACGATCTGCCGCAGCCGGCTGGAATCCCCGCGCACGAATTCCGGCGTTTCGGGCGCGATCTCGCACAACAGTTCCAGCCCCTTTTCGTCCGCCCGCACCGCCAGCGTCTTCAGCGTGGACTCCAGGCAATCGTGAAGATTGAAATCGATCGCTTCCAGATCGATTCTTCCCGCCTCGATCTTCGAAAAGTCCAGAATATCGTTGATCACCGTGATCAGGGCGTCCCCTGACATCTTCACGGTCTCCAGATATTCCCGCTGCTCCGGCGTCAACTCCGTCTCGAGCGCCAGCTCCGTCATTCCCAAAACCCCGTTCAGCGGAGTACGAATTTCATGGCTCATGTTGGCGAGAAACTCGCTCTTCGCCCGGCTCGCGGCTTCTGCGGCTTCCCGCGCCTCTCGCATCTCCTCTTGCGCCTTCTTTAAGTGCGTAATGTCGCGGCCAATGCCGGCAAGCCCGGTAACTCGGCCATTCTTGTCCCGCAAAGGAACCTGTGTCGTCATCACCTGGCTTACGTTCCCTTTCGGGTCCATGCCGGCTTCTTCCCGGTTGATCTCTGCCTGCCCGGAGCGAATCACTCTTTGTTCATCCTCGAAGAAGGTTTTAGCGATATCTGGAGGATAAAAGTCATAATCGGTCTTTCCAACGAGCTCCTCGGGCGTCTTCGCGCCCATTTGTCGTGCTACCGCGAGGTTGGCTACGAGGAATCGGCACTCCACGTCTTTTACGTAGATGAAATCCGGCAGGTTGTCGATCAGGGCACGCAACATCTTGCGTTCTTCGGATAGCGTCTCTTCTGCTTTTATTCGTTCGTTGACTTCCGCCTGCAACTCCTTTGTCCGCACCTGGACCCGCATCTCCAGATCATCTTTTGCGCCTTGCAGTGCCGCGTCCTTCTCCTGAATTCGCTCCAGCATCTGGTTGAAGGAAGCGATGAGCGTTCCCACTTCATCATCCCCACCCTCAACGGCCCGGAACGTGTAGTTTTCCTCCAGCGAAACTTTGCTGGCCACTCCGGCAAGCTGCAGAATGGGCTGCGTAATGAGGCCAAGAAGCTTGGAGGACACGAGAAAAGCTGCCAGGGCGGAAACAATCAGCACCCCCAGCGAAATTTCCGTGTATTGCGCCATTTTCGCGCGAAGCGCGGTCAGATCCGAGATGATGGCAATGGCCCCCGCTTTTTCTCCCCCCAGGCTAACGCTCCGCGACAGTATCAGCGCCTCCGGGCTGAACCGCGCCCCATCGTCCTCCCGCGCTGGCATTTGGTAATTTGTGCCGACTCCGGCACGCCGGTAGTCCGCGAAGATCGTTCCGTGGCTGTCATACAGGCACGCGGCGACGATGTGGACATCGGAGCGAAGCGCCCCCAGCGTTTCTTCCGCGGACTTGTGATCGTTGAATGCCAGCGAAGCCGCGCTGTTTGCTCCCAATGTATCGGCCAGGACGGACAATTCGCTGGTCATTGCCGCGCGGAAGCTCGCTCTCTCGTAAACTTCAAATGCCACGCACGCCAGGCTCAGACCCACCAGGCTCGTGCACAGAATCACGAACGTCAGTTTGCGTTGAATGGATGCATTCCTGAAAAATTGCATTTCAGTTTACTTTTGGACCCCCGATGACCGTCTTCGCCAGCACTAGCAGTTTCGAGCTGATCTTCAATCGGGCGTGTTCCGCGGCATCCAGATTGATTTCAAAACGTACCTTGTTGTCCGCCAGCGTGAATCCGATGACCCCGCCATCCTGGGCAAAGTGCTCTGTCTCTCCCACCGTCAGGATGGGATTCCCGTTGACGCTTGTCAGCGAATCAGAAATGAATTTCTGCCCCGCCGTTCCGATAAACAAAACCTGGCAGCCGCGCGCCTCCTGCGCCTGCTTGAAATGCTGCACTCGCAGGGGATGCTCACCGATACTCTTTCCGCTCAAGGTGGCATCCAGTGCTCCGCGGAAAGGATCCCCCCCTAACGTGCAGTACGTAATCGGACTGCTGGCATCTTTGAACGTATCCGCGGGCCAATCCACGAACTGGGCAAAATGAAACAGAAACGCCGCCTTCACCTGATACTCCCCGGACGCATTGCCCTGCGCGCGAACGGTGCAAGCACCTGCCTGAAACGCAAGCGCCACCACAATTCCGAAAGCGGCTCGACGTAGGATTCTTCGTCTCCTCCACCGGAAGCGTCGGGCTTCCCGCTGTCCCGCGACCCTTCGCCTTTTGACCGCAAGTTTCAATGCCTGCTGCCCCACAATCAGAATTGCCAGGTGATCTTGGCGTAGGCGCTGCGTTTGATTTGCGAGGAATTCACGCTTTGCTCAAAGTCGTTGAATTCAAAGTGATGATCCTTCAGCAGATTCTGTCCCACCACGCTCAACTCGAAGGATTTCGTCGCGTGCCACGTCAGTTGCGTGTCCAGCCGCGTGTACGACGGCAACGGCACCGCCGGCAGGCGGTCCACGAAATAGGCGTTCACGTCCCAGGCAAACCCGTGGGAAATTTCAAAACGCGAACGAACCTGCGCCTGGTGTGTGGGGCTTGAGCCTTGGTCATCGATGACGCTGACGGTGTCCAGGCTTGTGGGGTCGTCATGCACATGGGTTTGCAGCAACGAGTAGCCCGGGCTAAGCGTCCAGCGATTGCTCACTTTCCAGTTCGCGTAGGCTTCCACCCCATCGGTCGTCCCGTGCAGTTTGTTGCTCAGCACCTGCGGCAGAATGAGAAGGGGCGGATTCGAGTTGGGCTCAAAGAAAGAGGGCTGTGGCTCGACGCTTTCCAAATTGTGATAGTCGTTGAAGAAGGTAGTGATGCCCAGGGACAACTTGTCAAAGGGTTGAGCCCTATATCCCAACTCGTAGGCAATGACGTGTTCCGATTTAAAATTTGGGTTCCCGAGCAGGACCACTTCGGCAGGGCCCGGCAATGCCGCCAACGCTGCATTCAGTCCTTCTTCCCGGCGTGTGGGAGTGCAGCTAGCTCGCGAAATGGCGCCCCAGAATGTCTGGCGGGCGTTTGGGGTCCAGGCCAAGCGGGCGCTCGGGTCCAGGTCGTACCCGGTGAAATAGCTGTTCTCCAGTTTCGTTCCCACGTACAAATTCAAGCGATCGCGTTTCAGCGTGATTTGATCCTGGAGGAAGGTGTTGAACAAATCTCCTTCGAAATCAGAAGGCAGGAACGCCTGGTCAATCGTGCCCGCAAGATGATCCGAGGTATAGCGAAACCCAAACCCCCAGATCAGATCCTGCCGAGTGCCGAGGACAATATGGTTCTGAAAATCCAGGTCGAACGTATCGCGGAGTTCTTGCGCTTCCGGGCCGTTGCGAGTGTAGCGATCGAAGTAAACCTGTAGAGTCGTGTCGGCCGTGCTGGAAAATACATGGTTCCACCGCCCCAGCAAGTCCCCTCCCGATAGGTCGGCGATCTTCTCCTCGTTCACATTGCTGGGCGGAGAAAGAATGGAATGCACGATGATCGCGCCTTCGCTTCCAGTGTAAAGATCGCCTTGCGTCGTCAGCGTGTCCTTCTCGGACAGCTTTGTCTCCTCCCGGAATCCGCCGTGCAACAGATGCCAGTCGTCGTACCCATCCTGGCCGTTCGGGTCGACTAAATGATTGTTGTCTTGGTATTTCGCGAACACGCGATAGCTGGTGTCTTGTTCGATCTTGCCGCCGTACTGCAGCGTCCCGAATTCTTGCGCCTGCGTTCCCCCGCCCCCCGCCACCAGCGCGCCCTGCGTCTCCGACGCTTTTTTCGTAATGATGTTGATGACCCCGTTCACCGCGTTGGCTCCCCACACCGTGCCGCCTGGGCCGCGGATGACTTCAATGCGTTCAATGTCCTCCAGCGGCACGTCCTGCGTGTCCCAATTCACGCCCCCGAACAGCGGCGTGTACACCGCGCGGCCGTCGATCAGCACCAGCAGTTTGTCGGCGAACTGCAGATTGAACCCACGCGAGGAAATGGCCCAGGAGTTGGCATTGATCTGTGCAACGTCCAAGCCCGGTACCATGCGCAGCAAATCCGGGATGTTCGTCGCTCCCGAACGTCGGATGTCCTCTTGCGTGATCACGTAGATCGCCGCGGCCACCTGCGAAATCTTCTGCTCCTTCTTTGAAGCCGAAGTCACCTCCAGGTTCATCAAATCTTCGATACTCTTTTTCGTCAGATCGTCCGGCTGTTGCTGCGCGATGCCTGGCGGCGCAATGACCATCCCGGCTGCCAGCGCAATCAGCAAGATCCGAGCATTTCCGGAGTCGCGGCATACCGGCTTGGATCTTCGACGGAAAAAACGTGCCCGCTTGTTCACCATTGCATCCCCGACTCTTCCCCTTCAAAATCTCCAGGCAATCTTTGCGTAGGCGCTTCGTGTGATCTGTCCTGACTGCATGCTTCCAAAAAAATCCTCAAATTCCACGTGATGGTCTTTCAGCAGGTTTTGTCCAACGACGCTCACCGAGAATCGCTCTCTCGCCTTCCACGTCAGTCCCGTGTCCAGCCGCGTATATCCAGCTATTCGCGCGGTCCCCGAAAATCCCTGATTGCTCAGCGGGTCCACGTAGTACGCACTCGCGTCCCACGTCCACCCTCTCGCCACGTCCACATGCGACCTCAGTTGCCCCATTCGATTGGGCGAATTGCCCTGCACAAACGGCACCGTTCCTGTGTCCCCGCTTTGCGGCCGCGTATGAAGATGGATCTCCTCAAACGCAAATCCTGCGCTAAGCTGCCAGCGCTCCGTCGCTTTCCAGTTCGCCGACGCCTCCAACCCGTGCGATTCACCGTACAGCAGGTTTCCGTACGTCAAAGTCTCCACCTCGTGCGGCGGTGCAGGCGTCGCCTCAACGAAGGAACCCGAGGGTTCCGTGGTTTCCAGGTGGTCGTAATCGTTGTAGTAAGTGGCCAGGTCGAACGTCAGGCGGTTCGACAGCGCGGTGCGATATCCCGCTTCGTACGCGATCAGCCGTTCGTTTTGAAAATTCGGGTTGCCGATGAACCTGACTACCGCCGGCAGGCCGTTTGACACTCCCGCCGACCCGAGGTTCACCTCCAAATCCGTATCGTTCGGCGTGGGTGTTCGCACCGCGCGGGACACTGCCGCCCACAACATCTGCTTCTTGCTCAGTTCCCACGCAGTCCTGACGCTCGGCAGGAAATCAAATCCGGTGAACCCGTTGTGCTCCAGTTTTGCTCCCGCTGTCAGGTACAGCTTGTCCCGCACAAGGGCGATCTCGTCCTGCACGAACCCGTCGGCCACATCCTGCGATTTCTTTGGCGGAACAAAGAACACTGTCAATGTGCCGTCGATCTGCCCATTGGTAAAAAAATCGCCCGCTCCAAAAACGATGTTCTGTCGTTCGCCCCATGCGAATTGATACTGATAATCTGCATACAGCGTGCTCCTCTTTTCCGCCTCCAGCGGATCGTCCCGCGTGTAATGCGTGAACGATATTTGCAGCTCCGAATTCGCCGTTTCGCTGTACTGGTGCTTCCAATTCGACTGGATGAAGCCCCCTGCCGAGGTGATCTCGTCCGGGAGCGTTATTAATCCCGCCGGCGAGAAAAGCGACGGAAGGAAGTACGCCAGCTCTCCTTCCCGTTCCGTGTATAAATTCCCTTCGACCGTTAACGTGTCTTTCGGCGTCAGCGTGCTGTCCGTTCGGATCCCCCCCCGCAGCATGTGCCAGCCGTCTTGCCCGGCTTGCCCTGTCAGGTCATCGAGCTGGCCACTGTTGAAATATTTTGCGAAGACCCGATAATCCGTTTCCTTTCCGATCTTGTCTCCGTACTCCGCCGTTCCCGCCCCTTGAATAATGTTCCCGCCCGTCGCTTCCAGCAGCCCTTCGCGCTTATCCGGCGCCCGCTTCGTAAAAATGCTGATCACCCCGTTGACCGCATTCGCTCCCCAGATCGATCCTCCCGGCCCGCGGATCACTTCGATTCGGTCGATGTCCTCCAGCGGAAGATCCACCGTGTCCCAATACACTCCGCCGAAAGCCTCCGTATAAACGATTCGCCCGTCCACCAAAACCAGCAGCTTGTTGCTCAGTTGTTCGTTAAAGCCGCGCGCTCCAATCGCCCACGTGCTTCCGTTTATCTCGGCTACTTCCAGCCCCGGTACGATCCGCAACAGGTCCTCTATGTTCGTGGCTCCCGAGCGGCGAATGTCTTCCTGCGTGATGACGAAAATGGCCGCCGCCACCCGCGACAATTTCTGCTCTTTCTTCGAAGCCGAAGTCACCTCCATATTCATCAGGTCTTCGATGCTTTTTTTTGTCAGGTCCTCGGGTTGCTGCTGTGCGAAGCTCCGCGGCGCGAGGACCATCCCCGCGGTTAGGGCGGTCCTCAACAACCAGGCACCCGGAATTCGGGAGTCATGACGCTTCGGTTTAAATCGGCGGCGAAAAAAGCTCGCCCAACCGTTCATGTCTTCCTCCAAATTCTCCACTGTCAAAACCTCCACGTGATCTTTGCGTACGCGCTGCGCTTGATTTGCGTTGATCGCGAGGCTGCTGAGCTATCGACGAACTCCAGGTGATGGTCCCGCAGGAGGTTTTGCCCCACGAGGCTGAACGACAACCCTTCCCTCCATCGCCAGGACAGCCCCGTATCCAGCCTCGTGTAGGAAGGCACGTGCTGGAAATTTATGCGATCTACAAAGAAGACGGACGCGTCCCAATCCAACTGCTTCGAGAGCTGAAAGTGCGAGCGAAGTCTCGCGTGAACATGGGGGTCGCTGCCCTCATCGCTCAACGGAGTTTCCTTGTCCTGGCTAAGCGGAGTTGAAGCCGCATGAATTCGTTCGAAGTCGTATCCCGGACTAAGGGTCCAGCGATCGGTCACTTTCCAATTGGCAGCGATCTCCAGACCATGAGCCTCGGCATTCTCGAGGTTCTCGTAAATGCTCGGCAAAACCAGATGAGGCGGGGCGGGCGTCGTTTCGAAGAACGGGGTGGAAGGCTCCGTCGTTTCCTGGTTGTCGTAATCGTGGTAAAAGGCCGCGAAATCTATCGACAGGTTTTCACGCACCACGGTTCGATAGCCAAGTTCATAGGCGATCAAACCTTCGTTCTTGACGTTGGGATTGCCAAAAATCGAGATCAAAGTGGGTGTGCCTCCGGGGCCTGGGAATCCGGCGACATCCAAGCGGATCGAAGCGTCGGTATCCGCAGGCGTCCGAACGGCATGGGAGACAGCAGCCCAAACCATGTTGTGTTTGTCTAGCGCATAGGTGGCTCGCACGCTGGGCGTCAGGGCAAACCCCGTGTAATAGCTGTGCTCCAGCTTCGTTCCAACGGTCAGATAGAACCGCTCGGGGACTGCTGCGATTTCGTCTTGCACAAAAGAACTGAAGGACTGTGCATTGACGTCGTTTGGATTGAGAGAAACAAACAAGTCTCCATGGCTATCGGACGCTGTATACCGGTACTCCAACCCCCACACGAAATCTTGCCGGCTGCCCCAGGCAATGTGATTTTGAAAGTCCATGGAAAACGTCTGTCTCGTCTCCCCCAGCTGATCTTCGCGTTCGTAGGTGTCGTACTCCACCATGAGCGTGGTGTCGGATCGCGCCGAGGACGCATGGTTCCAAACGCCTTGTAGGAATCCGCCTGATAAATTCACTGGAATCACGACCGGAATCAGCCCAGGTGAGGTAATGGACGGCAGAAAAGTCGTCGGATCGCTTTCTCTGCCGGTGTAGATGTCTCCTTGAACCATCAAAGTATCTTTTGAGGAGAGCGTGCCGTCCGCCCGGAAGCCGCTTTGCAGGAGGTGCCAGCCGTCTTCTCCGTTTTGCCCGCTAAGGCCGGGCATGTGGTTCTGGTTGAAATATTTGGTATAGACGCGATAGTCGAAATTCTTTCCCGCGCTGCCCCCGTATTGCACAGTTCCGAATCCCTGGTCGAGGTTGCCTCCTTCCGCAACGACCATCACACCTTTCGTTTCACTGGCCTTCTTCGTGATGACGTTGATGACGCCGTTCACGGCGTTCGCGCCCCAGACGGATCCTCCGGGGCCTCGGATCACCTCAATTCTTTCGATGTCTTCCAGAGGTACGTTCAGAACGTCCCAGAACACACCGCCAGTGGTCGGCGTGTAAACATTTCTCCCGTCCACCAACACCAGAAGTTCGTTGCTGAACTCTCCATTGAGTCCGCGCGCGCTGATGGCCCAGGTGTTGGCGTTGATCTGCGCCACATCGAGTCCCGGCACTATCCGCAATACATCGGGAATGTTGGTTGCTCCGGAGCGTCGAATGTCCTCCTGCGTAATCACAAAAATCGCGGTCGCCGTCCGCGAGAGTTTCTGCTCCTTCTTTGAAACCGACGTCACTTCCACATTCATCAGGTTTTCAATACTCAGTTGCGTGAGATCACCCTGCTGTGCTGTGGGGTCTTGAGGACCTTGCGAGCATTCGGGGACCGGCCGCGCTTCTGGAGCCTGAGGACGCGCGGGCTTGCAAACCAGGAGGGAAAGGACAAGGAATCCGCTGAATGCGAAGCGTATCCCACGTGGACGCGAGCTTGCTTTTGCTCTCTTTTCGGACACAAATCTCCACCCAAGAAATAGCATGCACCTCCTGGACCGAAAAACACCCCTCGAGCGGGCGCAAGTTGTTTGCTTTCATCGGGTTATCTTGGGCCGACCTTGGATTGCTTTCCTAAATTGAGTCGGCGGCAGCGGCGTGTTCCATAGTGGTTCAAGCGGGGCCCGTTTCACGGCAGCTATCCCCATTGCGGGATGCCGGACGCGGAGCGTCTTGCCAAATTCCGGTATGATTGCTGCGGCCTGAAACTGGCTGATTTGCGGTCACCCGGCCCTTGCAGTTTGCGGTGACAAGTAGCGTGCAGAAACGAGGAAGAAAGCATGGCTGGATTTGGTGGTGTGGATTTCATTGATTTCGATTCGCAGCTGAACGACGAAGAAAAACTGGTGCGCCAGACTTCGCGGCAATTCGTGGAAAACGAAGTCATCCCCATCATCGAAAAGCATAGCCGCGAAGGAACATTTCCGAAGCATCTCGTTCCGCAACTTGGGGACTTGGGATTTTTTGGCGCGAATTTGCAGGGCTATGGTTGCGCGGGAATGTCCAACGTGGCTTATGGGCTCGTTACGCAGGAGTTGGAGCGCGGTGATTCGGGTCTGCGCAGCTTCGTTTCGGTGCAGAGTGCGCTGGTGATGTATCCGATTTATGCGTACGGGAACGACGCGCAGAAAGACAAGTGGCTGCCGTTGCTTCAGCAGGGTAAGGCCATTGGATGCTTTGGATTGACGGAGCCGCAGTTTGGCTCAAACCCTGGCGGAATGCTGACGCGCGCGGTGAAGAAGGGCGGCAAGTATATTTTGAATGGCGAGAAGATGTGGATTACCAGCGGGTCGATCGCCGATATAGCCGTGGTCTGGGCGAAATGCGAGGACGAAAAGATTCGCGGGTTTCTGGTGGAGAAAGGGACCCCAGGATTTAAAGCCTGGGACGTGCACGGAAAATGGTCGCTGCGCGCTTCGGTGACTTCCGGCTTGGCGTTAACCGATTGCGAAATTCCGGAAGAAAATCTGCTGCCGAACGTCGTTGGACTGAAAGGTCCCTTGGGCTGCTTGAATCAGGCGCGTTACGGAATTGGCTGGGGGGCGCTTGGCGCGGCTATGGCTTGCTATGACACGGCTTTGCAATACGCCAAGACGCGGAAGCAGTTTGCGAATAAGCCGATTGCTTCCCACCAACTGGTGCAGGAAAAGCTGGCGTGGATGATTACGGAAATTGTGAAAGGGCAATTGCTGGCGCTGCACGTCGGGCGTTTGAAGGACAAGGGCAAAGTGGATTTCTCGCACATCTCCATGCTGAAGATGAACAACGTGGGCATTGCGCTGGAAACCGCGCGGAAGGCGCGCGACATTTTGGGCGCGAACGGAATTGTCGACGACTACTGCATCATGCGGCACATGAACAACCTCGAAAGCGTTTACACCTACGAGGGGACGAACGATATTCACAAGCTGGTGATCGGGGAGAAGATTACCGGGATTTCCGCGTTTTATTGATTTGGCTTTTTGGTTCAGATCTGAGTCTAGTTGAACAAACCAAGAGACAGACTGAAAGTCTGTCCCACTCCAGCCAACCCATCTCTCCTATCGTTGAATCTTGTATATTGTAGGGGCGCAGCAATGCTGCGCCCCTACAGGAGACAGCGTCATGAATGCATCCACGATCGAATTGTCTCGCTCGGTTCTTCGTCATATTTTGATGCCCATGATGCTCCTCGCGGCGGCCGGCCCGACGCCCGCGCAGACGAAGGCCGCGCCGGCGCAAAAGTCGGCGGCGCCTGTTCAGAAAGCGGCGGCGCAATCGAAGGTGAAAATTCGGGCTATCACCGCGTTTGTGAATCTGGACCGGACGCAGTACCAGATTCAAATCACGGACGCGGTGAAGATGCTGAAGCGGGCGCGGACGATTTTTGAGTCGCGCGGATTTCCGGTGGAGACGATTCGCATCGCGACGCAGCCGTTTCCGGAATACATCGAGGGGCTTTCCAAGGAGCAGGCGCTGCAATTTTTCAAGAATTACGACGCTTTGGCCACCGAGCAAGGTTTCTCCGCTTCGATTGGGCCGGCCATGATGAACGCAACCGACAGTCCCGCGCAGGCTGATCTGCTGGCGGAGATTCTGAAAAGCACCAAAGGATTGAATGCGAGCCTTGTGGTTGCCGGCGACGACGGGGTGCGGTGGCCTGCGGTGGGCGCGGCTGCGCGAGTGATGAAGCAGCTCGAAGATACCGAGCACAGCCAGGGTAATTTTCGTTTTGCGGCGATTGCCATGGTCAAGCCGCTGACTCCTTTTTTCCCTGCGGCGTACCACAACGGTTTCGGCCATCAGTTTGCTATTGCGCTGGAGTCCGCCGATCTCGTGGCGGACGCGTTCAAAGATGCGCCAGATCTGGCGACGGCGCGCCGGCGTTTGATGGACGCGCTGAGCAAGGAAGCGTTTGGAGTAGAAGCAGAAGCGGGACGCGTGGACAGCGACACGGGCTGGGCGTATATGGGCATCGATCTTTCACCTGCGCCGTTGAAGGATGTTTCCATTGGTGCGGCGATTGAAAATCTTACGACGCAGCCGATCGGCTCGAGCGGCACGCTGACGGCGGCGGCGATGATTACAGCGGCGCTGCGCGACATCAAGGTGAAGCAGACTGGTTACTCGGGCTTGATGCTGCCGATTCTGGAGGATACGCGGCTGGCGCAACGATGGAGCGAAGGACGAATCTCGATCGACGCGCTGCTGAGTTATAGCGCCGTCTGCGGGACCGGGCTCGATACGGTGCCGCTGCCAGGCGACATCAGCGTGGAGCAGCTTTCGCTGATCATTGGTGACATGGCCAGCCTGGCTGTAAAGTGGCACAAACCGCTCTCGGCGCGGCTATTTCCTGTTCAGGGCAAAGGCGCGGGCGATATGACCGAGCTGGATAGCCAGTTCCTGGTGAATGCGACGATTCAACCGCTTGCGAAACCGTAGGAATAGAAGCGAGTTAAAGGTTCAAGGTTCAAATGTTAAAGGAAAGACGGACACGATGTATTGTGCCCCCACAGTTTCTTGCGTTTCGAGCCCGGTGGGTGGCTCAAGCGCATGCTGCTGAACAACACTTTGCGCGAGTGCGCATGGAACAAAGACGCGGGCGTCGCAGAAGCTGGGAGTCGCCGAAGACTTTGCTGGCCAGTGCGGAAGCATATTCTCGAATAGTGTCATGAGCTACCCACTTGCGCCGTGAAATAGCCACGTTTAAGGGAATCCTAAGGGCCAAACCAATGCGGCAGGAATGCAATGTCGTGCAAGAGTCCGCATGGGATTTATTGACACGAGGCGGATTCCTTGCCAGGATGGGGGACATGAGATCCGAAATCATGGCAGGGAGAATGTGCGCGCTGTGTTGTTGTCAGCGCTGTGCACAGGTGTCCTCTGGCATGGGAGGAGTAGGCCGAACGACGTAAGAGTCTAACTCCAATCGAATTGTTTCCCGACCCACCGCCGAGAGGAAAACGGCTGGTGGGTTTTTTGTTTTTGTTGCGGGGATTTGCTGTTGCAGGAGCCCGTTCTTCCCACTCGGAAGATGAGAACGAACTTCAGCCGGGATGGTAGAGCACTGGAGACGAAATGAGAAACTTTGGAAATGTTGCAAATCGATTGTTCCTGACAATTCTGTTCCTTGCTCCGCTTTCGGCGCAGACGAGGATAGAAGGTGTGTGGGATGCCACAGTCACTGTCGGCCAGGCGGAGATTCCGTTTCGGTTTGAGATTGCTTCGCAAGGAACGGAGCTTAAGGGGTTTTTCTTTGAAGGCGAGAAGAAAATCGGTTCTACTTCCGGGAAGTTTGCAGATGGAAACCTGCAATTCGACTACGAATTCCTGAACTCGACTCTGACCGCAACGTTCGATGGAGAGAGACTAGACGGGTCCTACCGTTACAATCGCAAGAACGGACGCGAATACCCATTTCACGCACACCTGGCCGCTTCTCCTGCGGCGGATGCAGCCAGTCCTCCGCAGATTGCCGGCAACTGGGAGATGAAACTGGCGGGTCCGGACAACAGCACGACGAAGGATCCGCGGCTTGTTCTTTCCTGGAAGCTCTTTCTGCGCCAGTCTGGAACGCAGGTGAGCGGCTCGATTCTGCGCGTGGATGGGGATACGGGGACGCTCACGGGGCGCTGGCAGGGCGATACTTTGCGATTGAGCCACTTCGCGGGCGAGCGGCCGGTGCTTCTCGAGGCCAAGCTGCAGCCGGATGGAACGCTGGACATTCTGTTCAACAAGCTGAACAAATATCTTGCCGCAAGAACGGGCGATGCGCGCGGCAAGGGGATTCCCGAACCGCCGGATCCATCGCGATACACAAACGTGAAAGATCCGGAGGAGCCATTCCACTTCAGCTTTCCCGACATCAACGGAATCACCGTTTCGGATGTGGACGCCCGGTTCAAGAACAAAGTTGTGGTTCTTGCGATTGGCGGAACGTGGTGCCCCAACTGCCGGGATGAGGCTCCCTTTCTGGTGGAACTTTACAAACGATTTCACGCCCAGGGACTTGAGATCGTGGGCCTGAATTTCGAGGCCAGCGGAGATCCTGCGGAGGATAAGCCGCGGATTCAATCGTTCGTGAACGAATTTTCCGTCCCCTATCCAATTCTGTACGCGGGCGCGATTCCTGACGTGAAAGATAAGCTGCCGCAGCTCGTCAACTTCGGCGCCTATCCAACGACCATCTACTTGAATCGCGACGGGCGAGTGGCTGGCGTGCACGCGGGTTTTGCCAGCGCGGCCACCGGGGAAGCGCACACAGCGCTCAAGAGCGACGAAGAAGAGTTAGTGGAACGCCTGCTCGGCGAAAAAGTGAAGTAACAGGCCTCTCGGTAGAAGGATCACCGATTAGCTCTCGCTGATCCTTCCGCCGTGGTGCCAGAGCTGCGAGCGGCGGCGTAGCGGCCGAGCACCCGCAGGTCGCTCGTGGCTTTGCGGACTTCGGCGAGGGCGGATTCGAGTTGCGCGGATGAATCCGCCTCGATGTCGAGGAAAAACTGGTATTCCCACGGGCGGCCGTGAATGGGGCGGCTCTCGATTTTCAGGAGATTGACGCCGTGCTTTGCGAAAGGCTCAAGAGAAGCGAGTAGCGCGCCGGGACGGTGCGCCAGGCGCATCGCAATGGACATTTTGCGCGCCTCGGCAAGGGGCGGCTGCTTCACTTCCGTGGCAGGACGCAGCAAGACGAAGCGAGTGAAATTCTCGGCGTTATCCTGAATGGCAGCAGCGAGAATGACGCCGCCATATTGTTCGGCGGCCCGGCGCCCGGCGATCGCGGCACAACTTTTGTCGCCACGGGAGAGCGCTTCGCGCACGCTGCCCGCAGTATCTTCAGCGGGCACACGCTTGAGATGGGGATGAGTGAGGAAGAAATTCTCGCACTGGGCCAGGGCCATCGGGTGCGAGGCGACGGAACGTATGTCGGTGAGCGACGCGCCGGGGCAGCCGATGAGGTGATGCTCGATGGGCAGGATCGTCTCCGCGGTGATGGTCAGCGTGCTTTCGAGAAGGAGATCGTAAACGCGGACGACAGGCCCTGCCAGCGTGTTTTCCACTGGTGCAAGAAGAGCATCGGCTAGACCTTCTTCAATGGCGCGAAACGCGGTGTCGAATGTGGGCCTCGGAACGGTCGTGATTCCTTCGCCAAGCAATTGCACGGCGGCTTCCTCGCTGAATGCGCCTGGCTCGCCTTGAAAGGCAACTCGCACTTTGTGATGTTCCGCCGTGCTCATACGCTGGCCAGCCTTTGTGCCTTGACGAATCGCTCGGCGTCGCGGGTTAGGCACAACAACCGCGCTTGTTCCCGCGAGAGACCGTGCCCTATGATGAAATGAAAACGAAACGGCTGCAAGCTGCCGCGCACTTCAGCATCCGGGTACAGATCGGACGATTGCCTCAGCCATTTTGTTCCGCGAGCCACATTGGCGGCGAATTATAAATGGGGCAGTCCCAAAGGAGAACTCCGGGGCGAGCGGTCAAGGTATACTTCGCTCTGGGAGAGGTAACATGAAACTGGCCAGGCCGGAAGCTGGGGAGTACGCCGCTTATTACGAAAAGTATGTTGGACTCTTTCCTGGAACGGATGTTGTGAGCGCGCTGGAATCACAACGCGTGCAGACAATGCAGCTTTTTGCAGGACGTAGCGAGCGCGACGGCAATTTTCGCTACGGCGCTGACAAGTGGACGGTGAAGGATGTCCTTGGCCACATGTCCGATTCAGAGCGCATCTTTGTCTACCGGGCGTTGCGAATCGCCCGGTGCGACGAGACCCCCATCGAGGGCTTCGAGCAGGATGATTATGTTCGCAACGGCGGTTTCAAGGAGCGCACTCTCGCCAGCCTGGTGGAAGAATTCGCCGAAGTGCGCGGGGCAAGCCTCGCATTGTTCCGCTCGCTCGGAGATGACGCATGGCTGCGCCGCGGCACGGCCAACAAAAATGAGGTGAGCGTTCGCGCGCTGGCCTTCATTATCGCGGGGCACGAACTGCACCACCGGAAAATCCTCGACGAGCGCTATTTTTCGGCTATCCCGCGCGCCTGAAGCGCTCGATACGCGTATGTTTTGCGTGTCGCGGCTTGAGAAGGTAATAGAACAGGATAGCCGCCAGCGTAATACTGAACGCCGCCGCCAGGACTGCCGCGGCCGCCGCTTCGACCGGGTGGGCAAACGCGTCCCGGAGCAGGTAGAGGCCTAACACCAGGAAGAGCACGGCGAGAAAGCTCACCAGGCTTCCGAAGGTGCGCGCAAGCCCTCCGCGAATGACCAGAGGCTTGACGTGGTGCTCTTGCGAGCGGACAAGCGTTTCTGCGCGCATGAATTAGCTCTCCTGGGAGCCGTCGGGCACAGGGACTGGCTCATCGACTTGCAGAAATTCGAGGTAGGTGAAATTCGGCGTCGCGTAGTTCTTTTTCAGGGGCGCGCCGCAGACACAGCGTGGATTACTTCCTGAGATGCCGCTCCCGGCCTGGACCAGTATTTCGCAATGGCACGCTGGATGGATGCAATGCCAGCGCTCCCCCGTTTTCATGATCATGGTGGCCCTTCCTCTCTTCACTTCAGGCTCGCTGGGATGGCGCAGAAGGCGATGAAGCCTTAGCCTGTGATAGGTGAAGTTGGAATATACCTAACAGTAAATATAGAAGTCAAGCGAAGATTTCACGAAGCGGTGAAGAGCCCTGCCGCCTGTGGATATCTTTCCCGGGTGCTTACAGGGGAAGCTCCGGCCTGATTCCCTCGCCCCACTGCCCAATATGCCCCGCTCAAGAGAATGGGGCGCGTTGGGGACATGTTTTCCGGCTTGGGTTGCGGGGGCTGCTGGCGGCTGCTAAAATTCATGATTTGCCGGATTGCCGGCATTCGTGCTGAAGGTACCTGCTTTTTGACGTTCAGGTATCCCCCAGATTTATTGGCATCTGCAGATAGGCCGATACGAAGAGCAACCACAAAGCCGTCCAGGGAAGGCGCGACCGCTTAACGGCCGATTGACAAGTTACGGCCCGTGCGGAAGGGAGATCACGAGTGGCAAAGTACGATGTAGCGATCATCGGGAGCGGTCCGGGCGGGTATGTGGCGGCCATCCGGGCTGGCGAGTTGGGATTGAAAACCATTGTCGTGGAAAAGGACCCGTTTCTCGGCGGGACGTGTCTGCACGTCGGATGTATTCCGACAAAAGTCTTGCTGCACCACGCCGATGTCTACGATCACTTCAAGAATGGCGCGGAACTGGGGTTCGAGGTCAGCGGGCTGAAAATTAACTGGGCCAACATCCTGGCGCGCAAAGACAAGATCGTGAAGAAGCATGCCAAGGGCATCGAGTTTCTCTTCAAGAAAAATAAAGTCGAGTGGGTCCAGGGCTGGGGGCGTTACGAAGGGCCCGGCCGGGTGAGCGTGGATAACAACGGGAAGAAGAGCGAAATCGAAGCGGCCAATGTCCTGCTGGTGACCGGCTCGGAAGCACGCAGCTTGCCCGGCATCGAACCCGATCACAAAACGATTTTGACGAACCGCTCGATCCTGGAGCTGCCAGATATCCCGAAGACATTGATTGTGGTCGGTGCCGGAGCCGTCGGCGTGGAATTTGGCTCCATTTACAATTCGTTTGGAACGCAGGTCACCATTCTGGAAGCGTTGCCTCGCATGGTTCCCGTGGAGGACGAGGAAATTTCCACGGAGCTCGAGAAAGAGTTCAAGAAAAAGGGCATCCAGATTTTCACCAGCAGTATGGTGGACTCCGTGAAAAAGGACGCCAAGGGCGTTACCGTCTCGTTTAAGGACAAGGACGGAAAGCAGCAAGCTCTGCAAGCGGAAAAGCTCCTGATGGCTGTTGGCCGTAAACCGATGACGGAGAACTGCGGTCTGGAAAAATCTAAAGCCAAACTGGACCGCGGTTTCGTGGTGGTGGCCGGGCCGTACATGGAGACGGACGAGAAGGGTTTGTATGCGATCGGTGATATCGTCGCGGGTATGCCGCTGCTGGCGCACGCTGCGATGATGGAAGGTATTGTTGCCGTCACGCATATCGCGGGCAAGCCGACGCATCCGATTTTGAAGACGCGGATTCCCAATGCGACCTATTGCGAGCCGCAGATTGGTTCAATCGGGTTGACGGAAAAGCAGGCACGGGAAGCCGGGTACGCAGTGAAGACGGGGAAATTTCCTTTTGTTGGGAATAGCAAGGCCACGATTTTGGGGAACCACGGCGGGTTCATCAAGGTGGTCTCGGACGAGAAGCACGGCGAGATTCTGGGGATTCACATCATTGGGCCCTTGGCTACGGAGATTCTCGCGGAAGCGGCGGCGACTCTGAATCTCGAAGGCACCATCGACGACATGATGAACATGATTCACGCGCATCCCACGATCTGGGAAGGCATGGGCGATGCGTTTGCGAGCGTGCGAGGATTGCAGATCAACGTTTGAAGCTTTGCTTGTAGGGGCGCAGCATACTTCGCCCCTACAGAGAGAATCGAGCCGTAGTGAAGCACTGTTTGATCGTCGACCTGGGATTGATTGGCTACGCGGAAGCGTATGCGCTGCAGAAGCGCGTCGTTGCAGCCCGCAAAGTGGAAGCCATTGAGAACGTGCTGCTGCTTTGCCAGCATCCGCACGTGATTACCCAGGGGCGGAATGGCAAGCGCGAACATCTTCTGATTTCTGAGCTATTGTTGCGGCAGAAGAATGTGGAGTTTTACGAGACCAGCCGCGGCGGAGACATCACCTATCACGGGCCGGGGCAGCTGGTGGGCTACCCGATTTTGCAGCTCGGCGAGATTCGCAAGGACGTGGTTTGGTACGTGCGGATGCTGGAAGAAGCGATGATTCGCACCACGGCGGAATTTGGGCTGGGAGCCTATCGAGTGGAAGGCAAGACCGGGATTTGGGTTTCGACCGCGACCGCGTCGGAAGAAAAGCTGGGCGCCATCGGCGTACACATCAGCCGGTGGGTCACCTCGCACGGATTTGCTTACAACGTTTCGACCGATTTGCGCTATTTCGATCTGATCGTGCCGTGCGGGATTGCCGGCCGGAAAGCAACCTCGCTCGAAAAACTGCTGGACCGGGCCGTATTTATGGAGGAAGTCGCGCCTCGAATGGCCCACCATCTTGGCGACGTTTTCGAACTGGAGATGATCCCGGCATCGCGGCAAGAATTGGCAGCAAAACTGGAGCTTGCGGAGCAGCAGTTGGCAGTAGCGGTTTAAAAGAGCAGGACAGACATTCGTGTCTGTCTCTGGAAGTTGTAAGGAAGAAGCATAGAAGACAGCAGGAAGACAGGCAGGAATGCCTGTCCTACCGGAGCGCGAATGAAGAAGGAACTGACGCGGCAGCAGTATCTGGACCTGTACTACTACATGCGGCTGAACCGCGCCGTCGAAGACACCATGGTGAAGCTCTTCCGGCAAAACAAAATTGTCGGCGGGCTGTACTCAAGTCTGGGGCAGGAAGCAATCTCTGTAGGCACGGCCTACGCGCTCGAAAAGAAGGACTGGCTGGCCCCCATGATCCGCAACATCGGCGCGCTGCTGGTAAAGGGCGTTCCGCCGCGCGACGTTTTCATGCAGCACATGGCCAAGTACGATTCGCCGACCAAAGGCAAGGACGGCACAAGCCATTTCGGCGACCTCGAAAAGCTACACATCGTTTCCCCAATTTCCATGCTAGGCGATTTGATTCCCGTGATGACCGGCGTGGCCATGGCGGGCCGTTACCTCGGGCAAAATATCGTGACCATGACGTGGATTGGCGACGGCGGCAGCTCCACCGGCGTGTTTCACGAAGGACTGAATTTCGCCGCCACGCAAAAGGCGCCGTTCGTGTTGATCCTGGAAAATAATCTCTGGGCGTATTCGACACCGGTGAAGCGCCAGGTGCCGCTCGAAAATCTGTCGGACCGCGCCAAAGCCTACGGAATTTCAAGCTATAGCATCGACGGCAACGACGTGGTCGAAGTTTTCACTACCGCGCGCGAAGCCGTTGCGCGTGCCCGCGCCGGCGAGGGGCCGATTCTGATCGAAGCCAAAAGCTTCCGACGCCTCGGCCACGCACAACACGATCCCGCCGAATACGTGCCCAAGGACATGCGCGCCTACTGGGAAGCCCGCGATCCCATCACGCTCTATGAAAAATTCCTGACGAGCGAAAAGCTGCTTGACGAAAAGGGCAAGAAGAGCGTCGAGCAAAAGATAGAAACTTTGCTGGCCGCCGAGCGCGACTTTGCAGAGAATTCTCCAATGCCTCCCCCGGAATTTGCCGCAACGGGCGTGTATTGCACTGGCGACGATTGCCACAAAATCACGCCAAAGTGGGAACGCCCGATTTCGGAAGTCACACCTCCCAAATCCAGCGTCAAGCCGGTCTGGACCGTCGAGGGCTTCGGCTCCGGGAAGAGCTCGGGCGGCGCGAACGCACCGATTCACTTTGGGGATACCAAAGTGAGCCTGCAAACGGAAATTCCCGTTACGGCGGCATCGGCAAAGCCGAATGGCTCTAAGTCCGCAGCGAAACCAGCCGCGAAGAAAGCAATGAAAGCGGCTGCCACAGGCGCCACGAGAAAGGCGCGGAGGTAAAAATGGCAGCCACCGGAACGAAAAACGGAACAGAGATCACCTTTCTCGAAGCCATCAGGCACGCCATGTTTGAAGAAATGGAGCGCGACCCCGCCGTGGTTCTGCTCGGCGAGGACGTCGGCGTCTACGGTGGCGCATTCAAGACCAGCGAAGGATTGCTCGAGCGCTTTGGATGGGAACGCGTCATTGATACGCCCATCAGCGAAAGCGCCATCATTGGAGCCGCTTGCGGCATGAGTTACGCGGGCCTGCGCCCCATCGCCGAATTGCAATTTATTGATTTCATCGCGTGCGCCTTCAATCAGATCACCAACTTCGTCGCCAAAGGCCATTACCTCTGGAATGCTCCTGCACCCATGGTCATGCGGGGGCCTTCGGGCGGCTTCGTGCACGGCGGGCCGTTCCACTCAGCCAATCCGGAAATGTATTTCGTGCACACCCCTGGGCTGAAAGTGATTTATCCTTCGACGCCTTACGACGCCAAGGGCCTGCTGAAGGCCGCTGTGCGAGACAACAACCCGGTCCTTTTCTTCGAACATAAATTCCTGTACCGCCGCATCAAGGGCGAAGTTCCCGCCGAGGACTACACCGTGCCCATCGGAAAGGCCATCGTCCGGCGCGAAGGCAAGCACCTCACGATTGTTTCGTATGCGGCAATGATGCACACCTCGCTCGAAGCCGCCGATGCCCTCGCGAAAGAAGGCATCCAGGCCGAAGTGATCGATCTGCGTACCCTGCTGCCGCTCGATGAAGAAACGATCCTCCAGTCGGTGAAAAAGACCAACAAATGCCTGGTCGTTCACGAGGACACGAAGACCGGAGGAATCGCCGGCGAAATCGCCGCGATTCTCTGCGAAAAGGCCTTCGGCGACCTGGACGGACCTCTTATGCGCGTGACCGCCCTCGATACGCCGGTGCCGTACTCGCCACCGCTGGAAGAATATTTTCTGCCGAACGCGAAAAAGGTTTTTGACGCCGCGAAAGAGCTAGCGCGGTATTAAGGTTTGCTTGTAGGGGCGCAGCATGCTGCGCCCCTACATCGGGATTGCAGCCACACAGGAGACCGCAAATGGCCACAGACGTCGTAATGCCGCAGATGGGCGAAAGCATTTTTGAAGGGACGATCACCAAGTGGCTTAAGAAGCCCGGCGACAAGGTCGAGCGCGACGAGCCCCTATTCGAAATATCGACCGACAAGGTGGACGCGGAAATTCCCTCGCCCTCGGCCGGCGTCCTGAAAGAGATCAAAGTCAACGAAGGCCAGACGGTGCCCATCCAGACGGTCGTCGCGGTCATCGATGGCGCAGGCGCGGCAGTGGCCACGCCTGCGGCAGCACCAGCAAAGGCTGCAGCCCCCGCACCCGCTGCGGTAGCTCCTGCGCCGCCCCCAGCGTCGAGGCCGTCCACACCAGCGCCCGTTGCGCAGGCTTCATCGCCCGCCGCTCCTGCCGCTGCCCCACAACGCGCCGCTGGAGAGCGCATCCACAGTTCTCCTCTCGTCCGCCGCATGGCCGCCGAACACGGCATTGATCTAGCCGCCGTGCCTGGAACTGGCGCAGGCGGACGCATCAGCAAACAGGATATTGAAGCCGTCATCTCCGCGGCCGCGACTCCAGCCGCCGCACCAAGTACCCCAGCCGCAGCTCCCGTGCGTTCGACGCCTCCGCCGCCTCCATCCGCCGCACCAGCGCCTCCGGCCGTTTCCGGCGGGCAGGTCCACGTGGCGTTCGAATCGGCCGTCCCGCGCGAAAAGATGTACTTCGGCAACTACACCGTAGAGCCCATGAGCAACATGCGCCAGCGCATCGCCGAGCACATGGTGGCCTCGAAGCGCGTTTCTGCCCACGTCTACTCCGTCGACGAAATCGACATGACCAAAGTGGCTTCCCTGCGCGCCAAATCCAAGGACGAGTTTGAAAAACGCTACGAAACCAAGCTCACCTTCATGCCCTTCTTCGTAAAGGCCGCCGTAGCCGGCCTGCGCGCCTTCCCCACCATGAACGCCTCGCTCGACGGCACCAACGTCATCCTGCACAAGGAGATCAACATTGGCATCGCCGTGGCCCTCGACTGGGGCCTGATCGTCCCGGTCGTGAAGGGCGCCGACGAGAAAAACGTCCTCGGCATCCAGCGCACTCTCAACGACTTAGCCGAGCGCGCTCGCTCGAAAAAGCTCAAACCGGAAGAGGTCCAGGAAGGCACCTTCTCGATCACCAACCCGGGCGTTTTCGGCGGCCTCTTTGGCCTGCCGGTCATCAGCCAGCCCAATGTAGGCATCCTGGGGCTTGGTATGATTGAAAAGCGTCCGGTGGTCATCAACGACTCCATCGCCATCCGCTCGATGTGTTACGTCACGCTCAGCTACGACCACAGGGTCGTGGACGGCGCCGTCGCCCACCAGTTCCTCCACAAGGTAAAAGAGACCCTCGAGAACTGGGCGGAGCCGGTCCTTTAGGCCGCTCCCGCTGTCCTGATTGGCCGGTCATTTGTGTGCGGCAACTATGCTTGGTAGCTCGGCGCGAGAGCGTGCAAGTGTCTCCCATTCGGACATATGTCCGAAACTGGGACGCACATTTCCCGCAAGTGGTCTCCTTGACCGCTCATGCTGTTTCTCCCGCTCCCCAAAGTATCCAAAACAAATGGCTTACATCAGACTAAGGGTGGAAGCCAGCCTGCCCTTTCCCATTGAGACCGTCTCCATGGCCACGACCCCTACGCGAATCCTGATTGCCGACGACCAGCCCGACGTGCTGAGCGCGCTTCGCCTGCTGCTGAAGGGCCAGGGCTACGAGACCGAAGCCGTGTCTTCCCCCGCCGAGCTCCTGGGAGCCCTGTCAGCGCGCGAATTCGACCTTCTGCTCATGGACTTAAATTATGCGCGGGACACCACCTCGGGCCGCGAAGGTCTTGACCTGCTCAGCCATTTGAAGGAACTTGAAGACACCCCGGCCATAGTCGTCATGACCGGCTGGGCCACGGTGGGCCTGGCGGTTGAAGCCATGCAGTACGGCGTGGCCGACTTTGTGGAAAAGCCCTGGACCAACTCCCGCCTGCTGGAAATCCTGCAAAAGCAGGTTGCCCTCGGGCGCGATCGCCGCGCCTCCCGCCGCCGCGCGGCGCAGGAAAACCGCGACCACCTGGAACTGGCTCACCAGTTCCATCAGCAGGAACAGGAAGTAGCCGAAGCCCGCGCCATCCAGCAGGGCCTCCTGCCGAAGACCATTCCCCAGCGGCGGGCCTGCGAAATCGCCGGAGCCTGGCAGCCCGCCCAAAGCGTCGGCGGCGACTACTACGATGTCCTGGCGTTTGACGACACGACGCTCGGTTTGTGCATCGCGGACGTGGCTGGGAAGGGCCTCCCCGCTGCCCTGCTGATGTCCAATCTGCAAGCCGCGGTTCGCGGGCTGGCTTCGCCATCGTTGCCTCCCGACGGTCTCTGCGCGCGGCTCAATTCGCTCGTCTGCCACAACACCGCAACCGACCGTTTCATTACGTTTTTCTACGCGCACCTCGACGGCCCAGCGCGCCTTCTGCGCTACACAAACGCCGGACACAATGCGCCCATCCTGCTGCGCCGCGACGGCTCGCACGAGCGCCTGTACGCGGGCGGCGGTGTGCTCGGCGTTTTTCCGCACCAGGTGTTTTCCACCGGGTCAGCACAGCTCGCCGCCGGCGACCGCGTCCTTCTTTTTACGGACGGCGTCACGGAAGCGTGCGACCCCGACGGCGAAGAGTTTGGCGACGCGCGCCTGCTTCAATTGCTCCAGCAGCACCGTGCTTCCAGCCCAACGGCCCTTCAGGAAAAAATCCTCGCCGCCACAGGCGAATTCTGCCGCGGCCACTGGCACGATGACGCCACGCTCCTGGTCCTGGCGGTTTCCTAAGGGGAAATGCTTCGCGGATGTGTGAGCCGCTTCTTTCTGCTCGTTTTAATCTTCAGGCAGGAAAACTCACTGAATCATCGGCTTCAGTTTTGCCACCCAAACGGCGAAGTGGTCAAGGGGAACAGGCTCGATACCAGCGTCGCGCAACGTGCGGTTTGCGAAACGGTGGACGTCCTTCTGTTCCGTCAACGCAATGTCCGTGACGGCCGTAAATTCAGTTTTGAGAGACGACTTGGCGGCGATCTCCTCGAAAGTATACGCGAGGCCTTTGGCGTCGCCGGGAGAGCGCGAGACGGGAAAAATTTGAACGAAGCCACGTGTGCCGTTGCCCTGGTAGGTGTAATCGATACGCATGGGATCGCCGGGAAATGTAAATTCCGATACCCGTACGGAGTTCTGGATTTTGTCCCAAAGGCGCGCTTGGCGGAAAACCTGCGTACAGTACGAACGCATGCGCGGACGGGTGTGGGGAGCGCCAACATGGGAGGGCGCCCGCGGGAGGGCGACGTGGTCTTCGTAGAGGCGGTCGAGTTCAGCGTCCAGATCGTTTGAGATGACTCCTTTTTGCGGAGCGAACTGGATGGCGTTCGATAGTGTTTCGTCCCACTTGCCAAGGAGTTGCTCCAACAACCTGCCGTCGAAGGCACCCCCGTTCGCCTTTGGCGCGGCATCGAAACGGCTTTCCAGATCGTCGCGCAGCTCGCGCAACACCGATTCGTCGGCTTGGCGATGAAGGCGGCGGACGCGAGTGTACTCCTCCTGCTCTTCGATAAGGCGCAGGCGCCGTTCCCCGGACTCTGGGTCGTAGACGAGAACACCGATGTTCACCCACTCATCGCGCACCAGGTTTGGCGTATAGCGCAGGATGCGGTAAGCGCAGTTGAGCTCGCTTCGTCTGGTTTCGTTTCGGTCTTCGTTCATGGTTCACATCCAGTTCGGAAAAGGCTGGCGATTGGATTTCTTGGCTTCCAGGATGAGGTCCGGCACGCGCGGCCGGCGCTGGAACAGCTGCTCGGAAAGCCGCATCAGCGCGTCGTAATCGTCCTCATACCAGGCCGGAGGAACCAGCTTTGTGATCTCGTCAAGCGCCCGCTCGGTCATCTGTTTTTCGAGCCGCTCGATCCACGGCGCAAACGACTCCATTCCGGTCACGCCTTCGTACACGCGGTTCCGCGCATACAATCCACGCAACGGCCCATCCGGAAAATTCCATTCCCCCGCGTTGAAGCAAAAGCCCTGATCGATCATCACCGTGCTGTAAGCCGTTCCTGTTTTTTCCATCGCCGAGTCATAGCCTCCCCGGCGCTCGTCGCGGAAAAGATCCAGAAAAAAAAGCGTCTGCCGCCCGTTGGTATTGCAAGTCCACTTGTCAAAGACCAGCATCCCCGCAAAATCGTGCAGGTTGGCCACCTGGCGCAGCTGTTCATCGGGCAAAAAATCGTACAGCGCCACTCGCCGCGGATCGCCCGGATAGCGAGAAGCAAATTGCAAGCCCGCCTGGCACGGGACGCGCTGGCGCGGCATCTCCATCGCCAAGTCATGCGTCAGCCGGATCAGTTCCTCGGACACTTCGACAATAGCCACCGGCGTCGTCGGAAGCCCCAGCCGCGCCGCCAACCTCGTTCCCAGCAACTCATTCACCAAAATCCTGCGATGCTGCGGATTATTTTGGAACTTCACGACGTAGTAGTTTCCGTCCGAGCAGCGCATCAGGTGCGATTGCGCGCCGCCCCGCATCCGGCGTATCTGTTCCAGTGCCCGCAACATCCGGCGCTATGCTAGAAGCATTTACTCTTTCCGGCAAGCTGCCTCTTCGTGCAATCGGCCTATTCCCGAATCGGCCGCCTTCCGGTCCGCAATTGGGAGCGCCTCCCCGCTCGCCCGGGTTCCACACTGAACTCGCATCCGTCTCAAAAAAGAAAAGGCCTGGGCGCATGCCCAAGCCTCTTCCGGGAATCAAAAATACTATCCGCCGCGAACGCTTACTTTTTCTTCTTCTTCTTCTTGGCAGCTTTCTTCGCCGCCTTCTTCGGTTTTGCCTTAGGCTTGGCTTTTTTCGCCTTGGCCTTGGCTTTGGCTTTCTTCTTCGGAGCCGGCTTGGAGGCCTTCTTCGCCGGTTTCGCCGGTTTCGCCGCCGCCTTGGGCGCGGCCTTCGCCGCGGGAGCCGCTTCCACCGGCTCTTCTTCGGTGATGAGGATCTCCTCTTCTTCCGTCTCTACGATCTCCTCCGCGCCGCCCAGCTCGTCCTCCTCCTCCAGCCTTGACAGCTCGTTGTCGTCTTCGAAATTGTCCTTCTCGATTTCCATCAAATCCTCCCGAGGGGGGAATCCATGGACCTGGGCCCATGGGACGCTGCCTCAGCTGGAGTCGCCCACTCCCCTCCGCCGCAGCGCCGTTGTTATCGCACTCCTGCAAAGTTGTCAAGCATTCTGCGGCTTTCCCGTAAAAAACGCGGATTTTCAACGGGGAAATCCTGCCGCAGAGTAGAGAACGGCCAAGTGCACGCAACCTTAACTGATAGCTAAGCGACAGTAAATAAAGGACTTAATTGGGGACCACGACCGAAGCCCGGCTGCCCGGCGCGGTTGTCTGCGGAGCACGCGTTTTTGAACTGGTTTTCGCCCGGCTGCGCTCCGGCGCGATCTCCGGTGCTCCGCCCACGGTGTAAATCCGCAGCACCATCCCGCGGCTCACATGATTGGTCGTCATATGATTCCACTTGCGCACATCCTCGGTCGGCACACTGAAGCGGTCCGCAATTCCGCCGAGCGTGTCGCCCTTCCGCACGCGATAGCGCACCAGCCGGCTCTTCGATTCCGCCGGCGCCGCCGCCGGAATGATTAATTTCTCTCCGACATCGAGCGCCGCGTGCGCCTCCAGATTGTTGGCCTCGGAAATCGCCGCCGCCGTCACGTGATATTTTTTGGCAATGCTCGTCAGTGTCTCCCCGCTTTCTATACGGTGCCGCCGCCAGCTCACCCACTTGTCCGCGGGAATGTCCGCAATCTCCGCGGAAAATTTTTCGGCCGTGCCCACCGGGAGATGCAGCTCGAACGAAGGATCGTCCGGAGTCGCCAGCCGCAGCAGCGCCGGATTCAGATTGCGCAGCGTGTCCGCGTCCACATCAATCGTTTCCGCCACCAGCCGCAAATCGATCGCCCGTCCCGGCTTCACGATATCCGTCGGCACCGGCTGCTCCGGATCAACCTGAATGCCGTAGTGCGCCGCGTCTTTGGCGATCAGCGTGAGCGCCAGAATAATCGGCACGTAGTTTCGCGTCTCCTTCGGCAGCACGTTGCGCTTATAAAGCTCCCAGAAATCCGCATACCCCGTGCGCTCGATGCCCTTCTGCACGTTTCCCGGCCCGCAGTTGTACGCCGCCATGGCCAGATACCAGTCGCCGAACTGGCCATACAAATCGCGCAAATGCTGCGCTGCCGCGCGCGTGGCCTTTTCCGGATCCTGCCGTTCGTCCACCCACCAGGTGTGCCGTAATCCGTATTCCATTCCGCGATAAGCGACAAACTGCCAGATTCCCCGCGCTCCCGCACGCGATAGCGCCAGCGGCTGGAACGCGCTCTCCGCCTGCGCCAGATAAATCAAGTCCTGGGGCACGCCCTCTTCATGCAAGACCCGTGCAATCATCTCTCGGTAACGCCCGGAGCGGCGCAGTCCTGTCTCTACAATCGCGCGCCCCCGCGGCGTCTGGAAAAAGTTCAGGAAGGAAAGCACTTCGTCGTTCACCGTCAACGGCAAATCGTGCGAAATGTTCTTGGCAGCTTCCTCCGCGCGCGCTTTTAATCTCGGATCGACGGGAAACGTCATCTCCGCCACTTCGTCAATCGCCGCGGGCACCGCCGGCGCTTCCTGGAAACCATCGCCCGCCCGGAAAGCCTGCAACTCATATCCGTAAACCGTGTCTACCACGCGGTGAAACAGTTCGTTCAGCTTGGCGTCTCCGTTTACGTCGTAGCCGCTTTCCAGCATCCAGTCGACGGCATCGTCAAAATCCCGCCGCGCCGCTTCCAGATGCCCGGCTTTGTAGTTCTGCTCGCCAGATGCGAATTTCGCCTCCACTTGCGCGATCAGGTATTCCTTCGGTCCGGGAACCCGCAGCGCCAGCGCGGCCATCCATTCGCGCGAAAGTTTCGGCAGGGGAAGCTCGCCAACATTGAGGGAGGCCTGTGCCGCGGCTGCGTTGGCCGGACTCAGTGCCGGAACTCGCGCATGCGCCGGGTTTTTCGCCGCGTCCTCGCAACCAACCGTCGCAACGGCGATCCCGGCAAAGACCCCGGCATACAGTCCAATTTGGAGCGTCAACCGCATCTCCTTATGTTAAGTATCTGTTACAGCCCAGGTCAACGCTTTCCGCCAGCCAAGGGGTGACCTACTCAATACACGCTCCAACAGCCCAGGTCTCTTGGCCTCTTTGTTCCGAAGCAGCCCGGTTCGGGATAAACTCTCGCACGAGGTGCTGCACGTGAAGCCAACCAGCTTAGCAAGCCTGCGCAACACAATTTGGCGCGCAAGCTCCATCACCGTCGTTCTCCTGCTATTTGCCATTGCGCCTGCCCCGCTTCGTGCCCAAACAAAAACTCTCTCCGCCGAGAAGCGCGCCCAGATCCAAAAAACCGCTTCCAGCTTTATGGCTGCCAACAGCGTCCCCGGAATTTCCGCGGCGGTCGTGCGGGATGGCGAACTCGTTTGGTCGGAAGGCTTCGGCATGGCCGATCTCGAAAACTTTGTCCCCGCAACACCTGCCACACTGTTCCGACTCGCCTCCATCTCCAAGCCCATTACTGCCACCGCCATCCTCCAGCTTTATGAGCGCGGAAAACTCGACCTCGACGCCGAAGTCCAAAAATACTGCCCCGCCTTTCCCAAAAAAGAGTGGCCCATCACCACCCGCGAACTCCTCGGCCACCTCGGCGGCATCCGCCACTACAATCCCGACGGCAAAGGCGACATCCCCGAAGACAGCGCCAGGCACTTCGCCAGCATGGAAGAGTCTCTGCAAGTCTTCGCCAACGATCCTCTGGTCGCCAGGCCTGGCACAAAATTCCAATACTCCACCTACGGCTACACCCTTCTTGGCTGCGTCCTCGAAGGTGCCTCATCCCAGAAATACCTCGACTTCGTTAAGGAGAGTGTCTTCGATCCTGCCGGCATGGAGGAGACGCAAGCCGACAATTTCTTCTCCGTCATTCCACACCGCACGCGCTGGTACCACAAAGACAAAGCCGGCGTCGTGCAAAATGCCGGCGTCCTCGATTCCAGCTACAAAATCCCGGGCGGCGGCCTCATCTCCTCCGCGGACGATATGGCCCGCTTTGCAATCGCGCTTCTGTCCAGCAAGCTCGTCAAGCCCGCTACCCGCGATCTTATGTGGACCTCTCAAAAAACGAGCGACGGCGCCGAGACAGGCTACGCTCTCGGTTGGGCCGTCAGCAGGAAGTATTTTGATCTGTTCACCGTCGCGCACAGCGGCGGCCAGCAAGGCACCAGCACCTTCGTCATGTTAATTCCCGAACGCCGCGCAGCCGTCGTCGTCCTCGCCAACATGGACAACGTGGACGCAGGCCTACTCGGCAGGCAAGTCCTGAAAATCGCGCTGGACCTTACCGGCAAGCCCGAATAACGACGTTCGATTTTTCTTGACTCGATATTCACTTTTTTGGTAGTATTTGTGTTGGGAAATTGTGTGAAGCGCGGCAGTCCAACTGCCGCTTTTTTCATTTTAGCGGCTCGCAGACCGCTCCGAAGTGTAAATGATTTAGAATCAACACTTGCGCGAAAGCCCAGTTTCCATGCTCCTAAGTAAGCATAAATCCTTTAAAATCAACACTTCCAAGGCATCCCACAAGTGTTGATTCTAGAAGACTTACAGGATTTGCAACTGCTTTAGAATCAACACTTACAAAAAACGGGGAGGGGGGTGCTCCTCCATAGCGCGCAGCCCTACGGCCAATCTGGAAACGCCGCCTCCATACCCCCACCGACCCAGTGTTCGTAGAAAGCATCGCCGCAGGACTTCATGCAGTCGCCGTACTTTGCTGCGAAGTGCCGTCCCCAGTGAGGCCGGCGCCCGTCCGCATCGCAGAACGGATACTCGTCGGAAAGTCCCCAGGAGCTGAAGACTCGCCCGGACTTCTTCATCAGGTTCGGATCGGCGGCCAGCGCCGCGATCGCGCGCCCTGTGTAGAGCGGCGTCTCTGACGACGCATA
>DATFZY010000083.1:0-89558 GCA_035313865.1 Candidatus Acidiferrum sp.
GAGCGGGGCGATCGATACACTGTTATTTTTCATGTTCCCTCCGAAATTGCCAGCGCAAAAAAATCCCCGCGAAACTGCCGCGGGGACGTTGAGGTTTTTGATCATGCGCCGAAAAACGGCGGGCGGTCAGTAAATATCGTATTGCTCCCAGTGGAGGGTGGCGTCGGATTGGATGATGATGTGTTTGTGGGCGGTTTGCTCGAGTTCGTCCATCAGCATGGATTCGCGGGTCTTGAGAGCCTTCGCGATTTCCGGGTGGACGCGGAGCGTTAGATTTGGGCCTTCGTGTTCGGCGGTGGCCATTTTGCGGGCTTCGGCCTGGATTTCGTAGCAGAGCGTCGGAATGGATTTGACCATGCCTGAGCCGGTGCAGTATGGGCACGGTTGGCAGAGAACGCGCTCGAGGGCTTGCTTGGTGCGTTTGCGCGTAATGCAAACCAGGCCGAACTCGTTGAAGGAGAGCGCTTTGGAAGGCGCTTTGTCTTGTTCGAGAGACTGCTGCAAGGCGGACAGAACTTTTTCGCGGTTGCGGCGCTCTTCCATGTCGATGAAATCGACGACGATGATTCCGCCGAGGTCGCGCAGGCGGATCTGGCGGACGATTTCTTTTACGGCTTCGAGGTTGGTCTTGACGATGGTGTCCTCTAGGCGCGTTGAACCCTTGCCGACGAATTTGCCGGTGTTGACGTCGATGGCGACGAGGGCTTCGGTGTGGTTGATGACGATGTAGCCGCCGGATTTCAGCCAGACTTTGGCGCGTAGGGCTTTGTCGAGCTCGTGCTGGATGCCGAACTCTTCGAAGATCGGCGTGTCTTTGGTATAGAGCTTAACTTTGTTGACGAGCTTCGGCTGGAAGCGGCTGACAAATTCTACGATCTTGCTGTATTCCTCTTCGTTGTCGATCCAGATGCCGGTGAAGTCGTCGCTGACGTAATCGCGGAGAATGCGCTCAACGAGGTTCAGGTCGCGGTGGAGTAACGCTGGAGATTTGCGCTGTTCGCTGCGCTCCTTGATTTCGTTCCAGGACTTGCCGAGGAAATCGATGTCGGCGCGGATTTCATCGTCGGTGGCGCCGCCTGCGGCGGTTCGAACGATGAAGCCGCCGGGATAGCTGTTGCCGGCTTCGCTGACGAGGCGGCGGAGACGCTGGCGGTTTTCGGCGGAGATGATTTTGCGCGAGACGCCGGTGTGGTGAACCGTCGGCATGTAGACGAGAAAGCGGCCCGGCAGGGCGACGTGACTTGTGATGCGGGCGCCCTTTTTGCCGAGAGGTTCCTTGGCGATCTGGACGACTACATCCTGACCGGCTTTGAGCATTTCGGAAATTAGTTGCGGACGGCGCGGGGGGCCGGAATGTCGATGACCGCGATCGTGACGGGGTCCGCCGCCAGGGCCACTAGGACGGCGTTCGAAGCGCGGGCCACTGCTTGGGCGGCTACTGCGATCACCACCACGATCACTGCCGCGGTCGGGGCGTCCACCGCGGCTGTCCGGACGGCCTCCGCGGCCGCGATCACGATCGCGTCCGCCGCGTTGCGGGCGCTGGAAACGGGAACGGGGATTGCCGCTGCCGATACGGGCGGAATCACGCGGGAAGTCTTCGCGTGGGGCGGCTGGGCCGCCGATACGCGGAGCGCGCGTTTCGCCGGGTAGAAGAATGACGTCGTCTTCGACGACCGCGGGTCCTGCGGCGGTTTCGCCTGCGTGAGCTTCGATTAGTTCGGATTCGGCGTGCTCGCGCGTGTGTTCGTGTTCGCCATGTTCGTGATGCTCTTCTTCGTGGTGTTCGTGCTCCGCAGGATGTTCGTGCTCGATATGCACGGAATCACCCAGCGCGGCGGCGTGTTCGGCGGATTCGTGGGCGGCGTTGGCTTCGAATTCGGCGCGGTTGGCGGCGCGGTGCTCTTCGACTTCGGCGGTTTCGGATTCGGAGAGTTCCGTCTCCGCGGCGACCTGATCCTCGGCGGCATCGAGCCGGGCATCCTCTTCGGCTTCTTCCTCGGCCTCCTCTTCTTCCGCTAGTTCGGCTTCAGCGGTAGCGTGAATTTCTTCGGCCTCTTCTTCGTCGAATTCCGCGCCACCGGTTAAAGCATCGGCTTTGGCGTGATCGGAGGTTTCCTCATGCTTGGCTTCGGCGAGTTCATGGGCGATGGCAGCAGCCTGGTCTTCGCTTAGATCCGATTCGCTGCGGACAGGAGAAATCGGGGACGAGGATCGAGTTTCTAGTTGCGGAGCTTCGCTTTCCGCTGCGGGAGATGATTCGGAATGTGCTTCCGCGCGATCCGTTTCCGGGGCGGTTTCGGATTCAGAGCCGGCGTCGGCGAGGAGCCAGCGCGGGAGTCCGCCGGAGAAGCGGCGCGGAACATTGGCGCCACCCGGGCCGCTTGCGGGGCCCGTTGCGGGAATGGGAGCGCTTACGTTGCCGGATGGGCCGGATGTTTCCTCTTCGATTTCGCGTTGTGGTTCGTGATATTCCGGCTCAACAGCGGGCGGCGGAGGAGCGGCCGCGGGCTTGGCGCGATATTTTGCGAGCGATTCGCCCGGGAGAACGATGGGTTCTTCGACGGCGTCGGCTGGAGCGGAGGTGCCGGCGAAACGCGGAGTCTCGGGACGGCGATTGTCGAAGCCGCGCTGCTCGGGACCGCGTGGTTCGAATCCGCGAGGCTGACTGCCGCGATTCTCCGGACCGCGCTGATCGCGGCCACGGTTTTCGTAGCCACGCGATTCGTTGCCGCGGGATTCGCCGCCTTGAGGCGAAGCATATTTCGAAGGCGGAAGGTTGCGTCCGCCGGGGCCCTGCGGGCGTCCACCGCGATGACGCCCACCACGGCGACCGAAACGGCCTCGACCGCGATCGCCACCGCGATCACTACTGCCACGGTCCGGGCCACGGTCGTTGCCACGGCCAAAGTTCTGGCCGCCGCGATCGCCACCACCGCCGGAGCGCGACGGGTAATTCTGCGTCGGATTGTATTGCGGCGAAAAATTCTGTGGCGCGGAAGCGTTCGAATCCGGCTGGCGCTCGTGTTCTTCGGCGGCGTGGGATTCGTCGTGCGCTTCGACGTGGTGCTCTTCCGTCAGCTCATTGCCCGGAGTGGATTCTTCCACGACGCCGGAATGCTCCTCGTGAGAGAGGGAATCGTGGTGGGAAGCATCGTGTTCGGACGATTCTTCGTGAGACGATTCGTGATGCTGTTCATCGAGATGAATGACGTGTTCGCTGGCTTCGTCGTGAGCGCCGCCGGCGTGGGCGAGCGTTTCACCGGGAAGCAGCTCGACGACGTTGGACGGCGCGGGCGAGTACGCCGGCGGGGTTGTTGCTACCTGCGCATCGGTATGCCCGTGGCCGTGGTCGTAGTCCTCGAGATTTTCGAAAACGTCGCTGACGTAGAGGAAAGCATCGCCATCGAGGCCTATATCCACGAACGCAGATTGCATGCCGGGGAGGACGCGGGTGACTTTGCCTTTATAGATGCTGCCGACGAGAGCGAACTCTTTTTCGCGCTCGATATAAATTTCGACTAGCTGACCTTCTTCCAAAATCGCGACCCGCCGTTCGTGGGAGGCCGCGGAGATAACCAATTCTTTTGACATGAAAACTCCTGACTGTTTGTGATCCCGGAAGAACCGGGATTCACATTTCTGTGCGGCCGCAAAGGGCCGACAGGACGCATCGTCACGAGCGTTGGCACGTCGGAGGTCCGGGAAACCGGGGCCGGCCCGGTTTGCACCGGGACACACGCTGGCCACACTGATATCGAGATGGCTTGACGTTCGAAGCCGGAGGGAGACTTCCTCTTGCTTACGAGGCTGGTCCGTTGCCGGAGAGCTTCCGGGCCAACGGCGGACGATGCTGTCCTCACTCTAAAGATCCTTGTTTCCTGTGACCCCGAGGCTACAGGGGCCACGATTACCGACCCGGGGGAGTTTGCCGAAGCAAACGCCTCGCGCGGGACTGGCAGCGGGTTCAGTTAACGAAGCGGCGAAGCCGAACATTCATAACCAGACCAATCGCCAGGAATACAAACAACGTAGCGGAACCCCCGTAACTCATGAGAGGAAGCGGGATGCCGGTCACGGGCATAGCACCGATGACCATAGCTACGTTTACTAAAACGTGAAAACCAAGCGCTGCTGCGACGCCCATTACAAGAAACATTCCGGCGCGGTCTTTTGCGCGCTGAGCATTCTGTACCAAGCGTAACAGAAGAGCCATGTACAGCCCAAGGGCAACCAGCACGCCTTTGAACCCCTGCTCTTCAGCCCAGGCCGACATGATGAAATCTGAATAACGGACCGGGATGTAGCCGAGTTGGTTTTGCGTGCCGTTGCCAAACCCTTTGCCCCAGAAGCCGCCGGAGCCAACGGCAATCTTCGACTGGAGGACTTGATAGCCGGAGCCTTTGGCGTCATCTTCGGGGTGCATGAAGGACGTAACTCTTTCTTTCTGATAAGGCTTCATGACGCGCCACGCTACGGGGAGCATCAGGAGCCCGATGAGCGCGATTGCCGCGGCGTGCTTCCATTGCAAGCCGGCGAGAAAAGCGCCTACAACCAGCAAAGGCACCAGCACGAGCGCGGTGCCCAAATCGGGTTGCTTGAGAATCAAAGCCAGGGGCAACCCCACGATGAGCCCTGCCTTGATCAAATCCTGGAGAGAGAGCTCATCGGTGCGAACTTCCGCAAAGAAGCGCGCAAGCACGATGATTATAATCAATTTGACGAGTTCCGACACCTGAAGAAATTCGCCGAGGATGGGAATCCAGCGCTTGGCGCCGAAGCGGGTATGGCCGAATCCGAGGACGGCGACCAGGGCGACGATGCCGACCAGATAGAGGATCGGGGCCTGGTCGAGAATCAGGTGATAGTCGAGGCGAGAGAGAGCGAACATGAGGACAAAGCCGATGACGAGCCAGCGGATTTGCTTGTTCTGCATGCCTGCGAGGGAGCTGCCGTGCGTCGCGGAATAGATTTCGAGCACACCCAGGGCGCAGATGGTGGCGAGGATGGCCAGCAGCCACCAGTCGTAATCGCGGGTTCCGGGGGCGTCTTTCATGGGAAAAGAAAGTTCAAGAGTTCAAAGTTCAAGAGTTCAAATTTAGAATCAAGAATCCCAAGTGCTTTTTCTTTGCAAAACTTTGTGCTGCCTTCCAATCTGGTTGCCAAACAATTCTGAGTCTAAGCTCTAAATCTCAGCGCTGCGGTGTTGCGTTTGCTGCGTGCGTGGGTACCGCGGCAGATGCGCTCGCGGGCTTCACGGCCGGCGGCTGAATGGCCGCTGTGGCGGCCGCGCTATGGTCAACATCATACCGTTTGTCGTCGGCGGTCAGCGTGCCTTGTGTCTTCTTTGCCTTCTTATCGTAATAGGCCTTCACGATGTCCTTGACTACCGGCCCTGCGGCTTCGCCGCCGTGCTGGCCGCTTTCCTGGACGAGGACCGCGACGCAGATTTCCGGATTGCGTTTTGGCGCGTAGCCGACGAACCAGGCATTGTCAGCATACTGCGAGCCTTTATGGACCAGGTTCATTTTGTCGTAACCGATGACCTGGGCGGTGCCGGATTTGCCGCTGAATTCGATGCCGGCAAGTTTAAGGTGACCGCCGGTACCGCCGGGTTCGTTGACGACGCCATACATGGCGTCGGTGATTTTTTCGATGGTTGACTCAGAGATTGAGAATCGTTCTTCGCCGACTTTTTGAGCATCTTTCAAAAGATGCGGTTGCTTGAAAACGCCGCCGGAAGCGATGCCACCGATGAGGCGGGCGAGCTGCAGCGGAGTGGTGGTGACGGCGCCCTGGCCCGTCGCGACGGAGATGACCTCGCCGGCATACCACTTGCGATGAAAGGTGCGCTCAACCCATTCCTGGGTGGGCATGAGGCCCTGCTCTTCGGAGGGCAAATCAATCCCAGTTTTGCGGCCGATGCCGAGCTTGATGGCGTAGTACGAGAGGCGGTCAATGCCGAGACGCATGCCCACGTTGTAGAAAAAGACGTCACAGGATTTCAGGATGGCGTCGTGCAGGCCGAGAACACCGTGAGACTTCGGACCGCTTTTCGCGTAGAAAACGTAGCAATGATACTGGCGGCCGAAGAACGTACCGTAGCCGGGGCAGAAGGTTGTGAAGCCCTCTTCGGGAACGTGATCTTCGAGCATAGCCGTCGCGGTAACGATCTTGAAGACAGAGCCGGGAGCGAGTTGGGCTTGAATAGCGCGGTTGAGAAGAGGATGGAGGGGATCTTCGTTGAGCGCCTTCCATTCTTCGCCGGAAATGCGGACCGCGAAATCATTGGGGTCGGGAGTTGGGCGGCTGACCATGGCGAGCACTTCGCCCGTGCGCGGGTCCAGCGCTATTACCGCGCCGGGACGCACCCCGAGAGACTGCTCGGCGACCGCCTGCAGGTCGTAGTCAATCGTCAGTTGAATCTGTTTGCCGGGAATGGGTTCCTGTTCGGAGAGGCGGCCGAGTTCTTTTACCTCTTTGCCGACGCTGTTGACGATGACGCGGCGCATGCCGTCGGTGCCGGTCAGGATGTCGTTGTATTGGCGCTCGAGGCCGGTTTTTCCGGCGAGGTCACCAGGGCGGAGCCTGCCATTGCTGGCTTCGATTTGTTGCTCGCTGACTTCGCCGACGTACCCGCTGGCGTGGGACATGAATCCGCCCGGCAGATAACGGCGGCGCTGGACCATCAACATTTCCAGGAGAGGAATATCGGAGCGATGCGATTCAATGAAGGCGACGTCGGCGTTGGTGGCTTCCGGCTTGATGACAATAGGCTGAAACTTCGGGAGCGCTTTGGTGCTTTCGAGCTGATCTTTTAGATCGCTGATCTGGATGCCCAGGCCATCGGCGATGGCCGGCAGGTTTTTGTCGATGAGAGCGGGATCGTCGCGGAGGAGCAGGATACTGAACGACGGATAGTTGTCCACGAGGACGCGGCCATCGCGGTCGAGCATACGGCCGCGGGGAGCGATGATGGGAATGGAGCGAACGCGATTGCGCTCGGCCATTTGGCCGTACTTATCGGAGTCGACGACCTGGAGTTTCCAGAAGCCGAGGAGCAACAAGCCGACCATGCCCACGATGATGTAGGAGGCGATGGCCAACCGGGCCTGTGGCAAACGATTGTCGTTGCGAAACCAGTACGACACGAAAACCCCGCGCGCGAGTGTCTTTTTGTGCGCCCGTCAAACGGACGGCGCTTTCATCAGGGCGATTCGTCGCCCATCCCGCGAGAAGCCGGGACATGCTCGCGTCACGAAAAAATCTTCAGCGTGGACTTCGAAATGTCCGTCGAAAACTTTTTTCGAACAAAAGAGTTCGAAAAATTTCCCAGGAGCTCCCGAATCACTGCTGGACGTGCGCCGCGTGAAGGCGGCGAAGTCTTTCTAAACGTAGCACTTGGGCAAGGGGGGTGCAAGCCGTCCGAAAGGACAGGTGCCTGGTCAATACCCTGTGGAAAATCCGGAAGTGGGGGATCCGCAAAGCGCTGATTTAGCGCCGATGCCGAGAGCCAGCGTGAGTATCGCGATGGCCGTGAAGCCAGGATTTTTGGCGAGCATGCGGAAACCAAAGCGCACGTCGCGCAGCACGTCTTCCGAAGAAGGAAATGTCCACATTTCGCGGCTCCTGTCTTTCGTTTGCGTAAAATTGCCGAATTGGCGGCGTGCGGCGTAGCGGGCTTCGCTGGGGTCAATGCCCGCGGCACAGTTCTTTTCTTCGCGCATCGCGAGATGAAAGGCGATTTCATCGTCGAGGTCGCCGTCGAGCTGACGGCGCATGCAAAGGCTCCTCACGCGCAAACGAAATTCGTTCAGCCACTCCGCAAACACGATCAGCTCCTGTGGGCGCTACGCCGTCTGGAGAATCCGCGACACCGCGCCCGACATGCGGCGCCAGAATTCCGTCTCTTGCGCCAACCGTTTTCGCCCGGCGGCGGTCAGGGAGTAATACTTGGCGCGCCGATTGTTGTCTGAAGTGCCCCATTCGGAAGCCAGCAGGCCCCGGAGTTCGAGCCGGTGCAAGGCCGGATAGAGCGCGCCCTCTTCCACGCGAAGCACGTCCTCGGAAGTCTGATGGAGCCATTCGGCCACGCCATAGCCGTGCATCGAGCCGCGGGCCAAAGCCTTCAGAATCAGCAGGTCCAGCGTTCCCTGGAGCAAATCTCCCGGGTTTTCGTGCTTTTCTTTCATGAAAGGATTCCTTCTTTCTCTCCATAAGAAGTTTAGGGGAGGAAAATGTTCCCAGGAAAATCACCTGGGAGCGAACTTTTTTTTGAGCTGCAACGGATTGCTCTTTAAGGAGCGGCTCCGCGGCGATGCTTGCTCACAGGCTGGACCACGCGTTATCGTAATTGGACTGCTCTCATGCAAAGCCAACCCTCGTTGCCATTCCGTTTGGCCCTTGTCGGGATGTCCGGTGCTGGAAAAACCTTCTGGACAAAGAAGTTAGCGGCGGAGGGATGGACCGCTATTTCTTGCGACGACCGCATCGAGGAGAAGCTCGCTTCGCGGCTGACGGCAGGCGGGTATGCGGGGATTAACGGCGTGGCGGCCTGGATGGGTTGGCCGGACAGCGCGAAATACGCCGAACGCGAGGCCCAGTACTTCGAGGAGGAGATTCACACTTTGGGTGAGGTGCTGACCGGGTTGGAGCGGGAATCGGAAAAACCACTGGTTTTGGACACGACTGGCAGCGTGATCTACACCGGGAATAATTTGTTGTTGCGGTTGCGCCGGCGCATGACCGTGGTATATCTCGCGGCTTCGGCGGCGGAGCAGCAGCTTTTGATCGAGCGGTACTTGAGCGACCCCAAGCCCGTGCTGTGGCGCGGGGCGTTCCAGCCGAAGAAGGGCGAATCGCCGACCGAAACCGTAGCACGTTGCTATCCCACTTTGCTTGCGGCGCGGCGGCAAAGCTACGAAGCGTTGTCGCATTGCACGCTGCAGGTTTCTGAGCTGCGCGACCCAGCGTTTAATACCGCGGCGTTTCTCGCAAAAATTCAGGCCCAGATGGAGCGCGGGCGGTGAGATACCGGAGCACAGGACGCAAGGCTCCGCTGACTTCGCTGCGCGGAGCCGTGCTGCGAGGGCTGGCGCCGGATGGCGGGCTGTACTTGCCAGTGGAGCTTGCGCGGCGCTCGCCGCAGGAACTGGAAGAGTTTCGGCGGCTGCCTTTTACCGAGGTTTGTTTTCGCGTGGTGCGGCCTTTTGCCACGCCCGATGTGCCGGAAGAAGTTCTGTGGCAGATCGTCGCGGAAGCCATCAGTTTTCCGGTGAAGCTGGTGTCGCTTTCGCCGGGCCTGCACATTCTCGAGCTGTTTCATGGGCCCACGCTGGCCTTCAAGGATTTTGGCGCGCGATTCATGGCGCGGCTGATGGGCTACTTCGTGCGCGGCGAGACGCGGCAGCTTACCGTTCTCGTGGCGACTTCCGGCGATACGGGAAGCGCCGTGGCGCACGGATTTCTCGGCGTGCCGGGAATTCGAGTGGTGATTCTTTATCCGTCGAAGCGCATCAGCGAAGCGCAGGAAAAACAGTTCACCACGCTCGGCGAAAATATCACCGCGCTCGAAGTAGCGGGCAGCTTTGACGATTGCCAGCGGCTGGTGAAGCAGGCGTTTTCGGATGTCGAGCTAAACAAGCGCGCGTTTCTCACGTCGGCGAATTCGATCAATATCGGGCGACTGCTGCCGCAGATGTTTTATCACGTGGCTGCCTACCGGCAGTTACCGGTGGCGTCGGTGCCGCTGATTGTTTCCGTGCCCAGCGGGAATTTCGGCAACTTGACAGCCGGACTTTTCGCGAAGCGCATCGGTTTGCCGGTGACGATGTTCGTGGCTTCGACGAATGCGAACGACGTTGTGCCGGAATATTTGCGTTCAGGAGAATTCCACCCGCGCGCCGCGACGCAGACCTTTTCGAACGCCATGGATGTCGGCAGCCCCAACAATTTTCCGCGCCTGCTGGATTTGTGCCGTGGCCGCATCGAGTACGTGCGCCGCGAAATCTGGGGCCACGCCGCGACGGACGAGGAAACTTTGCGCGAGATGAAATCTCTTCACGATCGCTTCGGTTATATCGCCGACCCGCATACTGCCGTCGGCGTCCTCGGCTGGGAAGCCTACAAACGCGAGCATTCCGAGCCCGCGCAAGGTTTGGTCCTGGCCACCGCGCATCCAGCAAAATTCGCGGAAGTGGTGATGCGTGCCATCGGTACAGCGCCGCCGCTTCCAGATCGCCTCGCCGCGTATTTGAAACGCACAAAATTGTCCGTGCCGATGTCGAGCGGCTACGAGGACTTCAAGGAATTTTTGCTGAAGCAGTAGGAATTACGAGGGTTTGCGCAGGCGATCGAGAAGCATGAAGAGGAAGACCGCAACGACGGCATTGATGAGCGCGGCCACAAGAAGATGCATGGTGAACCACGGTTCGGGTTGCGAAAGGAGCAGCCGCCGCGTTAGAGCAATGACGCCCTGGTGAACGCCAAAGAACGCGACCGTCAACGCGAAGCGCGCCAGGGGATGTTCTGTATCCAGGCGCGCGCCAATCGAAGACGCCAAATAGCCAATCACCGTTTTTGCGATGCCGTAAAGCCCCAACGGAACCGTCGGCCCGCTCAAACTATCCTGCAAAATGCCGATGGCCATGCCGAGAAGCAATCCCGTCGAAGGATTTCGCCGACTCAACCCAAAGTAGATGGTGATAAGCAGCGGAAGATCGAGAATCGCGGCTTTCGCGAAATAGATGGGCACAAAAGCCTGCAGAACGAGAGCGAAGGCCGTAGCCAGGACAATCGCTCCGGCGCGGAACTTGTGCACCTCAATGTGCAGTTCACCGCCGCGCAGATCGAAAGTATCGTTCATGGTTTCTCAGGCGAAGCGGGCCTGGTTATTGCGGCGGAAGGAGCGCCGGGTGCCGGCGCCGGAGCAACTGGGGCAGAAGAATCCAGTTTCATTTCCAGAGGCTTCAGCGTCAGCAGCACGAATACTTCTTCAAGGCGGTCGAGGTTTGCAGCGGGCCGCACTCGAACCTGCTTGAACGTGCTTCCCGGCTTGATATCCGCGATCGTCCCCACAGGCAAGTCGCGCGGAAAAATCCTGTCCATGCCGCTCGTTACGACGCGCTCTCCGGAATTGACGTCGTCTTCATTGGAAATATATTTCATCACGAGGAAAGGTTCCCCTGTTCCGCCGACGGGCTTCTGAACTCGCGAATCCATCAGCATCGCGCCCACGCCGCTGTCTTTATCTGTGAGCAGCAGAACCTGCGCGGTGTCCTTGTAGGACTCGATGATTTTTCCAACCACTCCGTCCGGCGTGATGACTCCCATGTTGCGGCGGATGCCATCGCGTTCGCCGCGGTCAAGATAAATGGTTTGGCTTGCGGAGTCCGCGCTGCCGCCGATCACCCGCGCGCTGACCATGGGAACATCCAGATTCGTCTGGCGGAATTTCAGCATCGCGGCAAGCCGGTCGGCTTCGGCGGCTTTGCTCTGGAGTTGCGTGATCTGCAGTTTCAAAGCGCCGTTTTCGCGCTTCAATTCCTCGTTGTCGCGCGAAGTGTTTTGCAGCGCGAAATAATGATTCCAGGTGTCGCGGATGTGGCTGATGCCATGAGCGCCGGCGCGCTCGAACGGCGAGACCGCTCCGACGGTCCACACGCGAATCAGCCGGCCTTGGGAATCACGCTTGATCTGCACGGCCAGCAGCAGCACTTGCAGCAGCACGACGCCGCCGAGCAGGAAAAGCGATCTGTGTCGAGAGGGAAGTCCGACCATTGGATGTTGTGCTCGTACTCTCTCAGGAGCGCGACGTAACGGGTGACTAGCGACGGGTGACTAGCCCCTCATCACGCGGCTCGAAATCTTGACGGCGCCGTTCTCAGTCGATGCAAACCTGCCGCAGCAGTTTGAAATCGCTCAGCATCTTGCCGGTGCCCAGCACCACCGAAGCCAGCGGGTCGTCGGCAATCGAAACCGGCAAGCCGGTCTCTTCGCGAATACGCTTGTCGAGATTCTTCAAGAGCGCGCCGCCGCCGGTCAGCACAATGCCGCGGTCGCTGATGTCGGCGGAAAGTTCCGGTGGAGTGCGTTCCAGAGCCACGCGCACCGCATTCAAAATGGTCGCGACGCATTCGCTCAACGCTTCGCGAATTTCGCTGTCATCGATCGTAACGGTCCGCGGCACGCCTTCAATCAGGTTGCGGCCCTTCACTTCCATGGTCAGCGGCTTTTCCAGCGGATAGGCCGAGCCAATTTCCATCTTGATCTGCTCCGCGGTGCGTTCGCCCACCAGCAGGTTGTATTTGCGCTTCAAATATTGCATCACGGCCTCGTCCATCTCGTTGCCCGCGACGCGCACCGAGCGCGAGTACACGATACCGCTCATGGAGATGACCGCGATGTCCGTCGTACCTCCGCCAATGTCGACGACCATGTTTCCCGAAGGCTCTTCAATCGGCAGGCCCGCGCCAATGGCGGCCGCCATTGCCTGCTCGACGAGATAGACTTCGCTGGCTCGTGCGCGATACGCGGAGTCCTGCACAGCGCGCTTTTCCACGGGCGTAATTTCGCTGGGCACTCCGATCACGATGCGCGGATGCACCAGCACGCGGCGGTTATGCGCCTTCTGAATAAAATATGTCAGCATTTTTTCCGTGACTTTGAAGTCGGCGATGACGCCGTCCTTCATCGGCTTGATGGCCACCACGTTGCCCGGCGTGCGCCCGAGCATCTCTTTCGCTTCGCGGCCCACGGCCACGACTTCGCCGCTGGACTTATTAATCGCCACGATGGAAGGCTCGTTCACGACGATGCCTTTTCCGGCCGAAAACACCAGCGTGTTTGCGGTTCCCAGATCGATGGCCAGGTCGGAGGAAAACAAACTAAACACCGACCTCAGGTTGTACCCGTTCTTATTCATTCCTCCGCCCCCCGCGAAGAAAACCTCTCCGCCGTCCAGCCGGCAACATGCTGGTTCATTGCTCGTCGCTCCCAAGGTAGCGCCGAGATGCTTACTACTCCATTGTGTCCGGACTTGGCGACCAGCGCAAACTCGCGCCCGCGTCGTCCTTCTTGCGAGATCAAAAAATGATCATCGTTCGAAATTTTTACTTGGGCACAACAATCGTAACCTTCTGCTGGTTCGTGCCGCCGCGGCGGTTCTGCCCGATGATGACGATGGTGTGCTGGCCCGGCTCGAGAGGCTCCGTAAAGTGCCGGAACGCCCCGTCACCGCCAATAATCGGCACCGGTTGCCCGTTGACCATGATGGCCGCGCCCGCTTCCGTGCGGCCGATAATTTCGACGACCCGGCCATGAATCTGCGTTCCTGTAATCTCCAGATACATCTCCTGCGTTTTTCCCTGCGCCACCAGCGTGAACCGGAACGTCTCGCTGACTTCGCTGTTCTCTTTCTTGGCATTCGTGGCCGTGACCGTCCAGAAGTAGTCGCCGCCGTCCAGCCCGGTTACATCGGCGCTGGTTCCCTTCACGGGCACATCTTTCACGGTTTTCGTGAACATCGCCGTCGTGCTGACACGTAACGTGTAGGAAATCGCCTCAGGTACCGGCTTCCATTCGAAATGGATGGAGGCCTCTCTTGGACTATCGACAATCAGCGGCTCGAAGTTCCGCGGTGAACTCAGGTCCGGCGGCGCAAGCACGTCGGACTTCGCAATAGGCCCACCCGTTGCGATGCTCACCTTTTGATAAGGTCCGATCTCCACCCTCTCCTGGCCGCGCTGCACTTCTGCGCTTCCGCTGGACACCACGATCTCGCTTTCTTTGTTCGCCGGGTCGGCTTTCACGGCCGCGCTGCTGTTGGAAGGCACTCGCGCCACGGAGTCTTCCATGCTGACCGCCGCCCTGGAATCAGGCGAAGGATAGTTTGGTGTCTTCAGGTCCACCTGCCCGATATTGATGCGCACTCCCGAACTCGAAGGTTTCTCACTCCCCATGGTGTTTTCTTCGACGGTAATAAATGTTCCGGACTTCACCGTGTACGTCGTGCCATCCGCAAACGTGATGCGCGCCGCGCCGTCCGCTGAAGTTTGAATCTGATCGCCTTTGTCCAGCGTGGTGTGGAAATCCGCGTCCACCCATTGCACGGAATTGACCTTCTTCACCTGCACTTTTCCGTCGAGGTTCACAAACTTCGCCTGCGTCTGTGTAATGGGTCCCGCGTCGCTGTCGGTCCCGATCGTTTTGCTGAACCGGTCGTACGCCTGCGTGTACAAATTCGGATCGATCAAATACAACGCCGCAATAATAATCGCCGCAACCAACACCACGTACACGGCCACGGTCTTGTACGTCACCGTGTGCCAATACACTTCCACCCGTTTAATCTTCGGGTGATTCGGGTCGTTTGGTGTCTGTGTGGTCACGGATATTCGCCGGCTATGCCGCCAATCTTGGAATCTAGCACAGTAATTAGAACGCGGAAGCCTGCCGCGTCTTGCGGTAGTTAAACAGCAAATAGCAGTTGCGCATACTAGACTTTGGTACAGGAGGATTTGTCCGAGAGGGCAGGAGAGGAATCCTCGGCCCTTGGGGCGGTCTATCTGGAATTTTCGCGTTTCCGGCGAAAGTTATTGGCCACGCAGGAATGCCAGCGTCAACGGCCATGCCAGCAGCGCAGCCGCCGGGCTGTAGCTCGCGCGTGCATCGCAGAAAAAACCGTGGTCGGCGTTGGAAATCTCCACGTTCACAAAGTTCTTTCCCGCGGCTCGCAGCGCGTCGGTCACCGCTCGAATATGTTCGGGAGGAATATGCTTGTCGCGGCCGCCCCAGAAGAACAGCACGCGGCACTGCAATCCGCTCGCGCGCCCCAACAGCCCCGGATTACTCGCATTCGGCGCAATCCCGCCGCCGTAATAAGAGGCGGCTCCCGCTAACGGCAAAGTGAGCCCCGCAAGAAACGCAGCGCGCCCGCCCATGCAATACCCGATCGCGGAAATCGGCACATCCGGCCCAATCGTTCCGCGCAGCCAGTCAAAAGCCGCTCGATGATCCACCGCCATCGAAGAATCATTCAGCGCCTTCATATGCGGCACCGTGCTCGGGAAATCGTTATAGGTCCCCTCGAACCCCTGGGCCGTACGATGGAAAAGCTCTGGCGCCACGACAACGAAACCTTCGCGAGCAAATCGATTCGAGACGTCCCGGATGTGCACGTTCACGCCAAACGCCTCCTGAAAAACCAGCAGGCCCGGGTGCGCGCCTTCCTCTTTCGGCCGCGCCGTCCACGCTCGCATCGTGGTGCCGTCGTTCACACTGAGTTGTACATATTCGCTACTGATTTCCATTTTTGCTCCTGCGCCGCAAAAAATTTCTCGCGCGGTCCTCTGTTCAATGCCGGATAAAGTAGCTTCGCTTGTCGAGAGTCGCCGCCACGGCCACGTCGAAAAATCCCACCATCATTTCGTCGTACGTCTGTTCGCCCCAGCGCACCGCGGCATCCGGGTCCGGGTTGTGCGGATTGCCGCGCGAATTATCGTACCAGGCGACCGCCTGCAGTTCCGTTCCCGCTTTCAGCAGCCGGGGTTCCATGAGCCGGTAGCTCATCTGCCAGTGAAAATGATAGTTGACCCGCAGCAGCGGTTCCAACTGTTGTTTCGCGGCACCGCTCGAATCTTTATTCCGGTGAACGATGTTGTATTCAAAACGTTTCCCACGCAGGTGCATGTGCGGAAAAAAACTGAGCAGCATCGCATCATTCGGCAAAGTGCCGCGCGCTTCCACGCGATAATCCGGCACCCCCGGCGGAATCACGAAGTGATCGTTGGTAAGTTGAAGCGTCAGCACGCGCTGCGCGGGAGGCTTTTTCGAAAAAATCAGACCCACGCTGGTCTGGTCGTTCGCCGCGTTGCCGTTGGTCGTGTAGTGCATCTGAAAAACGAGCTCCGATCCGGCAGGAATAAATTTCGCCAGGCCGTCCGGCCAATTATCCGGCGAGCTTCCCGGCGCGTAAACAAGCAGCACGTCGCTGTCCGTCCAGTGCGTGCCGCGGCGATCCTCGGGATCGGTGAGCGTGGAGGAGATGAAAGGCACTCCGATCGGCGCGTGGCGCATCCATTGCGAATCCGGCGGCCGTATATAAACGACCGCGTGATGAACGTTGGCTCGGAGCAAAGGAAGAATTTCCACCGATTGCACCCAGCGATCTTCCTTGAAGCCCGTAGGCACGATCTCGTACGTGTACTCAACGTCGCCGCTGGCCGGCAGCGGGACGCCTTTCGGCATTTTCAAAATCAAGTCAGGCTGCGGGATGCTCCAGCTCTCCGACCAATGCCGCGGGGCGGGCGCATCGTGCGCATCACCGGCAGGCGCTCCCGCGCTCGCCCAGGCCGCCAGCGCTGCGATTTGTCCAGGAGAGAGGGAAGGGTCATTCGAAAAATGCCCAACCTGAGGATCGGCAAACCACGGCGGCATGGATTTCGCCTGCGCCGCTGCTGCAATTGCCGCCGCATAGGGCCGCGTCTCTTCATAGGTCTCAAATCGCATCGGCGCGATCCCTTCAGCTCGATGGCAAATCTGGCAGCGTCTCTGAAGAATCGGCAGGACATCACGACAAAAAGTCGGCGTTTCCGCTGCGGGAGTTCGCGTCTTTGCGGCATCGTTCCGCGGAATCCTCGCCAAAGTATCGTGCCCGCGAACGCACAAAAGAAAGAACGCAAGCGCCGCCAGCCCCAGCGCGAACCGCGTCCGAATTGGCAACGTCCGCATCATCTCCAGCCTGTGATGAAGTTCATTCGATAAGAGTTTCCCTGAAGCCCAGCTTATTTTTTCCAAAATGAACTTTATCATTCCCGAAATGAGTCCCAATGGTCCGCCAGATTCCCAACCCATCCCGCAGAAAAAACACAAATCCTCCAGATTCCGGTCAATAAGCAGTGTAAATCCGTACTAGCAACAAATTCCACAATGAACAGCCGTCACGGCCTTTTGGCAAAAAAGTTGCTAAGTATCCTCCGCAGGCCAGTGTGCGCTTAAGCCCTGCGTTTGCAGTAGCCGTGGAAACTATGGGCGTGCGATTTGCTCACTCGGCTAACTCCCACTCCCTCCAGTTTTTGTGAGGTGTTTCATGGTGGTTGAAAATACGCTTAAGACCATCCTCCTTATCACGGACGATGTCGCTGACGCCAAACTGATTCTGGATGCTCTCGCTGGTCCAGGAGCCGGCGTATTCGAAGTGCAATGGGTCAGGGAACTCTCTGCCGGGCTCAAGCTCCTGGGAGAAGGAGGCATCGGGCTGATCCTGGCGGACCTGGGTTTGCCCGACAGCCAAGGCATCGCAACTTTCGAACAACTTTTCTCCTTCGCACCTCAAATCCCCATCCTGGTCATCGCCCTTCAGAACGATGACCCAACTGCTGAGGAAGCCATCGCTCGCGGAGCCTATGACTGCCTCTCAAAAGACCACCTCGACAAATATGCCCTCACGCGAGCTCTGCGGTATGCCTTCGTGCGCAGAAAGGTCGAGGAGACCTTGTCAGCAGAAAAGGAACAAGCCCAGGTCACGCTCGACTCCATGGGCGACGCCGTACTCTGCACCGACCTCCTCGGAAACGTAACCTATCTGAATCTCGTCGCCGAAAGCATCACTGGCTGGTGTCTCCTGGAAGCAGCCGGCCGGCCGCTTAAAGAGGTTTTTCAAATCGTCGTCGGCAATACACGCGATTCTGTCCCAAACTCAATGGACCTGGCGATCCCGCAAAATAAGACTGCGGGCCGCACCGCAAACTGTATTCTGATTCGGCGCGGGGGCCTCGAATTGCCCATCGACAATTCCGTCGCTCCCATCCGCGACCGCCAAGGCAATGTCACCGGCTCCGTGATCGTCTTCCACGACGTGAGCACGGCGCGCGCCATGACATTTAGAATGTTTTATCTGGCGCAGCACGACTTTCTTACCGATTTGCCAAACCGCGTCCTGCTGAACGACCGCATCACCCAGGCCATCTCCTTCGCAAAACGCAAAGATGAGCAACTCGCCCTGCTCTTTTTGGACTTGGATCATTTCAAAGACATCAACGACTCCCTCGGACATGCTATCGGAGACAAACTGCTTCAGTCGGTCGCCAAACGCCTTATCGCTTGCGTGCGACACTCGGACACCGTGAGCCGCCATGGCGGGGATGAATTTGTGATCTTGCTTCCTCAAATCGCTCATTCGCAAGACGCGGCCCTCAGCGCGCAAAAGGTGCTCGCTGCGCTGGCCGCGCCTCACTCCATCGCCGGGAGGGAGCTGCAGGGCAGCGCCAGCATCGGCATCAGCACTTATCCCACCGATGGTGAGGATGCTGACAGCCTGCTCAAGAGCGCGGACCACGCGATGTACCACGCGAAAAAAAATGGGCGCAACAATTTCGAGTTCTTCCATGCGCAGATGAGCACCCTGGCCGACGAGCGGCAGTCCTTTGGAGACCGTTTGCGCAGCGCCTTGGGGCGCCGCGAGTTTTTGTTGCACTACCAGCCCAAGATCGATCTGAAGACCGGGGCCATTGCTGGCATTGAAGCGCTGATTCGCTGGAAGCAGCCGGGCCGGGACATTGTTCCTCCCTTGCAGTTCATGCCCGTCGCCGAAGCCTGCGGTTTGATTGTGCCCATCGGCCAGTGGGTTCTCCGCGAAGCCTGCACGCAACTCCGGGATTGGATGGACGGAGGCCTGCCTCCGATCTCCGTCGCGGTCAACCTCTCCGCCGCCGAGTTTCGTTCCAAGGACTTTCTCGCAGGCGTCCGCACCGTCCTGAACGAGACCCGGCTCGAACCGCGCTTTCTCGAATTCGAACTGGCCGAACGCATCCTCTTGCATAACGTCGAGTCCAGCATCTCCACCTTTCGAGCCCTCAAAGAATTAGGAGTGCAACTTGCCGTCGATGACTTCGGCACTGGCAATTCGAGCCTGAGCGATTTGAAAAGGTTTCCGGTCAACGCGTTGAAGATCGATCGCTCCTTCGTTCAAGAGATTACCGCCGATCCAAACAGAGCCGCCGTCGCCAGCGCCGTGATTAGCATGGGCAAAACGCTCAACCAGCGCGTCATCGCCGAGGGCGTCGAAACGCGTGAACAGCGTAATTTCCTCCGCCTCGAGGGTTGCAACCAGGCGCAAGGCTTCTATTTCAGCCACCCGCTCCCCGCCGAACAATGCGCCAAGATCCTCGAAACCGGAATCCCCCCAAGCCTGGTCCACTGACGCGCTAATATCTTAGTTCGAGCACTCTGTGATCGCGCAGACTTTACAACCTACGATATTTGCGTAAGTAGGTTCGCCACTGCTTACAATGCAGCCTTGCAGGCGGCAAAAATGTCCGTCGCCTGCGCTGGATATCGGCTCGCGGGAACTCAAGGCCATCATCGCCTCACCTTTGAGGCCGCCCGGCTCGCTCTCGGAGCCCCCGCTCTGCATCTGCTCGATTTCTTTGAGGCCTGTCGGCGGAAGCGCAACATAATCGATTACGATCATGCCTCGGCGGCGACACGCACCGAAGCCGAGGAGATTCTCGTCGAAGCAAACGATTTCTTCGATTTGGTTGAAGGCTGGATTTCCACAAATCACTCCAGGTTTGCTCCCTGAGCCCTCTAGCTTGCGCCGTCAACCCTCTATCTTTGGCCGTTTACGGCTCTTCCATCTCTCAATCGTTTTTTTGGTCGCGAACAAAAGAAACACCACAAGCAAAATATCCAAAATGGGGATAAGCAGCAGGAGCGCAAGCCACGGAGTCAGTCCCACGGCGCGCAATCTTGCCGGCACCACAACCACCGCGAATGCCGCGACGATCAGAAAATCTATCCCGTGGAACAGCAGCGGAACTCCGATGATGTGTTGCCAGCCCGCATGAATGGCGAGCGTCGTATTGAGCGCCGACCCGGCGACCCCGCAAGCGACCATCAGCAGGAAATACACAGCCCGGCCGATTTTCAAGCGGAACAATTTCATGTCCACTCCTGCTCTCTACCTAATGACGAGCGAGCCCGCCAAATGGACTCATTGTACGCAACGGCGCAGTAGTCTCCACTTCTGCCCCAATCGGACTGCCAGGCATAGGAGAGCTTCAGGTGGATTGCTAAAGAAAGCTGCGTACCATCATGGCGCTGGGCGAATATTTATTGCGCGGCGGGCAACAGCCGAAAGAACCAACTCTTGCCATCGTGGTCCTTGAGTGCAACATGGGAGCCATCGGTGATGAGCACGCCCTGCTTGCCATCCTCAAATACCAAAATGGATTCGATGGACCACACGGTGAACTCTGACCAATCTATCCCGCAGGAAGCCCCCAGGAACTTGCTTTGCCAAACATTCCTTATACTTCTCCGGATTTCTCGTGCTTCCGGAGTATTCCTCTTTGGAGCAGAGCGGACCACGTGAATCGTGGTGACCTTTCCTCCGACGAAATCCTCTGTGGTAGTCGGGCGCTGCGGATGGCGGGACGGCTCGCCGCACGAAGTGCCATCAAGAAGTTTGACGCTCCGGGCCAATTCCTCATAATCGCTTGGGACGATGGAATCAACGAGAATTGTTGGCGAGGTGCTTCCGTCTTTTACGGAGTTCTGGGCAGGCAAATGACCCGCCGCAAGAAGGCATGCGAGGGCCAACGAAATTATGGTAATCCGCTTGATTGGCAAGTCAGTCCGTCTCAATTACGACCTGGCCACGCCGCGCGGTTAGCGCGGCCCGCCAAGCCAGGAAAAAGCCCCAATTTTGCCCTGTCAAGAACCGATTAATGCGCTTTTGCCGCTTCCACGGCCAGATGCAGTTCGTGTTCGGCCGCGTGCAGATGTTCCTCGGCCTTTGCGCCGTGGCCTTCCATGTCATAGTGGTTCGCCGCGCGAGCCCGGTCCATTTCATGAATCGATTCGACCACGTGCTTGTGAACTTCATCCAGATCATGCCAATCGTGAACTTGGGCAAACACGGCCCCGGCAATAAACGACAAACCAAGTGCGGCTATACCGAGTAATTTCTTCATATGCGATTCTCTCCTTGTGGTTTGGCCAGACTATGGCTAGGGTACAAAATCACACCTCGGCCCTCAAAGCAGACATCCATCTTGTGCCCGATGATTAACCTTCCACCGCTAATCCGGCTTACCAGGACTCGAACCCGCGAAATTGATAAAAGTTTGGGTAACCGAGACGCGATCATCGCGAAGGAACTTGGACGGTTAGCCGAGTTAATGCCCGTGGGCTCGGTTTCACTTCGGCTTGATGTTCTGGTTTACGCGGAACAGGTTCGCCGGATCATAGCGCTTCTTGATTTTGACTAGACGGTTGTAATTCTTGCCATAAGTCGCCCGGATGCGATCTTCGCCCTCTTCCATCATGAAGTTGACATACGCGCCGCCGAGTGAATATGGGTGAAGCGAACTCCAATACTCCTTTGCCCATGTGGAAATTTCCTCCCTTTTCGCGGCGTCAGGATCGACCCCCACAATCACTTCGGCCCACACCGCGTCGCGATGCCACCAAGCGGTTTCATCCTTCTTAACACGGCTCGCAGCGCCATTGATTGGGTAAAGGTGCATGGCCGATTGCACGGTCGGCATCTTCTCAGCGTGTTTTACATGCTGTTCGATGGCTTCGTCTGGAAGTGTGCGGACGAAATCGGCTTTCCAATACCATTGCATCCCCGGCGGATAGAGACGATCGAACATGCTTTGCAGTACCGGATGGGGAATCGGGCCGGCCAGGTCGAGTGCAGGCGTCTTGAAATTCCGGATCGCCTTAAACACCTTCTCCGCCTTCTTCATCGGTCCCGTGTAGCACCATACGATGCCGCACATCTTTTTATTGTGCAGATGCTCGGGAAACGGTGGCCATGGGGGTACGCTGTGGAAAGCAAAGAAGCCATAGACGTCATCAGGTGCCTTCGCCATGAAACTGCGGTACCAGCGCATCATCTCTGCCGCGTCTTCCATAGGCCACAGCATCGGTCCGCCGTAGTCGGTGCGCACGCGTTGCGCCTTGAACAGAAACGAAGTCACGACGCCAAAGTTGCCTCCCCCGCCCCGGACCGCCCAGAACAGGTCCGCATTTTCCTTGGCGTTGGCGCTTACGAACCGTCCGTCGGCCAGCACCATTTCGACGGCCAGCAGATTGTCGATCGTCAGGCCATACCGTCGAGTCAAGTAACCAATCCCACCGCCTAGCGTCAATCCGGCTACCCCCGTTGTCGAAATGATGCCCGATGGAACCGCGAGCCCGAACGCGTGCGTCGCATGATCCACGTCACGCCATAGCGCGCCACCGCCCACCAGCACGGTCTTCTTTTTCGGGTCCACGCAAACATAGCTCATCGGAGAAAGATCGATCACCAATCCGTCGTCGCACACTCCCAGCCCGCCTGCGTTGTGCCCGCCGCCGCGAATGGCCATCAGCAGCTTTTCTTCGCGCCCGAACTTTACCGCTGCCATAACGTCTGCCACGTCAGCGCACTGCGCAATCAGCCGTGGGCTCCGGTTGATCATCGCGTTGTACACCTTGCGAGCCTCGTCGAAACTTGGATCGCCCGGCTCGATCAGTTTTCCCCGCAAGCTTCCCCTCAAGGCTGCAATCGCTGCCTTGCTCAGCATCGGTGACTACCTCGATTTCTCAGGATTTGACCAGTTCTACCACGGCTGGCTGCATATCCGCGCAATTCAACTTGCGCCATCAAACCGTAGGGGACAGCCAAGACCATCAATTTCTCGTTACATAGCCGATGGTTACCGCCCATCGACCCACTCATTTTGCAGCTTGGGCGGTTGGGCCAGCGTTTGCATGACCACACAATATTGTTCCGTCTTCTCACGCAATGCGCGCAATTGCTCGGCGGTTGCCTGCGGCGCCACAATCTCAAATCGAGTATGAATTCGCTCAAAGCCAACCGGCACATCCTTGGATATACCGAGCGTGCCCCGAAGATCCAAATCTCCCTCGACCGTTACCTCAATTCGCTCGATCGGTATTCCCATGGCCGCAGCAACCATCTGGCAGGTGATCTGCGCGCAGGCGGATAAGGCCCCAAGCAGCATGTCGCCGGAACACGCTGCGGTGCCGGCGCCACCGACTCCTGTGTGCGCTTCCGCCTGATAGATAGCACGTCCGATCGCGACAGAGCATGCAATAGGAGTCTCGGTCTGGCCGCCTCTCGCTTTCAGCGTGATTCGTGAACTCGCGGGGTCATTGCGGTACTGTTCTTTCAGCGGCTTCTGAGTCGACTTAAGATCCATCACAACCTCCGGATCTGCTTCTCTGGTAATCTAGAACGGCCCCGTATAGTTGAGCAATGAGAAGTCTTGTGGCAATCCTATTTGCTTGCTAGCATGCGGCGGACGGAGGTTATCACATGCCCAAGTTCGTCATCGAGCGGGAAATACCCGGTCTGGGGAATCTTTCGGATGCCGAACTACAAGAGGTCTCCCGAAAGTCCGTTGCCGTTCTCCGAAGCATGGGTCCCGAGATTCAGTGGCTGCAAAGCTATGTCACCGGCGACAAGCTTTACTGTGTTTACCTGGCTCCTGACGAGGAGAAGATTCGCGAACATGCAAAAAGAGGAGGCTTTCCGGCAAATCGAATTTCCGCGGTACGTCGGCTCATCGACCCCTCCACGGCCGAATAAGCGCTCGCATAATCCTCTGCCACTTATCGCTGCTCCGATTTATTTGCGACGACTACCGTGCTCCCTCCTTCCTCAATGGACTGGTGCCCTAACTCCGGCCGATCGTGGAGGCTGGCCTCAACACATCCTCAATAGCCTTCTCGACCGGCATCACCCACCCCTCGAGCCACGCGGTTCGGCCTGTTGTGGTTGTCAATGCTTGCCGCGCTGGTTCCAGGCCTCTTTCAAGTTTCGCCTGCTCTGCCGCCGTTAGTGGCACGCCAATGCTCTGACGGAGTGCAGCTGCTGCACCTGCCAGTCGCAACGAGCGCTCCGGCTCCGGTCGTGCCGCCGCAGAGCACGCGAACGATTCCAGCAGGCGCGCAATACCTCGCTTATGTTCCAGTGCCTGGAATACTCCTATGCTCTCCCGGTATAGCGAATCCGCACCTCGGTAGTCCCCTTGCTCCCGAGCGAGGTTCCCCAAGTCGGCGAGCGAGCCGGCGATGCCCCACCGGTCATTGAGCTCTCGAAAAGTTGCCAAACTCTGCTCATAGAGCAATCGCGCCGCTTCCGAGTCCCCTTGCTCCCGCGCCACATCGCCCTGTTGGTTGAGCGCCCAGCCGACACCTGTGGTGTCACCCAGTTCCCTGAAAATCGAGAGAGATTCCTGATACAGCGAACGCGCCCGTGCATACTCCTGCTGTAACTTGGCAATGCTTGCCAGATTGCTTAGCCCACGCGCCACGGCCAGCCCGTCGTGCAGCTCTCTCCAGAAGACCAGGCTTGCTTCGAAGAGAACCTCCGATGTGGCAAACTCCCCGCGGTCGCGGGCATTGATAGCCATGGCGTTCAAGGAAATGGCGATGCTCCGGTTGTCTGCTCTGCTGCGCGCCATCTCCAGGTTTTCATTGAAAAGGGCGTCAGAGACAACGTAGTCCCCCTGCTCCGCGGCTAGAATTCCTGCGGCAAAAAGAGCTCTCAGCCGCGCGTCGCTGGGTGCCGATGCCCCTTCAAGTTTTAACAGTTTTCCTAACCATTCTCGGCCCTCCGCGAGATACTCCCGCATCTCCCAGAAGCGGAAAAGCGCCACTCCCATGCGCAGGCCCCATTCCGCGTTGGCGGTTTCTGTAAGCCACTCGAGAGCCGCGCGAACGTTGTCATGCTCCAGCTCCAGCCGACCCATCCATTCCTTTTGGTTCGCGCTGGCGTCCTCCGCCGCCCCTTCTTCCGCCAGCACCAGGCAGTAGGCGGCATGGGCGCGCCTTGTTTGCGCTTCCTCTCCACTCTCCGCCATTTTCCCAAGTGCATATTCGCGAATCGTCTCCAGCATCACAAAGCGCGGTTCTCCGTCCTCTTGCTCAATCTGCCGCACCAAACTCTTGTCCACCATCGACGACATGCCATCGAGGATATCCAGTCCCAGATCTTGTTTGGTGTCGCACGCGGATTCAGCGGCTTCCAGACTGCATCCACCGACGAAAACGGAAAGCCTCCGGAACAGCTTCTGTTCCGGCGTGTTCAGCAGGTCGTAGCTCCAATCAATGGCTTGTCGAAGCGTCTGCTGACGGGCAGGCAAGTCCCGCGCGCCGCCAGTCAGCAACTGGAGCCGGCTTGCCAGCCGGGTGCGCATAGCGGAAGGGGAGAGGTGCTTGGTCCGAGCGGCTGCAAGCTCGATGGCGAGTGGCAGCCCATCCAGCCGAGAACATATCTCCGCGACAGCAACGGCGTTGTCTTCGTTCAGTTTGAAATCGGGCTTGACGGCTTCGGCGCGCCGGATGAACAGCGAAATCGCAGAATACTGCGAAAGCACTTCGAGAGGAGGCAAACATTTGGCATCGGGCAGAGCCAGGGGCGGCACGGGGAATTCGTGCTCGTGAGAAACGTGAAGGGCGGCGCGGCTCGTCACCAGAAGCTTCAAATTGGGGGCCACGGCCATAAGCTCGGCCAGCATCGGCGCGGCCGTAAGCACGTGCTCGAAGTTGTCAATCAGCAGGAGCATTGGATCGCCGAGAGAATTCTGCAAATAATCTTTCAATGTCTCGATCTGCGGTTGTGCCGCCGTTTCCCTCACGCCCAGGGTCTGCGCGATGATGTTCACAATGGAGTTCGGATCATTAACCGCTGCCAGGGGAATAAAATAAGCGCCGGATGGGAAATGCTCGATCATTTCCCGCGCCACCTCCACCGCCAGGCGCGATTTGCCGATGCCCGCGGGCCCGGTCACCGTCAGAAGACGCACTTCTTGTCGAAGTAAGAGCCCTTTCGCGGAAGCAAGTTCCTTATCTCGTCCGACCAACGCACTTCCCGGTGTCGGCAAATTGCTCGGGCGAGTGTCCGGGCGCTTCTGTTGGAGGTCGGAGAGGCGGTCGCGAATCGCCACGAGGTCACGAGCCAGGTCGCGGGTTGAGAAGTAACGTTTCTCGGGTGCTTTGGCCAGGCACCGTTCGACTACCCAGCAAAATGGTGGCGGAACTTCGGGGTTTAGCGAACCAATGGGTTCGGGTTCTTCCTGAAGAATTGCCAATAGCGTTTGCGCTTGCGTCTTCTTTTGAAATGGGCGTTTTCCGGTGGCCATTTCGTACAACACCAGTCCGAAAGAGAACTGGTCGGAGCGATAGTCGAGCGTCCCCTCGCTGGCCTGCTCGGGAGACATGTAGGCCAAAGTACCCAGCATCATCCCCGCCTCGGTTGCCGGGGTTGCCGTCGTGGAATTGTCAGGCAGTTCCTCGTCGTCAACCGCAAGCTTAGCCAGGCCGAAATCAAGAATCTTTGCCGTCTCGTTGGAGACCATCAGGTTTGCAGGTTTTAAGTCTCTATGAATAATGCCCAGCTCATGGGCCTTGGCCAGCCCGTCGGCAATCTGCACTGCGATTGGTATCAGCCTTCGCATCGGCAGAACGCCGGATTCCAGCAGTTCGCTCAGCGTTATTCCCTCCACGAACTCCAGCACCAGAAAGTCCGTGCCATCCTGGTGCCCTATGTCATGCAAGGTGCATATATTCGGATGAGAAAGCTTGGAGATGGTCCGCGCTTCGTTTTCCATACGCTGGCGCAGATCGGGTTTCTGGGACAGGCTCTCGGGCAGGACTTTGATGGCAACGTTGCGGCCCAGCCGCGTGTCCAGGGCACGGTACACCTCGCCCATTCCGCCAATCCCCAGCGGGCTAAGAATCTCGTACGGACCGAGTTTTGCGCCCGGAGCAAGTGGCATAATTCCCGTGATTATAAACCGAGGCACCTCTTTTTAGTGGCTATTCGGTTTCAATCGCCTGGCGAACGCCAATATCACAATCATGCGTTCCAGGAGACCTTCGTATGGTCTGCCTACTTACCAGCCCAGGAGACGTGGTTCATCGAAGACGCAATGGCTCACCTATCGCTTGCCGGCCCACGATTCCATTTGGGCCTTATGGCTACAATCTCCTATAATGTTTTGTTTGCTTAGAGACTTGGGGGATTTAGCGCATGGCTGGCAGCACAGATAACAGGCAGCAACTCTTTTCGCGCATCTTGCTCGGCGTGGTCGTGCTGGCATTGTCCGGCGGCATGCTGCTCTATCTCGTCCCCACCGGTCCGGGGGATACACAACTGGCCAACGATGTGGTCGCCAAGGTTGGCAGCGAGACCGTAACTCTCGCGGAAATTCGCCAGCAGCTCAACCAGATCAAACAGCGCAGCCAGGTTCCTCCCTTGCTGGAGCCTTACTACGCCCAGCAGATTCTCCACCAACTCCTGCTCGAGAAGGAGATGGAATACGAGGCAAAACAGTTGGGCATCGGCGTTTCCAATGATGAAATCGCCGACCGCATCAAGCAGATTCTGCCCGCCGCCTTCAATGGCGATACTCCCATTTCTCCCGATCAATATTCCGCACTGGTCCAGAATCGCACCCAGATGACCGTTGCGGATTTCGAAGCCGCCTTGCGCAAAGGCATGCTCCAGGAAAAATTTCAGAAGTTGGTGACCGATGGGATCAGCGCCGGCCCCGGCGAACTTCAGCAGGAATTCCTCTACGAGAACCAGAAGGTGAAGCTGGACTACGCCTTCATCAAGCCGGAAGATCTCCAGGCGAAGGTCACTGTGGATGACGCGGAAGTGAAAGCCGCCTACGAGAAAAACAAAGCCAAATACCAGATGCCGGAAAAGCGCGTCGTGCGCTACGCCATCGTGGATGTAAACCAGATTCATCAGAGCCTGCAGATTTCAGACGACCAGTTGAAGGCCCAATACCAGCAGAGCATCCAGCAATATCAGGTGCCCAACCGCGTCCATGTCGAGCACATTCTGCTGATGACCGTCGGCAAGCCCGATGCTGTGGTCGAGGAGGACAAGAAGAAGGCCGAAGACATCCTTAGCCAGGCCAAAAAAGGCGCCAAGTTCGAAGATTTGGCGAAGAAGTACTCCGAAGATCCCGGAACGAAAGACAAAGGCGGGGATCTGGGTTGGATCATCCAGGGTCAAACGGTCGCGGAATTCGAGAAGGCCGCCTTTTCGCTTCCCAAAGGAAGCATCTCCGACGTCATTAAGACCCAGTATGGATTCCACATCCTCAAGATCATTGACAAGGAAGCGGCCCATACCAAGCCGTTTGAGGAAGTGAAGGACTCCATCCGCGCCCCGCTGATGCTGTCCGAAGCCGACAAGCAGGCCGGCAACATCGCCGACAAGCTCTCCCAGGCCATCCGCCAGTCCAACAAGGTTTCTCTGGACGACTTGGCTCAGCAGTATCACTTAACCGTCGGCGAAACCCGCCCGGTCTCGGCAACCGATCCGCTGCTCGAACTGGGCAATTCGCCCGACGTGAAGGTTGGCGATTCCATTTTCCGGTTGCGCCAGGGCGAACTGAGCTTGCCGATTCACACCGACCGCGGCTATCTGGTTCTCTCGCTGAAAGAGGATCTTCCGGCCCACCAAGGGACACTCGAAGAGGTTCACGACAAGGTCGTAGCCGATGTGAAGCAGGAAAAAGCCTCGACGGAAGCCCACGCCAAGGCTGACGAGCTATCCAAGCGCGTGAAAGCCGGGGAAAAATTCGATGTCGCGGCAAAAGCCCTCGGTCTGGAAGCCAAGACCAGCGATCCGATTTCCCGCTCCGAATCCATTTCCAATGTCGCCAGCGGAAAACAGCTCAGCGCCGCTTTCCAGTCCAAGGTCGGTGAGGTCGGCGGTCCTCTCAGCCTCGGCGCCAACTGGCTGGTCTACAAAGTCGCGGACAAGCAGGAGCCCAACCCCGCTGACTTTGAAGCGCAGAAGAAGAAAATCACCGACCAGGTTCTCCAGAGCAAGCGCTCGCTCGCTTTTGAAGCCTTCCGCGCCGCTCTCGAAGACCGCCTGAAAAAAGAAAACAAGCTGCAAATCATGCCGGAGAAGCTTCGCGGATTCGGTCAGCCGGGCGACTTGGGCTAGTGCAAGTTGTTGATAATTAAAAACTTAACAGATATTTCCTGAGGCCTTGCCTTTCCCTCCCCACCCCGGTAGCCTATTAGTGTCTCCGAACTAGCCGGTTGTACCCTGCATCACTCGGGGCCTGTGGTTGAAATCCTTCAACCCACAGGGCGGGGTGCAAGACGGTAGCGGAACTCGAATCTGCCATGGCCTCCCAGCGCCAGCAAGCTCAGGGAACTCAGAAAGCTATGAAAAAGATCACGCCTCGCGTGTCTACGGCACGCAATGACTACCGCTGCAGCATGGAACGCAACCAGTCCGGCAAATATTGCGTACGAATCCAGGTCTTCTATCCGCGCCACGCCTGGACGCTGGGGGTTTTCTTCCTGGCTTCGTCGTTTGACCGGGCCATGAAAAAGCTAGAGGAGTCTCTGGACTTCCTCCAGCGGCAGGAAGAGAAACTCTGGTTCTGGGGAGTGGATCGCGCCGAGGACATGGGCTTTTCTGCCGAGTTCCTGCGCGAAGCCGGCATGAAGCTGGACCATCGCACCGAGTTTCCCCGCCGTGCAACAAGCTTGTCGCTGGCGCCGGAGCGCGAAGTTCCCGCATTTTTGCTGGGTCCCGTCCGCCGCGGCTTAGCCGAATCGGTCGAATCCCCTCGCAGCCTCGCTGCTGCTGCCGCTGCTTCGGGCGACTAACCGGGCTACTCATACTCGGGGATCTCGTTTCGCCCTATTTGTTGTTGCGAGTTACTGACCGTTTGGCCAACGGAACTGGACCTCTTCCATCTTGACTTGCTCTGCGTTCTTCGCCATCATGCCCGCATTCTGGCAAGGAACACCCGCGACTATCCATTGATTGTTATCCGCTCCAGCCAGGCATGCCAAAAAAGTGGCTGCGAGGCAGAGTGAGTGAGCCGTCGCGGTTGGAGGAAACTCCATGACACGCAATTCGAGCAACCTCTCTCTCGCCTTGCTTGCTGTGATTGCGTACCTTCTGAGCGGCGTGAATTTGCTGGCTTGGTCCTCGCCATCCGGAGGGCAAAGCCAAACCGACTCCAGTGCCTCGAAGAAAACCACTCAGCAGAAGAGGGATGCCTCCGCGAAGGACGCGGCAACATCCTCTTCGCCGCCTTCCAATGGATCGTGCGCGCCGTCTTCCGGTAACTCGCCATCGAGTGCATCGGCTTCCGGAACGACGACTTCTGCCGCGGCGGCGAAATCGCAGACGGCTCCTGCGAACAGCGCCGGAATGGTTTGGGTGAACACCGACACTGGCGTGTACCACAAGCAAGGGTCGCGCTGGTATGGGAAGACCAAGAAGGGCAAATACATGCTGGAGGCGGACGCGCTCAAAGCTGGTTACAAACCAGCGAAGTAAAGCGCGTTGGTCACGGAGTTGATCGCGGACGCGAACCGGAAATTCAAATTGATTTTGGAACGAAGTTGCATTGACATAAAAAGGAGAGAACGAAATGAAGAAGCAACTGAGGGGAATCGTTTTGGCGGCTCTTATTCTGATCGGCGGAGTGGGCGCAGCGTTTTCGCATGCGCACGCTTCGGCAGCGCCGGCAAAACCTGCCCCGGCACAGGCCGCCGCGAAAGCTGCTGATTTGGTGGACATCAACACGGCGACGAAGGATCAGCTGAAAGCGCTGCCCGGCATCGGTGATGCATATTCGCAGAAGATTATTGATAACCGGCCGTACAAGATGAAGACCGATCTGTTGAACAAGAAAATCGTTCCGGCGGCGACCTATGCAAAGATCAAGGACCTGATCATCGCCAAGCAGCCCAAGTCGTAAGCCCAATTTCCGAATATCATGTTTCAAGAGCCCGGCAAGTCCTGTTGTCGGGCTTTTTCTTTACTCGTCACTCGCCACTTGGGACTCGCCACTTCTTCGTCCAGAGGAACTCCGGCTTTTTTCGATCTGGCGCGTTATTTTTCGCGGAGGATTACTTCGCCCTGGCCTACCAGTTGGTCGTTGAGCCAGAGGCGGTATTTGTAGGTGGCAGCTTTCAGGCCGACGCGGGGCGGGCCGCTCAGAAGGCGCATGCCTGCAGGGGCCTGGAAAATGTTGGAAGAGAAGGGGCAGCGGTTGACGTCGAACTCGACGCGCAGATTGCCGGCGTCAGAGATCCAGGAGACTTGATCGCCTGGGTCGAGAACGACTGCCTGAGGGATGAGTCCAACGAGTACGGGGCGCTCTGCCATTGCTGTTTGCGGCCGCGCTGCCTCCGGGCCGCATCTCCTTCTGGATTTGGTGTTTAAGGACGATAGCATATCCTTGGAAAGAGTTCTGCGGACATCGGGGCAAGCCCGGCCGAGAGGTTGGTGGTGGAGTTAGGCACCCCCTCATTTCTGTAAGTGTTGCATCTAAAAGACTTAGCTAGACTCTAAGTTCTTTAAAATCAACAATTGCGGGGTGGTGCTGCAAGTGTTGATTCTAAAAGAGTTCGGGTGAGTGCTCTCGGCTATAGCGGTGTCTGAAAGCGAAGACTTCTTCGAGAACCCAGGGCAAACCGGGCGGGACGCGCTCACAGGGTGAACACTTGCTAGAAAAGAAAACGCCTCGCATAAAGCGAGGCGAAATTCTGTGCACAACAATTATATCACAAGGTTTATGCACATCACCAGAGATTCGGGTCGGGTGGTGGGTTTTTCTTAACACAGAGTTCGCAGAGGGCGCAGAGAAGAGCGGACCCTACGCTTGCCACCAGCCGGGGTTGAACGCGAGGGCTGCGAGGGAATATCCAATTGGGCAAATATAGCCTTTTGTACTGTTGACCGGACACTCTGCTGATCGAAAACTGGGTGGGGCCGGCTGCCAGGTGGTGACGGTGGAAAAATGTCGGGGTGTTCCGAACCAAGGACCGGCAGGTAAGGACTGGCCGGTCCTGAAGGACGCGCGATCCGAGGGAATTCCAGCGGGGAAGCCGTCCGGGACGAGACTTTGTTCAGGGTAACGAGTTTGCGTTATTGCGATAGCGAAGCCAGGCGAGCAATGAAGCTGAATGAATGGCGGAAACAAAGCACGGGAAGCCAGTTTCTGGAAGCTAATTCAGGAGAGCGCTCTTTATGACAACCTTTGTCGCAGCCAAATGCCCGAATTGTGGTGGAGATTTGCAGGTTCCAACGAACCGGGACAGTGTGAAGTGCATGTATTGCAGCGGGGACGTTTTGCTGCGGCGTCCCGGCTCGGCGGCGCCCGGTGGGAGTGTGCAGAATTGGATGAAACTGGCGCATGCGGCGCTGGATGCCGGGAACCACGAAGAGGTGCTGAGCAACACGAATAAGGTCCTGGAAGTAGAGCCACATAATCATGATGCGTGGTTTCTCAAGGGAATCGCGAGCGGCTGGCTATCGAATCTGGCGAACTGCAGGCTGGGAGAGATGACGTCAATCATGCGCCAGGCGATCGCATACGCGCCGCCGGACATCGTAGCCGAAGTAAAAGAAATGTCGGCGGTGATGATCAACGACGCGGCGGTTGGGTACAACGATATGGCCTGCAGGCACTTGAGGGAGTTCGTGACGGTGGACGGGGTGTGGCCTGAGTTCATCGACCAGACAGGCGCGGCATTTGAGGCGCTTGATGCGGCGCATGAGATAAACCCGAAAAACAAGATGGTCATTCAAAACATAATTCGGATTTTGACGGACCTAATTAACGGCGTGGCCTACAACGACACCGACAGCCTGGGGCGGTTCACGCGGCGTGTGCATCGGCTGAAAGCCGACTACTCGATGAAGATGACAGTCTTGAAGCAGGAGTACGAAACGAAGTTACAGGCGCTCGACCCTTCGTACAAGGCGCCGGAAGTGAAAAAGGCGAAGGTCGGCACTGGACATATTATTTTGACGATTATGCGATTGTTTGGTCTGACCAGATTCTAAATTAGCCGCGGCAGGAATTTTCCTGCGTGGTGAACCTTCACGAAACAAACCAGGGCTACGGGACACTGCTGCGCCGGCTCGCCTAAACATTAAGACCAAAACGTCTATGGAATTCGCGGCGGCCACTTGGCGTGATGCTGAGGGCGCGGGTGTCGAGGTCCTGGAGAAGCCATTTTCGTTTTAGGGCGACGGTTAGGAGGGCTGCGCCTAGCGCGCCGCCCACGTGGTAGCGGCGTTCGCTCCAGTCGAGGCAGGGACAGGCGAAGCGGCGGCGGAGGGTGCGGGTGGCGGCGAGGTCGATGCCGAGGGAGGTGAAGGCCTTTGCGCCGGTCGGCGTGAGCTCGTAAGAGTTTTCGCTCGTGGTGGAATTGGCAGAGAGCCAGCCTCGCTGGGTGAGGCGATCATGGAGCGAGACGCCTATCGTGCCGGCGATGTGGTCGTAACAGGTGCGTGCGGCGCGGAGGCGTGGCGGAGTGTTGGGGACGAATTTTTCGCGGGTGCGCCCGGCGAGGACGCTTAGACCTTCGAGGACGCTGGCTACGTCAGCGCTTTCCAGACTGTAGTAGCGGTGCTTTCCCTGCACTAAAACTTTGACGAGGTGAGCTGTCTTCAGGCGATTCAGGTGGACGCTGGCCGTAGAGGGGCTTACGTCGGCGACGACGGCGAGTTCGGTGCTGGTGCGGGCGTGGCCGTCCATCAGGGAATAGAGGATGCGGGCGCGGGCTGGTTCGCCGATGGCGGCGGCGATTTTCGAGGCGGCGGCATCGGCGTGGGGCTTGACATTCATTATTTGATGATAGACGAAGTGTTGATGTCGTGCAAGCGGCATGGTGAGGGGGAATGGATCCGGCTGCGCTCACTTCCGACCCGATAGACCGCCGCGAAGCTATCTTGCAGATGGCGACATTAGGAGCGGCGCTTTCGCTTGGCTGCGGCGGGCTGGCGGCTGGACCGAATCCGAGGAGAGCGTCCATGAGGATTACCTGCTTTATTCGCTACCAGATTGATCCCTTTCAGAAAGAGGAGTTCAGGAAGTACGCGGAGAATTGGGGACGCATCATTCCGCGGTGCGGAGGACAGCTGGTTGGATATTTTTTGCCGGATGAAGGGACGAACGATATTGCCTGGGGATTGATTGCGTTTGAGAGTCTTGCGGCGTATGAGGCTTACCGGGCGCGGTTGAAGTCGGATAAGGAGGCGCGGATGAATTTTTCGATGGCACAGAGCGCGCGGTTTATTTTGCGGGAGGAGAGGACGTTTGTGGAGGTGGTTGAGGGGACGTTTGGGATCCCTTCGACGCTGGCTAAAACGGAGTGAGAGGGTTTGCGCGGTGGCCTGACTGTGGCTAGCGAACTCAAAGGTTCACCACTATAGATGGGGTGATCTTCGAGTGCGCAAGTTCGTGATAACCTCTTCGCATTGAGCGGGGAGGAGATAACCCCTATGAATGATGGATGGCGGCGAAGTGGTGTGATTGCGGCTTGCCTTGTGGCTGGAACTGCGGCGCTCTTTTTGCGCGGCGAGGCAGGAGTTGTTGCCGGAGGGCCGCGCACTGCGGCTCATTCTCGTGAGCTGACTGCTGCGAAGGTCGCTGGCTCGTGGGATGCGAAGGCCGCGGCCGGTTACCTCGACCAGAGGGCGGGTTGGTGGATGGGTTGGCAGAGGGCGGCGCGGGACCATGAGACGTTTTGTGTGTCTTGCCATACGGCGGTGCCCTATGCGATCTCGCGGTCGACGCTGCGCGGGGCGCTGGGGGAGAGTGGGCCTTCGGCGAATGAACAAAGAATTCTGGACAATGTCACGAAGCGAGTGAGGCTTTGGCAGGAAGTGGCGCCGTTTTACAGCGATAAGGACCGCGGGGTCTACAAGTCGGTGGAGTCGCGCGGAACGGAGTCGGTGCTGAACGCACTGATCTTAGCAAGCAATTCGGCAAGCAATTCGGCAAGCAACGTTACGAGCCATGATGCGCAGGGTGGCGTGGCGAGTGCGGACACGCGGATGGCGTTTGCGAATATGTGGGCAGAGCAGCAAACGACGGGTGACAAAAAAGGGGCTTGGTTGTGGCTACGGTTTAACAATGAGCCGTGGGAAGCGGATGACTCGGATTATTTTGGGGCGGCGCTTGGTGCGATTGCCGTGGGGACGGCCCCGGGGAATTACCGGAAGCTGCCGGAAATTCAGGAGAATATAAAGATGTTGCGCGAGTATTTGAACCGCGAGTATGGCGCGCAAACTTTGGAGAAGCGAGTTTTTCTCTTGTGGGCTTCGGCGAAATTGCCTGGACTTGTGGAGGCGGAGCGGCAGAAGGCACTTGTTGCGGAAATTTTTAGTAAGCAGCAGTCGGACGGAGGGTGGAGTCTGGCTACTTTGTCTGGGAATTGGAAGCGCGGCGATGGGACGGCGCAAGAGATGAAGAGCGATGGGTACGCGACGGGGTTGATTGCGTTTGCGCTGATGCAGGCTGAGGTGGCGCGCGAGAATCCGCAGTTGAGGCGCGGGTTGGAGTGGCTTGCGGCGAATCAGAATGGCGTTGGGGGATTTTGGGCGGGATATTCGTTAAATAAGAATGAGGAGCATCATATTGCGCCGGAGACAGCGTTGTTTATGCGCGATGCGGCTACAGCTTATGCGGTGTTGGCGTTGAGCGAGGCTGGGCGTAATTGAGATGCGGGCGGGGAAAGTGGAAAAAGAAAGAAGCGAGCTTAAAGACCCGCCACTACATTTGTGGTGGCGCTTCGCTTGCTTCTCCTCCAGCTTGATTTCTACTTGCTTGTGGCTTGGACCGGTTTGTTTCGCGGGGCAAGCAGCCCCTTCTGTGGTCACGCCTGCGGCTTCTACTTCTCCAGAAAAAATAATTATTGATACGGATATAGGGGACGACATTGACGATGCGTTTGCTCTGGCGCTGGCGTTGCGCAGTCCGGAGCTGGAAATTATTGGGGTGACGGCTACGTTTGGGGATACGGAGATGCGGGCGCGGCTTTTGGACCGGTTTCTTGGAGAAGTGGGGCGGGCGGACATTCCCGTGGCTGCTGGGGCGGTGACTCCTGTTAAGGGCACGTTCACGCAGCGGCGATATGCGGAGGGCGGGCATTTTGCCAAGGATCCGCATCGGGATGCGGTGGATTTTATTTTGGGGCAGATTCGGAAGTACCCCGGGCAGATTACGCTGGTGGCCATCGGGCCGTTGATGAATGTGGGAGCGGCGATTGATAAGGATGCGGCAACGTTTCGGAAATTGAAGCGCGTGGTGTTGATGGGCGGGTCGATCAAGCGGGGGTATGGGGACTTGGAGTATGGGCCAGTGCGCGGGCCTCAGGCGGAGTGGAATATTTTGAATGACATTCCCTCGGCGCAAAAATTGTTTGCGGCGGGAGTGCCGCTGTATGTGATGCCGCTGGATTCGACGCAATTGAAGATGGATGAGGTGAAGCGGGAGTTTCTTTTTGCGCAGGGTACGCCGATTACCGATGCGCTGACTTTGCTGTATCACGAGTGGGGGCAGGAGACGCCGACGCTTTTTGATCCGATGACGATTGCGTTTTTGGTGAATCCGGGGCTTTGTCCGGTGCAGGCGATGCGGATTCGGGTGGATGAGAAGGGATTTACGCGGCCTGAGGAGAGTTCGGGTGGTGCTGGGAACTCCGGCGGTCCTGCCAATGCCCAGGTTTGTCTTGATTCGAATCCTGATGCGTTTTTTCGGTTTTACATTTCTCGTGTCGCTGGGCGCTGAGCTTCGCTATCCTCCGTATTCTTGCGCTTTTTCAAATTCAAAAAGACAAGCGAACCTAAAGGTTCGCCACTACACGGTTGTGCCGGAGTCGGGAGCGGGCGTGGCAGGCGGGGTTGTTGGAGGGGTTGTGGGCGGTGTTGTTGGCGCAGTGATGCCGAGGGCTTCGTTGATGGCAGGGAGCAGGACGTCGAAGTCGACGGGCTTATGAATGTAGGCAATCGCTCCGGCTTTGAGGGCGGCTTCGCGATTCTTGATAGGAGTGCGTGAGCTGACGACGATCACGGGAATGCCTGACGTGTTGATGATCAGTTGAAGGCGTTGGAGGACGACGAAGCCGTCACCGGCGGGAAGGCCGAGGTCGAGGAGGATCAGGTCGGGTTGTTCTTTGCGGGCGGTGCTGATGGCGCTCAAGCCGTCGCGGGCTCCGGTAACTTCGAAGCCGGCACTCTTCAGGCGGCGGGCAAGAGTAGTGAGCTGAAGATTGTCGTCCTCGACGATCATGATTTTCTTGCCAGACATCGCAACTCGATCCCCTTGCTAACCAGCGCGGCGCTTGGCCTGCGGATGAGTGTTCCCTTATGCCTGAGTATGCGTTCGTCAGGGCGATATTACCAGTCAGATAGGGAAGCAGGGAAAGGGGGGCAGGCAAGAGAGTAACGATGCCAAGTTGAAACGCTGATGGGGGGATGCGGAAAAGAGGAATATCAAAACGGGAAGGGCCATCGTAGAATCCGGCGCACGACGGAGCCGAGTTTCGCGGCTTTGAAGACGGGGGGACAGATGAAGGCGGCTCGATGGTGCACGGGTGTGGGAAGCGTGGTTTTGTTTCTTATTAGTATCGGACACGGGTTAAGAATCCGGGACATAAACGCGATGATTCAGGCGGCCGGGTTGAGCGGGCCGCTGGCCCCCCTCGCTAGAGCATGCTGGTTGGTATTTTCGGGGGAGATGATGGCGTTGGCGGTGATCGCGTTTTTGGCCAGCAGGATGGAGCATGGCGGGAGGTTCGTACTGATCTGTGCCTTGACAATGGGAGCCAACGGCGGATTGGTGTTTCACTACCTGGGGCTGGTGCTGCCCGTATATATTTCGGCGGTCATCGCTTTGGTATTTTTAATTGGCGGATGGCTGCAAGTGAAGTCGAAAGCGTAGAGCCGGTCCGGCCAATTTGACGGTTGCGGGAGGTTGGGGATTGCGCGAAAATTGGAGTTCCCGCTGCGCTGCCGCGATTGCGCTGAAGAGTGGAAGAGTAGACCAATCTGGCTTTCCAGTGCGAGAAAAAGAAGGATAAAACAATGACGCAACATGTTGGCGAACTCAATCCACCGACACGATTGATGCTGACGCCGGGGCCGTCGTCGATTGACGCGCGGGTTTACCGTGCGATGGCGATGCCGCTGGTGGGGCACCTCGATCCGTGGTTCAAGACGTGCATGGACGAGACGCAGATATTGTTGCGGCAGATATTTCAGACGGAGAACCGGTTGACGATGCCGCTTTCGGCGTCGGGGTCGGGAGGGATTGAAGCGTCGGTGCTGAATGCGCTGGAAGAGGGCGATGAGGCGATTATTGCGGTGAATGGAGTTTTTTCCGAGCGGATGTTTGAGATTGCTTCGCGGGCGACTTCGAAAGTGACGAAAGTGGAAGCGCCGTACGGATTGCCGGTGGATGCGGAGGATGTGCGGCGAGCGGGGCAGGGCCGGAAGATCAAGATGATAGGGTTTGCGCATGGAGAGACTTCGTCGGGCGTGGTGACGAAGATCGATGCGTACCGGAAAGTGGCGGATGAATTGGGAGCGCTGCTGGTTGTGGATACGGTGGCGTCGCTTGGGGCTGTGCCACTGCACGTGGACCGGGAGCGGATTGATATTTGCTTCAGCGGGTCACAGAAGGCGATCAGCGCGCCGCCGGGGATGTCGCCGATTACGGTGAGTCCGACGGCGGAGGAAGTTTTTCGGAAGCGGAAGACGAAGGTGCAGAGCTGGTATTTTGATTTGACCACGGCGATGAATTATTGGGGGAAGGAGCGGCTGTATCATCACACGCCGCCGATTTCCTTGATTTATGCTTTGCGCGAGGCGATGCGGATTGTTATGGAGGATGGGCTGGAAGCGCGTTGGGAGCGGCACCGGGTGAATCAGCTGGCTTTGATTGCTGGTGTCGAGGCGATGGGATTGGGGCTTTTGGTGAAGAATCCGGCGGACCGGTTGCCAACCGTTACGGCGGTGATGATTCCCGGCGGGATAGATGATGTGAAGGTGCGGAATCAGCTGTTGGATGAATTTAATATTGAGATTGCCGGTGGGTTTGGGCCTGTGAAGGGGAAGATCTGGCGCGTGGGGTTGATGGGGCATTGCAGCCAGAAGCCGTTTGTGTTGCTGTTTCTTGCGGCGTTTGAGAAAGTGCTGTCGGATCAGGGATTCCGAGTGCCGGCTGGTGCTGGAGTGGCGGCGGCGATTCATAGTTATTCGCATGCGGAGACGGCGGCGGCGGTGAGCCGGTGACGTGGGGCGAACGGTCATCCTCAGAAGGATGACCCTACGGATGATGCCGGTAGAGTTTTGAGATTAGAGGTTAGAAGAAAGAAGGGAACTTGTGACGACACGGCCGGTTTTGGCGAATGCTGGGGCGATGCGGGAGTTTGTCGGGGCGTTTGAAGTGACCTCGACATTGAGCGGGACGGTGTATCAGTGCCGGTTTTCGCATATGTGGAACGGCGTGGCGACGCGGCACAGCGATACGATTGATACGAAGTTTTTTGTGGATGGCGTGGCGCGGGTGGTGGGGTTGGCGCATACGGCGTTCGTGAAGTTTCGCGAGCGAAGAGGACGCGACTTGACGGATCGGGAAGCCAGCTTTGTTGCGGCGGAGTATTTGCGGGAGCGGCTTGAGGAAGAGGATGAGCGGTTGCTTTATGATGTGACGAAGGATGATGTGTTGAGATTGATTGAGTTGACGGGAATTAAGTAGAACGGGTTGGTGTTGCCAGCGGATCGAGGGCGGGGCAAGCCCGGCCCCTACGAACGTCAGAGTTGAGCTGCGGATCAGTCGGTGGCTTCGTCGTGGGCTTCCAGGCGGAAGGCGGCGAGGCACGGATGGTGCAAGCCGTCGCGGCGGACGAAGTAGATAACTACGAACATCAAGAGAGAGCCGGCTACCATCACAGCGACAGCGACTTGCAGGCCAAGCTGAAGATCGCTGGCGTCCGAGATTTTCCCTACAAGCTGCGGTCCTATAGCTCCCAAGAGTTGTGTGACCAACATATAGACGCCGATGGAGGTGGCGTGTGCACGTTGGGGAGTCAAGTCATGCAGAACGGCGGTGACCGGGCCGTGATACCAGGACATGAAATAGCCGCCGATGAAAAGGGCCGTCAGGAAAACCCACTTTTCGTCGGTCTGAATGGCGAGGAGGACGAAGGGAGCAGCGAAGAGGAATGCGGCCGCAATGACAACAATCCGGCCATAAGGATATTTCCGATGGAGGCGGTCCGCGAGAAAGCCGCCGGAAAGAACGCCGAGGAGAAGAGAGAGAAGAGCGACGGCGGCGAGAGAGACGGAAGCCTCGCGAAGGCTGAATTCCTTATAGTTCACGGCGAAGTCGATGCCCCAGGTGAGAATCGAGACGCTGGCGAAGGTGATGCAGGTGCCGGCGACAATCATGGCGATAAAGGCCGGGACTTTGAGCAGGCTGAAGATGGGCACAACTTCCGAGCGTGGCCGGCGAGGAGGTTCGGGCAACTTGAGAACGAACAAGGCGGGAACCATGCAGGCGAGACCAACGACTATGAAGGTGAATTTCCAGCCGTGCACTTCGCCCATGATTCCGCCAAACGCCTGACCGGCGGCGCCGCCGAGGAGCATGCCAGCGGCGAAGATGGACTGGGCCATGGCGCGGCGCTGGTAGGGGAAGGAATCGGAAATCATGGACTGGGCGGCGGGAGCGTAAGCGGCTTCGCCGACGCCGATCAGCGAGCGCGCGATGAATAAGAGGACAAAAGAAGAGGCAAAGCCGCAGGCTACGGTCGCAAGGCTCCAGAATAGGACGCCGCCGGCGATGATTTGCGTTCGGCTGAAGCGGTCGGCAAGCAATCCGCAGGGAATGCTGGCGAGAGCAAGGACGACGAGAAGTCCGGATTGCAGAGAACCGAGTTGACCGTCCGTCAGATTCATTTGCTGGCGAAGGAGAGGAAGAAGGGGAAACACGACGGAGCGGTCGGCGAAGTTGACAAAGTTGATTAAAGCAAGTACAGCAAGGAGTCGAATCTGATAGGAAGATAGGGGAATGGGGTTCAACGCCATAGTATCGTTGCTCAGTTTTCCTGGAGCGGCCTGGATTGCAAGGTTCTGAGAGATTATATACTGCGCATGAAAAGCACAACGCCTCCGAGCACTACAACGAGTAGCCAGTTGACTACTGTACTTTCCTACGGGGCGATTCTGCTTTTAGGGTATTTCGTATTTCTGATCGTGGAGCCGTTCCTGGTGCCGTTGGCGTGGTCGGCGGTGCTGGCGATTTTCTTCTACCCGCTGCACGAAAAACTTCTGAAAAAGATGAAACCGACGCCGGCGGCGATGACGAGCACGCTGGGGGTGACGCTGCTGCTGATTGTGCCGGCGCTGGTGGTGCTGGTATTTACGGCGCGGGAAGCCTTGGATGCCACGGCGCGAGTGCAGAACATACTGGCCGTGCATGGGCAAGGGCCGAGCGAGGAACTGCTGCCGCGGCTAGAAGAATGGATCCGGATTCGCTTGCCGGAATCGTGGCGTTCGCTGGATTTTTCCGACCCGTTGCAGCAAGCGGCCGAAAAGACTGCGTCATTCCTGGGTACGCGATTCGCCGCATTGCTGAGGAACACGGTCAGTTTCTTCGTGGACCTGTTTATCCTGCTTTTTGCGTTGTTCTTCATGTTCCGGGATGGGGATGACATCGTACGCGGTGCGAAGCACCTGCTGCCTTTTGATAAGGATATCCAGACGGACATGCTGGAAGAATCGAAGGAGCTGATTTTTGCGAGCGTGGCGGTAGGTTTGCTGTTGGCGCTGATTCAGGGAGTGCTGGGAGGACTGTCGTTTGCGCTGGTGGGAATCTCGGAGCCGATTTTTTGGGGAGTGCTGATTGCGTTTTTTTCGCTGGTGCCGGTGGTGGGCTCACTCTTGGTCTGGGGGCCGGCAGTGCTTTGGCTGGTATTCAGCGGACACTGGGGGAAGGCGTTGCTGGTGGTGGCGATTTGCGGCGGCGTGTCCACGGTTGCGGACAATATCGTACGGCCGATGCTGCTGCGGAACCGGACGCGGCTTAATGAATTGTTGCTGTTCATCGGAGTGCTGGGCGGGATAGAAACCTTTGGACTGCTGGGGTTGGTGGCCGGGCCGACAATTGTGGCGGCGGCGATGGGCGTGTTTCGCGTGTACATGGCTCATCGCGACGAGTTGGATGGGCCGGCGCCGTGAGAGCCGCGGTGGGGACTTTGTTTAGCGGAGAGCAACACTTTCAGGCTGAGAAACGCTGACGGGGAAAGTACGTTTGTCGCGGCAGGGGTGTGCTAGAGTACCCGGCTCGGATGACTTCTACGAACATGAAACGGGCTCCGGCTCACGCTGAGCTACCGCCTGCCAAATTGCGGTGGCGGTGCGAGCTTCCGCGCATACCGTTTGAAACGACGGCGCAGGCGGAACTGCGTGAAGGATTCATCGGGCAGGAGCGCGCGCTGCGTGCGTTGAAAATGGGCGCTGAGCTATCGGCGCCTGGCTACAACGTGTTTGTGTGCGGGTTGGCAGGCACGAGCCGCGGCGGGACGATCGCAAAGATGATCGAAGATTTGCATCCGCCTACAAAATCTTCGCTGGACCGCTGCTACGTCAATAATTTCAAGATTCCGGACAGGCCGCGGCTGCTTTCGCTGCCGCGAGGGCAGGCGAACGCGTTTAAGAAGGACATGCAGGCGGGGATAGATTTTTTGAGGCGGCGGATTCCGCAGGTGTTTGAGGGCGAGCCCTTCCAACGGCAGAAGGGACGGATCGTCGAGCGGTTTACGGTGCGCGAAAAAGAGCTGATGGACGATTTCACGCGGCGGATCGCGCGAGAACAGTTTGCGCTGGGGCATATGCAGGTGGGCGCGGTGGCGTTGCCGGAGATTTTTCCGGTGCTCGAAGGGCAGATGGTGCCGATCGAGGACATTTCGAAGATGGTTCATGAGGGGAAACTCGAGTCGACGGTGGCCGAAGAGATCGAGAGGAAATACGAACAATTTCGGCAGGAGTTTACGGTCGTTTACCGGAAGACGCTGACGCTGTCGCGGGAATTGGCCAGCGAGTTGAGTTATTTGGAGCAGGAAGCGGCTTCGGTGCTGGTGGACGGAGTCATCGAGGAGCTGAAGGAAAAGTATCCGGGGACGGGAGTTTCGGAATATCTCGAAGAGGTGCGGCACCACCTGCTTGACAATCTAGATCCTTTTAAAGAACGCGAAGGTGAGGGCGAGAACGAGGGCGACACACCGGATGGTTTGCCCAAGATGCCTGGGGCGGGCGGGCCGGAGCGCGATCCGTTCCGAATGTACGGCGTGAACGTGATTCTGGCCCACAGCGATGATGAAGGCTCGCAGGTGATTTTCGAGACGACGCCAACCTACGCCAATTTGTTCGGGACGATTCAGCGGGCTTATGACACGCGCGGCGGATGGACGAGCGATTTTATGGATTTGCGCGGCGGGTCGCTGCTGCGGGCGGACGGCGGATTTTTGATTATGTATTCGCTGGAAGCGCTATCGGAAGTCGGAGTGTGGCGGGCGCTCAAGAGGACTTTGAATCACAACCGGTTGGAAATTCAGCCGCTGGAGATGTTTTATCCGTTTGGAGGCAGCGCGCTGAAGCCGGAAGCGGTGGAGATCAACGTCAAAGTGATTTTGATTGGCGACCGGCAGCTTTACGAAATGCTTTATGAGTACGAAGAGGATTTTCAGAAGATTTTCAAGGTGCGCGTGGAGTTTGATGAAGAGATGCCGATGAGCGACGGCGTCATTGCGGAGTATGCGGGGCGATTGCGCACGCTTTCGGAGAAGGAAGGATTGTCGCCGTTTGACCGCGGGGCGTTCGCGGCGATGCTGGAATACGGAGTTCGAAAAGCGGGGCGGCGGAACAAGGTGACGGCGCGGTTCGTGGACATTGCGGATTTGGCGCGAGAAGCGCATTACGCGGCGGCGGCTGCGGGAGAGAACGTGGTGCGCGCGGCGCATGTGCGAAACGCGCTGGCTTCGAAAATGGAGCGGCACAACCTCATTGAGACGCGTATTCGCGAAATGATTGAAGAGGGGACGCTGCTCGTAGACGTGACGGGAGAACGCGTCGGGCAAGTGAACGGATTGAGCGTGCTGGAAATTGGCGGGTATTCATTTGGGAAGCCGGTGCGGATAACGGCATCGGCCGCGCTAGGCAAGGCGGGGATTATCAATATCGAGCGCGAAGCGAACTTGAGCGGGCGGTTTCACGACAAAGGCGTGCACATTATTTCGGGGTTTTTGCGGAGTTTGTTTGCGCAGGACAAACCATTGTCACTGGCGGCCAGCATTTGTTTCGAGCAGTCGTATTCAGGAGTGGATGGAGATAGCGCGAGCTCGACCGAGATTTATGCGCTGGCTTCGGCGCTTTCCGGGATTCCGCTGCGGCAGGATATTGCCGTAACGGGGTCGATGAATCAGCAGGGGGATATTCAGGCCATCGGCGGGATTAACGAGAAGATTGAGGGATTTTTTGACGTTTGCCGGATTAAGGGATTGACGGGGACTCAGGGAATTTTGATGCCGGCGTCCAATGTTGAGGACTTGATGCTGCGCGAGGAAGTGCTGGATGCCGTTACGGCGGGGAAGTTCCATATTTGGCCTGTGAGCCGCGTGGAGCAGGGGATTGAGATTTTGACTCGGACTGCAGCGGGCGCACGCAATGGAGATGGAACGTTTGAAGCGGAGACGGTGTTCGGACTAATGAATGAGAAGTTGAGCGAGATGGCGAAGACTTTGAAGCAGTTTGACTGAGACTTCTGCGGCGAGACCAATCCCAAAAACTAGAAGAAAGAAAAGGCGACAGACGGGAGTGTCTGTCCTACTGCGGGGCTACGTACGCCTGGCGATGGTCTACCCGGGAAGAGGCGGAGTCTGCGGCAGTGCTGATGCGGACGTCGATGAAGTGAATTTTTCCATCGTGCGCGGGCGGAATGAAGCCCAGGCTGTATTCGTGGCGGATTAGCTGGGCGATTTCCGCGAAGACATCTGAGAAATCCTTGGTGGATGTAGGAAAGTACGAGCGGCCTCCGGAGGCTTCGGCGATGGCTTTGAGCTCTTGGTCGGCTTGGGCGAGAACTTCTGCGGTGGCTTGTGCTTTGTCTGGAGCGGATGGAGTTTTCTTTTGAGATTTGTTTTGCGGCGGTTGCGCTGGTTGCGGGGTGCGCAGTCCCACACTCAGAGATATAGCCAGGACACGTACGTCCGAACTCTTCAGGCGGGGCAGCAGAGTTTGCACGGCGCCAGAAGGCGAAGTGTCCACTCCTGTTGAGAGGAGGACGAGCGATTTCTTCCCGGGAATTTTTGCGAGCCAATCCAGAACCTTGTCGACGCTGGAAGCGAGGTTCAACTGTCCGAAGCCGACGTTGAAGCGCAGTTGGTCAAGCGAGCCGGCAGCGGCACGTTTGTCTGGTGTGAAATCGAGGACGGCTTCGGCAGTTTGGTCATAGCGGACCAGGGCTATACGGTCGCCGGGGGACAGACCTTCGAGGAGCGCGTGAACGGCACGAAGATGGCTGCCTTCGAGGAAGTAGACAGCTGGGCCCGCTTCGATCAATAGGAGAACCTGGCCGGGTTCGTCGATGCTGAGGAAATCGGTGACGGGCTGCTCAACGCTGTTGTCGAAGATGTGGAAGTCCTCGCGATGGAGACCTTCGACAAACTGGCCGCGGGAATTGGTGACCACCACTCCGACGTTGACGCGGTCCACGCTCACGCGAATGTTGGGCGAGTTTTGATCGGGTTGCTGTAGAAAACCGTATGGCGCAATCGTGAGGGTGCAAAAGAGCAGAAGGGAAGCGGGGCGTCGAGAGGAAAGAAGCATGGCTAGAAATCGCATCGTAGACTGGCCATCCAAAAGACAGAAGCCCTGTTCCGCGGAGAGTTTCCAGAACGCAGAACAGGGCTTGCGATTTGAATGGCGAAGGAAGCCGAACCTTCAGCTGGGCTTGGTTGGAGCGGCAGTCGGCGTGGCCGTAGGAGTTGCGGCTGGAGCGGCACTTGCCCCCACATCCTTTGGAGTGGAAAGGTATCCGGTGATCTCGTTTTTGCCGACATCGAACACCACCATTTCGTAGGGAGCCATTCGGGAACCGCCTTTGACGTAAAACTGCACGGGCTCGCCGGCGGTCTTGTCCTTCTTCTCGATCGTGCGGTCGTCCACAAGGACAGTCAGGGTGTACTTGGCTTTCTTCGGGTCGGTTTTGGTGAGCGTGAGTTGCGTCGGCCCGACTTTTTGAGCGTTCTTTGATTTCGTCAGAGTGAACTCGTAGTAGTTGCGGTCGCCGCGGCGCTTCAATTCATCGAGGTCGTCGTGGTTGCGAGCGATGAGGCCGCTCATAACGCCCATGTCGCCAGTGGCGCGTTCGAGCTTGCCCTTGGTGGCTTCGAGATCCGTCTTAGTGGCTTCGATATCCTTCTTGGCTCCGCCGACTTCGGTGGCTACCGCGCCAATCTGTTCCTGGCTCTCCTTTTTGACTTGTGACAACTGGGCAGCGAGCCGCTGGTCGGATTCGACCTGTTCCTTGCGGATGGATTCGGCGCGGCTCTTGGCTTGTGCCAGTTCGGCGACCGTCATGCCCATTTTTTGTTCGGTCACTTCAATGTGGCCCTTCAAATCGGCGAGACGCGAATTGGCCTGCTCGAGCTGCGCGGTCAGGACTTTGTTTTGCTCCTGCTCTTTGACAAGGCTCTGATCAAGCCGGGTAATCCCGGAGTAGCCCACATAACCAAGCGCAGCAATGGCGATGAAAAGCACTACAAAAATTACCGGGATCCAGCGCGGCGTTCCCGTAGCTTCGTAGCGGTAGGACTCTTCTGGACTCGGCACATTTGGAGAAATGCTCATTCCCCCTCCTCAATCGTGGCTCCAGCGTGGCCGCCGGATGCCGGTGAAATTATCTCCCGCATCTCCCGCCATGTCTAGGCGGTGTCAGTGTGATGTGCCCGCCCCTTGCGGGGTTTGCCCTTCGTTTTGCCGATGGGGGATAGTTTGGGCCAACGAGCGAAGATGGAAGTGGTCAAGCCGCCGCGCGGCGTGAACTCGCCGCGCACCACGCACCACTCCGGGCGGACCGCTTCGACGATATCCTGGAGAATTTTATTTACCGCGTTTTCATAAAAGATGCCCAGATCGCGATACGCCAGGAGGTACATCTTGAGAGCTTTGAGTTCGATGCAGTCCTTGCGGGGCATATATTGGATGGTGATGGTGCCGTAGTCGGGGAGACCCGTCTTGGGGCAAACCGAAGTGTACTCCGGGTAGCGCGTGGTAATAATGTAGCCGGGGAACTGGTTGGGCCAGGTATCGAGCTTCGGCAATTTCGCGTGAATGCCCGCGCGCGCGTGATCCTCTGTGTAGTCCGCCATGACAGCTCCCATTGTACGATGACTTAGTGGCAACAGCCTCTTGCCGAAAAGCCGCTCATCGCCTATTCTCTGGCAAAGAGGTCTTCGCTAAAGTCTTTCGATGAACTGCCCAGCGTGCCAAGCTGCGGGCTGCCGCCGGTCGAGGCGGCGCTCCATACCTGATTATTTTTTCAGTGCTGTGGGTGTCGTTCCGTGGCGGTGTCTCAAGTGTGAAACGCGCTTCCATGCGCGAGCCATTCCCCTGCGGAATCTTTTTTATGCGCGCTGTGGAATTTGCGGAAACCTGGAGCTCGAGCGAGTGGCGCGCAAAAGAGTTTCCGGAGTGACCTCCAGTGGCGGACGGTTGCTGGGCCTGCCGTCGCTGCGCTGCGTGCCGTGCCGGCATAATTTTTTCGCGCTGAGGCCACAATTGCCGGCGGAACGATTGGCAGCGGTGGTGGCGGAAGACACGGCGGCGAAATACTAATTTAGTACCAACGCGGTCCCACCGCTCGCAGTACCAGCCTGAAGCTACGCGGTACCTCATTCCCCGTACCCTTTGCAGCCTGTCCCCTCCTCCCTGCTCCGACTACTCTTTTCACAAGGGGAGGAGTCCATGGAAACGAGCATCCGCGTCCTGGTGGCCAACCGTCCCCGTCTATTGCGCGAGCTGGTGCTTTCGACGCTTTCCGAGCAAGCGGGGATCAACATTGTCGGAGAAGCCGAGAATGAAAAGGATGTGCCTTCCATGGTGGCGGAGACCAGGCCCGATTTTCTTTTGATTGCGCTGGATGAATCACGGCGCCGTCCGGCGCTCTGCGACCAACTGCTGCGCAAATTTCCAGGACTCAAAATTATCGCGGTGGCTCCGAATACAAACATCGGGGTTTTCTACTGGGCCTCGCTCGAAATTCATTCGAGCACTATGGAAGCGAGCGAGGAAGGTTTGCTGGAGGTCATGCGGGGCAATTCGGCGGGGACGAGGGGAGGAGCAGCGTGAGGGAGTCGACTTCATTTCAGAAGCGCGCCTGGAACCGGACAAAGCGAGCGGCAAAACGAGGATTACCTCTCAGCCTGTTCCTGTGCTCGATGGGGTTGGTTGGCGCGCACGCGCAGACGCCTGTTCCGGGAAGCGAGCCGGCAAACGGACAAGAAACGAAAAGGCAGAGTTCGGAAGCGGCCGGGAAGTATGCACCGCGGACTACCCGGGACATCGTTTCCGACAATCTGGACCGTGTGGCCGCGAACGCAGAACAGATCCTTGAGATTTTGAACAAAGATGCAGGCCTGCTGGTGGAGTTTAAGCGGCTGCTGGCGCAAGACGCTGGGGCAAGCGGCCAACTTCTCGATGAATCCGACTTGCTGGACACCGCGGTTACGGAACGATTGAAAGAGGATCTGCACGCCCGCGTGCTGGCCACGCGTCTCCTGCAGCGTTACGGTTACTTGCTGCCGAAGGTGAATCCGGAATCCGATCTGGCAGCGGAGCATAACCTCGTGCTGCAAGACCGCGCGTACGCAATTGCGCACGCGAGTGGGCGTGCCAATACTTCGAGAGAGAACTCGCCGATGGAGCAGACCGCGGGCTGTGATCAGCGGCGTTCGTCTGATTGCGAATTTCCCGGCAGTGAATCGAATCGCAACTACCTTCCGCCGGAGAGCGAGGAGCCAGGGAATCGTCCCGCGGAGCAGCCCAGTCCCTACGAAACCTATCCGGGCGCGCCATCGCGAACGGATGGGGTACAACCTCAAAGCGTCCTGCGCGCCGATCTCTCCGCCTCGGATACAGGAGAGACCCTGCTTGTGTCGGAGCCACAAACGAACCTGGACGAACTGGCCAGTTCAACGAACTCGCGCCCGAGACGAGGCTCGCTGCAAGTAGAAAACGCCACTTCGCCTTCCTCCAGCGAATTTGTATCGGCCTCCGGCGCGCCGTCCACGCAGCCGGAGACTGGCTTGTCGGCGCGAACGAACCGCAATAACTCCGAACGCCGGATTCCCAACAGCAATTCGGCGAATTTTGCCGCCGCGGCACTCGAGCCTGTGCGCATGGTGCACCGGCCGAATCCGTATGCCGATGCGCCCTCGCTCTATGACCTGTATGTGCAGGCTTCCGCGACGTCGGCACGTTCGGAGCGTTTTGGCTTGGATGTTTTCCAACGCGGCGTGGCAAACACAGGCGCGCTGCCGATGGATCTCCCCGTGGGGCCGGATTATGTGGTCGGACCGGGCGATGGCCTCTCGATTGATTTGTGGGGCGGCGTTTCCCAAAGGCTTTTCCGGACAGTGGATCGTGAAGGGCGTTTAGTGCTGCCGGAGGCGGGCCCGCTGCTGGTTTCCGGAAAATCGCTGGGGGAAGTGCAGGAATCCGTGCAACGGGTGCTGCGGACGCAGTTCCGCGATGTTTCGGTGGACGTATCACTGCTTCGCCTGCGCACCGTGCGAGTCTATGTCGTGGGAGAAGTCCCCGTGCCCGGAGCGTACGACGTCAGTTCGCTTTCGACGCCGCTGAACGCGCTGTTTGCCGCAGGAGGAGTGACCTCGCGCGGATCGTTGCGGCATCTCGAGCACTACCGCGGGAAAACGCTGCTCGAGGAAGTGGATGCTTACGATTTGCTGCTGCACGGGATTCGAGGCGACTTGAAACGCCTGGAGAACGGCGATTCGTTGCGCGTGCCTCCGCTCGCCGCGAGCGTGACCGTGGAAGGAATGGTCCGACGTCCCGCCATTTATGAGCTTGCCGGAGAAAAGAACCTGGACGAAGTGCTGGAGCTCGCCGGAGGCATCCTGCCCGCGGCGGCGGTGCGGCAGATTGAAGTGCAGCGCATGGAAGCGCACCAAAAGCGCACCATGCTGAGCCTCGACGTCGGAGAAAACAGCGACAAGGAAACGCTGCGCGCGGCTTTCGAGAAATTCCAGATTCAAGACGGTGACGAAGTCCATATTTTCCCCATCGCGCCGTACAACAGCGCCAGCGTCTATCTCGAAGGACATGTCCTGCGCCCCGGACGCTATTCGTTCCGCGACGGTATGCGGCTGACGGATCTGGTCGGTTCGTACAAAGAACTTCTGCCGGAACCTGCCGAGCGTTACGCCGAGATTGTGCGTATCGCGGCGCCGGATAACCGGCCGGTAGTGGAGAGCTTCAATCTCGCGGCGGCGCTCGAACACCCGGAAAGCGCGCCGAAACTTCAGCCGCTCGATACCGTGCGCATTTTCGGGCGCTATGACCTAGAAGCAGCGCCGGAATTCACAGTGGCCGGCGAAGTGCGAGCCGCGGGGCGATACCGCGCTTCCGGGCAGGAGCACCTGCGAGACGCGATTTATCAGGCAGGCGGCACGACGCCGGAAAGCTGGCTGGAATCCGCGCAACTTTTCCGCGCCATGCCCGATGGCACGACAAAAGTGTTCAGCATCTCGCTTCGTGAAGCGCTGGCGGGCGATCCGCTGAACAATATTCTGGTCGAGCCGAATGACCGCGTTCTGGTCCACCGCCAGCCTGAACGAGTGAATCCCGCGAGTGTTTACGTGCGCGGCGAAGTTGGCCGGCCCGGCCGTTACCCGCTGGCTTCGAATATGAAGGTTTCCGATCTGGTGCGTTCCGCAGGAGGTTTATTGCGGAGCGCGAACCCGGCAAGCGCGGACCTCGTGCACTACGAGGTGGCTGCCGGGGCAGCCTCAGCAAAGCCTTCGAGCGAGCAAACCGTCAACCTGGCAAGCGCGCTCGCGGGTGGCTCCGCGGAGGATGTCGCGCTGCTCGACGGCGATGTGCTGACCATCCCCCAGCAAACACGCTGGAAAGACATCGGCGCGACGGTGACGCTGCGAGGTGAAGTAGCAAAACCCGGAGTCTACGGTATTGAGCCCGGCGAGCGCTTGAACTCTCTGCTCAGGCGCGCCGGGGGGTTGCTGTCGACAGCCTATCCGCAAGCGGCGGTATTCGAGCGGCTCGAAGTGCGCAAACTTCAGCAGCAAAGCCGGCAGGAAATGATCCAACGCATGGAGCAGGAAACCACGGTCGTGAAAACGTCGGTCACTACGAGCGGTACGGAAGAAGCCGCTCTGCAGCAAGCCGCTCTGCAACAGCGTCAGCGAATTATCGATGCATTGCGCCGTGCGCCCATAAGCGGCCGGCTGGTGGTGCACATCCGCCAGGGCCAGAAAGATTTCGCCGGGTCTCCTGACGATATCGAGTTGCGCGCCGGGGACACTCTGGAAATTCCCAAGCAGCCTGGCTTCGTTCTCATAGTCGGCCAGGTTTACAACTCGAACGCCATCACCTACACGCCGGGAAAGAACGCGGAGTGGTACCTCATGCGTGCGGGCGGCGCCACAAGCCTCGCCAACAAGAAAGCGATTTTCATCCTCCGCGCAAGCGGCGCGGTCAGCAGCGGCAGCGGCGGAGCGTGGTCGAGCGGAGTGCTGTCGTCGACGGTTGGTCCCGGCGACACCATCGTCGTTCCGGAAAAAACGACCGTGGGAAGCAACGTTTGGAAGAACCTGGTGGCCATCGCACAAATCGCGCAAGCCGCAGCGCTGGCTGCCGCCGTGGCCATTCCTTGAGGGCACAACTGGATCTGAAGATGCGTTCCAGGAACGAAACAAGAAGGGGTAAGCGAACAGCGTGAGTACGGTACAAACGGAAATGGATCGCGGCCTGGACGCCAACGAGCCGCAGGCCGCAAAGCAACGACTGGTCGCGCGGGTCCGACTCCTCTGGGAGGCGCGCAAACTGCTGCTTATAACCATGCTGCTCGGCGGCCTGGGAAGCCTGGGCATCGCGCTGCTCATTCCCGCGCGGTATGAAGCCACCACGCAGCTGATGCCTCCGGAAGGACAGTCGGGTTCCGGAATGGCCATGCTTTCCGCGCTCGCTGGCCGCGCGGGAGGGTTTGGAGGCGCTGCCGGCGATTTGCTGGGTGTTAAGAATTCCGGCGCGTTGTTTGTGGGCATTCTCGAAAGCCGCACGGTGCAGGACCGCTTGATCGCGCAGTTCGACTTGAAGCGCCTGTACCACACCGCAAAAATGGAAGACACGCGCGCGGTGCTTGCTGTGCACACGCACATCAGCGAGGACCACAAGAGCGGGATCATAGCGGTGACGGTCATGGACCACGATCCACGCCTCGCGGCGGCCTTGGCGCAGGCGTATGTGGACGAACTCGACCGGCTGGTCGAACAGGTCAGCACGTCTTCCGCACGCCGCGAACGGGTTTTTCTTGAAGAACGGCTTCGCGCTGTGAAACAGGATCTCGACAACGCGGCGCGGCAGTTCAGCATTTTTGCGAGCAAGAATACCGCCATTGACATTCCCGCGCAGAGCAAGGCCATGGTCGAGGCGGCAGCAACGCTTGAAGGACAGCTGATCGCTGCCGAAGCGGAACTCCACGGTCTTGCAGCCATGTATACGGATCAAAATGTGCGTGTGCGCTCGTTGCGTGCCCGCGTGACGGAACTGCGCGCTCAGTTGGGAAAAATGGGCGGAGAGAGCGGAACTTCCGCGGCGCCGTCTTCAGAGACGGACGCTTCTTTGTACCCAGCGATCCGCCAGTTACCGCTGTTGGGTGTGACGTACGCCGATTTGTACCGCCAGACAAAAATTCAGGAAACCGTTTACGAACTACTGACGCAGCAGTACGAGTTGGCCAAAGTGCAGGAAGCCAAGGAAGTGCCGAGCGTAAAAGTGCTCGATGCCGCCGTCGTGCCGACCAAAAAATCGTTTCCCCCGCGCGGGCTGCTGACCGTTGCCGGCACCGGCTTTGCGGTGCTGGCTGTCTGCGTGTGGATTCTGGTTTGGCAAGCCTGGCAGGAAATCGATCCGCAGGATCCAGGAAAGAAATTTGCCGAGGAAGTTGCGGGAACGCTGCACGCGGGTGCGTTGCGTGCAGCTCCTGCGGCGGCAGCCTTCGTGCAATCCCTCGCTCGCAGGATACTTCGTCCCAAGGCTTTGCATAAAAAGCAGAGTGTGTCCGCCGAAGAAAAGTCCACCGATGCTTCCGACCTGGTGCATGCGGCACGAAACGGAATGGGATAGGACAGAATGAACGGAACCGCCACACGCCGGTCAAGACAGCCGTCTGCGGTCAACCGACCGCAGGTTCACGAGCTGGCGCGCGAAATGTCTTTGCCGGCCACGGGAGTTTTTCCCGAACGTGCGAAAGCCGCGCGGCATCGCGCGGGGCTGGCCCGGCAGGCGGCATACGTGGCAATCGATTTCGCGCTGGTCTGCGCAGGGGGAGGCGCAGCGTATTGGCTGCGTTTTGGATTTGCAGCTCCGCTTGCCCGATCTACGATGTTTCCCGCGGGACTTTCGCGGCAGATCTGGTCCGCTGGCTATCCTGCGTTTTTGATGCTGTACGCCGGACTGGTGGTGCTGGCTTGCATGAGCCAGGATTTGTACCGTACGGCGCGCGAGCGGACAGCCTGGGAAGAAAGCGCGAACACGCTCAAGGCCGTGGGCTTCGCGACCGCTCTGCTCGTGCTGTTTATCTTTACTTCGGGGAACAAAGAGATTTCGAGGCTGGTGGTCTCCGGCACGGCGGCGTGTATTGCGGTAGCGCTGGTTGGCTGGCGGTACTCCAAGCGTTGTTATGTGCTGCGAAGAGTGGACCGCGGCGAAGGTGTCTCTCGTGTGCTGATTGTGGGAGCAGGAAAGCTGGGCCGCTCGCTGGCCGCCTGGCTCGAAGCCAACCGGCAGTTGGGTTACGAAGTCTGCGGCTTTCTGGACTCACACGCGAACGGCGATGCGCGGGTGCTCGGCTCCATCGGCGATTTGCGGAAAGTGGCGCTGGGGCAGTTTGCAGACCAGTTGTTTGTCACGCTTCCCGCGGACCGCGAAATGGTCAAAGAAGTGTTTCTCGAAGCGCGGCGTCTGCGCCTCGGAATGAATGTAGTGCCGGACTTGTACGACGGTTTGGGCTGGCGCGCGCCGGTGGAGACTATCGGCGGATTCCCGGTTATCGAACTGCACGGCGAGCCGATCCCGGTTCTGGGGCTTGCCGTCAAGCGCGCTATCGACGCCGTGGGAGCTGCGGCGCTGCTGGTGCTGACAGCGCCCCTCCTCGCTCTAGCCGCCCTCTGGATTCGCTGCGATTCGCAGGGTCCCGTTCTTTATGCGGCCCTGCGTGTCGGAAAAAAAGGGCGGAAATTCTGCTGCTACAAGCTGCGCACGATGGTCGCCGAAGCCGATGCGCAAAAAGAAAAACTACGCGGCACGAACGAGCGCAACGGCCCGTTCTTCAAAATGGATAACGACCCGCGCGTCACGCGCTGCGGCCGTTGGCTGCGGAAAATGAGCATTGACGAGGTTCCGCAGCTTCTCAATGTGCTGCGAGGGGACATGAGCCTGGTCGGACCGCGGCCGCATCCGGTGGATGACTTCGAGCGCTACACCATCGAGCACCTTCGGCGCCTGGATGTGAAGCCCGGAGTGACTGGCCTGTGGCAAGTGACCGCGCGGCGCGACCCTTCTTTTGAAACGAACATGGTGCTGGACCTCGAATACATCGAGAACTGGAGCTTGCGCATTGACCTGAACATTCTGCTGCGAACGATTGCCGTGGTGCTTGAAGGAGGGGGACAGTGAGCCTCCCGGGCGCATCCGTCTCCTTGCTGGCCCGCATCGAGCGAACGATGGCGAAGCACCCGCTTCTGGCCACGATTTATCCGCTAGCGAAACAATCGATGATTTACCTGGCTGGCGCTGTGCTGCTAGGGCTGGGCAATTTCGTTCTGGTGCCTCTATATACGCGGTATCTCACGCCATCGGACTTCGGCGCTTATGCGCTGATTGAGATTTCGCTGTTGATCACGGTCACAACGACGCAGATGGGGCTGGGAACCACGTACTTGCGCTGGTACGCGGAAACCGAACCGTCCCGGCGCGGAGAGCTTCTCGCCTCGTGCATAGTGGCAGCGCTGGCGGCTGCGGTGATCGGCGGGACGATCCTCGCGGGGATTCTGCAAGGATCGCTCGGCAGAGAGTGGCTGGGCGCAAATGCGGGCGCCGCGTGGATTTTCCTTCCCATCGTTTTGCTGCGCAACGTGCAAGGGATTTTTTTCAGCAGTCTGCAAGCGGCGCAGCGGCCGGTGGCGTACGTTTTATCCGCCATTACCCGGCTGCTGGCTCTGGTGGCTGCCGGCTACTGGTTTGTCGCACTGCATGGCGAAGGTGTGCGCGGGGTATTCCATTGCTGGCTGGTTGGCGACGGAGCCTGCGTGCTGATTCTGCTTGTGTTCTGTTTGCCGGGAATGAAGCTGCGCGTCCGTAGGACGCTGCTCGTTCCGATGCTGAAGTATGGTTTTCCGCTCGTTTGGAGCGCTTTGATGGCTTTGCTGCTCGACGCTTCCGGCCGGTATTTTCTCGCGCGGTATCAAAGCCTCGCCGAAGTGGGCCGTTACACCGTGGGAATCAAAATCACGAACATTCTGTCGATGGGTTTTTTGCAGCCGTTCGCCAGTGCCTGGGCCGGCGCTGCGTTCCCCATCGCGCATCGGCCGAATGCTGCGATTACCTACACAAAAATCATGGGCTACGCGCTGATTGTGGCCACGCTTCTGGCCGCCATGACCATTTTGTTCGGGCCATTCCTCATCCGAGTTTTTGCGGGACGCGCGTATGCGGGAGTGCAAGGGTTGCTGCCGTGGCTGCTGCTGCCGGTGATGTTCCGGCTGCTCGAATACTGGAGCAGCCTGCCGATCTATCTCAAATACAAGACGCAATGGCTAGGGCCGCTGGCAACGGCGGGAGCAGCGCTCTCCATTGTCTTGAACTATGCGCTGGTGCCACGGCTGGGCGCTCTGGGCGCGGCCATTGCGTGGGCTTCGGCGCTGGCTGTGGGAATTATTTTGATGACTGCCTTTGGCAGGCGGTATTACCCGCTGCCGTTTGATTTGCCTACGTGCGGTTTTGCCGCCGCTTTATGGGTTCTGGCTGCAATGGGAAGCCGGCTGGCGTCCTCGCTTGACCCGCGCACAAACCTCGAAGCTTCCATCGGAGCCACGGCAGTACTTCTCGCGGCTTGCGCTTTCTATTTTTTCTGGGATGTGCGCGCATCGAGAGCGCTCTTCAAGGGGAGCGCTTATGCAGCGGATTGAACTGCAGGCTTTTTTCGGTGCGCCGCTGGCCAAGTGGCGAAGGATGTATGGATCGCTGACGCTCGGAGAAGTTCTGCGGAAGATCCGCGGGCGATTTGCCGCGAAACTTTTTTTCTGGTATCGGGACGTCCTGGCGCTCGCTTTCAAAGCGCGGAATTTTCTCACGGGACATGCGCCGGTCGAAACAGCCGCCGGGGGAGTTTCCTTTCGGCTCGTCCCTGAGGGCGCGATTGCGTTTCACACCTGGTCTAAATTGCGTTTTGAAAAGCCGGAACTGGAATTCGTTTTGCGAATGCTCGAACCGGGAATGACGTTTTTTGATCTTGGCGCCAACACCGGTTTGTTCAGCGTGGCTTGCGGACGAAAACTTTTGAGCAAGGCTTCCTCGATCTACGCGTTCGAGCCTTGCCCATCCACCTTTGCAATCCTCGAGAAGAACCTGGTGTTGAATGACTTATCTGGAGTCCGAGCCATCTGCGCCGCTTTGAGCGACCGAACCGGCGAAGCCAGCATGTACGTGAATGCGGACTTGAAGGATGCCCTGAACTCGCTCGAAGACCCCAGCCACACGGATGCGGAAGTAGTGGGGCGTGAGTTGGTCCAGACCATTACCCTGGATGAATTCCTGGCCAAAGAAGACATTGCGCGTGTGGACTTGATGAAAGTGGACGTGGAGGGCGCGGAAATGCTGGTTTTCCGCGGTGCCCGCAACCTGCTTGAGCGGCCGGACGCGCCGGTCATTCTCTACGAAGGCTACGGCTGGTGCACCGCTGGATTTCACTACCACCCCGTCGAATTGATGTGGCTGCTCGAAGCATGCGGCTACGAACTTTTTGTTTTGGATTCGCAATCAGGCCAGGTCCGCCGTCGAGCGCCCGGCGAGAGTTACGACGCGATGGTGGTGGCAGCCAAGCCAACGCATTCAAGATACCGCGAAATCTTCCAGGAGGAACGCCGAGGATGAAGGTAGCGGTTGTCAAGCAGCTTCTGGATACGTTTGGCCCGTGGTCCAGCGTTCGCTGGGAGGAAACCACTCCGGAAGCCCTCTTCCGCATTTGGCCGAGCAGGGCTTTGCACTGGGAGATGACCACGCTGTTCGAAGCGGACTGGTACATCGTTCCGCAACAGGTCAACACGGACTACACCTACGACTCTGTGCTGAAGCAGCGAGGTAACGCGGACATCGTCCGAAAGTACACACAAAAAATCGTCGCCGCGGATGAGATTCCCTGGGAATCCTACGACTTGGTCATCACCAACGATCCGATCCTGGATTTTCCTCGCAGCTCGCGCACGCTGTTTGCCTACTTTGTCGTGGAGCACTGGGACCGCCGCTACCGCGCTTCCCTTCGCTGCCCTCTGAGAAATGCCGACCTGTTTCTGGCGCACATGATGGACGCTCCCCTCTCGCTCCAGAATCTGCCGCAAGCCATTTCGTTTCCGTATGTCCGCGACCCGAAGTCGATGCGGGAACTCTTCGCGTCCATCGAGCGCGAGGAAGCTATCTGGGCGGATTGGCGGACGCTCTCTGTCTTGAGCGCAGCAAGCAATGGAAACGGTTTGAAAGCAACAGAGGCGGCGGCGCGGCGGCTCGAGGAAGCTGTGCACCTACCGGTTGCGTTCCGGTCTTTTTCAATGGGGCTCTATCACGGAGAAGATCCGCCGCATTGGGGCGACGCAACCGATTTTCTTCGCGAACTGGGCCGGCAAAAATACTATCTGTGTTTGGGCAGGGGAAGCGGCGCCGGGCAAGGTCTGGCGGATGCGGCTTCGCTCGGTTGTATCTGTTTTGGCGAACAGGACAAGCCCTATCACGGGCTGCTTTGCCATCCGGAGGCTTTGTGCGGCGACCTGCAAGAACTCCCACGCAGGGTAATGCGCGTGAATGCTTCGCGGGATCTACAGGAGGAAATTCTCGTCTGGCAGGAAGCCAAGCTCCAAAAACACTTTATCGATGAACCGCTGGCACTTTTGAACGAAGCCACCGAGAAAAAGCGGAAGCGCACGGCGATTGGAGCGGCACAACCGGCGGAGCCGGGAAGGGAACAGCCTCAGAAAAAAGAGGAAAGAGCACGCGCACTCGCGCGCACCGCTCCCTGATCCCTGAGTGTCGAATATGCGGATTCTAGCTCTCAATTTTACGCAGAAAGGAATGGGGACGTATCTGAGGGCGTTCTATTTCTCGCGCGAACTGGCGCGCGCAGGTCACAACGTGACGCTGGCAACGGTGTCTCGGACGTCGCGGTTCCGGCCCGTCGTTTCTTACAAGCGCGACTGGATCGGGGAGTCGAGTGAGCCACGCGGTGACGGGCCGTGGATCCGTCTCATCGAAGGGCCGGCTTGGGGCAACCGCCTGTTGCCCGGCTCGGGGTGGGGCCCGCTGGATATCTGGGGACGGGTCCGCGAACTCGAGACTGGCAATTATGACGCGGTTTTCGGTTTCGAATACCAGCCCAATGTTTCCTGGCCGGTCTATTTCACGCAGGGGCGGAAGCAGTTCGCGTTTTATTCGGATTGGTGCGACTGGTTCGGCGGCAGCTCGAATACATTTCGCGGCTGGAAGCTCGCGCACCGCGTCGATTCCTACTGGGAGGAGAAGATCCGGTTCCGAGCCACCAGGATTAGCGTGACTTCCAAAGTTCTACATGACCGCGCGCTGTCGATCGGCATTCCGAGAGAGAAAGTGATGCACATCCCGAACGGCGCGCCAACGGACTATATCGTGCCGATGAACGCCAGAGAGGCGCGAGGACGCTTCAACCTTCCGGCCGATGTACCGGTTCTGGTGGCCGTGAGCAACGGAACGATGTGCCGCGAAGTCCGCATTTTTCGTGACGTTCTTCGGCAATTGCCGAAGGCAGTCTTCCTAATGATTGGCAACATCTCGCAGGCCGCTCTCGCGCTGGCCGAGGAGTTGGGCGTTGACGACCGCATCGCCCGGACGGGCTGGGTCAGCGATGAGGATTATCCGAGCGCTCTGGGCTGTGCGGACGTTTGCATCTGCCCTCTTGAGGATGGCTTGAACGACCGTGCGCGCTGGCCCACGAAAATTCTGGATTTTCTGACTGCCGGACGTGCCACGGTGACAAACCCCGTTGGAGAAGTGGAAACCCTTTTCCGCAAGAGCGATGTGGGCGTTCTCGCCGGCCATTCCGACGAAGAGTTCGCCCGTGAGATCGTTTCCTTGCTGAATGCTCAGGACCGCCGCCACTTTCTCGGTGAACTCGCGCGCAACGTCATGGTCCAGGAATGGGACTGGCGCGCGCGCGGGCTACAAATCGCCAAAATGACGGGTGCGTGAACCATGTTGCTCGCGATCCCCATTTTCATTGTAGCCATGGGCCTGCTGCTGTTTTGGTTCGTCGCGAACCCTTCGCGTCTTATCTACTTCGTGCCGGTGCTTCTAAGCTTCGAATACCGCATCCGTATTACCGTGTTCAGTTTTGATCTGTCGGAACTGTGTTTTTTTCTCATGGCCATCGTCTGCCTCGCGCATGCCTGGCAAGGGAGACGCGCAAGATCTCCTGAAAATGGTTCGTCGGAGCGCTTGCCTGTTGTTCTTCTCTCAGTTTGCGCGCTTCCCGCTATCTTTTTTGAATTCAATACTGCCCACGCCGCCAGTGTTTATCGCGACCTCATGCTGCCGTTCCTGTTCCTGCTTGTTTTCCTGCGAGCCGGCCTGGAGAAACACCAGATTCACACGCTCATCAAGCTCGCATGCGTCTTCGCCCTGGTCAACGCTTGCCTCGGAATCGTTCAGTACGCCACCGGGAACTATCTCTGGTTTGCCGGCCCCGACGAAGCCGACTGGCAGACCTACAAGACAGGTCTCGCAAAGCTTTCCATTTTGGGCGATTTCCTCGGCGTGCGGGACACGCTGGCCGTCGGCCTGTACACCGGCGCGAACAATTACGCCTGCTATCTCTCCTTGCCGCTCTGCCTCGCCACAACGCTGGCTTTCTACGGCGGCGTTCCGAAGCGCAAACGCGCTCTCTGCGCGGCCGCTAGTGTGGTGATGTTCGTCTCTCTTCTGTTCACCATGTTTCGTTCCGGCTTGCTGGTTTTTTTCGCTTCGATGATGGCCGTCTACTTCGCGCTCAGCCGCCAAAAAGGTGTTTTGCGGGTCGTGATCATCTCCTTACTGGCCGCCATCGTTGCGATCCTGTTTTTGACGCAAGGCCTGCTGGACTGGGACCAGTTCGGCTCCTTTCAAGGCCGTCAGGAGATGATTTCCGCCGCGCTCGCTCTCATGAAATCGCATCCCGAGCTTCTCCTGACCGGCGGCTACACTGATCTCTACCACCTGCAGTCCCGGGAAACGCAGGAAATTCACAATCTGGCGCTGTATTCGATCGTTCAGTTCGGCCTTCCAGTCACGCTCCTGTACTTTGCATTTTTCATTCGGCTGTTCCGGCGCGCTATTCCTGCTGTCAAAGCGCTCACCGGAGTGGAGCGAAGCACTCTCGTAGCCATCGTCGCATCTGTCGGCGCAAATGTTTTTGTCTACGGCTCGACCACCATGCTGATCGATTCCGTGCAAACGTCGATCTGGCTGCTCTTCTGGTCTGGCATCGCCACTTACCTGATCGACTTCGCTCCAGCCCGTGCTTCCGCTCCGGCTCCCGCATTTGTTCCATCCCACGCGATGTTTCCGGAGCAGGGAAGGCTGACATGAACCTTCATCCTCAGCTCCACAAATATCTTCGCCTCTACCCGCAGTGGGGACTCGCGCTTCCGCGCGTGCAGGTGGAACGCACCCTGGAAAAATTCGGGTCGGAATATGGCGGCTACCACCTGGACTCTTCCCGGCTGAAAAAAGATTCTGTTGTGTATTCCCTGGGGATCGGCGAAGACGTTTCGTTCGATTTATCCCTCATCGCCAGCTTTGGCATGAACGTCGAAGCATTCGATCCCACTCCCAAAGTAAAACTCTGGCTCGCCACGCAAACCCTGCCGCAACAATTTAATTTTCACGCCATTGGCATCGCGGACCACGACGGCGAGGAAACGTTTTATCTTCCCCCGCGTCAGGACTGGGTGTCGCACTCCATCGTAAGAGCGCGCCAATACGCACGGGAATCGGTCAGCCTCTCCGTGATGAAGCTATCCACCGCCATGCACCTGGAAGGGCACACCCGCATCGACGTTCTCAAAATGGATATCGAAGGCGCCGAATATGCGGTCATCGAGGAAATCATCCGCGAAAAAATTCCGGTCGGGCAGCTTCTCGTCGAGTTTCACCACCGGCTGTCTTCTGTCGGCACGGGAAAAACAAAGAGAGCCCTGGCGCTCCTCGAACAGCACGGCATGAGCATCTCGTACGTCTGCCCGCGCAAGGAAGTCTTCACCTTTGTCCATGCCACGTGAACACGGAGACGACGAGCTATATGCAGCGCCGCCCAGAGATGCAGCGAAATAAATGAAGAACGTCCTGATTATCGAAGAGCAGATCAAGCGGTATCGCAAGCCCTTTTACGAGAGGCTGCACCGCGCTCTCGCGCAGGAAAACGTTCAGCTGAAAGTCGTGTACAGCGCGCCGTCTCCCGCCGAAGTGCGCAAGAACGATAATTGCGAATTGCCCCGTGCGTACGGCCTAAGAGTCAAAGGCTATTGGTTCGGCAAGGAGCGGTTGCTTTTTCAACCAGCCCTTCGGCAGATCCTCGCCGCCGATCTGGTGGTCGTCGATCACGCCAACCGATTCGTCGTGAATCATTTCCTGCTCCCGCTTTCGCTTTTCCATCTAAAAAGCGTTGCCTTTTGGGGCCTGGGAGAAAATCTCCAGGCGGACCGCTCCGCCTTTTCCGAATGGTACAAGGAGCGCACGCTCAACTGGGTCGATTGGTGGTTTGCCTACACCGAGGGCACCGCGCACTACTTGCGCGATCGCGGCGTACCGGAAACAAAAGTTACCGCGGTGCAGAACTCTATCGACACGCGCGGGATTCAGCACTGCGTAGAGAATTTCAGTCCCAACGCCAGGATCGCTCTCCGCGCCAGGCTGGGAATCGGCGTTTCCGCTCCCATCGGCATTTTTATGGGCATGCTGCACAAAGTAAAATCCGTCCCTTTCCTCGTCCAAGCGGGAGAAAGAATCCGGCGGGCCATTCCTGAATTTCAATTGATCGTCATCGGCGGCGGCCCGGACGAGCTGGAAATCAAGCGGAACGCCGCGCATTGTTCCTGGATTCATTTTGTAGGTCCAAAATTCGGCAATCGGAAATCACAGTTGCTGGCTATCGCCGATGTGTTTCTCCTCCCGGGGCGAGCCGGCCTCGCTGTCCTCGACGGATTTGCAGCCGGCTTGCCGATCATCGCCACGCGGCTCCCCATTCACGGCCCGGAAATGGAATACGTCGAACCCGGCCACAACGGACTGCTCACCGCGCCTGATCCGGATGCTTACGCGCAAGCTGTCACCGCGCTTCTCTCCAATCCAAAGGAATTGCAGTCGCTGCGCGAAGGCGCCGCCCTCTCGGCTCAGAAATATTCCATCGAGGCCATGGTCGAAAATTTCAAAAGAGGAATCGTGCAGTGCCTGACGCAGCCCCGATGGCAGTGGGGACAGCTTAAGTGGCGAAGAGAACAAAGCACGCCGTGATGAGCCAAACCGATCGGAAATTGCTGGTGACAACCAGCTGGGACGACGGCCATCCGCTCGATTTGCGTCTCGCGGAGCTCCTCGAAAAATACGGAATCGCCGCAACATTTTACATCCCGCGCAAGAATGGTCATGCCGTACTCAGCGAAGAACAAATTGTCGAACTGAGTCGAAGATTCGAAATCGGCGCTCACACGCTCGATCACGTCTATCTCGACCGCGTTTCGGATGCCCAGGCATCCGAGCAGCTTTCCGGCTCGCGACGGTGGATCGAAGACGTCACCGGCAAAAGTTGCCGAATCTTCTGTTTCCCTGCCGGAAAATATAGAAACCACCAACTCTCGCTGGTGAGCAAGGCCGGCTTTGCAGCCGCTCGCACAGCGGAACTCCTCTCTGTCCAGCCTCCGCGTCGCGAAGCGGGGCTGTTCCTCGTGCCGACCACCGTCCAGGTGTTTCCCCATCGCCCCTACGCCTACGCAAAAAACGCGCTGAAACGCCACAAACCCGCTCCCTTGCTGTGGTCCGGCGCCCTGTTTCGCTCAAAAGACTGGACTGCCCTCGCGAGGCATCTATTTTCGCGGGCCCTCGGGGAACGGGGCGTTTTCCACCTCTGGGGGCACTCCTGGGAAATCGAACAGCAAAGCCAATGGCGGACGCTCGAGGATCTTCTGGCTATGGTCGCGGAGCACAGGCAGGAACTTCGTTTCGTCACGAATGGCGAATTATGCGGATGTTTCGCATCCGCGCGCGAGACCGAATCCATTCCATCTCACGCAGGCTGCGCGCCGGAGGTCAAATGAGCAGCCATGTGATAACTCTGGCGAAGCCCGTGCATCTCCACGCGTCACTAAACTGGCGAACAATCCCGAAGAATATCTCCGCCGTCTGGGAAGTAAGTTTGCGGAAAGGGTCTGAGCCATGAAGATTCTGAGCGTCCACAACGCCTATCAGCATCGCGGAGGAGAGGACGTCGCCCGGGAGGCCGAGACGCGCCTTCTGCAGCAGGCAGGCCACGAAGTTGTCGAATACATGCGCTCCAACATCGGCCTAAGCGATGCTTCCATTCTCCGGCGCGTCTCCCTGGCCACGGAAACGGTCTGGTCCAGCAGGACCTCCCGGGAGCTGGGCGCTTTCTTGTTGCGCGAAAAACCAGACGTGGCTCATTTTCACAACACCGTTCCGTTGATCTCTCCCTCCGCTTACTACGCGTGCGCGGAAGCAGGAGTCCCGGTCGTCCAGACCCTGCACAATTACCGCTTGTTGTGTCCCGGAGCGAATCTATTGCGCGACGGGCGGGTTTGCGAGGAATGCCTGGGCAAAAGTCTGGCATGGCCGGGCATTCTGCATGGCTGCTATCGCGATAGCCATCTGGCAACTGCCGCTGTGGCAGCGATGCTGGCGGGGCACCGCGCCATGGGAACCTGGCTGGAAAAAATAGATGTGTACGTCGCCCTCACGGAGTTCGCTCGCCGTAAATTCATCGAAGGCGGTTTGCCCGGAGATCGCATCTCCGTGAAAACGAATTTTGTGGAATGCGATCCCGGACCGAAACAATGTCCCGGCGGCTACGCCCTCTATGTGGGCAGGCTCTCCGAAGAAAAGGGTCTGCGCGTTTTGCTCGCCGCGTGGGCACGCATACGCGGAGATATTCAGTTGAAGGTCGCTGGCGATGGCCCCTTACGAGAGGAAATCGCATCAATAATCCTGCGCCAAAGGCTTGGCACCGTGGAACTGCTCGGGCATCTCTCGCCGCAGGAGATCCGCTCGCTCATGCAAGGCGCCTACTCCCTCGTCTTTCCCAGCATCTGCTTCGAAAACTTTCCGCTGGCCATCGCGGAAGCGTTTGCCTGTGGATTGCCGGTGATTGCGCCGAACCAGGGAGCCATGGCGGAAATCGTCGCAGACGGCGCCACGGGCCTGCATTTCATTCCAGCCGATCCGGAAGAGCTTGCCGGCAAAGTCGAATGGGCCTGGATGCATCCTCAGGAAATGGCGGCTATGGGCCGCGCCGCGCGCGCCGAGTTCGAGTCAAAATACACCGCCGCTGCGGCGCTCAAACAACTGGAAAACCTCTACAAATCTGTACTCCAAAACCGTCGCCCCCCGCGATCGCGGCCAGACCTTTGGTACCAGCAGAAATCATCACTCGCACCAACCGCCGGGAAGGAGCCGACTGAATGCAAGCCATCCTAAAGTTAATCGCACCCATTCACCACAAATTGCGCACCCAGAAATGCGATCTCTTCTTCGACGCCTTGAACCCGCAGTGCGGCGATTCGCTTCTCGACGTTGGCGGTGGAACCGGAATTAGGGGCGAATTCGTCAGAATCTACCGCTATTTCGCCATGGTCGAGGTCGTGAACCTGGATCCCCAGGTCATCGAAGAGCAGGGACTGGAACATGTGAAGTGCGACGTGGCGGACGGCTGCTGTCTGCCTTTTCCAAACCGTTCCTTCGATTGGGTCTTCTCCAACGCCGTGATTGAGCACGTCGGCGGAGCCGGAAGACAGCAGCGTTTTGCAGAGGAGATTCGCCGCGTCGCCCGCAAAGGATATTTCGTCGCGACTCCCGACAAGCACTTCCCCATCGATCCCCATACCCTGCTTCCTTTCTATCAATTTCTATCCCCGCAATGGCAGCGGAAAGTTTGCCGCTTTTCTCCCGGCTATCTCCGCCACTACGAACCCCTCGACTTGCTCTCCGCCGCCGACCTGCGCATCTTGTTTCCACAGGCCACCGTGCAGAAAATAGGCTTGCCTGTCTTGCCGAATAATCTGGTTGTCTACCGGTCTCTGGCATGAGCGATCTGCCTATCCAGATTGCGGTCTCTCCCCGCACTGCCGCGGCATCCTACAGCGTCCTCGGCGTGCGCGTGGACGCGGTGCAAATCCCGGACGTGGTGTCGCGGATGGAACAGTGGATTTTGCAACGCGATAGATGCCGCTATATCGCCGTCACGGATATGCACAGTGTAATGCAAGCGCAGCAGGTTGAGGAATTTATGGATGTCTTGCGGCAAGCGGACCTCGTGGTCCCCGACGGCTTCCCGCTCGTCTGGCTCGGTCGGCGAAAAGGGTTTGACTTGAAAAGGCGCGTCTACGGACCCGAGTTGATGGAGCGTTTCTGCCAGGAAACCGCATCCAATGGCTACCGCCACTTCTTTTATGGCGGCGAGCCCGGAGTCGCGGAAGAACTTGCCGACCGGCTGGCAGCCCGCTTTCCTGGCATGCAGATCGCCGGCGCGTATTCCCCGCCATTCCGGATGCTAACTCCGGCAGAAGACGCCGAAGAGGTTTCCTTGATTAATCGCGCCTGTGCGGACGTATTCTGGGTGGGCCTAGGTGCTCCAAAACAAGAGCGCTGGATGTTCGACCACCGGAACTCCCTCAATGTGCCGGTTCTGGTCGGTGTCGGAGCCGCGTTCGATTTTCACACCGGAAAGATCCCTCAAGCACCGCCCTGGCTCCGCGAGCATGGCTTCGAATGGCTCTTTCGGCTCCTTCAGGAGCCCCGCCGCCTCTGGCGCCGCTATTTGGTTTGCGGACCGGAATTTGTATTTCTGGTAGCGCTGGAGCTCCTCGGCCTGAGAAAGTCTTCGTGAAGCGGGGTTACAATGGAGGGCGCGGGAAGCACAGAACGGATTCGCCTCAAAAGGCGGGGGCTGCTTGCCAGAATTCAGATGTTTATATATAATAAGTAAGTAATAAGTGGAGATCAGGATGAACGATAAGAGCGAACTCGTAGTCGTCGCAGGCGCCGGCGGATTCATCGGCGGCAGTCTCGTAGCGCGCTTGCGCGCGCAGGGCCGCACGAGAATCCGGGCTGTGGACATTAAGCCCCTCAGTGAGTGGTATCAGCACTTCCCCGGCGTCGAAAACCTCACCTTGGATCTGAATCTGAAACCGAGTTGCGAGAGAGTCGCCGAAGGGGCCAGCGACATTTACAATCTCGCCGCCAACATGGGCGGAATGGGCTTTATCGAAAGCAACAAAGCGCTCTGCATGCTCTCCGTGCTCATCAACACCCACATGCTCCAGGCGGCCGTCCTGCACAAAGCAAAGCGCTTTTTTTACGCCTCCTCGGCCTGCGTCTACAACGCGGATAAGCAGAGGACCTATGAAGCGCCATCCCTCAAAGAAGAAGATGCCTACCCCGCCCTCGCCGAAGATGGCTACGGCTGGGAAAAGCTCTTTTCAGAGCGCATGTGCCGCCACTTCCACGAAGACTTTGGCCTCTACACCCGCGTTGCCCGCTTTCACAACGTCTACGGTCCCTGGGGGACCTGGGACGGAGGCCGCGAAAAAGCTCCCGCCGCCATCTGCCGCAAGGTCATCGAAGCCAAGGCATCCGGCAAGCATGAAATCCAGATCTGGGGCCCCGGCACGCAAACCCGCAGCTTCATGTATATAGATGACTGCCTCAAGGGCATTGATCTGATCATGGACTCGCAAATCCAGGAGCCCATCAATCTTGGCTCGAGCGAAGCCGTCTCGATCAATCAGCTGGTGGACATGGCGGAGGAAATCGCGGGAATCAAATTGAACCGCCATTACGACCTCACCGCCCCCAAGGGCGTGAACGGCCGCAACAGTGACAACACGCTGATCAGGAAATACCTCGGCTGGGAGCCCAATACCCCATTACGGACCGGGCTCGAAACGACTTATCGCTGGATTTACGACCAGTACGTAGCTCGCGAAGGCGGTCACGCCGGCACTCTTCGGGAATCGGCAGTAGCCGGTTCGCCCGCCTGACGGCGACCCACGTAGGGTCATCCTTCTGAGGATGACCGCTTTGCCGCCAGGGCCGCAGCAAAGAGACTGGCAGCCACTGTCACTGCTTGCTCATGCAGGTGCTACATGCGAGAATGAAAAATAGGCCATTTGTCAGGGCACTCCGCTATTTACTTTCGTGGCTGAGCTCTCCGGCGCTATCGTCTAGGGGTCTAGGACACCGCCCTCTCACGGCGGTAACACGGGTTCGAATCCCGTTAGCGCTACCAATCACATCTCACATCTCAACGGCAAGATTCCGCAGTGTTGGCCACCAATTTTTGTACCTGATGCTGTCTTCCATTCCAACCTGTGCAAGCCTGGGTTCCACGCACTTTCACCCAGGTTTCCAGCCCAGCAACCCTCGCAACCAGCCTGCTTTGGCCGAAGCTCCCCTCCTTTACCCCCAATTTGGCTCAAACTCGCACGAAAATGGCCCCCTCTTGCACTGTTTTACACGTGAGATACCCCGTACTAAAAGGGTACTAGTACGGAACACCGTACGTTCCGTATAGTGACAACCCCTGTTTCATTCCGGAAACTATAACCATGGCACTCCCTCTCTCAGCTCTTCCAGGGCCTGAGGCTTTACCACCGTCGGCAAATGCGACGCCGGTCCGCCACACCCGGAACACGTCAATCGTTTCGCGCCATGTTGCTGGCGAAACGATCGTTGTTCCCATTTGCAGGGGTGTCGGCGATCTCGACTCCGTTTATACCTTCAATTCGCTGGGTCAAAGCTTGTGGCAGCTGCTCGAGGACGCTCGAACAGCAGAGGAATTGGCAAATTGGGTAGCCACGCAGTACGAAGTGGATGCCAAGCAGGCTAGCAACGACGTTCAGGGCTATCTTGCTGAATTGACAGAAATTGGTTTGATTCGCACCATTTAGGCCGTCCCCTCCTTCTCGCCATGCCTTCAAAAAGGCACGACACGCGAAGTGTGGGTTTGCACGCTGGGAGTAAGTACTGAGAGTAATGAGAGTTCTGAATTAAACTCGGCGGTTGAGTACAAATGGATTTTTCTCCCTGTATTTAATCTTACGGTTAAATACAAAAACGGCTTCAGGCAGATCTTAGGCAAAGGGACCACGTGGAATCAGCAACTTACGGCGAATTGACCGGCTTCGTTCACCAGCGCTTCCAGGGAAAGCGCGCGCCTCTCGAGGTGTCTATCGAGGTTACTCGCCGCTGCCCACTCGAATGCCTCCATTGTTACAACAACTTACCGATGAGCGACCACGCGGCCCGCGTGCAGGAACTGACTTTCGACGAGCATTGCCGCCTCCTGGACGAGCTTGTTGAAGCCGGCTGCCTGTGGGTGCTTTACACCGGCGGAGAGATTTTTGCGCGCAAGGATTTTCTGGAAATTTACACCGAAGCCAAAAAGCGTGGCTTCCTGATTACGCTCTTCACGAACGGCACGATGATCAACGAGCGCATCGCCGACTACCTCGCGGAGTACCGGCCATTTGCCATCGAGATCACGCTCTACGGCGCAACAAAAGAAACATACGAGGCATTGACGCAGGTTCCCGGTTCTTACGACCGCTGCATACGGGGAATCCGGCTGCTTCTCGAACGCGGATTGCCGCTGAAGCTCAAGACTGTACCGACCACGATCAACCGGCATGAAGTTTTCGAGATGAAGCGGCTTGCCGAAGAAACGTTTGGCGTCGAGTTCAAATTCGATTCGCTGATTAATCCGCGGATTGACTGCTCGCAAAGTCCTCTCGCGGTCCGGCTCTCTCCGGAGCAGGCCGTCGAGCTCGATTTTGCCGAACCCAAGCGCAAGGAAGATTACCGGAGGATGGCCGAGCAGGATCTGGCCGCGCCGGTGGAATACTTGCGGCCAAACGAGAAATATTCCTGCGGCGGCGGCATCGGCGGCTGCGCCATCGATCCTTACGGAACGATGAGCATCTGCGTCATCTCGCATCAACAGGGCTACAACATTCGAACGGGCAGTTTCCGCGAAGGCTGGGAAGGCCCGCTGCGCGAAATTCGAAATCAGCCGCGCACGCGCCCGACGATTTGCGACCGCTGCCAGATTCAGTCCCTTTGCAGTATGTGCCCCGCGAACGGCGAACTTGAAAACGGCGACCAGGAGTCACCGGTTTCGTTCCTCTGCCAGGTGGCTCATCTGCGGGCGTACGCGTTTGGCTACGAAGTTCCGGAACACGGCGATTGCGAATGCTGCGAAGGCGGCGCTCACCGCGAAGAGCTGTTGGCGGCGGCGGAACGCCTGAAAAATTTCAAACCCGATGTAAGCGTTTGGCAGGGAGGCAAGCCCACCTCGCTTGTCTTGAATGTTTTGCAACCCAGTTCCGGATGCGGCAGCGGCGGTTGCGGTTCCTGCTCTCCGGTGCACGCATGAACGAAGAAAGACAATGATCGACGAGCAAGAAAACAAGCCACAGGAACCAGGCACCAAGGCCGCTTATGAGCCCCCCAAAGTCATTCGGGTCAGTCTGCGCCCCGAAGAGGCGGTGCTTGGCCATTGCAAAGTCACTGGCGCGACCGGCCCGGTGTCGACGTCCTGCCGTTCGGTTGTGTCTTGCAGGACTCTGGGATCGTGAGAGGCCAGAACACGGAAATGCTGCCTACACACAACGATTTTGCGCGAACGAAACAACCCAGCGGCCTGGGCTTCGTCGGTGCGTCCAAACTTTCTTACCAGATCGGCGGAATCACGTTCGGCCTCGAAGCGGAAGGCAATCTGCGCTTGAGCCTTGAACGAGAGCTTCTTGCCTTCGCCGTGCAAGCCGCATCCTGCGACGTGAACCTGAAAATTTCTTGGACCGACTCGCTTCGCGTACCGAGTTCCACGCTCCTATTTCACTCCGGCGGACTGTGGTCGTTGTTTGCGGAGCCCAACGGATATCGCTTCAGCTTTCTGTCGCCTCTGCTGGGGATGACCCCTTATAAGGAAGCGTGGTTCGATTCTGAATTTCGCAGCGGGCGCGTGCTGCTCTCGCGCCGCTACTTCGATACCGACCGGCCTGTTTATCCGCTGGAATATCCGCTCGATGAACTACTCATGATTCACCGCCTTTCGCGGGGCGAGGGCGTCGAAATGCACGCCGTGGGAATTTCCGACGAAAACGGGCGCGGACATCTGTTCCTCGGGCATTCCGGAGCAGGGAAGAGCACGACTGCGCGTTTGTGGACCGCACGCCCAGGCGTTCGAATCCTCAGCGACGACCGCATCATTCTGCGCGAACGCGAAGGGCGCATCTGGATGTACGGCACGCCGTGGCACGGCGACGCAGGAATCGCATCGCCGGATTGCGCTCCACTCTCCGGCATTTACCTGCTGGCGCACGGGAAACGCAATGATCGGTTTCCGCTTTCGCCGGGCATGGCCGCTGCGGAACTCTTCAGCCGCACTTTTGCGACGCACCATTCGAGCGAGGGCATTCGCTTCACGCTCGAATTTCTGGATCGCGTCGTCCACGAAGTTCCTTGTTCCATTTTCCAATTTGTCCCCGACGAATCCGCTGTGGAGGCCATCTGCCGTGCGGAAGTCTAAGGCCATCCAAAAGCGGAATTCCGCGCAGTTCGCCGCGATTTGCGACGCGCTGTTGCAACGCGGTGCGAGAGTTCGTTTCCGCGTCCATGGACAGAGCATGCAACCCAATATTCTGGAAGGCGACGCAGTGGTCGTGACGCCGGCCGAAAGCCATGACCTGCGCCGGGGAGATGTTGCATTGACACGCGGTCAGGACGGGTTCCGCGTCCATCGAGTTTCCGGGACATCCTCGCAAACCAGCGCCATAGTCACGCGCGCCGATGCGGGCCAGGAGAATGATCTCGCAACGGACGTTATCTTCGGCAAAGTGATCGCCGTTGAACGGAGCGGGAAAGCCTCTTTAATGACGCAACCCGGTGTCCGGCTGCTGAATTCCGCGCGCGTGTGGAAACGCCGTATGAACCTGGCTTTTGCGAAGCGCTTCAGCCGGTTTTCGGTCGCCTCCCTGCTCTTTGGTTTTTTTGCCGCGCTTGGACTGCTTCTCTATGCGCCGCCCGCCGCGGCGCAGACTGCCGACTTAACGATGACGCAAACCGCGTCGGTCTCCTCCGTGGCCGCTGGCGTCAATTTCACGTACACCGAAATCGCCACGAATAACGGCCCGAGCAGCGTCCCTGCAAACACGCTCGTTATCTATCAACAGACTCCGGCCGCCACCACGTTTCAGAGCATTTCCGTTGACGCGAACTGGACTTGCACCACGCCCACCGCGGGCAACGCTGGCCCCGTCATTTGCACGTACAATCTGGCCCTGGCGAGCGGCGCGAGCACCTCCGCTGATCCCATTGTCGTCACGATTAGCGTAAATGCTGGCACGGCCGCGGACACGTCCATTCTGAATTCCGCAACGGTGACTTCTCAAACGCCGGACCCAGTGCCAAGCAACAACACTACGCTCACTACGGTACTTGTCGAGCCCGTGGCTGATGCGGATCTCGCGCTTTCCATGACCGCGTTGCCGACACCGGTATTTCTGTCCTCCAGCTTGACATACACAATCCTGGTGCAAAATCTCGGACAGGCCTCTGCTACAGGCGTGGCGGTCTCGGACACCCTCCCAGCAAGTGCCACCTATATTTCTGCAAGCGGCACGGGATGGACTTGCACGCCCGGTACGCCGCTCGCTTGCAGCTTTGCCGGCACACTGGCGCAAGGTGCAGTCACTACATTCAACATCCTGGTGACAACGCCAGCGGTTGCTGGCCCGATCACCAACACGGCCACGGTCAGCGGCTCGCTCACTGATCCTGTTTCCGCGAACAATAGCGCCACCGTAGTTACGGTAGTCCAGCCTTTGGTCTGCGCCACGCCGGGGCGCGACGGCGCCGGCAGCACGCTGACCGGAGTGATCAATGCCTACTATGCGCCAACTGCTTCTGTAGCCTCGGGTGCGACTAAAGTCACGATTGGAAAGGCCGCGGCGGGAGGCGCACAAACAAACATTGCAATTGGGGATTTGCTGCTAGTCATTCAGATGCAGGATGCTTTGATCAATGACGCGAACACAAGCTCATACGGTCATGGCACTCCAGGCGATCCAGCGACGGGTTCCACGAACCTGCAGAGTTCGGGCCAGTTCGAATACGTTACCGCGGCCAGCGCGATTACAGCAACCGCGGGCGGCACACTGACCTTCGTTGGAACGGGCAATGGCGGCGGCCTGCTGAATTCCTATTCGGAAGCCGCGTACGTCGCGGGAACAAGCGGACAGCAGACCTTTCAGGTGATTCGCGTTCCTCAGTACACTTCGGCAACGCTAAGCTCAGGACTCGCCCCCCTGGCTTGGAACGGCACTGTCGGTGGCGTTCTTGCAATCGACGTTGCCGCGCAACTCACACTTGGCGGCACTGTGGCTGCCGACACTCTCGGATTCCGCGGCGGCGGCGGCAGGATTCTCGGGGGCGGCACAGGCGCTTACACGGATTACGTGACGCTCTCGACCGACGCAACGAATGGCTCCAAAGGGGAGGGCATCGCGGGGACGCCGATGTACATTGCGCCCCTTACATTTTTGACTACCACGACCGCCACAAGCACCGGCGCGGAGGGTTACCCTGCCGGGAGTTATGCGCGTGGGGCGCCAGGCAATGCGGGCGGCGGAGGTACGGATGGGCAGCCGTCAAGTAACTCTTATAACTCCGGCGGCGGCGCAGGCGGCAACGGCGGGGTCGGAGGTATTGGAGGCTTTGGGTGGAACAGCTTTACGATACCCAACTCCATCGAAGGCGGGTTCGGCGGCGCTTTGTTCCCTGCCTCCACGAATGCAATCGTCATGGGCGGCGGCGGCGGCGCCGGCACGACCAACAACGGCTCTTATTACATATCCAGTGCGAACAACGCCTCGAACACAACTACCCCTGCCTGCAGCACAGGAACCACACCCACCTGCACGGGTATTTTCAGCAGCGGCGGTGCGGGTGGTGGCATCATCATTGTCCACACAGGCTCGGTCGCAGGCACGGGAAAAATTACAGCGAACGGCCAGACGGCTCTCAACACAGACAATGACGGTCCTGGCGGCGGTGGCGCGGGCGGCTCCATTATTTTCTTTGCTAACAGTGGTGGCCTCAGCGGCTTGACGGTCAGCGCCAATGGCGGTAGCGGCGGCGACCCATGGATACTAGAAGCCCCGGGTACATTCCCTGGCGAGCGGCATGGTCCTGGCGGCGGTGGCGGAGGAGGCGTAGTTTTTCTGTCAGCGAACCCCGCCAGCGTCAGCGTGACCGGTGGTCTCAACGGATTCACCGATACCGCACAAGATTCCTTTGGCGCAACGCCTGGAAACGCGGGCATTTCAGCGACGAATTTCCTGATCACCCAGACGCCAGGCACGCAGTCCGGCGCGTACTGTGGATCGGCGGACTTGGCCGTTACGAATACCGGTCCGACCAGCCCGGTGCAGCCTGGCAGCAATATTACATACACGCAAGTCGTGACCAACAACGGCCCGCTGGATGCCGTGAACGCTGTTTTCTCGGAGGCGATACCCGCCAACACCACGTTCAAATCGCTTGTCGTACCTCCAGGATGGACATGCACCACTCCCGCCGTTGGTGGAACCGGGAACATCAACTGCACAGACGTGGATGTGGCCGATTTGGCCACAACAACTTTTGCGCCTGTGGTTCAAGTGAACGCTTCCACCGCTTGGGGCACGACGATCACCGACGTTGCTGATATCACTTCCGGGACGTCTGATCCAAACCTCGCCAACAATTCGGCAATCGCTACCACTGCGGTTACCTTGGCGAGCTTGGCCGACGACGCGATTACAAACTCAGCGCTGCCAAATCCCGTTACCGTTGGGAATAACATCACCTACACGCAAGTCGTGACCAACAATGGTCCCGCGACTTCCCCGAATACCACCGTGACCGAAACTCTCCCTGCCAACACGACTTTTGTCTCGGCGGGCGCGTCGACTGGATCCTGCACCTTCGTGACGCCTAACATCACTTGTTCGCTGGGTTCGCTGGCGAACGGGTCGAGCGACACGGTCACAGTAGTGCTGACGGCCAATGCTGCCGCGGCAGGCACCATGATCTCCGAAATCGCGAGCGTCGCCTCTGGCGTCGAGGATCCTAACACCCAGAACAACGTAGCTACGGCGACCGTCACCGCGGCATCAGCCACCCAGGCCGACTTGAGCGTCACCAGTACTGCGTCGCCCAGCACGACGGTATCCTATAGCAATAATATTTCTTATACCCAGGTCGTAACAAATCTGGGCCCCGCAATTTCCGGCGTCGCCACTTTTACCGATGCCATACCAACGGGCACCACCTTTGTATCCTTTACCGCACCCACAGGATGGACTTGCACCGGGGTTCCTGCATCCGGCGGAACTGGGACGATTTCCTGCACCATCGCTTCCCTGGCAGTCAACGCGACGGCCAGTTTCCCGCTCGTCGTCAAGGTAAGCCAGCCCACCGCCACGCCCCCAACCTCCATTACCAACACCGCGTACATCAATAATCCTTGCTCGACAACGACGGACCCGAATTGCACCAATAACACAGCCGCAACGACGGTCTATATCGCCACGGCGACGCAGGCCGACGTGTCCATTCTGAAGACTGCTTCCCCGGAGCCTGTTTATCAAGGCACGAACCTGACCTATACGCTGCAAGTCACGAACAACGGACCTGCCATCGCCCAGGGCGTAACTGTCACGGACAACCTCAACACCGCGACAACGTATGTGTCCGCGTCATATGTGTCCGCTTCGACGCCACAAGGCAGCTGCACGACAAGCACCATCTCGCAGCTCTCTCCCCCTGCCGCGTACGCGTCTACTTTTCAAGTGGCATGCAACATCGGTTCGCTGAGCGTGGGCGGGGTCGCCATCGTTACAATCAACGTCACCCCCAACTCGTTCCCCTCTTCGCAGGTCATCAACACTGCATCGGTTTCCGCGACCAACATCGATCCAAACAGTCCAAATACTTCTACGGCGACTTCGACCATCGTGAGCCCGACTGCGGTTGAGTTGTCTTCCTTCCGCGCCATCCCTAGGCAGGGCGGCGGCGTGTTGTTGGAATGGAAGACGCGCGAGGAAATCCGCAACCTCGGCTTCGACGTTTTCCGCCTGAACGGTGGAACCCGCCAGCGCCTGAATCCGTCTATCATCGCCGGTTCCGCACTTCTCATCCGCGGGGGACGTCCGCAGCACGCCGCAAAGACATATCAGTGGTTCGATCCCGAAGGGACCGTTCAATCCACGTACGGCCTTGAAGACGTGGATCTCAACGGCACTCGCATCTCGCACGGGCCCGTGTTTGTGGATAGCTCGGCATCGAGTTCCGGGGCGATTGCGCGGCCAATGCTCGTGACGCAGATGAATCAAGCGACTGTGCAGCCTGCGGTTTCGCGCCAGCGCGTGCTCTCAACTCCGACGCCGGGCATACCTGCTGTGACTCAAGGGCAGGTCCCCGTTTCACTGGACGGATATGGTGCGGTGAAAATTCTGGTGCAGAGCGAAGGCTGGTACCAGGTTCCGAAGGCGCAACTGGTGGCCGCGGGCCTCGAGCCGAATGTGGATGCACAGTACTTGCAGCTTTATGCCGAAGGTATCGAGCAGCCCATGCTGATTTTGGGGCGGCAGAGCGGGGCGCTTGGTCCTAACGACAGCATCGAATTTTATGGCACGGGAATTGATACGCCCTTTTCGGGTACACGCGTTTACTGGCTCATTCGTGGCTCACGGCCGGGATTGCGCGTTCCAACGACTCCTGCTGCGGGCAACGGCCTGGCCGAGCCGCAGAGTTTCGCGTTCACGGTGGTATTGCAACAGCGCACCACTTACTTTGCGACGCTACTCAACGGAGAGAATAACGACAACTTTTTTGGCGCGGTTGTAACAAACGAACCGGTTGACCAACCGTTGACTGTCGCGCACAACGATCCGAATTCCAGCATGCAAGTCTCGGTGGACATTACCCTGCAGGGTGGGACCGATCAGCAGGCGCACAGCGTCTCTGTGCAGTTTAACGGCGCTTCCATCGGCGAAATGGATTTCGCGAACCTCGCAAACGTTACGCAAAACTTCCCGATCGACCGTAGCCTATTGCAGGATGGCGTCAACACGGTCACGCTGACAGCATTGCAAGGGGACAACGACGTCAGCGTCGTGCAGTCCATCGCGCTGCACTACCCCCATACATACGCCGCGGACGCCAACTGGCTGAAGGCCACGGCACCCGCAGGCAATACGGTGCACGTCGACGGATTCAGCAATCAGCAGATTCAGGTCTTTGACATCACCAATCCACTGGCGATTTCGCAGCTCTCAGGCACGGTCGCGCAAGACAGCACCGGCTACGGGATTACGCTCGGCATTCCATCCGCTGGCGGACAACAGCGCACACTGCTCGTTTTCTCGGACGATCAAATTTCGCCGCCTTCCGGTCTTGCTTTCCATGCCCCGGCTTCGCTTGCTTCCCAGCGCGGCGGCAGCCAGATGGTCATCATCACGTATCCGGATTTCGAACCCGCACTTGCGCCGCTCGTCAAGATGCACGAATCGCGCGGCCAATCCGTCGAGGTCGTCACCATTGACGAAGTTTTCGACGCGTTCAACTACGGCGAGCGCAGTCCATTCGCCATGCAGCAATTCCTGCAAAACGCCGCCACGCATTGGAGCCGCAAGCCGCAATTCCTGTTGCTCTTCGGGGGCGCATCTCTCGACCCGCGCAACTATCTTGGGCTTGGCGATTTGGATTTCGTCCCCACACGCATGATCGAAACTGCGGCCTTCAAGACGGCCTCCGACGATTGGTTCAGCGACTTTCTAGAGAACGGCTATCCCACGATTGCGACTGGGCGCATCCCTATTCAGACTTTGTCTGACGCGCAGTTAGTCGTCACGAAAATCGTGAATTTCGAGAAGGCCTTTGGCGTATCAGCCGGGAACCAACAGGCATTGCTCGTTGCCGATCAAAATATCGACGCCAATTTCTCCAACGCCACGAAATTCGCGGCCGCCGATCTCCCGCTGGCGCTCACGCCCATGGAAATTTTCGCCGATGGCCAGGATCCTGCCGTCGTTTCGCAACAAATTCAGGCCGCGCTCAACAGCGGGCCGCTACTCGTCAATTACTCCGGTCACGGCTCAGAACAGCAATGGTCCTTCGAGGATCTGCTGGACAACACTTCGTCGAATGCTCTTTCGAACGGAGATCGCTTGTCGGTCTATTTCCTGATGGATTGCCTCAACGGTTTCTTCCAGGATGTCTACGGAATCAGCCTGGCGCAATCTCTCTTGCTCGCGCCAAATGGAGGCGCCGTCGCCGTCTGGGCGTCTTCCGGCCTCACCAATCAGCCGCCACAGGCCTCCATGAACCAGGCCCTGCTTTCCATTCTCAAAGCCAATCCGACCATGCCGATCGCCAGCGCCATTCTCCAGGCGAAGTCCGGCATCACCGATAACGACGTTCGCCGCACCTGGATTTTCTTCGGAGACCCGGCGATGACTCTCCAGCTTCCGCCAGCAAGCTCCACATCCAGCGGCCCTTCCTCCGGCGGAAATCCTCGCCCGAACAGACCGGTCTATTGATTTTCGTGTTTTGGCTTCTCTCGCGTAACTCGCGCCGCCCCAGACGCTGCCATCGTTTGAGCAGTCCGGCCAACGATAACGATTCTCATTAATCCGTTTTCACTAGCTCGCTGGTTTCGCTACCATGGCTTTGATTACCACGGCGCTGACTTTGTTTTGCTTCAGCTTGATAAGCGCGCTCGTCGAAGTATCAAACTGGCATTTTGTGTGTTCAATCTTCGCAAGGATTGTTGCGTCATCAAATCCAGCTGCTGCCAAATCGATGATGTCTTGATTCTGTAGAACATCCTGAGCCCCAGCAGGAGCCACCGCCGGCTGCTCTGCCTGTGCCTGCTGCTGGCTAGCGATTGGCTCCGGAGCGAGCAATTCGCTGATTACGTCCTCGACTTGCGACGCATCCGCTTTGGTCAAGTAGCCCTTCGCGAACTGAAAGATGACTGCAGATTTGTAGGACGAGGCCTGCTGCACGCCATTGCAGGAGTCGCACTCCACAATGATCAGCATGATCTTGTCATCTTTTGAGTGCACGTCAATCTTGGTGACGTAAACCTTTTCGTCTTTGGGGAGTTGGCGGCTGACCTTGCTTACCAAGGCGGCAGCGAAGCCATTTGGACCATGAAGTTCGCCATCCTTATATGTTGATGTAGCCATCCCTGCATTGGCTGGTGGAACGCCGAGAATGCCGCCCTTTTGAATGACCAGCACGGTGCCCGCCTCGACTACGGAGCGGCCGCTGGAATCCGACCCCATTTTCGCAAGCTTGTAGTGCGCTCTGAGCTGCTCGGCCATCGGAGCATCCTGAGCCCTCGCCATCTTCCCGCACAAAACTCCCGTGAGCAGAAGGCCAGCTGCCGCAAGCCGTGCAACCGATTTTTTCAACATGACGGTTCCTCCTACCTTCTTAATCATTGACCTATGGTGGTGCCGACGGAGGGCCTCATGGCCTGCTGAACTTCATTTTCGGCCTGGTTCGCTTCGTCACTTTGTTTCTTCAATTCCACAGCAACGCTATCCGGCGCAGTGGGCAGGCCCTTGAGCGCCGGATTGTCCACAGCAATCCCGGCCGTGGTGGTGGATGGGAGACCCTTCTTCCCCTGATTGTCCGCAAGAGCCTTCACACCGTCATCCAGTTTCCCCCGGAACTGGTTGTACATTTCCTGGAGGTCCGGGATCTGAACCCGAGACAAAGAGTCCATTTTGCAGCTCGTCTTTTGGCTTCTGACGACGCGCACGCTCACCGTGTCGTCCTTGTCCGCTGTGACCCCGGTTCGCTCGAGAACGTCGCCGGGACTCAAAGCGCATGACTGGCCGTCCGATTGGACATCGATACTCGTCGTGACGACGAATACTCGAAACTTTGGATCCAATGCCGGCGGAACTTCGTCCGTGCTCTGGACAGGCTGCTGCGAATCCGGCGTCGACGAGCCACCCTGGCTGCTTGTCTGGGCCGCCGCCTGCTCCACCGCGAGTTGAGACTGCACTTCATCGGCGATCATCTGCTTTATTTCTGGCGTAAGCGTCGCTTGGCTGTTTTCCGCAACGGGCGCTGCTTGTCCTGAATCGACGGCTGGCTGATTGGCTGCCGCCTGCGCTTCATAAGCTGCGCGCAGATTTTCAGCGACGAGGTAATCCGTCAGCCAGAACGCAGCCGAGGGGTAAGAAGCATAAGGCGTAAAATAGTAGCCGTAGGGCGTATACCAAGGCGCTCCATACCAACCCCAGCTGTAGTACACCGGCGAAGACCACCGAGTGTTGGCCCACCCGTAGAATCTAGGGCCATAGTAGTAGGCTGGCACATAGCGGTAATAGGTCCTCCCGCCATACTGATAACCTCGATAAACCGAGACGTACTGATGGCCATCCCGCATATAGGTTCGCCGCACGTAATCGTGGCGGCCATCGGTAAACGGGCGCTCTACATAGGTCTGGTGAGGGCCTGCGCTGACCACTTTGTAATGCACGCCGCTGCCACTGATGCGTTCGCTCACAACCGTTCGCGCTCCCGCCGCGCTGCGCGTGATGGTCGTTCCGCTTGCCGTTTTGATGGTGGTGACCCTGCCGCTGGGGCTGAAATGGGCTTCCGCGCCGCTTTTTGTCAGCACGGCTGTCACCTTTCCATTTTTATCTTTGACCAGTCTGTGACCTTCCCGAGTTGTCTCAGTCTTCCCACCCGGAGGGACTGGCGGTTTTACGACTGGCGGTTTTACGACTGGCGGCTCGACTGGCGGCTTTACGACCGGGGGCTTTACGACTGGCGGCTTTACGACCGGGGGTTTTACGACTGGGGGCTTTACGACTGGCGGATTCACGACGGCCGGCTTCTGTTGCGTTCCCGGTTGCTGCTGGGGTTGGGGCGGCGTTGGCTTTTGCGCCGGTGGCGGTGTCGTCTTTGCAGGCGGAGGAGGAGGTGCGGTTGCAGTTTTCTTGGTGGCCTGCCCCTGCAAAAGCAGGGGACAAGCGCCTAATATCGTCAAATAAATCAGCAGCTTGCCTGCCTGACTGAACGCGATGCTGGGCTTCATGGTCTCTCCTCTGAATCCTGAAAAGTCTCTCCGCAATAGCTCTCGTTACAGGAACGCAGGAAAAAAGGAAATTCCACACGCTCTACGGCGGAGGCGGATTTTTAGTAGGATCCGCCATCTCGACCGGCTCAAACAGTGCCTCCGATTCGAGCCTCACCTCGGCGCCCTTGCCGCTCTCAGACATCACTGCCTTGCCCGATCCGGCCAGGCCCCCGTCCGCGCCCGCATCGGACTTCAATCGGTAGCGCGTTCCGTTGAATACGAATTCGGTGATCTGCAATACGGTTTGTCCATCCGTTTCTTCGCCCACACCGGTGAGCACCGTTCCTCTTTCCAGCACCACGTCGTTACGCATGGCCGACGACAGAAGCAATCTTGCGGTGAAATGGAATCGCCCGCCGCTTTGGACTTCTGTCGATTCCATTGAGATCCAGAATTCAGTTCCCTTGGCAAAATGGATGGTAGGCGGTGACTTGGGTCTCCTTGGAGATGCCGCCGTTGCGCTCCTCCTACCGGCGCTTCCGACGACTCCGCTCCACCCGGAGTGGCCCATTCCTTTCGAGGCTGAACTCGAAGTCAGCGGAAGAGTTGCCCCACCCGGCCCTCGCGGGGCTTGCACAGGTCCTTTCTCAGCCACATCGGGAGCTTCCGTTGCCCCGGGCGAGGACGTTTCCGCGGCCCGCGGCGGGGGCTGCTCCAGAGGCTTTGCGGGACTATTCGCAGAAGAAACCATATCCGGTGCGGTCTCTCCGGAATGCCCTGCAACCGCCGCATGATTGGAATCAGCCGCCTTCCCTGGCTTGGATGTCTTGGGACGATTCGTAACTTCCGTGCTGGGTGGCTTTTTCTCTGGAGCTACAGTTATCGGCGTGGCCGGGGAATCCGCCGCTGCCGGTTCTGCCGGCTGTGGTCCGACTTGCGCCACCTCTGGTCCTGGGACCCCTGCCCGAATCGATCGCCAAATGTAAGCTATGCCCGCAGCGATAACGATCACCGCTGCCACAGCCAGTACCCACTGCATCTTCCAGAACGCGCCACGCTTCTCCGCTGCCGGCGGAGCAACGGTCTTCGGGGTGGGCGTCCTACCAGGGACTTGCAATTTCGTAGACTGTGCCGACAGGAAGCCCTTAAACCAGGCATCCAGCCGTCCCTCGGCCGCGACGCTCTCTTCATCCAGCCGCTCTTCGGCGGCGGCGCTCTCCGCATCCCTCCCAACCACGTCCTGCTCATCGAACTGCATCAACCGTTTGTGCAGGTCGGAGCAAGTCGGACACGTCCGCTCATGCTGGCGAATTTTCTCCGCAATCTCGGCCGCGCCCTCGGATCCGGCGCGAGCGCTCAGGATTTCCGCCTCCGGACACTTCTCCCGGCCGCCATTTTCCCCTGTGACGTCGCTCAATCTATCCAAAAAGTTGTCCTCGCTCCAATGGCTCATGGCAGTTGAGACAGAATTCCCTGTACCCGCGACCACAACATTCGCCGGCCATTCTGCAGGTGAGATTTCACCGCTTTGACCGAAAGGCCGATGCTCTCCGCCGTCTCTTCGTACGAATAGCCTTCCATTTTCATCTCCAGGCAGCGGCGCTGCTCCTCAGGCAACGTTTTCATTTCCGCCTGCACTTTATCCATCGCCCAGCCCACCTCCGTTACATGCTCGAGGCTCACGGGATCTGCCCGGTCCACTGTGCCTATTTCAACGCCCTGCCTTTCGGGTCTTTGCTTGCGCCAGGCATCGATGCAAACATTTCTCGCAATGTGCATCAGCCAGCCGCACACGCTGCCCTGCTTGAACCCACCGATCGCCTGGTACGCCCGTAAGAACGTCTCCTGCGTGGCGTCCTCGGCCAAGCCCACGCACCCAAAAAATCTCCTGCAGGCGCAGAAAACCACCCTACGGTTACGCGCGAAGATCTGCGCAAAATACTCCGGATCGCCAGTGTCCTGATATCGGCTGGCGAGTTCCTCGTCGGTTAGAGCTGTGCCTGTCTGGCTTCCTGTAGACATAACGGCGTTCGGGGACGGATTCCATAACCCGGTGCGCAGGATCTGGGGAAACGCGGAATGGCGCACCTTGCAGTCCACCCCAGCGTGGGCGGGAGTCTATCGCGCAGTTTATGGTTGGTGCAAGTATTCAGTGTCAATGCCAAATGACATCTGGGCCCGTGGCCAAGCCCGAACTTCAGATTCTTCGTTTGCGGCCCGCAACCCCCCCAATTGGATGAGCGCCGACATGCGCACATCTTAGGCGGAGCGAGGCTAGCCAACGGTGCGGGATTCGCGTTGGACGCCCAGTTTCAACGGTTGCCGAGAGTGCGGCAACTGACACGGCCGGCTCGCCTTGAGCCATCGCGGCGGGCGCGACAAGGAAAGCCACTAGAAATACAGTTCCTGCGAGCGTTCGAAAATCCATGGGAATTCGCGTTTGGCGGCTCCAAACCGCTCTTCCCAAGGACTGCTTCCACACATTAGAAAATCTTTAAATCCACGATCAATTGCTATTAATGCTGCAATCCGGTCGCCAACAAAGCGGGAGTGCTGGAATTTACTTGGGTTATTGGTGGTATTACAATTGAGGGGATCGTCATTCTCCCCGGATTGGCGTGCAGCCATTCCTGGCGGACGAAACTCGAGGTTTCAGGAGGTCATCATGACATCGAAAAAAGAAGTCGAAAACCGCGTTTCCAGGAGAGTAGGGCCGCTGGCCGCAGCCGTCTTTTGCACGGTTTTGCTTGCACAGCCAATGAAAGCTCAAGACAGAAGCTCCCGGTCGACTTCGGGACTCTCCTCCGCCGCTTCCGCTGGCCCGATCAGCGCCGCCGTAGAACAGGATCAAAACGCGACGAGTGCCGTTCCATCGATTCCCCTTGGAACGATCCTGGCCCTTCGATTGAACACGACACTCTCTTTTTCGAAGACCAAATCTGGCCAAATGATTAGCGCCAGAGTGATGCAAACGGTTCCGCTGTCAACGGGTGGACATATTCCCCACGGGAGCCGGGTTCTGGGACACATCGTGGAAGTCAGCGCCGGCAGTGGCGGGTCGCCGGCAACGATTTCTCTTCAATTCGACAAACTGATTGTTTCGGGCCAAACGATTCCGATTACGACCAACCTGCGAGCCATCGCCGGTTTTGTGGCCGTGGATGAAGCGCAAACGCCGACGACTCCCGCAGGACAAGGAGACAACTACAATCAGTTGCCCACCAGGCAGATTGGCGGGGATGTCGTTTTTGGGTGGGGCGGGCCGGTGACCCGAGGCGAGGATACCGGACAAGTTGTAGGAAGAGCTGTGACGGATGGAGTGCTGGTGCAGGTCAGCGCCAAAGAAGGCACAAAATGCCGCGGGGCCCTCTATGGAAATGACAGCCCACAAGCACTGTGGGTCTTCTCTTCGGATGCTTGCGGAGTCTACGGCATCGACCACTTGCAGGTGTCTGATGCCGGGAGAAGCAAACCGGTCGGCGTGATTATCCTTAGCTCGGACACAGACAAGCTGAAAATCCGCAGCGGCGCGGGAATGCTGCTGCGCATCAACGAAGCCGGCAAGTAATTGCCGCGGTTACCGGCGGGATCAGCTCGCGCGGAACCACCGCCTGCACTTCCCGTCCACGATGCAAGACATGAATTCGCCGGTGACCGCATCCATTCGCTGCTCCAAAAGACCGTTCAACCCCTAAATTAAATTATTCAATGTAATTTACTTGACGGTCCGGTACTCTCGTGCTACCGTCCAGCATGCTCTCGTCGCCCGCCAGCCCAAAATTTCCCTTTGGCAAGTCCCTCTCTGCGATCTCTGTGTACTCTGTTTTGAAATACCCCTGCCCAATGCAGCAAGGCTCCACCAGGAATCCGCGTCCGATAATGATTCCTCTAACTCCCTTTAGAATGAACACTTGTGAATCTGTATCAAAACAAAGGACTTTATCTATCTTTAGAATGAACACTTCTACAAAACCCAGGGGGAGGGGGGCATTATCGTTAACTAATCATCGTTAGACACAGGCGACGACAACATGGCAAGCCTCGCTGCCAACGCAGGCCTGCGCGTTCATGGATTACTCGTCGTTGGCCGCAGTGCTCGCAGACGGAATGCGCCGCGCCGGAAGGAAACCTCGACGCGCGGAAATCCAGCCGCCCGGAAACGCTCCGGGGCGGTCGCAGGTGCCACAGGAACGAACGTGCTCCGAAAGTGCATCTTGCGATTCAACCAGCCGTCTGGAATCTCGATAGCAAGAAACACACCACCCGGACGCAGCACGCGAAAGACTTCCGCAAAGCCCCGCTCCTGCGCCTCTAGAGAAGCCAGGTGGTGCAGCACAAGGATCGTGATCACCGCTGAAAAGGTTTTTTCTGGAAACGGCAGCCCAGACGCATCGCCCTGCAACACCGCGCCATTCGTGCTGGGAATTCGCCGCGCGATGCCTGCCGCGAAATCGTGGCTGTATTCGAGACTGGTCACTCGCGCCGCACGTTTTCGCAACTCTTCTGTCGCGGCGCCGGGGCCTGCGCCGAGCTCGAGAACGTGGTCTCCCAATTCCGCGCCGGAAACGAGCCACGGAATCACCTGCTTCCGCGTGAGGTAGCGCCAGTACGACGATGCGCAAAACCAGTTTTCGAAACGATTCATGGAATTGTGATAACGCGCAAACTGCTCAGGGCTTGATTATCGCAGCATTACACGGATTTTCCGCAGGGAAGAAGCAAACTGGTCGGCGTTGTAGGACGAAGGATTTTCCAGTTCGCGGAAAAGTTCGTTAATCGCCGCGCGCACTTCGTAGGCGTTGGCCGGCTTGGCATCTTTGCTGTACGCAATGTAGAGCGAATCCATGGCCATGGCGGCTTGTTCGGCGGCGCGCTCGTCGGCCAGTGAGATATTTTCCGCGTCATCGGGAATTCGTTGCAGCATGCGCAGAACGATGGCTTGATCGTATGGCATCGTCGCGAGGCGTTCCGCGATGCGCTGCGCGAGCGGCGCAGCAGCCGAGGCTGACGACACGACCGCGTTGCGATCCGGATTCAGCTTGGACATTTCGTCCGAGACTTCGACGAGGCGCCGATCGAGTTCCTGCGCGTTACCCGAATCGATCTGCTTCGCAAGCAAGCGAAAGATGGCGTAACGCGAACTGTTCCAGGCGGGATCGCCAGGACGCCGGCCAATGTAGCCATGTTCCTGCCGCCAGCTGTCTTTCGCCGGGCCTAGCGCGTGATGGCAAGCGAAGCAGGAAAGCTCCGAGTATTCCGGCCAGACATCTTTTTTGTCGAAGCGCTCGCCCTTCGCACGCCAGGTCAGACGATCCAGTTCGGCGCGCAGTTGCACAGCCTGGCCGGCGCTCCAATCGCGCACGCCAGCCCACGCTGCATCTTCCACCGGTTTCCCGGGAGCCGATTCGCGCGGCGATTTCCAGTGGCGCGGCATCACCGCCGAAAAGGAATCCAGCTCGAAGAAAAGATCGGGGTGACCGGCGGCAATCATTTCGTGGTCGACGAATTTCTCTTTCGTCCCGAGGTGGCACTGCAAGCATTTTTCGGTGCGATGAATGACGTCGCGCGTGTCATGCATGCCCGCGGCGACGGATTTTTCGTGCGGCCAGTCGCGCGTGGTGTGCGGACCGAGCCAGGCCGAGGCTGGGCCATGGCAGTTTTCGCAGGAGACGCCTTCGGATATCTCGAATGGCCGGCCGCGCTGCTCGGGCGTGGCGTAAAGCGCGTGGCACGCGAGGCACTTCGGAGCTTCTTCCGCTTTCGCGCCCAGCTTCAAAATGCTGGCCATCCGTTCGCCGATATCGCCAGTCAGCGCCTGGTAGGCGTGGCTGTGCTTGTCCTTGATGATCCAGGTCGAATATTCGTTTTGCAGGATCCGGCTGCCAGCGATCGGCTTGATGCTGCCGTGGCAGCTTGTCGCGGCGCACGAGCCAGGTCCGATGTATTTCATCGGCTCGGAGCCGGTGTCGGCGTTCGCGGAGACAGAAGATGCGGCGGCTGCGGAAGCAGAATCCTTCGGTTTGGAGCGGGCGGCTTCCCGCGCTGTGCCATCGTCCGCGGATGCGTTTCCCAAGGCGGGCGCAAGCGGCGAGACGCAGGCGGCGCACAGCACCGCTGCCAGCCAACAGGTTTTGTGGGCGATTTTCATTCAAAATGCCGGACGAGTCTGTCGGTTCATTATCGTTTGAGTGGCGGGGAAGTCAACGATGCGGCGTTGTCTTTTTCGCAGCGTGGCGCGAAAAGGCAACGGGCTTCTATTTACAGGGCGACAATGCGCCAGTAGTATGCAGGAGAATCCGAACCTCACTCTTCGCCGCGCGATGTGATTCGCCCGGCACTTTTTCAATGCGAGACGCCGCGCCGTGATCTTCGACGACCTGCGAGCTATCCAGCTTCGCTACGGCTTCTTGCCCAAAGCGGATCTCGAGGGGCTTTCCCAACGCACGAACACGCCGCTTTATCAGATTCATAGTGTAGCCAGCTTTTATCCCCATTTTCACCTCACGCCGCCGCCGAAGGCCGACGTTCGCGTTTGCGCGGACATGAGCTGCCATCTGAATGGTGCTTGCGAACTGCGCGCGGAGCTGGAAACACGGTTTGCCAAGAACGGGCCGGATGATGTGTTGATCCGCGACGTCTCGTGCCTGGGGCGATGCGACCACGCGCCCGCGGTTTCCATCAACGACGAGATTTTTACGAAGGTGACGGCGGCGTCCGTCGAAAGGATCGCGCGAAGCGCTATTGCTGGCGAAGAGATTCCTGAGCCGCATCCGGAACATGCGCGGGTACAGTGCGCGTCCGATCCATACGATGAGAACGCTCGATATGGCGTGGTGCGAAAGCTCGTAACGACCAAAGACTGGGATGGAGTGCTTGCCGAATTGAAAGCGGCGGAATTGCGCGGGATGGGCGGCGCAGGATTTCCTACGAGCATGAAGTGGGACTTGGTGCGAAAGCAGCCGGGGACGGAGAAGTACATCGTTTGCAACGCGGATGAGAGCGAGCCGGGAACGATCAAGGATCGCTTCATCACGACGCATATTCCGCATCTGGTGATCGAGGGGATGATCGTTGCGGGTCTGGTTACGGGAGCAAAACGCGGGATCCTTTATATACGGCACGAGTATCACTTGCAGGAAGAAATTCTTGGGGAAGAGTTGCGGCGGTGCTATCACGACGGGCTACTTGGAAAGCACATTTTGGGAAGCGATTTAGCTTTTGATTTGGAGATATTTGTCAGTCCCGGCGGATACATTTGCGGGGAAGAGAGCGCCTTGATTGAGGCGATTGAAGGCAAGCGGGCGGAACCGAGGAACAAACCGCCATTTCCAGGGCAGGCCGGGCTTTGGCAGAAACCTACCGCCATTAATAACGTCGAGACGTTTGCGAATGTGCCGCAGATTCTTGCGCGGGGAGTGGAGTGGTTCAAGACGCAGGGGCAAGGTGGTTCGCGCGGGTTGAAATTTGTTGGAGTGAGCGGGCACGTCGCGAATCCGGGGATTTTTGAAGTGCCGATGGGCACGCCGATGCGCGAGGTTATTTTTCAGCATGCTGGGGGCATTCGCGGCGGGCGGGAGCTGAAGGCGTTTGCTCCTTCGGGGCCGTCTTCTGGGTACTTGCCTGCGTCGATGGTGGATGTGCGGCTGGATTTCAAGGCGTTGGCGGATGCTGGGTCGATGCTGGGTTCGGGCGCGATTGTCGTTTGCGATGATTCGACTTGCATGCTGGATATGGCTTTGAATGCGGTGCGGTTCTACCGGAATGAGTCTTGCGGGAAGTGCGTGCCCTGCCGTGTGGGGTCGCAGAAGATGGCGGAACTTTTGGCGCGGTGGACTCATGGGGGATTGGCGGAGAAGCAGTATCGGGCGGATTTGGGGCTTGTTGAGGAGCTTTGCGCGGCGATGAGTCTTACTTCGATTTGCGGGTTGGGGCAGATTGTGCCGGCGCCGGTGCAGTCGGTTTTGAAACATTTTCGGGAAGAGATTGATGCGCATGTGTTGAAGGGGTTGTGCCCCAGCGGGATTTGTTTTACTCCTGCGGCGCGGGCTGGGGAGGCGTCGCGTGTGGGGATTCGGCCGTAGGTGATCCCTTGATCGTGGTGATCCAGCTTGAAGTGGAAGGTCGTTATTAACACAGAGGACGCAGAGGGCACGGAGAAGAGAAAAACAGCTTGAGCACAATCACTAGATCGATGAATTTTGTGGAGATTACGCTCGACGGGCGGGCTATTCGCGTGCCCGAAGGCACTAGTGTGTTTGATGCGGCGCGGATGAATGGGACGCCGATTCCGACGCTGTGCCATTTGCAGAATGAAACGCCCGTGGGCGTGTGCCGGCTTTGCGTTGTGGATACTGGAGCGCGCGTATTGACGGCTTCGTGTGTGCGGCCTGTCGAAGCTGGGATGAAGGTGGTGACGAATTCTGACAAAGTTTTGAATGCGCGGAAGACTTTGCTCGAACTGTTGATGGCGGATCATCCGTCGCCTTGCGCCCGGCAGGAAAAATCGGGGGATTGCGAGCTGGAGACTTTGGCGAAGGCGGCGGGTGTGGCTCAGCCGCGATTTGCGAAGCGGACTCTTTCGCGCGGGAAAGACGATTCTTCGCTGGCGATTGCGGTGGATCATGATGCTTGCATCTTGTGCGACCGGTGTATCCGCGGATGCGACGAGATTAAGAATAATTTTGTACTTGGGCGGATGGGAAAAGGGTATTCGGCGGGGATTGCGTTTGATTTGAACGCGCCGATGGGGGATTCGACGTGCATTTCGTGCGGGGAATGCATGGT
>DATFZY010000084.1:0-28121 GCA_035313865.1 Candidatus Acidiferrum sp.
CAGGCGCTGCATACCGCGGACATGGTGACCAAGCAGCCGGTGCAGGCGGCTTATGAGCGCTCCGACTGGTGTGTGGTACCGGCGGGGGCGGTTGCGGGCGAGGCGATGGTTGCTCTTGTGTTAGCGGATGCTTTTCTGCAAAAATTCGGAGGAGATTCCCTTTCCGAGATGCGGCGGAATTTCGACAACTATGCCAGACAAATCGACGAGTTCTGAAGTAGTGGGGAGCGCGGCTGCGCCTTCGGTTTCTGCGGAAGCGGCGGCGGCTGGGCCGGCGCGCAAGATTTATCCGATCGTGAAGTACGGAGATGCGATCCTTGAAAAGCCGACTGCACCGGTGAAGAAGTTTGATGCCGAGCTGGAACGGCTGGTCGAGGATATGTTTGCTTCGATGTACGCGGCGCAGGGCGTGGGGTTGGCGGCGCCGCAGATTGGATTGAGCCTGCGGCTCTCGGTGATTGACGTCACCGTGGGAAAAAATCCAGAAGCGAAAATTGTGATTGCCAATCCGGAGATTATTCACGCAGAGGGGGAAGTTCGCGAGGAAGAAGGGTGCCTGTCCATACCGGGGTTTCGCGGGTATGTGATGCGGCCGCAATTTGTTACGGTGCGGGCGCAGAACGCGAAGGGCGAGACGTTTGAGATTCGCGGGGAGAATTTGCTGGCGCGGGCGTTTTGCCATGAGATCGATCATTTACATGGAGTGCTTTTTTTGCAGCATTTGAGCATGCTGAAGCGGGATTTGATCAAGCGCAAGATTAAGAAATTGAAGAAGCAAGGCGAGTGGTAACCTCCGCGGTTTGCGCTGCGCGGATGGGACGCGCTGAAGCGCGCCCCTGCAGCAACCCCTACAGCCCGAACACTGGCCGTTTTTCATGCGCTTAGTCTTTTGCGGTACTCCTCAATTCGCGGTGCCGACGCTTAAGAGCCTTGCCGTGCGGGCTGAGTTTCAAATTGTTGGTGTTATCACGCAGCCGGACCGGCCGCGCGGACGCGGGCAAGAAGTTTCGTTTTCGCCGGTGAAAGAAACCGCGCTGACGGCGGGCATTCCGGTGCATCAGCCGGAAAAAATACGCGCGCCGGAAGCGCAGAGCCTTTTGGAAAGCCTGGTGCCAGACGTCATCGTCATCATCGCTTATGGGCAAATCATTCCGGCGCGGCTTCTGCCCATACCCAAACTTGGGTGGATCAACCTGCATGCTTCGCTGCTGCCAAAATATCGCGGGGCCGCGCCGATTAATTGGGCTATCGTCAATGGTGAGAGAAAAACTGGGGTGACGACCATGCGCATTGACGCGGGGATGGACACTGGGGAAATGTTGCTGCAAAAAGAGATGGAAATCGGTGCGGCGGAAAACGCGCCCGAACTCGCCGCGCGGATGTCGGAGCTTGGGGCGCCGCTGATGGCCGATACTCTGCGGGGCTTGTCCGCCGGGACAATCGTTGCGCGGGCGCAGGATCACTCGCAGGCGTCCAGCGCGCCAATGTTGAAGCGGGAAGACGGGCGGATCGATTGGTCGCGAACGGCGCAGGAGATCTTCAATCGCATACGCGGCTTTGCGCCCTGGCCGGGTGCTTACACCACTTTCCGTGGCCAGGGGTGCCACATTTGGGGCGCACCTGCGCCCGAGCCTTTGGTTGAGCAAAATTCGGCTGCAATCGCTAGCGCTTTGCCCGGCTCGTTGGTGCTTCAACGGAACGAAATCCTTGTCAGGTGCGGCGGCTCAACTTATTTGCGGATTCAAGCGGTCAAACTCGAAGGTCGCAAACGGATTTCCTCTAACGAATACGCTATCGGAGAAAGGCTGCAACCCGGCGAACACTTCGGCGGCGAGTGATCTGAAATTGAACTTACAGTATTGGGGAAACGATGTCGCCTGTGATTTTGCCCTTCCCACGATAAAAACCGAAAATGTCACCTTTCTTCTTAGCATTTGGAACCAACTTTGCGACCGGCTAACCGCGCTTGGTAATCAAAACAGTGATGCGCTCTTTCTTGACCTCGTTCAAAATTGCGTAAGAGCGCATTCTAAACCAACTTGCGGTCACCATCTTCATCGCGACGCTTCCAGCGCTCAAAGCCATAATGCCATTCTCGGTTTTGATTTACACGCGAAAGCGCAGTATTTCGTGTGGCGCAACCTATTTATGGCTTCGCGCCGTCAAACTGTAAGGCCGCGGGCAAGTTTCCGCGGTGGAGTTTGCCAACGGGACGCACTTGCCCTCCGGCGAACACTTCGGCGAAACCTGAATTGCGCGCAGGCCGACGCTTAGGCATACTTGGAAATTGACCCACTCGTGCAATCCTTGTCTGCTCGGATCTGCGGCATGAATGGTTTTAGATGGGCCAGCATTGGGAGATCACATTCCATGAAAAGTTCTGGATTGATGCGAATGCGCGGTAGCGTGAAAACCGGCGCGAAACAGGTTTTGCGGTTTGCGGCGTGCTGGGCGCTTGCCGGGCAACTTGTCGGATTGCCGCTGGTGTCGGCGGCCAACGAGAGTGCCGCGTCTGCGGCTGCAGATAAGCCTGCTCCCAAAGGAACCAGCGACCCGGTGATGAAAGTCATGCAAGCGGAACTCGCGCGGGCGACTGCGGATTTGGGCAAGACGGAGTCTGACGCTGCGCCGTACTTCATGAGCTACACGGTGTACGACCAGAACCTGGTTGTGCTGGTGGGGGCGTATGGAAGTCTGCTGACGGATGCTTCGTTGCAGCGGCGGCAGGCCGATGTGACGATGCGCGTTGGATCGGCTGCTCTTGACAATACGCACGGGCAGAGCCGCTCGACGGGAATGACTTCCGGCACGTTGCCGGTTGGAGATGATCAGGACGCGATTGCGCGCGTTTTGTGGGAATTGACGGACCGCGAATTCAAACGGGCAGCGCCGGCGTTTCTGAACGTGAAGACCAATACGGCGGTGCGCGCGGAAGAAGAGGACAAGTCGCCGGATTTTTCGAAAGAGGTAGCGGAAACGCACCTGGCAAACGTGACTGCGCCGCCTGCATTCGATCGGGCGGCGTGGGGAGCGGAAGTGCGGCGATTGTCCGGGGCTTTCCGCAAATACCCGGACATTTATTTTGCGACGGTGGTGGTGCAGGTGTCGGATTCCAACGCACGGATGGTTTCGAGCGAAGGCAGCGCGATTGAAACGCCGAGCGCGAGCACGCGGATGGTGATGGAAGCGCAAACGCGCTCCGATGATGGGATGGAATTGCTGCGGGTGGAAACGTTCCAGGCGCCTTCGGCTGCGGGCTTGCCGAGCGAGGCGGAGCTGAACGCCAAGATCGTCAAGATGGCGGAGGATCTGAAGGCGTTGAAGGCTGCGCCTGTGGCCGAGCCCTACGATGGACCGGCGCTATTGAGCGGGCGCGCGGCGGCGGTGTTTTTTCATGAGGTGCTCGGGCACCGTCTTGAAGGGCATCGTCAGCGAGATGAAGATGAGGGACAGACGTTTACGAAAAAAGTCGGGCAGGAAGTTTTGCCGAACTTTTTGAGTGTCACCGACGATCCAACCCTGCAAGAAGTGGGCGGAACGAAACTTGCCGGCACGTACGATTTCGATAACGAGGGCGTTCCTTCGCGGCGCGTGGAGGTCATTAAGGATGGAATTTTGAAGAACTTCCTGCTGTCGCGGATGCCAATTAAGGATTTCAGCCAGTCGAATGGACATGGACGAAATCAGCCTGGGCTGATGCCTACGGGGCGGCAGGGCAACCTGATCGTAACGTCCACGCAAAGCGTTCCAGAAGCGGATATGCGGCAAAAGCTGATCGATGAAGTCAAAAAACAAAACAAACAGTACGGATTGTACTTCGACGATATTCAGGGAGGCTTCACTCTAACCCAACGGTCCCTTCCGCAGGCTTTCCAGGTGCTGCCGGTGATTGTTTACAAGGTCTATGCGGACGGCCGGCCTGACGAACTGGTTCGCGGCGTGGACATTGTGGGGACGCCGCTCGCGGCGCTCACGCGGATCATGATAACCGGCGACCAGCAGCACGTTTTTAACGGGGTTTGCGGCGCGGAAAGCGGGCAGGTGCCTGTTTCCGCGGTTGCTCCTGCGATGCTTTTCTCGGAGATGGAAGTCCAGAAACGCCAGCATTCGCATGACCGGCCGCCTATTTTGCCTCCGCCGGGGTTTGAAGACAGCAAGCCAGCCGCTGCCGCTAAAGACGGTCAGGCAAAGCCAGAGGTGAAGCCGTGAAAATTCTGCGCACCCTGACGGGGTCACTTCTTACGGCATCCTTGTTCTTTGGCGTCGCGCATCTTCGCGCCGCTACGCACGAAGCCTCCTCAAACAATACGTGGGCAATCCCCTCTCCGACTGACAGTGACGCTGGCACGCCCCACGCTGCTGCTGGGGGAGATGGTTTGCTCGAAGCACTTCTCACGGAGCTCGACCGGTCGAAGGCGCAGCTGAAAATCGATCAAGTTCAGGCGCCTTATTACATCGAATACCGCGTCAACGACGTGGATGATTACGACGCGGAAGCGGCTTTTGGTGCGCTGCGCGAAAGCCAGCGCGTGCATCTGCGGATTTTGCGCGTGGTGGTTCGCGTCGGCGACTACAAGCAGGACAGCTACTTCGGCCAGGGCATGGGCGAAACGAATATTCTGCCACTCGACAATGATCCCATCGCTCTGCGCCACCAGATATGGCTCACCACGGATGAGGCTTACAAGGCTGCCGGCCAGGCGCTCGCGGACAAGCAATCGGAAATGAAGCGGTTCAGTCCCGACCCGAATCCGGTCGACGATTTTTCCAAAGAGCCGGTAATCACCGCCATCGAGCCCACGGTTTCCCTGAAACTCGACGAAGCGACGTGGCGCAAGACTTTGGAAGACATGACCAATCTTTACCGGCAGTACCCAGAAATCCAGTCGGTCACCGCCTCGGCGCGATTCAGCGCCATCAATGAATATTTTGTGACTTCCGAAGGCACGATCACGCGCAACGGCCAGACGACGTACAACCTGCAACTGAACAGCTCCGCGCAAGCGGAAGACGGCATGCGCTTGAGCCGCAACCCTTATTGGATGGTGGGCCGCGCGGAGGAAATGCCGACGCGGGAAAAACTTGTGAGCGACGTGAAGCAGGCTCTCGAAACCGTGATGGAGCTTCGGAAGGCACCGATCGTGGAGGAAGATTATCGTGGGCCGGTGCTGTTCGCGCCGGATGCCGCGGATGACGTTATCGCCTCGCTGGTCGGCTCGAACGTAGTGGGCCGCAAGCCGCAGCTCGGGAGGCCAAACCGCACTGTCGGCGCATTCGCGACGAGTTACAAGACGCGCGTGCTTCCGAGCTTTCTTACGCTGATCGACGATCCCACGCTCAAGGAATTTCAAGGCCACACGCTGGTCGGAAGTTATGAAGTGGACAATGAAGGCGTGAAGGCCAAGACCGTCAACGTCATTGAAAACGGGATGCTGAGCAATTATTTGCTGGGCCGCCAGCCTGTTCGCGATTTTCCGGCTTCCAATGGCCACGGCCGCGCTGCGCCCGGCTCTTTCCCTGCTCCAAGCCTCGGTGTGTTGCTGCTGAAAAGCGCGGAAGCGCAGCCACCGGACGAGCTGAAGAAGAAAATCGTGCAGATGGTCAAGGATCAGGGCAAGCCGTACGCCTATCGCGTGGACACGCTCGGCCCGGGCAATTCTCCGCGGCTGCTGTATCGCGTCTACGCCGATGGTCACGAGGAGTTGGTCCGCGGGGCCGTCTTCAGCGAACTGGATGTTCGCGCGCTGCGCAGCAATCTCATCGCGGTCGGCAACGACCCGCTGGTGAGCAACCGCTCTGGCGGCGTGCCCACGACGATCATTTGCCCGTCGCTGCTTTTCGACGAACTCGAAGTGAAGCGCGCCGACACCAGCAAAGACAAATTGCCGGACTATTCCGCGCCACCGCTGAAGAAGTAAAAACTTCTTGGGCCGCCAGTCAGGCGGTTTTACACTGACGAGGGGAACTCCGCGGCAACAAAATGGCGAAACTCGAAATAGGAAACTCACACTTCGTTTTTCTAATTTCGATTTTCGCGCTTTTTTATATTAATGTTGCCTGAGTTCAGCCAACTTCCATGACTCTCAGAGAACGCCTCGAATGGGTGACCCGGATGTCGCTGCTGGTGTTCATCCTGGCGGCAGCGGCGTTTCTCAGCGCCATCACGGCGATGCGCATCGCGATACATGGGCGCGAAACGACGATGCCTAATTTAGTCGGCAAAAATGTGGCCGAAGCTAACGGCCTGCTCATCTCCCACGGCCTCCTTCTGCGCGTCGCCGACCATATTTACAGCGAGTTCCCCATCAACGCCGTCGTGCGTCAGAGCCCGCCGCCGGGCATGCTCATGAAAGTTTCGCAGCAGGCGCACGTGGTGCTCAGCCTCGGCCAGCGTCAGCTTCAAATTCCTCTGCTCGAAGGAAATTCGCTGCGCGCGTCGCGTATTCAATTGCTGCGCAGCAGCTTGCAAGTCGGCGAAGTTTCCGCCGTCACCATGCCCGACGAGCCCGCCGACACGGTCATCATTCAGACCCCGCGTCCCGGCGCCGGCGCGTCCAGCCCCCGCGTCGATGTTCTCGTTTCCGCCGGGCAGCGCGAAACCGCTTACGTCATGCCGCACCTCGTGGGCTTGAACGAAATAGACGCGCAGCATCGCCTCGACGTCGCCGGCCTCCGCCGCAAGGTCAATTACGTCTCTGCGCCGCAGTGGCCTCATGGCGCGGTCATCGATCAAGCTCCGCTAGCCGGCCAGCGCATCCCCAACTCCATCACCATCGAGCTAACCGTCGCCAACTAGCCTGAAAGTCACGGGACAGTTCTTTCCAGCGGCCTCCGTACCATGGAGCAGGAAGTGAAAGATTCGTCTTGGCAAACGGCAGCTACATCCCCGTTGTATAATCCGCGTTTCCATTCGTTCACCGAGGAGCGTCTCTTGAATCGCCGCGAATTTCACATCTCGGTTCTCCAACTCTCGGCCTCAGCACTCCTCGCCCCTCGTCTGTTCGCGCTCTCGCGAGCCTCCGATTCTTCCGGCGTCGCCGACCTCTACAAACGCGCCATGGTCATCGATTCTCTCTGCAGCCCTTTCACCGGTTCGGGCTCTTCGCCCAGCTCTGAATTGCTAGCCATAATCCGCCAGTCCGGAATGACGGCTGAAACGCAGCCGCGCCCAGTTAATCGGCTGCGATTTGGGATTTTGCCGGATCGATTTCAATGCGGCCTTTGAAATGCGCGCCGTCTTCAATGCTGATGCGCGCGGAGGCGATGTCGCCGGTGACGGAGCCCTCCTGCTTAATGTCGACACGTCCGCGCGAGTGAACATTGCCGACAACCTTGCCGTAAACTACGACTTCGCCGGCGTGAATTTCCGAATGGAGCTGCGCATCCGGGCCGACCGTCAGTTCGTGTCCAGTGAGCGAAATCGGGCCGTCCACGATGCCATCAATCTGCAGGTCTTCGCTTCCGGTGATCTGCCCCTTAATTTGCAGGCTGGAGCCGAGCCGTGCCAAAGCAAAGTGCTTCGGAGTAATCGAACGAGGCGATGAAGGCGCGCTAAAGGCTGAGACGTTGGATGCGGGCGCCTGTTCGTGTGATGGCGCTGGCGTATCGGCGAGCGTTTGCTGCTTGGTCCACATAATCCCTCCCTGAATTCACACCAAGACGTGATTGAGTCCAGGGTGGGAGGGACCAATGTGCATTCACTGTAGTCGCGAGACGCAAACCCGGGCAACGCCGAAAAAGTTTGACTTGCGCAGTTGCAAACCTGAACGCGCGGACAGGGCGAAAACGCGGACGACTATCTAGATCGGTAATCAGACTTTGACCAAAGCCTTCCTCGGTCTGCCTCCCAGTTTGCCATTCCTTTTTGAGGAGATTCGCTTGGCCGCGCTCCTGGATTTTCCGCCGGCTTTGCGGAGCCTGGCGGCCATCCATTTCCTGGAACCGAGGAAGCCCTCCAACAAGGCTGGCACGTAGATGTCTGCGTCCAGCTTTGGAAAGTGAATGCCATGACCACGCGTCCCACTGCGCCCAAGCTGAGTCTTTCCAGTCTGGCTTCCCTGCCAGTGCGGGCAGGCGCCGCTATCGCGCGGCGAGTGGCCCTTTTTGCGTCGCAGGGCCAGTTACGCACAATGAAGCGAGTTCCTAGAGTGGGAGGGTCACCAGCTCCAGGAATCTGTAGACCGAGGTGTCCCCATGAAAAAAGCGATGCGCGTTTTTTCTGTTACGGCGATCTTAGCAACCATGTTGCTTTTGGGTTTTGGTGTCTTGCAGGCAAAAGACAAGCGCGCGGCTGTTCCCTCGAAAGTGCTTTCCGCCAAAACGATCTACGTGGACAACCAGACCAACGACGCGGAAATTCAGCATGATGCGTATATGGGACTGACCAAGTGGGGGCGGTATGAAATTGTCGAAACGCCGCAAAAGGCGGATCTGGTGCTGCGGCTTACCGGGAGCAGCGCCGTGAAATTCGTTCCGGGAGGCGATCCCAACGCCAGGTACGAACCGAAACCGGCGAATGAAAACCCTGCCGCGGGAGACGAACTTGCGCCGCCTGGATGCACGCGGGTCACGCTGCTTGAGTCAAAAAGCGGAAGTGCGCTATGGGGCGAGGTGCGGAAAACAAACAGCGCACAAGAGAAGAGCAAGCTGCTGGAGGGCCTGCACGACGCGGTGGATCAGCAGGAGAAATCGCACGGGAAGTAACACCGCTGCGCAAACGGAGAACCGCTCGCGCTGAAAAGACCAAGGAATGAAGTTTCTGAACGGAACAAAACAGAGACAACGAATCAAAACGGAGTTAATGAGGCGAAATCAGCCGACGCGATTCTGCTGCGTACGCCCGGCCTCTTCGAGCCAGCGCTCCAAAACGGGCTTGTGCTCTGCCGGCGTCTCCAGAAAAACAACGCCCGCGCCCATGTTGGTCTGCGCGTAGACGATTTTTGACTTGGACTCAAAATAGCCATCCCCCGCGGAAATCTTCACGAGTACGAGAGTTCCCACCGGAAACGGATTCATCATATCCAGGTAGCAGCCGTAGAGGCTCAGTTCGCTGACGCGCGTGGCGATGCGCACGTCCGAAGCCTCTTCAATGAGTTCGGCGCTGGCGATGAAAGTGTACCTGGGCGTGCGACGTCGTTCAGCTCCCAATGAGTGGCCTCCGAAGGACTCCCCTACTTAATGATGTTACGACGGAACGGGGGCTGGTGGCTTGCGAATCGCCCAAATCGTAACTAGTAGAGTCGAGGTTAATTGAGGAGGAGGGTGGGCCGGGCTGCAGGGAAAGCCGTGGTGATAGGATACGTGACGGTGTCGGGCTAACGAAGGGCGCGATTCCCCGGTTGCTGCCTGGAATCTTCGATATCGCGTCCATAAACTCGATGGGGTCGTGGTGGTTGCGCCACGAAAAATGAGGAGCTATGTTGAAGATGAAAAAGATCGGGTTATTTCTGGTTGCTTGGCTGGGACTTCTCGCGCCCGGCAGCTTTGCGCAGGATGCGGCGGAGAGCAAGGAACCACAGGCGGAGCGGCACGAGTTTGTGATTGCGAATTTCAAGACGGAGAGCGGAGTTACGTTGCCACAGGCGCGCGTGGTATATGGAACGTACGGGCATTTGAATGCGGCGAAGGACAACGCGGTGCTCTTGCCTTCGCATTACATGGCCAATTTTCACGGGTATGAGTGGTTGATTGGGGCGGATAAAGCGCTCGATCCGGCGAAATTATTCCTGGTGGCTACGGAATTGTTTGGAAATGGCAATTCGTCCTCGCCGAGCAATACGCCCGAACCGTTTCATGGGCCGCGGTTCCCTGTAACGACGATTCGCGACAATGTCGAAGCGGTGCACAGGCTGCTTACGGAAGAGTTGAAGGTTATACACTTGCGCGCGGTCGTGGGATTTTCGATGGGGGCGCAGCAGGCGTTTCAGTGGGCCGTTAGCTATCCGGCGTTTGCCGACCGGATTGTGGCGACGTCGGGGACAGCGAAAACTTATGGGCACGGCATCGTGCGGCTGGAGAGCGAGATTAACGCCATAACGACCGATCCCGTCTTCGCGAATGGCGACTACACGGAGGAGCCGAAAAAAGGGATTGAGGCGTTTGCGATTGTCTGGGAGGCATGGCTTTTTTCGCAGGAGTGGTGGAGGAAGGAGTTGTGGCGGGAGGCTTCGAAACCGGGGACGACGTTCGAGGGTTTTGTGAATAACTTGAAGACCAATTTTATTCCCGGTGCGGACGCCAACAATTTGATTTTGCAGATGCGGACCTGGGAAAAGCACGACGTGGGAACTACCCCGGGTTTTGGCGGAGATGTGGAGAAGGCGCTCGGTTCCATCAAAGTGCCGTTTTTGTATATGCCGTCGGCGACGGATTTGTATTTTCCGGTGGAGGACGCAAAGTACGAAGCCGTGTTCATGAAAACAGGGACGCTGATGCCGATTCCATCGCTCTGGGGACACCCTGCGGGAGCGGCAGCCGATCCCGCGGATGCAAAATTTCTGAATGAGAATATCAGCAAGTTTCTTTGGGGAAGCAAATAGGCAAGCCGAGCATGAGAGACCGAACGAGAGCGCGAGAGTTGGCGGCGGAGTTTCAGCAGAAGGGTGATCCGACGGGGTGGTTTGAGGCGCTTTATAAAGAGGGCGAAGAAGGCAAGAGCGTGGTGCCCTGGGCGGACAGGCGGGGCAATGCGGATCTTGCTGAATATTGGAAAACGCGGCCGCAAAAGACCGAGGGTAAGAGTGCGCTGGTGATTGGTTGTGGACTCGGCGATGACGCCGAGCAGTTCGCCCAGTGGGGATTCCAGACGACGGCGTTCGATATTTCTGAGACGGCGATTCGAACGGCAATAAAGCGATTTCCAGAGAGCAAAGTGGATTATCGCGTTGCGGATTTGTTTCACCCGCCGCGAGAATGGGAACGGCATTTTGATTTTCTTTTTGAGGCCAACACCGTACAGGCGCTATCGGGCTCGCTGCGTGCCGCAGCCATCGAGAGAATCGCCTCGTTCGTGAAGTCCGGCGGATCGCTGCTGGTGATCGCCAGAGGCCGGGAGCCGGGCGAACCGGAAGGACAGATGCCGTGGCCATTGACGCGCGAGGAGTTGGCGGAATTTATCCGCGCGGGGCTGAAAGAAGAGAGCTTTGAAAATTATTTTGATAACGAGGAGCCACCGGCGCGGCGATATCGTGTATTGTATAGGCGGCCAGAATGAAACAAATGTTGCCGGTGGAAAAGGAGAACCGTCTTGAGCGAGATTATGACTAGCAGGCTTACATTATTGCGCGTTGGAGCGGAAGAACCTGGTTCGCCGGTGAGGCGAATGCGCGCGCTGGTTGCGATCCTGCTTGGCATTGCACTATTTGTTTCACTTCCCTGCCGGACGCTGGCGCAGGCAGCGGCTTCGGGCAACGATTTTGCCGGGACCTGGAAAGGCACGCTGGGCGAGGGTGATAACAAGCTGCGCATCGCCTTGACGATCACCAAGGGAGCGAACGGCGAATTTACGGGACAAGGGCAAAGCGTGGATCAGGGCTCGACGTTTCCCCTGGAAAAAATCAGCGTCAAGGGCGATGCAGTGCATTTTGAGGTGGGAGCGGCCGGCGGCATTTATGACGGGACGCTGAACGCGGCGCGAACAGAGTTGAAGGGGACGTGGACGCAAGGGGGCGCGTCGGGGCGGGCGCTAAATTTTGTGCGAAACACCGAGGATGCGGCGAAAGACGCCGCAGCGCAAAAACCGCCGGAGGGTCCGAAGGAAAAACCACTTTCTGTTTTCGATGACGTCGTTGTGCCGATTGCGCCGACGGCTTTTAAGGCGGATGGGAAGTGGCACATCGTTTATGAATTGCATTTGAACAACATGGACCGCTGGGAGCACCGGCTGACGCAAATAGAGATGGTGTCGGGAGATTCGGCGGAGCGTTCGCTGGTGAAATATTCCGGCGCGGACGTGGATACCGTACTGGCGAGGCCGGGACATACAGGCGCAACGGAAAAATCGAAGATCGAGCCGGGCGCGCTGGCCATCGTTTATATGTGGGCCACGGTCGATACGTTGGAGGCTGTGCCGGCGACGGTGCGGCAAAAAATCACGGTGAAAATTGGAACGTATCCGGAAGAGTTGACGATTGAAACGGCTCCGATTTCGGTCGGACGCGGCGCGATTGCAATCAGTTCTCCGCTGCGCGGAGATCATTGGCTTGCGGCCAACGGGCCGTCGAATACGTCGGGCCACCGGAAGGCGCTCATTCCGATTGACGGGCACGCGGCGATTTCGCAGCGTTTTGCGATTGATTGGGTTCGGCTGCGCGACGACGGGAAGACATTTCAAGGGGATGAGAAGGACAACAAAAATTATTTGGCGTATGGGAATGACGCAGTGGCTGTGGCGGACGGCGTCGTGACGGAAACCAAGGATGGCATTCCGGAGAATATTCCGGGGGCAAATTCGCGGGCAGTGCCGATCACGCTGGAAACCGTGGGCGGCAACCACGTGATTCTGGATATTGGCGGCGGGCATTTTGCGTTTTATGCGCATTTGCAGCCGGGATCTTTGCGCGTGAAGCTTGGGGATAAAGTGCGGCGCGGGCAAGTGCTTGGGCTGGTTGGAAATTCGGGGAATTCGACGGAGCCGCATCTGCATTTTCACATCGAGAATGGGAACTCACCCCTGGGAGCGGAGGGATTGCCGTATTCGCTGGCGTCGTTTGAAGTGGCTGGAACTGGTTGGGGATGGAAGCCGGCGGATGCGAAAGGGCCCGCGGTTGTTCACAAAAACGAAATGCCGCTCGAAAATGAAGTCGTGAATTTTTCGGAGAAACCTTAGAGAACAACGGAGAGGCAAGCGGCCGCATAGTGTCGCTCTGTGATACTACGGATGGTGCGAGGCTCGCTTGAAATCCAGACAGACTGAAGTCTGTCCTGCTACGAGTCACGGGAGCTTTGCTCCCGTGACTCGCCAGAGGCTTGCGAAAAGTTGTGAGAACCTCGAACATTTATTTTGACGGCTCCTTTTTGTGAAGAACCGAGCAGGCGGTTAGCGCGGTGTTGGGGTCGACGGCGCTGTCGCCTTCTTCGATGTGGCGGATGACGCCCTCTTTATCGATGACGATGTTGGCGCGGAGAGCCCACTGGTAGGTTTCGTTCTGGACGTCGTAGCCCTTCAGGATGCCGTAGCTTGTCAGCATCTTTTTGTTCATGTCGCTGAGGAGCGGGAAGGTGATGTTGGCTTGCTTGGCGAAGGCGGCGTTCGCTGCGGGGGAATCCATGCTCACGCCGAAAACTGCAGTATCTGTGGTGTCGATCTTACCTGAGGCGATTCCAGCCTGGACCGCCTGAAGTTGTTTCGTTCAACCGCCTGTGAAAGCCAGGACGTAGACGGCGAGAAAGACGTTCTTCTGGCCGCGGAAGTCGCTGAGCTTTACTTTTTTCCATTCGTTGCTGAGGAGGATGAAGTCGGGGGCGACATCACCTACTTTCAGCGACAATTTTGCCATTTCCGGCTTTTGCGCCTCTTGCGCCACGGGCGTTGCCAGGGGCGTAGCGGCTAGCAAAAGCATTAGGGCTAAAGCACGGTTCATTCGCAATCTCCTTGTGAATTTGGTACGTCGAGCGGTGTTCGTTTGCCAACAACGAGGCACACGGTACCACCTGGAGGGACCTGGGAAAACTTCAAAATATTCCCGGGTTTTTCTGAATGGGGAGGGCCTGAACGGAGGTGCAGAGTGGGGGGCGATTTGCGGGAACTTTAGTGCCCGGGGAGTCGTATCTAAGGCTGGCGGTACATTGACCGTGAAACAATTGCGGTGGAATGGCGTCCTGTTCGGTAGTGGAGTGAGCGAGTTGAAATAGAAGTTAAGGAGGGTGGCATGAGTGGATTCGAGAATCGTGCGTGGAAACGAATTGGCTTGGTCGGCGTTGGGTTGTGCGGAGTGTTGAGTTTGGTAGCGGTTGGAGCGACTGGACAGGATAAAGATAAGAGCGGCGTCAATGTGACGGTGACTAGCAAGGATGGGAGCGAGGCGGGGTTGATGGTCAGCGCTAATGCTACCGCCAAGGAAGCGGGGTTGCCTCTGTATCCTGGAGCGAAGCCGGCCAAGGAAGATGGCGACGGTTCGACGGCCGCGAAATTGGGACTTTGGGGGAGTTCGTTTGGTTTCAAGCTGGTGGTTTTGAAGATGGAGTCGAATGATTCGCCGGAGAAAGTGGCGGCTTTTTATCAGAAGGCGCTGTCGAAATATGGAAGTGTTTTGAATTGCAGCGATCCCCCGAAGGCCCCGAGCGACAAGGATAAGGGCGATTCGTCCAGGAAACTGACTTGCGGAGACGACAAGCCGGATAGTGGCGGGATGCTGTTCAAGGCGGGATCGAAAGAAAAGCAGCATCTGGTTAGCGTGAAGCCGAATGGGACGGGGAGCAGTTTTCAATTGCTGTACCTTGAAGCGCGAAGCGACGACAACAAGACTCCGGCTTGAGTGCGGGCTATGTTCGCCCGACAAAGGGGGTAACGCGTGCGCATTCGCGCTGGATTGCTGGTGGTGCTTGGCGTTGGAGTCCTCTCGATCGCTGCTGCGCTGAGCCATGGGCAAGCAGGCGGCCAGGCGCAGATTCAAGTCAAAGTGAACCTGGTGAACGTGTCGTTTGTGGCGCGGGATGCGCGCGGGGCTTTGGTCAATGATTTGACGCAGGACGATGTGGAAATTTTTGAAGACGCGTTGCCTCAGAAAATCAGCCACTTTGCGCGCAGCCTGGATGTGCCGTTGACGCTGGGAGTAGTTGTGGACGCCAGCGGAAGCCAGGATCATTTTTCGAAGCAGCATGACAAGGATTTGGACGTTTTCTTCAAGGATGTTCTGGGGCCCAAGGACCGGGTGTTTCTGGTTGGGTTTGGGAACCACATCAAGCTGGTGAGCGATTTTTCGTCGTCGGGCAGCGGGCTGATGGACGAGTGGAAGGCGTACCAAAAGAGCAACAAACATTTTCCGCTGGTGGGGCCCGATGAGAATCGCGATTTGGGGACGGCGTTTTATGACTCGATCTTTTATTCGGTGACGGAGAAATTGGCGATGGAGAATGGGCGACGGGCGATTTTGCTTTTCAGCGATGGCGAGGACAACTCCAGTTCGCACGACATGATGACGACGATTGAGACGGCGCAGAGCGAGAACGTGCTGGTGTACGCGATCCGGTACACGGACAAAGAGCACGGGAAATTGACGGCGCGGAACAAGTACGGGATTAGCGTGATGGATCGCGTGGCGCGCGAGACCGGCGGGGCGCACATTGATGCGGAGACTACCGATGCGCATACGTATTTGCTGCAAATTGCGGAAGAGTTGCGGACTTCGTATGAGCTGGGGTACTACCCTGCTGATCCGATGAAGGATGATTCGTTTCGGAAGATTGTGATTAAGCCGAAGCGTGAGGGGTTGAAAGTGCGGGCTAAGACCGGGTATTTTGCGAGGTAGTTCGGAACTTGTTACTTCATTAGTCCCCTGTTGTGGCAAATAATCAAAGGATACTATTTCTTTAATTCACCGGGGAATTACAAATGATGCTCGTTTATCCTCAAGCGTGCCGAGTTTGAGGAGGAGGACCGCAGGGATTAGGGCGTGAGGAGCAGATGGAGGTTGGAGGATTGGGCGAAGGCGCGGAAGTCGCGGTCGCGGGTGATTAGGGGGATGTTGGCGTCGAGGCAGAGTTGGGCTATTAGGGAGTCGGCGAGGCGGGCGCGGCGGCGTTTGGCGAGGACTTTTGAGCGGAGAGTGGCGGCGCGGTGCCAGAAGCCGGGTTCGAGGTCGATTAGGGGGAGATCCGAGAGGCTTGCGGCTACTTCTGGCGGGAGGCTTGGGTCGCTTAGGAGTTCGGTTAGGACTACCGGGAGCATTGTTACTTGATGGTCCTGGAGGGATTTTTTCAGGAGGAGGACGTCGTCGCCTGGATTGCCGTTCAGGAAGGCTACCCAGGTGCTGGTATCGGCGGTGACCATTTCTTATTTCGATTGAGGGCGGCTTGATCAGCGGTCGTCTTTTAGTTGTTGCCAGGTGCGGGAGAAGCGGACTTTGCCCTGGAATTTGAGGAGGCGGTCGTAGGCGCGTGTGGCGGCGAGGAGTTGGAGGCCGGTGCGGACGGTTTGGGTGATGCCTTTGCCGCTGGCGCGCTGGGCTTTTTTCAGGAGGTCTGGGGGGACTTCAACCGTTATTTTGCGCGGGCTGGCCATGCGTCATTCTACCATAGTTGGGACTGGTGGGAGGTATGGTATTTATGGCGACAACGAACAGGATGCTTGGAGTGGAATGTTTTTCTTAACGCAGAGTTCACAGAGGGCGCAGAGAAGAGAGATTTTTCACTGCGCAGCTCGACACGTTCGCCTCTTAAAACCGCTCCGGGACGCAAAAACCGCGCAGGAGCGAACGTGAGAGAAAAGGCGTCGGGCTGCTCCGTGCCCATCGCAGCTCCCTTCGTTCGTCGGGGTAAACAGGGTATGCAAAATGAGAGTGGGAGACCAGGGACTGTCCGCCGCCCCCCAACGGGGAATCGCTAGGCGAGCTCGCCTGTCAGGAACTGCGGCTCACCATTTCCGAAGCTCCAGTCGGCGGCGGTGTTTTCGACGATGCAAGTCATTACGTCACTCGGCGCGATCGACGAAGATTTCGAGAGTTCCTCGGTCAGCTCTTTGTAGAGCCTGCGCTTGAGAATTTCTTCGCGCTGCTTACTGAATACGGTGATGACCACTACCTTATCGGTGCGCGGAATCGCGAGGCCGGTATCCTGAACGATGAAATGGCCCTTGGGATGGGCGTGGTAAACCTGATAGCGGTCACGCTCCGGAATGTGAACAGCTTTTACGACCGCGCGGTGAACGGCGTCGAGCAGTGTTCTTACTTCGGCATCGCTCCGTCCCTCAAACGCGTCAATTCGTACTAACGGCATGTTGTCGTTCTCCTTTTAGGCAATGAACAGGCTGACGAGAAGTTCCGCTTGTAAGCCCTCGATGCGGACGCGAATCACGGATGGGCCGATCGCGCCCGGGATAGCCAACAAAGCATGGAAATCCGCGGCCAGCGTGACTTTGATGCGCTGCCCCTGACCCGCGATGTCACGGATTGTTGCGTCGGTGGCAAATGTGCGAAGAGCACGGGAATCGGAGCCTGCGGGTTACCAGTGGAGGGATTGGGCTGCCTGGAGCATTTGTTGGGCGCGGGGGCGGACGCGGATGTCTTCGGTGAAGTTTTCCCAGCGGACTATGCCGGAGCGGTCGACTAGGAATTCAGCGGGGCGGGAGATGTCGTGCTCTTCGGGGCTGGCGGCTTTGTGCAGCAGGTCGTAGCGGCGGATTGCTTCGGTTTGGGGATCGCTGAGGAATGTGAACGCGTAGCCTTGTTTTTTACGCAGATTTTCGGAGACTTCGGGGGCGTCTACGCTGATGGCTACGGGGCGCACGCCTTGCGCTGCGAACTCTGGAAGACGCTCTTGAATGCCTCGCAACTCGAGGTTGCAGAAAGGTCACCAGTAGCCGCGGTAGAAAACTAGCAGAACGGCTTTGGGCGGCGGCGCGCCTGCGGTCGCGGAGGCGGAGAAAAGTTGCGCGAGAGTGGTGGGTTGGCCGGTGCTGTCGGATAAGGTGAAATCGGGGACGTGCTGGCCGACTTGCGGGGCGCCGCCGGAACTGGGGAGTTTGCGTGCGCCGACGAAAAAGAGTGTCGAGGCCGCGACGAGCAGAATGGCCAGGACGGTGACGATCGAGCCCCAGATTTTGCCTTTGTGGATTTGCGGTTGGCGGAAGGCGCGAACCAGGCCAATCAGAAGGAAAACCAAGGCCAGTATGGGCAAGGCGAAGATCACCCACGGAAGCAGAGCGGGGGAAAGCCTGAAGAAGGAGAGCACGTTGCTGAGGATGGCGAGCAGGAGGAAGGCGAGGCCTGCCCAGAGCATGCGGTTGGATTGTTTTTGGGATTGGTCGGGCACGGGGAGGCAAAGACTAGCATGGACGGAGTGGGTGGGCAAATGGGCTCCGGGGCTAGCCGCAGCGAAGATTGAAGAGCACAGGCAGGAGTGCCCTTCGCAGCTCTGGGCATCAGGGTGCAAAAGAGTGGGGACGCGCTGAATCGCGCCCCTACACGCGGGAGAGAAGAGCAAAGATAACGCAGAGACGCAGAGTTAACAGAGATTCGCAGAGAGATTGGCTCAGGGAATGAGGTAGCGAACAGGGCCGAGGTGCTGCGTTGAAGTGAAAGATTTTTTCTTAACACAGAGTTCGCAGAGGACACAGAGAAGAACAGTCACCCTCGGAAGGATGACCCTACCTGAGGTAGCCCCAGTTGTGGAGTTTGTCGGAGTCTTCGACCCAGCGGTCGCCTATGTCGGTGCGGTAGTACATGTTGGCGATCATTATGTTTTTTATGCGGGAATAGGCCTGGGCTTTGGCTTGGATCATGGTTTGGCCTGTGCCTACTACGATTAGGACTATGCCGCTGGTGCCGGCTATCAGCCACTGGCCTTTTACTTCTTTTACGTCTTCTATGTGGACGCCTTCATAGTTTGGTTTCTTGAAAACTATTGCGCCATTTTTGGAGAAGGATTCGAAAGTTGGTTCGTCGTCGAAGGGGAATGGGGGGACTACGATGCGGACGCCGATTTGGAAGCCGCTGCGCGTGCGCCACTTGGGGTCGGCGCCTGTGGCTAGCTCCCAGAAGAGGTCGGCCATGGGAGTTAGCATGCCTTCTTGCTGGATGCTGATTGTTGGGTAGCCGAAGCGGCTGGTGAATTCTAACGGGTAGATGCCGTTGTTGTTGACGATGCAATTGAGGTCGATGTAGCCGACGTAGCCTTCTTCGGCTAGCTTGGGCTCCATTTTTAGCAGGGTTTGGTTGAAAAGGCGGTTGGGCTCGGCCCAGAACATGCTGGTGCCCATTTCGCCTGTGGGCGGGCCGAGGTTGCCTGGGAAGAGTTTTTTGTGCTCGAAGTTGATGTTCACCGGGAAGATGAATTTTTTGCCGTTGAAGAAGGCGCCTACGGCCACTTCTACGCCGGTGACGCGGCGCTGGAGTTGGAAGACTTTGATTTCTTCGGAGAAGGCGCGCTTGTAGGCTTCGAGCATGCGGACTACGTCGTCGCCGTCTTCTTCTTCGCCTACGAAGAGGCGGCGTTTTACGTTTTGGGCTTCGCCGCTGGGCTTGATGACGTAGCGGTCGGGATTTTTCATTACGAATTCGATGGCGGGATCGAAGGAGTCAAAATCCTGGTAGGGGATGATGTTGACGCCGGCTTTTTTTAGCTCTTCCTGGCCGAAGGAGCGGTCGTCTTCGAGGCGATCGGTGTATTCAGAGCCGCCGATTACGGGTTTGCCTTGGGCGCGGAGGGCCTGGGCTCTGGCGCCCTGGCCGAGGGTGTCATCGAAGACGATAATGTCGGCCCACTTGGTGTCGCGTTCCCAGTCTTTAGATTTTGGAACGAAGCCGTCGGCAATGTCACGCTCTTTTTCGGCTTCAATGTAATAGCGAACGTCGTGGCCTTCTTTGAGGACTTGCCAGGCGATGTCACCGATGAGGCCGGAGAGAGAGACGAAGAGAAATTTGCGTTTGTCCATTTAGGATGTGGCTGGTGGCCTGGCTCCTCGGAAGGGAGAGAGTATAGCAGCGAGAGAGCGGAGGGAGGTTGTTACAATTTGTTGAAAGTTGTGGAGGCGCATGCGCATCGGGGGAGGCAACGCCCAGAGGCAAAAGCGGTCATCCTCAGAAGGATGACCCTACCCAGGCAACCTTTGGGGATGAAATTGTGCATCACAGAGGGTGGGGTTAGACGGCCGGGGGCGCGTGGTCGGTACCTGTCCGGGCGGGCAAAGTTCTTGCTCCACCTGTCCTTTAGTTCAGGTTATAATCGGGAATGCCGCCGGTCGAAGGGCGGGACGTGTTAGATTCCAGTGGATTTAGTCGAGGTTTGCGGCGAGGAATCCAAGATTCGCGAGAGAGGTGAAGTTTGGGCCAAATTGTGAGTGGTGCGACCTCAAAGCTAAGAGTAATAGGTGTGGCGAGCTGCCTTCTGGCAGGGATGTTTTTGCTGGGTGCTGCGAACTGCGATGCGCAGATCCTGCACAAAAAGAAAAAGCTCGATAAGTCCACCGGCGCGGACAACAACGCGCAGCCTGACAAGATTTTGTATGACCGGGCGATGGACGACGTCAAGCACGGGCGGCAGGAAGTCGGGCGGTTGAACCTGCAGACGCTGATCAATACGTATCCGGACAGCGAGTATCTGGCGAAGGCGAAGCTGGCGATCGCGGACTCGTACTTCAAGGAGGGCGGGACGTCGAACCTGGCGCTGGCCGTCTCCGGTTACAAAGACTTCATTGTATTCTTCCCGTTTTTGCCGGAAGCGACGTACGCGCAGATGCAAGTGGCGATGACGCACTACAAGCAGATGGAAAAGCCCGATCGGGACAGGACGCAGGCGCGGGACGCGGAAGACGAGTTTCAGATTTTTCTGCAGAAATATCCGAACGATCCCCTGGCGCCGCAGGCGCAACAGCATTTACGGGAAGTGCAGGAAGTGCTGGCAGAGGGCGACTACCGCATCGGCTACTACTACTACATGAAGGGCGACAAGAGGGCGGCGGCCACGCGGCTGTTGAGCGTGGTGAACCGGTATCCGCTGTACAGCAAGTCTGACCGGTCGCTGTGGATGATGGCGGATATTTTCGAAAAGAGTGAGCACAAAGAAGTGGCTTCGCTTTATTACGCGAGAATCGTAAGGAATTATCCGTTGTCGGCCATGGCGGGTGGAGCGAAGGACAAGCTGAAAGCGCTTGGATCGCCGATCCCGCAAGCAGATCCAAACGCGGTGAAGTGGATGACGGCGGAGCAGAATACTCCCCGGCCGCGCACGAGCCTGGTGAAGAAGCTGCCGGCGCTGCTGAGTAACGGACCGGGCGTGGAGATGCTTACGGCGGCGAGGAACGGAACGCCCACCATGGAGCCGGAATCGGACAGCCTGTCGACGGCGGATTTGTTGTCGGGTGGATCGAAATCGCTGCTTGCTGGTAAGGGCGGAGGCACTACGGGATTAGTGGCTAATATTACTGCGGGAGGGTCAGGCTCGACGGCGAGCGCAGAAACGGTAGGCGGCACGGACAGCGCGACGCCACCGGCTGACGGGGCGGCGGCCGAACCAGCTACGACGGAGCAGCCTAAGGAGGCACCGGCAGAAACGCCAGCAGTTGCGGCAGCGGCGGGCAACACTGGGAGCGACGCGGCCGCGAAGAATCCTCCGGCAACAGGAAGCACGACGGGAGGCACAACGGAAACTCCTGCGAAGAGCGATGCTGCCGCACCGGGGACAGAAGCGAAGAGCGACACGGCTCCGGCGGATGCAGCGCCAGCAGCGGATGCAGCGAAAACCGGTGACGCGCAGAGCGGCGATTCGAAAGACAAGAAGGAATCGAGCAGCAAGAAGAAGAAGGGGCTGCGCAAGCTGGTGCCCTGGTAGTCCGCTTCAGCAAACATTTAAAACTCAAGTTGGCAATGGGGTGCGGCGATCGCCGCACCCCTTGTTTTTTGCGAGTGGATGAGTTTCCGGTGGGCGTTTATCAGGAGCTGGGGCTCTACGTGGTTTTGCCTTACTTTCCGGCGTGGAAGCCCTGAGCGCGAAAATAAGTTCGGCAAAACTTCCAAAGAAGTAGCCTTCCCATGTAGAATCCTCCGCGAACCCAGTCCCGCTTTAAGAGAATTTCCGTGAACTACGCGCGCGTCGCTCTCGCGTTTCTCGGCGCCACCGTTGCCTATTTCGGTTGCGGCTTCGTCATATTCGCCAAAGGAGGCCGTGCTCACTCGGCCTGTAACACCCTCCAAACAAGGAAAACGTAGTGGTTGAAAAAGCAAAATCTGGTCCCCAAATCGTTCTTTACTTCCTTGCCGCGGGATTCTTGATTCCTTGCCTGATATATTTTGTGATGTCACTCGGTGCGCAGGTCCAAGGCTGGATCCCGCTGGTACTGTGGCCGACTATGATTCTGCTAATATTGGCCCTTAATACCAGCGAAACCGTAGCTTTTTTGATCTCAGCAGTGGCGAACATGGTCGTCTACAGCCTTTTGGGAGTAGTAGTTTCCTTTTGCTATCGCCGCTTCCGATCTCGACGAGCTGGTTGATCCCCCGCTTCTCCCGTAAGCGCGTTAATCAGGACCTACTCTTGGCCATGACTTCCGGATTGCCAACCACTGGGTTTTGAACTGAGCAGCGTCCACCACAACCTCAAAGAGGGATTCGATCGCGAACATCTTCAAGAGGAACTGCCGATTTCGGGAGGTTGCTGATGTTGCCAGGGCAAGTCGAAAGTGCCGGTGTGACCAACGAACAAAGTCGAGAGTACCCGATATCGGGGGGAGTGTAGACTCCAACGATTCGTAAAATGCGTTCTTCTGTCTCTGGATCTCTGCACTTTGCGCTGCGGCAAGAGAGAACTGCGACGCGAGATCGTCGATCATCGCCTTATCGCTGCTGCCAATATATGCGGCGAAGCGCTCTCGGGGAGCGTAATTCCGGCTCTCCGGAAAGCCTCTCGTTTGGAGCGCTCATGGAGCGCTTCTGAATCGACAAGAACTCCGTCCATGTCGAAGATCAAAGCTGCGGGTCTCAATGCGCACCCTATGCCATGTTCCCCAGCTGCTAAACCTACGCCTCGGACGGTGGCGCATCGCCGGACACCCTCAGTGGCAGTAAGGCGGCAGTCTCCACTCCGGCTCTTCCCGCATCACGCCCGCTTCGTAGCACTGAAACTGCTGATCGATCATTCGTTGTTGGTTCCTGTTTCGTTGCAATTGCGCCCGAAGCGCGTCCGGATCGCTGCTTCCGCTTCCGGCGGGAGCCGGCGGCGAATTGTAAGGCATAAGCATCTGCCTTAGCGCAGCCGGATCCACTCGATAGCTGGCCAACACGGCCTCCGCGGTCGCACGCTCCTGCTTCGCCAGACTAGAGGGGACTTCGGCGTCAATGAGAACCAGCTTAAAGATGCCCCCCGCGTCCACCGGTAACGTGCAAAATACCGTCTCGAATGTTACGGGCCCGTTCAACCCGTCGAGTGTTCCAATGAACTTGCCGCAATCAGCGATTGTTTTCGCGATCGGAATAGCCGCCGCGGAAAGAATCTGGACGTTCGCCGAATGAGGGCCTCCTGTGGTCAGTGCCTGCCACAGCATCAGGAATTTCTGCTGCAGCGTGGCCGAGCTGGGCATCGCCATCGTGACCGGGGGACTGCCCTGCATTTTGGCTTGAAACGGACCGTCCTTCACGTAAGCTCCGATTCCGAGGTTAATGGCCTCACCGTTCGGTCCCCTGATTTGAATCACGGTCTTCGCGCCTTGGATCACCTTCCAGCCGTCGGGCACTCCGGCCGAGGCAGTTTTGTCGGGCGTTGAATACGGAGTCAACGTAGCGGCTGCGGCTCCGCCTGCTGGCGCGCCTCCTTGTGGCGCGGCTTGCCCCAGAAGTGCGGCCCCCGCAAATCCGAATGCTGCCGCAACGGAGACGATCCGCACCGCAGTCCATTGACGATGTTTGATCACGGTTGATCTCCTAAAAGGAATCCGTCGGCAAATTAGAATACACATCGGACTTAATCGTGGCTAGCGCATCGCAAAATCCCGGTTGGTCGTGCGAGCTCAACCGAAACTTACGCTCTGCCATTTTCGCGGGCGAAAATGAGGATGGAAAGGGTCGAAAAGACCATATTCATTTCCGACACACAGCTACTGCGTTGCGATTGACGAGGCACACGCCGGGTGCTCAAATACTTGGGAGTCTTGAATTATGGCCGAAGATGTGCCGGCCGGCGGTTGATGCCACCGCGAAGCGGTGGACGCGATAAGAACGGATGAAGAGCATCCGGAGGGTGTTTGGTGGCCAGAATCCTCGTTGCCGACGATAACAGCAACATACAGAAGATGGTGGGGCTTGCCCTGAAAGATCAGGGCATCGACGTCGTTGCCGTGGGCAATGGTGAAGCCGCGGTGCGGAAAATTTCTGATATAAAGCCCGACCTGGTGCTTGCCGATGTGTTCATGCCGGTGCGAAACGGGTACGAAGTTTGCCAGTATGTGAAAACAGACCCTTCGCTTGCGCACATTCCGGTGATTTTGCTGGTGGGAGCGTTTGATCCGCTGGACGAACAGGAAGCGCAGCGAGTGGGCGCGGATGGAGTTTTGAAGAAGCCGTTTGTGCCGCCTGATCCGCTGATTTCCATGGTGAAGTCCGCGCTGGCGCGAGCAGGAGTGGTGATTGGCGGGGCGCCTGCGCCGCCGAAGGAAGAAGAGCCGAGACGGGTTGCGGAAATGCTGGCGCCGCGGCCGCAGCCGACGCCTGCTCCCGTGGAAGAGTTCCCATCTGTTGACAGCGAACCGGTACCCGCGGAGATATCCAGCCGCCCAGCGCCGGTACGGATTGATGCGGGCTCGCAGCCGCTGGCGTTCGGAAATCTGCTGGAGACGCCAGTGGCCGGTCAAGAGCAGGAAGATGACATAGCGTTCGCAGCCACGGCGCGTCCGGAGTTGGAGCGCGACTGGAAGGGTGGAGACAAGGAAGACGAAGTTGAAGAAGAAGAGGAAGACGAGAAGAGCGCTTCCTGGCGCCGCGATGCGGGCGGCGAAGCGATGGAGGAAGAGCCAGCTGCAAGTAAGGTGAAGGATTGGCGCGAGACGGCGTTTTCTGAAGGACCGGCGCGGAAGATGCGGGATGATTCATGGGCGCCGCAAAAAGAGATTTCGCGATTTGAGGAAGCGGCGCAGACGGAGCAGAGCGTAGGGACTTATGTGACGGAAGCTCCGGTGGAGGCGGCCGCGGAGACGAGAGTGGATACTCCGAAGGCTGGGCCATTTTCGGTAGACGCATGGGCTTCGGCGTTGGAGCCAAAGACGGCAGTGGAAGTGGCGCCGCTGCAAATGCCCGCGCCTCAAGAACAACAGTTTGTGGAAGAAGTCCGGACAGCAGCGCCAAGCGTAGTGCAGGCTGAGGCACCAGTGGCGGTCCCGGCCGAGGTTCCAGTCAGCGCGTCAGTGAATACGGCGGCAGCGCCGGAAGCGGTGAAACCCGCGGCTGGCGGTTCGTGGTTTTCGTCGGTGCCGAGCCCGTGGGATGCGGAAGCGCAGAAAGCATCTCAGCTTGCTACCACCTGGGATGCTCCCGCGGCGGCCGAGCCTGCGGCTCCTTCGGGTGCGTATTCGGCGGAACCGATCTTAGAGACGGCTCAAGAAGAAGTGCATGAAGATGTGGCGAAAGTAGATCCCGGTGCGACGGTGGACAATCTTGCGCCAGCCTTGAGCGCCGACGTGAAAGCCAAAGTAGAAGAGGCGGCGTTACCGGCGGCGACCGTGGAAGCGATTCGCGAAGAAGCGCATCAAGTGGCGGAAACTGCCGTGCAGGAAGCGCCTCCGGTGGTGGCAACTGCAAAGGCTCCGGAGTCCAGCATGGAAGACATGGTGGCCAAGGTGCTGTCGAAGATGAGCCCGGAGATGTTGCAGGCCGTTACGCGAGAGATATTGAAGCCGGTGGTGGAAGCGATGGTTCGAGAAGAACTGAACACGAAGAAGTAGCAGTTCCCTACCCTGAAAAATTATTTCCGCATTCGATGAAAATGAGGGGCGTTTGCACGCCCCTTTTTTCGTTATAGACCGCCGGTGATGCGAACGGTTTCGCCGGTCATGTATTTGGAGTCGGAAGAGGCCAGGTACACGACGGTGGGAGAAATGTCGTCGGGCTGGCCGACGCGTGCTAGCGGGGCGGTCGACTCGACATATTTGCGGAAGTAGCCCTCGTCGTTGCCCTGGGTTATGACGCCTTCGGTGATGATCAAGCCGGGGTTTATGGAATTGACGCGAATCTTGCGTGCGCCGAGTTCCTTAGAGAGGATGCCTGTGATGGCATCCACGCTGGCTTTGGTGGCGGTGTAGATTGAAGTGTTAGGAGGCAGCATGGTGCTAACGCCAGAGCTGATGTTGATGACGCTGCCACCTTCGGGGCCGAAGAGCGGAAGGGCTTCCATGGTGGTGAGCAGAAGGCCGAGTACGTTGAGATTGAAGTGGCGGTGGAAAAGTTCTTCGGTGGTACCTTCGAGAGGGGCGAATTCATAGACGCCGGCGTTGTTTACGAGAATGTTGAGCTTGCCGTAGGCTTTTTTGGTTTCTGCCATGAGGCGCTTGATGTCGGCGTGTTTGGAGACATCGCCTTGCACGGCGATGGCTTTGCCGCCTTTGGAGGTAATTTCGGCGACGACGCGGTCTGCGCCTTCTTTGCTGGACGCGTAATTCACGACCACTGAGGCGCCTTCCGCGGCGAGCGCTTTGGCCATTCCCGCACCTAGACCTTTGGAAGCGCCTGTTACGATAGCGACTTGACCCGGGAGTTTGCCCATACTTTTCTCCGTTTCCAGACTGCACCTTAATTTAAAGATCGTGACCTTCCATCTGATGTGCGGGAGTGCAGGAAAGGTGCGTCGAAGGACGATAGTTGCAGGATTGTAATCCCGAGGCAAAATGGATAGAAACTCTGGAAAAAGACGTGCGAAGCATAGCGTCGTCGAATTGACGGGGTTGGATTTTGCACCGTATAGTCAAAGATTGCTCTGAACGAATTTTAGTTGCAGGGTGGGTGGGGCAAGCCCCACCCCTACGATACGAGAAAAACGCCACGGGGAGATGCGACTGTAATGGCACGAGAGATTGCCAAGGCTTACGAACCGCAGCTGATTGAGCCGCGCTGGGCGGAGTATTGGGTGAAGGAAGAGCTGTTTAAGGCTGATCCTGGCGCGCCGGGGCCTGCGTTTTCCATTGTGATTCCACCGCCGAATGTGACTGGGTCGCTGCACATCGGGCACATGCTGGACCATACGGAGATTGATATTTTGACGCGGTGGCACCGGATGCGGGGATACAACACGTTGTACCTGCCGGGAACCGATCATGCGGGGATTTCGACGCAGCGCGTGGTGGTGCGGCAGCTTTCGGAACAAGGGATTGATTACCGGACGCTGGGGCGCGAGGAGTTTGAGAAGCGCGTTTGGAAATGGAAAGAAGAGAGCGGCGGAAAAATTACCGAGCAGATGAAGCAGATTGGGGAGAGCTGCGACTGGTCGCGGGAGAAATTTACGCTGTCGCCGGAGCTTTCGCGCGTGGTGCGCAAAGTTTTTGTGCAGCTGTACCGGGAAGAGTTCATTTACCGGGCGACGCGGTTGGTCAACTGGTGTCCTGAGTGCATGACGGTTTTGAGCGATTTGGAAGTGCTGCACGAGGAGCGGCAGGGGCAGCTGTGGTACATGCGCTATCCGGTAGAGGGGGGTGGGGAGTCGATTGTGGTGGCTACTACGCGGCCGGAGACCATGCTGGGCGATACGGCTGTGGCCGTTAATCCGGAGGACGAGCGGTATCGGGGGCTGATCGGAAAAACTGTGATTTTGCCACTGGTACAGCGGAGAATTCCGATCATTGCGGATGCGATGGTGGACCGGGAATTCGGAACGGGGGCGGTGAAGATTACCCCGGCGCACGACCCGAACGATTTTGAAGTGGGCAAGAGGCATGGACTTGCGGAAATTGATGTGATGACTCCGGAAGGGCGAATGAGCGCGGCGGCCGGGGCTTATGCGGGAATGGACCGGTTTGTAGCGCGGAAAAAAGTGGTGGCGGACCTTGAGGCGGCCGGGCTGATTGAGAAGATTGCGCCGCATGTGAGCGCCATCGGATTATGCGAGAGGAGCAAGACCGTCGTCGAGCCGCGCATCATGACGCAGTGGTTCTGCAAGATGAAGGATTTGGCGGCGCCTGCGATTCAGGCGGTGCGGGAGTACGAGCCGGGAAAAGAAAACACGATTCAGATTGTTCCGGACAACCGGCGGCAGGAGTTTTTGAACTGGCTGGACAATATTCGCGATTGGACGCTTTCGAGGCAGTTGTGGTGGGGGCACCGGATTCCGGCGTGGTATTGCGGGGATTGCGCGGAAGTGATTGTGGCGGAAGAGGCGCCGAGCACGTGCGGAAAATGCGGGTCGCGGAAATTGACGCAGGATCCGGATGTGTTGGATACGTGGTTTAGTTCGGGGCTTTGGCCATTCTCGACATTGGGATGGCCGGAGAAGACGGC
>DATFZY010000085.1:0-3798 GCA_035313865.1 Candidatus Acidiferrum sp.
CGTCTTCACCAAGATTCCCGGGGTCTATGCCTGCGGCGATGTGCAGGACCGGCGCTACCGGCAGGCGATCACGGCCGCGGGAACGGGTTGCATGGCTGCTCTCGAGGTGGAAAAGTACCTAGAAGAGCACGGACGGTGACCTTCCCCCGGATGAATCAGGCCCGGCAACTTGCATTGTTCTCCGGGCCCCCCCGGTATGTTTCCGCTATATTCCTCTTTCTACAGGGAGTTGGCTGCAATGAGCTGCGATCCATCCTCAGTTCGGTGTGTCTCTTCCATTGTGGCGTCCCTTGATAGGGGAGGGTGTCTAAGTCTTTGAAAACACTAAGTCCTTATTTGAATCGCCGTAAATTATTGAAATCGCGCCGTTTACGGCTAAAGTCTTTCGTTGCAATAAAAAGGCCCGCCAGTCAGCGGGCTTTTTTCTCTCTTTATCTATTTTAGCAATTTTGGTGGTAATAGTATGCCAAAGTTGTTCGGGTTTTTTCTGTTTGGAATGTGTGGGTTACAAGATTTTTTCAGGCCGAGGACTTGACAGGTTGATTCCCAAGGTCTGAAGCGGACGAATCCGATTCTAAGAAATTGAGACGGCTGAGAGTTTGAGGCGTGAGGCCCACAAACCCGATAGCGAGCTACTCGCCAGCTAAGGAGTGCTCGGGATAGGCTGCATCTGCGGCTTCTTCCAACTGCCGTTGAGAACCGCATCCCCGGGAAGATATACGCGGAAGACACAGTAGAAAGTGCCGTCAGGCGCGGGGAGCCAGTTCGATTGCTTCGCCGATCCTGGATTGTTGTGGGAGATGTAGAGGGTGAGCGACCCGTCGGGGCCGTACTTGTACGACTTGAGCGTGGTCGAGTTCAACAGATAGCGCTTGAGCGGATTCGCTACTAGCAGCTGTGTTTTACCGTCGTACATGGTCAGCGACCAGAAGGCTTTGTTCGGCGGGAGATCGCCCTTGGCGAAGTGGAGCTCATAGCTGGATTTCGACGCATCGAGCGGCTGGCGGTTGGCGTCGGCGAAATAGCCGAAGTACAGAGCGTCCTGTTTTGAGTTGCCGTAGAGGCCCAGCTTTGCTCCGGCGTAGCGATAAAGGTAGTTGTCCTTGAGGAAGTCGCGGCTGCCGAACATGTCGCCACTCGAGATCTCGTCGGTATTGATCTTCTTCATGATGGTGGCCAGGTCGGCGTTGGAATCCTTGATGCCATCGTTGATGGCCTGCTGAATCTCCGGCGGGAGTTTGCTGAAGTCGAAGGTCTGGCCGGGGCCGATGTTGAGCTTTGCGAAACGGGCGAGGAGGTCTTTTTCAGAGGGATTCGGCGGGCAGAACTGGAAGAGGAAGTTGACGACGGGAAAGATAGCTGGTGATGGCGTTGCGATGTCAGCGGGTTGAGTCCAGTTGACGGGCGGAGGCGCAGGCGGCGCGGGCTGGTGAAGGAACGAGCTTAGCGGTTCAGCGTGGTACCCGGACTGGATTCTGTTCACTTTGGAAAGATCGGCCATGTTGAAGAGCTGGGTTCGAAAGAGGGCGTAGGCAAATTGCGTCTCCGTGCGAATGACGGCTTTCACGCCCGCCGGAGTGGCGCCGCTCCAGCCGGGACCGGCGATCATGAAGGTTCCGCCGTCGTTGCCGTAGGCGCGGGTGCCGAGATAGCCGAAGTTATAGGTGTAGAGATCGACGAGCTGCGTGGTGTAGTAGCGGTTCGCCTCGATCTTCGGCATGGTGATGACGAGAGGCTCAGCCCGCAGGTCCATCCAAAGGTATGAATAGGGAGTGTCGGAGTTGGGAGTGACAACAAACTTGTCATCGGGAGTCGCGACAGACTTGGAGCTAGTGATGGTATTGAAGGTTCCGCGATAGTCGGGACTATTCTTGTCGATGGCCTGCTTGTACATCGTTTGATAATTGGCGGCCACAGGGAAGCCATAGATGAAGGCTTCCTTCGCAATGGCACGCGCGTCGGTGGCGGAGAGGCCAGATTCTGCAGGTTTATTTGTATCGCAGCCGATTACAAATATCGCGATTGTGATCGAGCCCGCAAACAAAAACTTCGGCAAAATCGTTTGTTGCTTCACGATGCCCTCCTGAGATTTTGAATACGCTACCCCGTTCTCCTCGTCCATCTTAGGCCCTAGTTCACGGTCCTGGGTCCATCTGGATGAGTGCTAAGTCCTGTTGGGTCAACCGAGGATCACGCCTGGGAAAGGTCGCCGAACACTGGCCGACTTAAGGCTAGCCATCCTGTTCAGCGATTGAATGGACGATTTATTACGCGTCGGTGTAAGGGTTCAGAGACCAGGGAATGGAAATCCGGCTCGCGAAGATATCAACTTTACATTTGACGGCAAGCCACTACCATATGGTTGTGGATAGGTTAGGTACGACATTTGCAGCTTTGTCTGATCCGACGCGGCGGGCAATGGTCGAACGACTCTCCCATGGGCCTGCCTCTGTCCATAGGTTGACGGAGCCGTTTGCACTCTCGCAGCAGATGATTTCAAAACATATCGCCTGCCTGGTGCGGGCGCGGATTGTGATCAAGACCAAGCGCGGACGCGAAAGCGTATGCACGCTTAGGCCCGAGGCAATCAAGACAGTCAGCGAATGGGCCTTTAGCTATCGCCGATTCTGGGAAGAGAGTTTCGACAAGTTGGATGTGGTTGTAAATCAAATGAAAAAAACGGAGGTGAGAGATGACACAAAACACGGTTAACGAGACAGAACGGATGGTTGTGACAAGAGTTTTTGACGCCCCACGCGAGTTGGTTTGGAAGGCGTGGACAGAGCCGAAATATGTGATGCAGTGGTGGGGGCCGAAGGGCTTTACTTGCCCCGCTTGCGAGATGGATTTTCGCGTGGGAGGAAAATCTCTCCTCTGCATGAAGATGCCGGATGGGCAGGAGTTCTGGAATGCGGTTGAATACCACGAGATTGTTCTGCACGAGAAGATTGTTTCCTCCATGTACTTTTCGGACTCGAAGGGAAACAAGATTGAGCCTGAGGAATTAGGAAATGAACATGAGGCCATAGACGGTGCGTACGACGTGACCCTCTTTGAGGATCTCGGGAACGGCCAGATGAGACTCACGCACATTGGAAATGAACCCATGGAGAGCGCAAAAGATAGCGGTCAATTCGAGGGCTGGGTTGAGACACTCGATAAAATCGCGGCCGTTGTTGAAGGGCTGGCTCAGGCGAAATAAGACAATGAAGCTTTGATTCGCGAAACTCAAGCGTGGAGAAAGAAATGAAAAGAACAACGTTTCTCGCTATCGTCCTGCTGGCATTTGCATTTGCCGCCCATGCCCAGGACACGATGAAGAAAGATGCAGCCGTCAAACCTGCAGAGGCGGAATCGAAAGTCGTGCTCGATGCCTGGAATGAGATTGGCCGCAAGCTGACGGCGATGGCCGAAGATTTTCCCGAGGACAAATACGACTTCAAGCCGACACCCGCGCAGCGGAGCTTCGCCGAGCAATTACTGCACGCGGCGGGTTCATGCTACTACTTCACGAATCCTGCGATGGGGCTGAAGCCTCCCGCGGCAGAAGATCCGAAGCGCGAGCAATACAAATCCAAGGCCGACATCGTTGCATTCGTCAAGAAATCCTTCGCCGATGGCGCAACCGCCATCCAGTCGAAAGGCGAAAAAGGCCTGATGTCGGAGGTTGTCTATTACCCTCAGCAGAAAGCGCGCGTTATCGACATTGCATACGGCATCATCGAGCATAGCGGAGAACACTACGGCCAGCTCGTTGTGTACTACCGCCTCGCAGGTCTTGTGCCGCCGGAGTCGCGG
>DATFZY010000086.1:0-2453 GCA_035313865.1 Candidatus Acidiferrum sp.
GCAGTGCGCGGCGGTGGCATGGAAGATGCGCGGCGTATGCTGGGCCGGCCGTTTGCGCTGGTCGGAGAAATCCGCCCGGGCACGGGACAGGGCCGCAAACTGGTGGTGCCGACTTTAAATCTAGCGACGGAGCAGGAGACGCTGCCGAAGACCGGCGTGTATGTCACCGAGACCGTGCTTTCCAGCGGAACGTACCGCTCGGTCACAAACGTAGGTATGCGGCCGACGTTCGATGGCAAGCGCCTGGCGATCGAATCGCATCTTTTCGATTTTGCGGAAGCGCTGACCACGGGGCTGATGAAGGTACGGTTCCTGCAACGCCTGCGCGACGAACAGAAATTTTCCGGCCCAGAAGCGTTGCGCGAGCAGGTGCTGAAGGATATCGAGCGCGCCAAAAAAGTCTTCGCACATTCGTAATTGAGAAAGCGAGCCGGCGAGACGCCCGCCTACCGGCAGGCAGGCCGGACCGAGTTCGCCCCCCTTCCAGTTGCGCCTCAGAAAGAAGTAAAATCCGGGACGAAGCTCAGGCACCGGGAAACCACATGGAAAATCGGGAAGTCGCCAAGATTTTGCAGGAGACGGCTCAACTGCTGGAGATTGATGGCGCGATCATCGGGCGCTACCGCAGCTACGAGAAAGTCGCGGAGCTGCTCTACAGCATCCACGAGCGCATCGAAGACCTCGCCAAGGACGACGCCAAGCTGAAGGAACTTCCTGGCGTGGGCGACGGCATGGCCGCGCACATTCGCGAGATTCTGGAAACCGGCGATTACAGCCTGCGCCAGAAATTATTGAAGAAATATCCGCTGACGCTGCTCGATCTGCTTCACTTGCAGGGCATGGGGCCGAAAAAAGTGGCGATCCTGTTCAAGAAGTTTAAAGTCGCGACCGTCGAGGGTGTGGAAAAACTAGCGCGCGACGGAAAGCTGCGCGACCTGGAAGGATTCGGTGAAAAAACCGAGGCCAATATTCTGAAAGCCACGGAACTGGCGAAGCGCTCCTCCGGGCGATTCAAGATTGACGTCGCAGACGAAGCGGCACAGAAGCTGGTGGCGTACATCGGCAAAGTGAAAGAAATTGTCGAGTCGGTGACGCCCGCAGGCTCGTTGCGGCGCGGAAAGGAAACCATCGGCGACCTGGATTTGCTGGTAACGCTCCGCCCCGGCCACGATAAACAAAAACACGTGGACGAAGTGGCCGCCCACATTCTGAAATATCCCGGCATCGATCGAACCCTCGCGCACGGTGAAAATAAAGTGAGCGTGCTACTGGGCAATGGCCTGCAGGTGGACGTGCGGCTCCTGGACAAGGACAGCTTCGGCGCCGCGCTGATGTATTTTACCGGCTCGAAAGAGCACAACGTGGTGTTGCGCGGCCGCGCGCGCGACATGGGCTGGACTTTGAACGAATACGCCTTGACAACTCTAAAGGGCGGAAAATTCGTCGCTGGGAAAACCGAAGAGGATATCTACAAAAAGCTGGGCCTTGATTACATCGAGCCGGAACTGCGCGAAAACACCGGCGAAATTGCCGCCGCGGAAAATCATACGCTGCCAAATCTCGTGAAGCTTGCGGACATTCGCGGCGACCTGCAGATGCACACCACGGCTTCCGACGGCCGCAATTCCATCGAAGAGATGGGCGAAGCGGCGAAAAAGCTCGGCTATGAATACATCGCGCTGACGGACCACTCGAAGGCCGTAACGGTAGCGAACGGCATGGACGAAAAGCGCACGCTCGAGCAAATCAAGAAAATCCGCGCGGCCCAGGAACGCGTTCCGGGGATTCGCTTGCTCGCCGGGATCGAAGTGGACATCCTGAAGACCGGCAAGCTCGACCTGGACGACGAAGTGCTCGCGCAATTGGACGTGGTTGTGGCGTCAGTGCACTCCTACATGAATCAGGGCCACGCGGAAATGACCGAGCGGATTCTGGCGGCGCTGGAAAATCCGTACGTGCAGATTCTGGCGCATCCCACGGGGCGCCTGGTGCTGCGGCGCGACCCCTTCGATTACGATATGGAAAAGATTCTGGACGCGGCCAAAGCCCATGGTGTGATCGTGGAATGTAACGCGTTCCCCGACCGGCTGGATTTGAAGGATGTGCATTTGCGGATGGCGAAGGAGCGCGGCGTGAAGATTGTCATTTCGACGGACGCGCATTCCTTCGCGCATTTTCCGCTGATGAAGTATGGGGTGATCACCGCGCGGCGTGGCTGGGTGGAGAAGAAGGATGTGGTGAACACTTTGCCGACAGAGCAGTTTTTGGCCTCGCTGCGGGTCAAGCCGGGAGAGGCGAAGGGCAAAGCGGCTAAACGGAAGTCCGCGTAGCGCGACCTCGGCTCCCATTGACACGAAAGTGCGGGAGAGATCCTTCGGCCGGCTTGATGCAAAGACGCCGACCTCAGGATGACGATGCTCGTCGCATCGTCACGGAACATTTTTGTTGGAGCT
>DATFZY010000087.1:0-2941 GCA_035313865.1 Candidatus Acidiferrum sp.
GCGCCGCAAGCGCTTGCGTCATTTTCGTTGCTCGCGGCGGATTCGCGCGGCGGAGAGCCGTTGACGGTGACGGTCGCGCCGGGCCAGCCGTTCAGCTTGTATTTTGATATTCCTCCGGACGAACATTACTCCTCGTACATCTGCGAAATCGAGAATTCCGCCGGCGTGGCGCAATTTTCCTTGAACATTTCCGCAGAACAGGCTAAGAATGCCGTGCAGTTGCTGATTCCATCTTCGAGCTTGGGACCCGGGAAGCACGTAGTTGTGGCGCGCGGGCTTGGGACGCAGGGCATCGCGGCGGGCAGTGCAACCGAAGTAGCTCGCTACCCATTCACACTCGTCGTCTCGCAATAAATAATCCATTCCTGAAGCAGGAGGATCATTCCGATGGCGACCGACCCCATCAAGAGGATTTATCTCTACAGCGCGCACGGTTACGGTTTCGGCGGGCGAATTGACCGGCCATTCCAGCATGTTTTGGATGTGCACGCGGGTGCTTCGCTGCCGACAGAGGGCGGCTACGAAGTGTCGCGCCGGGAGAATTTTCGGCTGAACGAGACGATCTCGTACACAGCGGCGCATACGATGGTATCCGGAAGCCGGAATGAAAAAGACGGAAGCTACACGACACTGGCGTCGTCCACCATCGAGGGGTTGAACATTCTCGATATGGTCACGGCAGATCGCATCGTGGCGCGCGTGGCCTCGAAGCAATTTATAGATGACCCGGAACCGACGATCACGCCCATCGGCAGCCATTTCGAAAACCTGCGCATTGCCGGCTGCCCGATTCACGCGGAGCTGGACGCCAATTTATTCGACCACTTCGGCACGTTCGAAAAATTCAAGAAAGCGTACGAGGGGGATCAGCAATACCGCGAAGCGATGCAGGCGGTCTTTCTGTGGGGCAAGCCCAAGTTCGAAGTACCGGAATTCCTCCGCGAACGGTATAACTGGTTCGCGGGAGATGGGTTCCCGGTGTCGAAGGGGATCGTACTTTGTTCGCTGGTAAAAGGCATCAAGACGAATTGCGGGGAGCTGAAAGTATACGGCAACGTGATCGACGTGCCGCAATTCGGCAAAGTGTATCTGGGCGAAGTGGCGCTGAAGCGGTACGAGCGCGAAGTGACCATGCTGCGCGTCGAATTGGGATCACCGACGAGCGGCACCGCAGGTGGTCCAGGGACCGGGGGCGGCGGAACAGGTTTTCCGTGATCGGTTTGTTATTGTTGAGTGCACTTTCTGGAGCGTCGAGTTGCCAACGCCATGACAAATTCTCGCGGCCGGAGACTGCTTACAGAGACGCGGAATCTCAATTCCAGCATGGTGATCTGGTCGCCGCGTCCGAGGAATCAGCTGCTGCTTACAAGGAGCTTTCCGAGCGCAGCCCAGAATGGGCGTGGCGTTTTCGCGTGCTGGAGGCCGAAGTTCTGGTTTGGCGCGGCCTGAGCGCTGACGCTCTGAAGCTTCTTCAGCTGCAATCGGCCCCTGAATTCAGCACCACAGACATAGGCGTTCGACGCGAAATTGTTCTGGGGCTCGCAGAATCTTCACTGCAGAGATTTGACGAGGCCGAACAGCATTTCGGTGAAGCCGAGCGCCTCGCAAGGTTGTACCAACCGGACTTCATGGGCGAGCTTTTTTTGGCTCGCGGGAACCTATCGTTGGCCCGCGGAGATTTTCCCGCCGCAGAAAATTCCTACCTGCAAGCCCTCCGATTTTCGCGAGAGAAAAAACAGCCTTTCCTTACGTTGAAATCTTTGGGTAGCCTCGGATGGGTGTCTATGGAGGAAGAGCACTACGACGAATCCATCGACTGGGACACCCACGCGTTAGAGCTGTCCCGAACTCTCGGTACCCGAGTCGCGACAGAAAAAGTCCTCGGCAATATGGGCAGAAGCTTTTACAAAATGGGAGACTTCGACCGAGCATCGTCGCTTCTCACGGAGGCAAAAGACGCCTCGGTACAGTTGGGCGCAAACAAGGACGAAATGCTGTGGCTTATGAACATCGGAGAGATCGAATACGGCCAGAACCTGTTTCCGGCAGCGGAGCGCGACTTCCAACAGGGGTTAGACCTGGCGAGAAAACTTGAGATCAGGACGTCGATCGCGACCTGCTTGAGTAACCTGGCTGTTGTCGAGCTGAAGGAGGGCAGGTATGACTCGGCGGAACAGTACAATCGCAACGCACTGGATCTCGAACGCCAAGATGGAGACCGGCTGCGATGGCTGCAGTCACTGATAGTCAGCGCCTACATTGCGGCAAATAGAAATGATTTTGGAGCAGCTGAGCGTGCCTTGACCCTGGTGATTCAGAAAAAGAACGTGGACGGCTATCTAACCCGTGAGGCAGAGGCTGGCTTCGCGGATGTGTACGAGGCAAAGAATGAACCGGCGGTCGCCGAAGTGTACTTCCGCAAAGCGATGACCGCAATCGAAACGGCCCGGTCTTCGGTAAGGCGTGAGGAGTTCCGGCTTTCCTTTTGGTCCGGCGTGGTCAACTTCTACGACGACTACGTCGATTTTCTTGTTTCACAAAGAAAGACAGAGAAAGCGCTCCAAGTAACCGAAGTCAGTCGGGCGCGCACGCTGGCCGAAGGACTTGGGTTTAGTTCTTCGTCGGTCAGATTTCCCATTAACAACTTCAATCCGCGACGGACAGCGGAGAGCCTTGGCAGCACGATTCTCTCTTACTGGCTTGGGGTTGACCATTCGTACTTGTGGGTGATCGCGCCGGAGCGGGTGGAGATTTTTACGCTGCCCCCGGCGGCGGAAATTGACCCTTTGGTGCAGTCTTACCGGCAGGCGCTGCTTGGTTCGCGCGATGTGTTGGAGACACAGAACGCTGCGGGGCGGAAGCTTTATGATTTGCTGGTGGCGCCGGCTGCGAAGATGATTCCGAAGGGGGCGCGGGTCACGATTTTGCCGGATGGCAGCCT
>DATFZY010000088.1:0-2883 GCA_035313865.1 Candidatus Acidiferrum sp.
GCGCTCGATGCGGGACTGCAGATTCAGGGCGACCCGAAAGGGCTGAAACTGGCTGGCGCAAACAACACGGTAAACGTCACTGGCGCGAACGTCACTCTAACCCCCTACTAAATTGTTCGACACCGTTTCGTGATCTGCCCAGATCTTCGGTTTGGCCGAAGACCCCGAAACTCCAAAAGCGAAACCCTGCGTCACCAGCTGCACCGGCTCCGCTATCTCCAAGCCAACGCATGAAACGACTGCCCGGACTTCCAACGGCTCCAGATGTCGGTCTTCTTCGCGTGGGAGAAAGTGATCATCGGAGACGTTTTCCAGGGTGTTTTGACGCCGACACGGCCGCGATTTGCAGGGTTATGTTGCGGCAGTTTCTGTCGATGCGGGATACATTCGTTCAAAATCGGGGTCACCGAGAAGCAGTGCCATGTCCGGATCGCGGCGAGCCCAGTTGGGATCCTTGAATCCAGCGTCATACGCTTTGCGCAAGGCATCGATGGCTTCCGCTTTTTTCTTTAGCAAAGCGAAGACGCAAGCTGCGTTGTAAAGAATAGAAGCCTCATTGGCCCGCAAAGTCATCGCCATTTGTGTTTCGCGAATGGCATCTTCCACGCGATTCAGTTCGGCGTAATAACCGGCCACCAAAATGCGCGCACGGGCATCCTCCGGAACCTGTTTCAGGTGGTTTTCAAACGCGGCCACGGCTCGCAACTGGATATTTTTCCGGATTTCATCTTTGCCCATCGCGCCGAGTGCATTCAGTATGGGCACATACACATTATAGTCTTCGCCGCTTGCTTCGATCGCGAGCTCAGCAGCGTCGGCCACTTCACGGTAACGCCCGGCGGAAAACAGCGCACGGCACAGAAGGTAATACGCTCCTTCGCAATCTTTCTTTCGCTCAATGGCTTTCTGGACCATGCGCACGGCTTCGGCGTGCAGGTCCGTTGCGTAGAGCACCCACGCCTGGCTCACCTGCACTTCCGGGAGGTCCCATCGCAACGCCACGGCTTTGCCGGAGGCATTGCGCGCTCGTTCCACCCAAATGGCGTCCCGGCTGTAATTGCAATAGAACATCGCACAAGCGTTGGCACAGGCCGCGTAAGCCAGGGCAAAACTCGGATCGATGGTTACCGCGTTCTCAAACATCTGCAGTGCAAATTCCAGGTCCTGCCGCGTTTGCCGCCGGGCGTAGCGCTTGCCGCGCAAATACAGATCATAGGCTTGTAGATTTTCGGTGGGCTTGATAGCCAGAGCTTCCAGCTCCTGCGGCGACAGCGTCACTCGCAAAGCTTCGGCAATCTTCCGCGCAATTTCGTCCTGCACCTCGAAGACGTCCTTCATCTCCCGGTCGTAGCGCTCGCTCCAAAGCGGAAAGTCCGTGTTGGTGTCCACCAATTGGGTGGTAATCCTTAAGCGGTTTCCTGAGCGCCGCAGACTCCCGGTCAAAACATAAGCCGCCTTCAGTTGCTGGCCGATCTGCCCCGGAGTCACTTGCTTGTCGCGAAACGCCAGCACCGTCGGCCGAGAATACGTATTTATTCCGCGAATCTTCGACAACTCTGTGATGATGTCTTCGGTAATTCCATCGCGCAGATACTCGTCGTCTCTTACGCCGCTCAAGTTTTCAAAATAAAGTACCGCCACCGATTTCATGCTTGGGTTCAGCTTCGGCGTTCCACTCTTGCTCTCGCCGAGTTCCAGGGTGCGTTTGCTTCCCGAATCCAGGTCGCGCTTCAGGCGGTTGAGGTCGGTCTTCAACTCCGTCGCGGACTGGCATCGCAGCGTGCGGTCTTTCTCCAAAAGCTTCGACAATATCCGCCCAAACTCGGCAGGCGCGGCTGGATTCACTTCGGACAGGGCCGCGGGCTCGCGGTTCAGGATGGCGTCAAAAATCACGGCAGATGTGTCGCCCTGAAAAGGCATCTTCCCGCTTGCCATCTGGTACAGAACTGTCCCCAGCGAAAACAGGTCCGTTCTCGCGTCCACCAACTGCCCTCGGGCCTGTTCCGGCGACATGTAGGAAACCGTGCCCACCGCGGAGCCCGGCGACGTTAGTCCTCCGCCAACCATGGTGTCCATCTTCGAGGGTGACGAGCCCTGCGGCAAAATCTCTGTCGGCTCAATTTTCGCCAGTCCAAAGTCCAGAACCTTCACTTGTCCGCGGTCACTCACAAACAGGTTCGCGGGCTTGATGTCTCGGTGCACAATGCCCTTGGCGTGGGCCGATTCCAGGGCGTCGGCGATCTGAATCGCGATAGGCAGCAGTTTGTCCATGGCAAAAGGTTGGCGTGTCATCATTTGCGCCAGCGTCTGACCTTCTAGAAGCTCCATCACAATGAAATGGTGGCCACCCTCCTGCTCAATGGCATGGATTGTACAGATGTTCGGATGGTTCAGCGCTGACGCCGCGCGCGCTTCTCTTTGAAAGCGTTCGATCAGTTGGGTGTCCTGCGCCATGGCATCCGGCAGGAATTTCACGGCCACCCGTCGGCCGAGCCGCGTGTCTTCGGCTTCGTATACCACACCCATGCCGCCGCTGCCGAGCGTTCGTGTCACCTTATAATGCGAAATGGTTTGCGCTATTCGAGGATCGGAAGCAGTCATGTACGAACGATACTATTCTGCGCCCCGCCCACGGTCAAGTTAGCTCTCCACCCCCTGTTTGCCTTTGGGTTCCGAAAACAGCGGCGATTAACCAATCCGCAATACCTTTGTTTTTTTCTCGCGATGACGAACAGCCGAAGCGCCGCGTTCCGCGAGCGGCAATAGCCTTGTTCTCAGCGCTTCACGGCGTTTGGGCTGCCCCCTCCAAATAGCTGGAAAAAGCCGCTTGGCCAGCGCTTGCCGAGTTCGGCGAATTTCGCGAGCGGAGAACGGCTCGGGGCG
>DATFZY010000089.1:0-2911 GCA_035313865.1 Candidatus Acidiferrum sp.
CCCTCGCCTGCGGCGAGAGTGCGGCACCCGGAAATTCAGCGGCTTTTGTTTGGGTGGTGTGGAAGGGTGGGCCACCCGCCCGATGTAAAAATTCAGATTGGCGGTGAGATGCAGCAGGAGATGGCCGATGCTGTTGCCGTAGGCATAGGGCTTGCGCCAAAGCTGTTCGGTGGAAATGGGCGCGAGCCATTGGTGTACGCGCGCGCGAACTTTCTCGTCGTATGCGGCGAGAGGGGGCAACGAGCAAGCTGAGTTCTGGTACCGGGCTCTCGTCTTTCTGGCGGCTGGCGTGGCTGCGCCGACTGCCGGCGGCGTGAATCGAAACGTGCCGCTGCGCCGTTCGCGAGGCTGGTTTTTGTCGCCGAGCGTTGCCTGGAATGCTGCGCGAACCCGCACGATACCACCGCGGTAGTGTGATTCGCTCGTCTTTCCCCAATGCTGGCAGAAGTTCCACCGCAGGGTTGAGCAACGCCTGCAGGTGGGTCACCCGACGTCATTTTGAGCTGACGGAAACAGTGTGCAAAGAGTTTTTGTGGTTCAGGCGGTGGTTACTTTGGATCGGGCTTCAGGGTGGAGACGTTGAAACCGAACTCGTGTAGTTTTGTTTTCCAGTCAAAGTCGGGAGGGGATTTCTTTTCGGCGGCGGCTGGGGCGGAGCGAGGAAGTTCGGCGGCGATGGCTTCGGCACCGGCACGCAGGGTGGACGCGGCGGCACTGGCAAGTTTGGCGGCTGCGGCTTCGACCGCCGCCAATACCGGGTTTTTCTGGTGATGGGAGGACTCGCCCGACGCTTTTTCGGCAGGATCATGACCGTCAGACGGGGCGACCGTGGGGCGGATGGAATTGGGGATGGAGGAAGTCACCACGTGGTAGCCGAGCAGGCGGTAACTTTCGAACTGAGATTCGGTGAACCATTGATCTACGGTGGTTTCATGAGGGAAGGGACCGTGGATTTTGGCGTAATTGTTGATGTCGGCGGGTTCGTCGCCGGTCAAAGATGATTTGAAATAAATGATGGTGCCGCTGGGTGCGTTCATGTCCACGTTTTCGTAGTGGATGGTGCCGACGGCGAAATGTTTCTCGCTGGGCTTTCCCGTTCTTTGCGGCCGGATGGCGGAGACGTCGAGATCAATGTCAATGCCGAGATCAATGCGGCATTTGCGGATGGCATTGCCGAGACCGCCGAAGCAATAAGTGCCGTCTGCTTCGGCGTCGCAAACGATGATCAAGCCGCAGCGGCGTTTGACGAGTTCATAGAGGGCGAGGTTTTCGAAATGCCCGCCATCGGATAGATAGACGTAGCGTGATTCGTCGTCGGTTCCGGCCAGCAGTTCATTTACCAGATACCCGAGGCCAATGACGGGAGTGGCTCGTCCCGCGGTCGCGCGGTGCCGTGGATTTCCCAACCATTGTCCCAGGCGGACGTTGAAGATCGTCATCAAAAAAGCCAGGGGGATGGAAGAGTAAGAGCCCATGTTGGGGTTGGCGGCGGCTCCGGAGATTCCCATGGCGAGGCCTAGATCGGGACCGAAATATGGGAAGGGAAACGCATAGTCTTCGGTGCGGCGGTATCCGTAACGTTCCAGCCTGCGTAGCCAGCGGCGCACGGAGCAGTCGGCATCCTTTTGCTCGCGTTTTTTGATCTCTTCGGGGGTCAGGGCTCGATCTCCGCGCATGATGGGACTGTCCTGCTCTTCGAGCCAGACGTCGTAGCCGCAATATTTGGGAGTCATGACGAAGGATTCAGCCTTGCGCTCCTGCCAGGCCAGGTCTTTCCCTTTAACCAGGTTCAAGGCTGAGTTTATGACCGGGTAGGGACCGTCGTACATTTTGTCGTGTTCCATGCTGAAGTCTTTCAGATGAATGTCGTCGGTGCGATCGAAGCCAGTAAAACGGTTCGGGGAGCGGTGGGGATTGGAGGCTCCGAGATAGCAGCGCACAAGGCGGTTGCGATAAAACAAGTGCATGGAAAACTGGTTGACGTCCACGCGCCAAGCCATGGCGACAGCCACAAGCACGCAACCCGCAATGGCCAGGTACAAGCGATTGCCGGCGATCCATCCCGGATCCCGCAGCAGCTGATAAACCTGGATGCGGTCAATTACCCAGGAGATCCAGCAGAGGAGGCCGACGATAAAAACGTACGGCGCGACCTTGCCGAGCCAATCCATCCACGATGGAGTTCCGGGGTTTCCCGACGCCTTGGACTTCCCTACCAGCACGCCGCCCAATGTGGTGAGGATCCAGGTAGGGGTTAAATACTTCGCGGCGATTGTTTTCACGAAGGAACTGTTTTGGATGAAGTACGGAAAGTAGAGTGCTATCCAGAAAATCGCCATCCACGCCAGACCCCAGAGGAGGAGCCAGCCGCCCAACCGTCCCCACCATTCGCGGCCGCGATCTGGGAAGATTTCGCCCATCAAGCCAATGTGCAGAATTCCGGCGAGCAAGAAAATACCGACAACCAAGGGCACACCGAAGGTTAAGGCGCGCCACATGTGCCAATCGAGCATCCATGACGACAGAATGGCGTAGAGCCAGCCGACGAGCGCTCCGGAGATGATCGCCCCCACCCACATACCCAGAAAATCACGAACTTTACGAATCGTCCCAGTGCGCGCGTCGCGCTGAGCGGTTGCGTGTGCTGCGGCGGCGGCAGAGGCGTCAGGTTGTCTGCTCTCGCCGCGCAAATCGGCCCATTTGTCTGCGAACTCTGAAACGAGGGGCGCCAGGAACTTGCGATAGAGAAGTCCCAACAGTGCTGCGGAAACCCAGATTGCTCCGTAGGCCTTGGCGCCGACTACTGCAGCTTTGGCGTACGGGAATTCTCCAGTTTCATGTTGCTTCAACCTGGCGAGCTCCCACAGCGCGCCAAGAACCGCGGTGGCAAAAAGAGGAACGCCCGCCAGGG
>DATFZY010000090.1:0-30955 GCA_035313865.1 Candidatus Acidiferrum sp.
CACGGGTCGTAGGCGGGGACATAGACGATTTGCGGATCGGCGGGCTCGATGACGATGTTCGAGTCATCCGTCTTGACGGTTTGCTGCGGCGTGCTCTTGAGATTGCCGGCTTCCTGGGCGCGCTGGCGCATCAATTGGACGGCCTCCGTCACTTCCTCCTGCTGGTTGTAGTAAGCGTCGCCAAGCGAAGAAGTCCAGGAAAGATTCTTGTCCATGTTGCCGAGAACGGTCGGAAAAGCAGTGAGCGCCTTGATGCTGGGATCCCATGGCTGTTGATCCACCGCTTGCCCCAAAGCGTCGCCCTTCAGGTCGGGATGCGCTTGCACCCAACGGTCGGCTTCGACGACTTGCTCAGGGAACGTGGAGGCGGCGAGGATCTGCGCGACCAGCGAATCGGGATAGAGCGCGATGGGCGCTACCAGTTGCTGCAATTGCTCGGGAGTTTGCTGCGTGTATTGCGGCGCGTGAGCGTCTTGCACGGTGGCTTGCGACGCGGGTTTCGGAGGCAGGGGGTCCTGGATTGGACCCGCGGTTTCCTGGCGAGCAGGCAGATTCTCAGGCCATGTGGCGAACAACAACGCGAACGACAACAGGGAGACCAACACCTGCTTTGCCAACGGAGGCATTGGAAGATTTTTGTCAGATCTGAAAGTTTTCATGTGGTTGAACGTCCTCTGCAGACTCATCGCTTAATGCCCATGATAGGTAGATGAGCAAGAGGGGGCAAGAGTTGCAGTTTTTTTTGCGAGTAATGGGTAGCTGGTCGGGTCGTCGGCCGGCTCTTCTTTCGTCGCGCCGAAGAACAGTGGAGTTCGCACGGCAGGCTAACCCACGCCGAGCTTCAGTTGACAACGCTGAGGATGAAGGCCGATTTCCTTTCCTGGTATCCAACCAACTGGCCGAACAGTGGCGATGTGACGTTGTTATAGATCGTGCTGAAATTGCCGTGATCCGTGACGTTGATGGTGTAGCCGCCGAAACGAAACTTGTGCGTGCCGCTTTTGTACATGGTGCAAGACGCGTTCCGCGTGCTTGCCAAGGGAGGCGGGTTGACCGTTCCTGGCGCGCGAAACAAATTCAGCGTTTTCGCGCAGCGCTTAATCCCGCGAAAAGTGGTGCCCGCCTCGTCGCAAGAATGTCCAAGGCGTAAGCGCGAAGTGAAACTGAAAGGAGGGGAAATCCTAGCGCAGGAAAACTGGAGCCGAGGGCGAGAATCGAACTCGCGACCCCCTCATTACGAATGAGGTGCTCTACCAGCTGAGCTACCTCGGCCCGTCCAACGACAATAGCATCTGCTCAAAAATTCTGTCAATTAAAGGGCAAAAATGGCGTTCTTTTAGCGCGAAAAGGGGTACATCGCCCAGCCGATGCCCACTCCGATGAGCAGGAACAGGAACAGCGACCAGATGATGTATTTTACGCGCTCGTTGGTCTTGCGACGGCTTAGAAAGCCGAACGCGATGGAGATGAGCAGCGCGAACAGCGTCATGGCCTGAAAGTGCGTGAGGTGAAAGACCGCCATCCCGCTCACGCCTTGCGTCCTCGCGCCGCTTCGTAAGCGTGCAGAGCGGCCAGTAGATTCAGGACGCCGGCGGCCGCGAGAAAGCGCGTCCCATAATCGCCTTCGGCGTGCGCTACATCGGACCCTTGCGTTTCGAGCGCGCGTGCCGCGAAATAGAATGATCCTGTGCCGAGGTCGGCCACATAGCCGAGCATCCCGAAGGCGTCGCTCCCCTCCGAGCTGAATACGTTTCCGCGCATCCCAACGCCGATAAAAACCAGCGCGCCCACCGTCAGCAAGCACCCAATGGCCCGGCCCCACATTTTCAGCAGCGCGTGTCCCAGTCCCGGCACCAGCCATCCAGCGACGCCGATGCCAAGCGCCAGCACCTCATTCCCCTTGGGATGCTCCGGAGCGACAGCTGTTTCTGCGGTCATATGCGTTGGCGGAGCCGTCGGTGTGACGTTCGTTTCGTCCGCGTTAGGTAGACCTGAATGCTCGTTCGTTTCTGTCAATTTATCCTCAGCAAATTCGCTCTAGGCCAGCAGCGCCAAAATCTCTTTTTGCACCGCTCCCGTCACGCGTGCTTCTTTTTCCCCGACATACACATTCACTTCGCTGCGAATCCCAAACTCGGGCAAATAAATTCCCGGCTCGATCGAATTGCACGTCTTCGGAATCAAGTGGCGCACGTCATGCGTCTCCAGCCCATCCATATTGGCGCCGTTGCCGTGCACCGACTGGCCAATATTGTGGCCCGTGCGATGAAAGAAGTACTTGCCGTAACCGGCCTTCTCAATCACTTTGCGCGCGGCATTGTCGACTTGCCAGCCTTGCAGCGGTTTGCCTTTCGCTACGCTCGACTGAATCAGCTCTACGGCTTTGTCCCGCGCCTCGCGCACGATTCCAAAAACTTTCGCCATTTTTTCCGGAACCTTTGCACCGAGATACCCGACCCAGGTGATGTCGTAATAGACGCTGCCCGCCTCTTTCGTTTTTCCCCAAACATCCAGCAGCAGCAAATCGCCTTCGCGAATCGGCGAGGCCGTCTCCGGCGAAGGCCCGTAGTGAGGATCGCTCGCGTGGGGCCCGACGGCCACATCCGGCCCCATCTCCGTCGCAATTCCCGCAGCGTCAAACTCTTTGCGGATCCACTGCTGCAAATTGTATTCCGTGAAAATATTCTTCTCGCGCACGTTCTTCGCCGCCAGCTGAAACGCCTCGCGCACGACCCGGTCGATGATTACACCGGCAGCGAGATGCGATTCCAGCTGCGCGGGGCTCCAGCACGCTTCATATTTCTGCACCAGATCGGCCGAGCTGACAACTTTCGCTCCGACACTGCGCACCAACTCGATCGTCCCCGCATCCACCATCGCCACGTAAGGAATCGCGTTTTTCGGCGAATATTGCATCGCGATTTTCTTCCCGCGTCCCACAAGCTTGCCGAGATTTTTTCGCAGTTCGCCCTGCTCCGCGTAAAACAGCGTCACTCCCGGCAGCGACGCCAGCGATTCCGTCTCTATCTTGTGAACCAATTTGCGCGGCGCGCCCTTTGCCGGCACGAAGTAATACCAGCGCCGCGTGCGCATCCCGGGAGGCAACTGCAGGATGTTCTGCGCAATGGGATCGCGCCCGCGAAAATCGTAAAACAGCCAGCCATCCAGCTTGGCCGCGCGCAAATCGCTCTGCATTCCGTTGATATCAAGGCTCATAGTGAGAAGACGCCCCTGCCCTTCACGACGTTTCAGAAATGCGATGGATCATGCTTCGTGTGCCAGCAACCCCAGCACCTGCTGTTTCGTCACGCCGCGAATTTCGACGCGCTTTGTGCGGCCGCGATCACCGGAAAGAATTCTAACAGCCGACTTGGGTGTTTTCAAAAGATGCGCGAGGAGTTCCACGAGCGCTTCATTCGCCCGATCTTCCTCTGCCGGCGCTTGCAGGCGAATCTTCAAAGCCCCGTTCATTACTCCAGTTATTTCGTCCTTGCTCGCCCGCGGCTGCACCCGCACCGGAAAAGAAACCGTCCCCGCCGCGATATTTTCCGATATTTCTGGGAACAACCCCGCTTCACCAGGCTCGTTCATATTGCACAGGCGCCTTGATCTTCACGTCCAACGCCTTCGCCACCCGCCGAGGCCAATAAGGGTCGCGCAACATCTCCCGCGCCAAAAACACCGCGTCAGCCTGCCCCGTCTCCAGAATCTGCTCCGCTTGCTCCGGCTCCGTAATCATGCCCACTGCCCCCGTCGCAATCACGGCCTGCTTGCGAACCGCTTCCGCAAACGGCACCTGGTATCCCGGCCCGACCGGAATTTTCACTCCGGGCACGAGGCCGCCGCTGGAAACGTCCACCAAATCGACCCCCAGCGGGCCCAGTTTTTTGCTCAGCTCAATCGACTGCTCCAGGTCCCAGCCGCCCTCTTTCCAGTCTGTGGCCGAGACGCGAAAGAATAGCGGGAGCCGCGCGGGCCACACTCGACGCACCTCTTTCGTCACCTCCGACGCAAACCGGCAGCGATTCTCCAGGCTTCCTCCATATTCATCCGTGCGCGTGTTGCTCAACGGCGACAAAAACTGATGAATCAAATATCCGTGCGCGCCATGAATCTCCACAACTTCAAATCCGGCTTCCAGCGCTTTCTCGGCAGCCCGCCCGAACGCCGCAATGACCTCCGGAATTTCTTTCACCGAAAGCGCCCGCGGCATCGGATACTCCGGTTCGAACGCCAAAGCACTCGGCGCAACCGGCTCCCACCCTCCGACCTCTCGCGCTATGGCCTTTCCCCCTGCCCATGGCACCGCGGTGCTTCCCTTCCGCCCCGCGTGCGCGAGTTGCATTCCCGCCACGGCTCCCTGCTTGCGAATGAACTCCGCAATCGGCCGCCACGACGCCACATGCGACTCATGATAAATCCCCGCATCCGAGGGCGAAATGCGCCCTCGCGCTTCCACCGCCGTAGCCTCCGTCATCACCAGTCCCGCCCCGCCCACGGCGCGGCTTCCCAGGTGCACCATGTGCCACGGCTGCGGGTGTCCATCCACGGCCGAGTACTCGCACATCGGCGACACAAAGATGCGATTCCTGAATTCCACTTCGCGAATTCGATACGGGGAAAACAGCTTCATGGATTGGTGTCCTTTGAATTTTCGTTGATGTTGATGTCGGTAAGAATTGTTACGTCTTCGGTGCGGGCCTGCTTCCAAACAACGCCGTACCGACGCGCACCTCCGTCGCGCCTTCTTCGATTGCCACTTCAAAATCATGCGACATTCCCATGGAGAGCACCGGCAGCCCCACGCCAACCTGCTTTATCAAATCGTCGCGCAACGCGCGCAGCCGCGCGAAATGCGGCCGCGTCTCCTCAGGATTTTCGGCAAACGGCGGAATGCACATCAGCCCAGCCAACCGCAGCGCCGGAAGCGCTGCAATTTTTTCCACCAGCCCCGGTAGATCATGCACATCCGAGCCGCTCTTGGTCTCTTCCATCGCGATGTGCACCTCAATCAGCACACGCAGCTTCCGCTCCGCTTGTGTTTCGATGCGCGCCCGGTCCAGGCGTTGCGCCAGCGTAAAATCATCCACCGAATCAATGCAGGGAAATAACTTCGCCGCCCGCCCCGCCTTGTTGCTCTGCAAATGCCCGATCAAATGCCACGTCGCCTCACCCAAATCCTCCGTCCCGCCACGCTTCCCTTCCCACTCCTGAACGCGGTTCTCGCCAAAGTGCCGCACGCCAGCCTCAAAAGCCTCGCGAATCGCCTCCGCCGGATGCGTCTTCGAAACTCCAATCAAAGTAATCTCATCGGCTCGACGCCCCGCACGCCGCGCCGCCGCTTCCATCCGTTCCTGAATCTGCAGCAAGTTTTCCCGTATCGACGCCATATTCAAATCGTTGCGCCCACACTTCGTAGGGGCGGGGCTTGCCCCGCCCTTTGCTTCGCAAATCCTAGCACGCGCAGCGTTGCAGCGCCGTGAGTCTGCGGTTAGACTGGCCTTCCAATATGTCTGCGCCAGGAAAACTCATCGCCATCGAAGGAATCGACGGCAGCGGCAAACGCACGCAGGTGGATTTGCTTGAAAAGGCCCTCACCGCCGAAGGCCATTCCGTTTTTTTAACAGGCTTTCCCCAGTACAAGTCCTGGTTCGGCAAAATGGTCGGCCAATTCCTGAATGGCGATTTTGGCGCGCTCGAATCAGTAGACCCGCATTTCAGCGCCCTGCTCTATGCAGGCGACCGCTTCGAAGCCAAGCCCCTCCTCGAATCCGCCCTCTCCGAAGGCAAAATCGTCCTCGCCGACCGCTACATCGGATCCAATCTCGCCCACCAAACCGCCCGCGCCGCGGCCGAGGAACGCGATGCCTTCATCGCCTGGATCGAGCACCTCGAATACAACATCTACAATCTCCCTCGCGAAACCATGGTTCTCTATCTTCGCGTCCCTCCGAAGGAAGCCCAGCACCTCATCAACCGCAAATCCGCCCGCGCCTACACGAAGGAGAAGCAAGACTTGCAGGAAGCCAGCCTCCGCCATCTCGAAGGCGCCGCCGCGATGTACGATCAACTCGCTCGCCGCCCCAACTGGACGACCATTGAGTGTTTCGATGCAACCCGCGCCGCCATGCGCTCGCAAAAAAATATCGCCGCGCAAATCCTCGCCGCCGTCACGCCAATTCTTTCGGAATCCGCCTCTGCCACAAAAGGAACTCGCTGAACATGGGATTCTCCGAATTTCTAGGCAATGAACGCATCGTCGCCACCCTTCGCGGTGCCCTGCGCAGCGATCGCGTCCCCCACGCCCTACTCTTCACCGGCCCGCGCGGCCTCGGCAAGTACACCCTCGCTCGCATGTTCGCCCAAGCCGCTAACTGCGAGCGCCTGAAAGACGACTTCTGCGGCGAATGCGCGACGTGCCAGCGTGTCGCTCTCCTGGCCGCTCCCGAAAACCTCATCGCACAAGGCCTCGCCGAACGCGGCGAAAGCGCCGACGCCGCCACCGTCGAGCGCGTCCCCCTCATTCTGCAAACGCATCCCGACGTCTGGGCTCTCGTTCCCGACCCCGTCCGCCTGAAATCTCCCGTAGCCCGCCCGATGCTCCGCATAGGCCAGCTCCGCGCCGTGCAGCGCGCCGCCTATTTTCAACCGATAGGACGCCGCCGCGTCTTCATCCTCGATGGCGCGGACACCATGCACTGGAACGTCGCCAACGTCTTCCTGAAAATTCTGGAAGAGCCACCCGGCTCCGCCACGCTGATCCTGACCGCGCCATCCCCCTACACACTGCTCCCCACAATCGTCTCCCGCTGCCTACAATTTCATTTCGCGCCGCTCTCACAACCCGACGTCGAAAACATTCTCAAGGAAAAAACCGACCGCAAGCCCGCCGACCTGAAACTCGCCGCGCAACTTGCCGAAGGCAGCCCCGGCCTGGCCATGGAAATGAACGTCGCAGAGACCGCCGAACGCCGCCGCGCCGCCCTCCGCATCCTCGAACGCGCCGCGCGCGGCCAGGGCTTCGCCCAACTTTTCGCCGACACTTCCGCCCTCGCCAAAGACCGCGAATCCTCTTTCGAGGATCAAATCGGCGTCTTCTACGGCCTGCTCACCGATCTCCTCGAACTCACCTCGGGCACGAAGCAGCCCGTCCTGCGAAACATCCCTTTAGCCAAAGAGCTCGAATTATTTGCCAAACAGGTCGATTCCGGCTGGGTCATGCGCGCCATCGCCGGCTTCGACGAACTCCATTTCGGTGCTCGCCGCAATCTTAATCGCCAGCTCGGCCTCGACGCTCTTGCCGCCTCCCTGGCCCCGGAATCCTAACGTTTCCTCCTCAGGAATCTTGCTCAGGCACGTTCCCTTCTTGTCAAAAAATTCTGCAACTCAACTGTAACCTGACGCCTCAAGCATGCATCTCACCCTTTGAGCACGCCCCACCGTTAGCCGCGAGGAGAAGTCATGGTGAACCGCAGGATGTTTCGCCCGGGATTTCCGGACATCAAGGAGCAGCCTCCCCAAAGAGTTTCGCACAGCGGTCCTGGCCCGGTGCCCAGCAAAAAGCCTGCGCCTCCGGAAACCACCCACGCCGAAAATTTCTACTGGGTCAAGCAGATGCAGGGCCGCACGCCCATGGTCCTTGTTCTCGACAACGGCGAAACGCTCCGCGGCACCGTCGAATGGTACGACCGCGATTGCATCAAGCTCACGCGCCATGGCAGCCCCAACCTTCTCATTTTTAAGCGCGTTATTAAGTACGTCCACAAGGATGGCGAGGAAGCCGCCTCAGGCGGCGACGAGTAGGGTCATCCTTCTGAGGATGACCGCTCTGCTTCCTTATCCACGAACTAGCAATCGGCACAAAGCGACTCTTCTTGAACTTTGAACTCTTGAACGTGAGGCCTGCAATTACTTTGGACCAATCGAGTGGCCCCGCGCCGCTCCAAACGTAAGTAAAGCCTTAGCCACCAGCGTCCCCTTCTCGTTAAATATCTCGCACTCCGTCACCACAAAATTCCGTCCAGTCCGCAAAACCCGCCCTTCCGCCTTGATCTTCCCGCCCGGCACTGGCTCCAGAAAATTGATCTTCAGCTCCACAGTTGCAATCTCCGTCCCCTTCGGCACAGTCGTATAAGCCGCAATAGCTGCCACGGTATCCGCAACGGTAGCCAGCACACCCCCGTGCACGACGCCATGAATCTGCTTATGCCGCGGCTTCACGCGCATGCTGAAAACGACATGCCCCTTCTCCAAACTAAGCAATGAAAGCCCGAGCAGCGCGGTGGCTCCATTTTTATTCCCCCTGCTCCGCAAAATCGCCTCATACTTCTTCAAATCCTTGAGCAATTCCGCCATCGAGTCCTCGTAGGGGCGGGGCTTGCCCCAACCTCCTGCCTTTGCCTTTGCCTTTGCTTTTGCCTTTGCTTTTGCCTTTGCTTTTGCTTTTTATGCCTTTGCTCCCCAGATCAATAAGCCGATAGCCCCCCATCCAAAGGAATCGCCGCCCCCGTCAACCAGCTCGACTCCTCTGAAGCCAAAAACACGGCCATTTCCGCCACATCCACAGGCCGCCCCATCCGCCCAAGCGGAATCGAAGCAATCCGCGCATCCCGCAAAGCCTTCCCCTCGGGCGACCCCGCAAAAAGCCCCGCCACCAATTCCGTCTCCACAATCGAAGGGCAGATGCAATTCGCCCGCACATTCTCCTGCGCGTGATCCACAGCCATCGCTTTCGTCAACAGAGTCAATCCACCCTTCGACGCACAATAAGCCGCTCGATCCTTCATTGCGATCAGCCCCAGCACGGACCCAACATTCACAATCGCCCCACCCCCGGCCTTGCGGAACTCCGGCAAAGCCGCCTTACACATCAAAAACGGCCCCTTCAAATTAATCGTCATCAAACGGTCCCACTCCTCCTCGCTGGTCCCCTCAATCGAAGCAGCGTGCAAAACCCCCGCGTTGTTCACCAAAACATTCAATCGCCCAAAGTTCGTCGCCGCCTCTCGCACCGCGTTTTCGGCATCCCGCGCATTAGAAACATCACAAGCAATCGCCAATCCCTCGCCCCCGCACTTCTCCAACTCCGCGACCGTCTCGCGCAACTTCTCCACCCGCCGCCCAGCCACCGCCACCTTGGCCCCTTCACGCGCAAACGCCAGCGCAATGGCCCGTCCAATCCCCGTACCCCCGCCCGTAACGAGGGCCACTTTCCCCGCCAGTCGTGTCACGATTACCCCGCCTCCCGCGTCTAAGGTAATGCCTTTGCAGCCCAGCTCCAGGTCGACCCGGCCCGCATGCGCCAATATCTCGAACGACCCTAATTGGCACAGTTTACCGGTAGAATGCTGCCCTATCTTCAATCGAGAAACAACTGAGGCCTGCGGAGACCTCATTCATGAAAATCGGCATCACCTGCTACCCCACCTACGGCGGCTCCGGCGTCGTCGCCACCGAGCTCGGCCAGGAACTCGCCGCCCGCGGCCACGACATCCATTTCATCAGCTACGCCCCGCCCATCCGCATGAACCCCAACGACCCGCACATCCACTTCCATGAGGTCGAAGTCGCCTCCTACCCGCTCTTTGACCACCCTCCGTACACGCTAGCTCTCGCCACAAAAATGCTCGAAGTCTTCGAGTCTGAATCGCTCGATCTCCTCCACGTCCACTACGCCATCCCCCACTCCGTCAGCGCCATGCTGGCCCGCTCGATGGCCGCCCCGCGCCGCCTGCCGTTCATCACCACGCTCCACGGTACGGACATCACGCTGGTCGGCAGCAACCGCAGCTACCTGCCCATCACAAAATTTTCCATCGAGCAAAGCGACGGTGTAACCGCCATCTCCAGCTATCTCCTCAAACAAACTATCAGAGACTTCGAAATCAAGCGCCCCATCGAAGTCATCCCCAATTTCGTGAACTGCGATCTCTACGCTCGCACGCCCCAACCCGCCCTCCGGCAACAATGGGCCCCGAACGGCGAGCCCATCCTCATGCACCTGTCAAATTTCCGCCCGGTAAAGCGCCTCACCGATGTCGTCGAAATTTTCGCCATAGTCCGCGCCAAAATGCCTGCCAAGCTAGTCCTGATCGGCGACGGCCCGGACCGTGGCTCCGCGGAATATCTCGTCCGCAAAAAACGCCTGCAAAAAGATGTTCTTTTCCTGGGGAAACAAAACGGCGTCTACGAAAAGCTCTCGGTAGCCGATCTTTTCCTGATGCCGTCGCAACTAGAATCCTTCGGCCTCGCCGCCTTGGAAGCCATGGCCTGCGAAGTCCCGGTAATCGCCACCAACGTAGGCGGCGTCCCCGAAGTAGTCGAGCACGGCATAGATGGCTTCCTGGTCGAACCGGGCGACGTAAAGTCCGCCGCCGCCTACGCCATCGAAATTCTCTCCCGCTCCGACCGTGGCCGCGAAATGGGCCACGCCGCCCGCCTCGACGCCAAGAAAAAATTCTGCGCCAACGACGTTATCCCCGCCTACGAAGCCTACTACCGTCGCGTCCTCGAACAACACGCCACCGCTTCAGCCTGAGCCGGCAAAGGCCCGCTCCTGAATCTCTCTTCTCTGCGACCTCTGTGCCCTCTGTGCTAAAATCCCATTCCAACCAGCCCAAACCTCAAATGGATCGCCGCAACTTCCTCCAACTCTCTCTAACCGCCGCGGCCGCGGACGCCTTTCCCTCACCAGAAATCCCGAAACTCCGCGAGCTCGCCCGTCAAAAAAACCTCCTCTTCGGCTCCGCAGTTTCCGATCCGCAACTCAAGCGCCCCGATCTGACCGCCCTCCTCCTCGACCAATGCTCCATCCTCGTCGCCGAAAACCAAATGAAATGGCGCGGCACGCACCCCGAACAAGACCGCTTCGACTTCACGCAAGCCGACAACTTCATGAATTTCGCCGAGTCCAACCATCTCACCGCCCGAGGCCACAATCTCTGCTGGCACGAACACAACCCACCGTGGCTCGACGCCGCCATCACCCAACAAAACGCCGTCTCCCTCCTGACCACCCACATCCAAACCGTCGCCACGCGCTACAAAGGCCGCATCCATTCCTGGGACGTCGTGAACGAAGCCATCGATCCCACCCACAAAAATCCCGGCGAACTGCGCAACTCTCTCTGGCTAACAAACATCGGCCCAGACTACCTCGACCTCGCCTACCGCACCGCCGCCAAATCCGACCCCGCCGCCCTCCTCACCTACAACGACTACGACATCGAAACCGACTCTCCGAGCCAGCAAGCCAAGCGCGAAGCCGTCCTCGCCATGCTCCAAACCGCCATCAAAAAAGGCACACCCATCCAGGCCCTAGGCATGCAGTCCCACCTCCGCACCAATGAAGGCACGTCCACCTGGACCGGCCTAAACAAATTTTTGAAGGAAATAGAAAAACTGAACCTGAAGGTCTACGTCACCGAACTCGACGTCGACGACCAATTCATGCCCGCCGACATCCCCGAACGCGACCGTCAGGTCGCCGAAATCTACCGCAGCTACCTCGACAACATTCTCCGCCACAACTCCGTCAAAGCCGTCCTAACGTGGTGCCTCTCCGACCGCGATTCCTGGCTCCAAAACTTCCGCCCCCGCAAAGACGCCCAACCCCAGCGCCCTCTTCCTTTCGACGCCCAACTAAATCCCAAACCCGCCTTCTACGCCCTCCGCGACTCCCTCGCGGCTAAACACTGAACCAGCCTCAATAGCGCAGCGGCAAAGGTATCCTCTCCGGCCTCGGCTCCGGCTTCTTTTCCTCCGCTCTCAATCCCTCCGTAGGAATCTTCCGCGCCGTCTGCATCACACGATTCATCTCTGCCTGCATAATACCTGGCCCCGGCCCCGCCACGTTCCGCGCGAAAATAAACCTAAGCCCGCCATCCTCCCCGAACATCTCAACGCTCATAGTCTTAGGCCGTCTCAGCGGATCCCCAAACTGAAATCCCTGCAACCTTTCATTGCTCACGCGAAAAATCCCCGACTCTCCTCCGATGGAAATCACGGCGCCCTTCATCACCAGCAACATCGTTCTGCGCGCGGCTTCCCGCCGCGGAGTCATCAAACTGATTTGCTCTGGCGTACCTTCCAGTATCAACCGTTTCAACGCGTAGTCGGATTCCAGCGCATCATCCCCGTAAAGTTTCCGCAGTTTTTCTCGCTCAATTTCGGTGCCCGACAAGATTGTCTCCACAAACTCCTTCGGCGCCATCCGCGAAAACCAAATCACATTCCCGGACCGAAACCCAATCAGCTGTACCTTCCCCACCTGCCTCGTTCTCGCTTCGTCCAGATCGTCCCACGGCACTTCGAATTCATACCCAAAATAAGAAAGCTTCAGCCCGCTCGCTGAAGAAACCGACAAATCCGTCAGCTCCACCGGCACTTTCTTGACAGCCGGGATCTTCAATCCCACATACCGCGAATCCCACATGAACAACGCAGTCGGACCGAAATACCACGCGCAGAAACCCGCAACAAGCAACACGTTGACCCATACAAGCCGTCGCCGCTGCCGTTTTGACAAGCCTCTGTCGCCCATGGTCCTCCGTCTGCCAAAGGTTTTTTCGTTAACTATTCCAGCTTATCGAATGTGGGAGCCGATGCATCCAGAAGCGCCGAGTCCGTTATCTGGCCACAAGGCCAGTGACAAAGAAGCGTAGGCCATCCTTCTGAGGATGACCGCTGAACCTTCACATCGGATTATTGTTCTTTACGGTGCAACTGGCGCGTACGTCGGTGCGTGAGGTGTCAATCTTCGAATCACAAATTCCTGCAAAATATTAGCCGCCGCGGTCGATCCAATGCCGATCAGCGTATTTTCAACGGTCAGCGTCGCGTCATGACGATCCGACGCAGGATAGTAAAGATTGGAAATCCCCCCCGACGCCAGGCTCCCGAGGATCGCCGAATAATTCGGCTGCCAGCGCCCATTATCGCCCTTGCAGATCACCGCGTTGGCCAATGCGTAAAGAATCCGCGACTTCACGCTGCCAGTTCCTTTATAAAAATATCGCGGGTCCTGCTTCAAAACGGACGGCAATATCGCGCTTCCAATAAATGTGCTCGTCACCAGATCGGCGTACGACGCACCATACCGCTTCCCATACCCCTGCGCCCCTTGGCCATACCCGCTGAAGGCATTCGTCCCCTGCTCAATTCCCGCAATCGCTCCCGTTATGCCAAAACTAATGGGGTCCACGGTAGCTTTCCACGCCAGCTCGAACTTTTGCTTGGGATTCAGAGGAACGGCAGCGGGATCATAGGTAACATAAAAATTGGGGACAACGCCAAAGACGCGCTGCTTCTCCTCGTCCTTGATTTCCGCCTCGGCCATGTCCGTCCGCGACATCGTCACCCGCACCTCAGCCGCCGCGCTGGCAACCATCAGCTCGATTGGTGGCACAAGGCAGGTCTCCCCGGAATTCAGCGTTCCAGAAAATGTCGCCGTAGCAAAACCTTCTGCCACAGTCGTCAGTTGAAATGGCCCAGGCGTGATATTTGCAAAATGGAAGTGGCCTTCTTCGTCGGAAATCGTTTCGTCATTCGAGGGTTGCACTTCACGGGACAGCTTCACGTGAGCCCCAATGACCGCCGCTCCCGTCCGATCCACCACCATCCCGCGTATAGTCCCCTCCATCGGCTGGCCACGCATCCCATCCCGGCCGCCAACTTCGCTTCCCTTTGGGTCCGCTATCCCGGCCTGCGCCACCTTCTCAGGCGCCGGATCAGGAGTCTGCGCCGCCGCCGTAATCCCGCAAACCAGCACCACAGCTGGTCCCAGCCAGCGGAACCCTCCGGCTCGGACCAGTTTTCCCAACGCAAACACTACTTTCTCAGTGCTTCGGCCCAAATTGTTTAGGTAGCTGCCTACTCCCGGGGATCTCACGGCAATGGGTTCCAATCTTCCGTCCTTCTCTCAGCGCTCGGCTTGCAACACTGCGGAACACCTGTCATCCACATGGCTAACTAGGATGACGTTTTCTCTCGCCTGGTTGGTTACCACCTTGAGCCAAATTATCTCCCAAGCCTGTCTATATCCTTTCGCACAGGCTACCACTTGTCGCTCCATTCTGGAACTGTCCTCCAGTTCAGGTGGTTACCTGCCGTCAAGTACCAATTCCCCAAACACGCCCGCAGAGTTCCCAGCCCGCTGCCCTTCGCTCGCAACAGTGATATCATCCCCGCGATTTCAACCCGCTCGCGGTTTATGGCCTTAATCCCGCATCCCAAGGGAGCGCACCGTGTTCAACAAATACATGATTTTGACCCGCGAATTTCGCAACGTTTCCGAAGCCAGCCAAATCACTGGTTTCCAGCTCAAGATTCGCATCCCCTATTACCGTGGCGTCCGCCTCTCGCTCGTTGACACCGTTCAATTGGCAGTTGATGGCGAAGAATTTCCCATGGACAAAATGACCTTCACCACCGCCGGCCGCACCTACACCTTCGCCGAACTCGCAAAAGTAACCGACACCGAGTGGTTCTTTGGCGATCCCGCCACGCTCACCGTCAAAAAACCCGGCGGCCTCTCCACCGGCATGCACACCGTTCAGCTCGGCATCGTCATCCGCAAATCCTATATCCCCAAAGAAGACCCCGACAATATCTACGGCTTTCCCAAAGAAGCCACCCAGATGATTCTCCACGGCATGGAACTCGCCACAAAAAAAATGAGCCTCGTCTAAAGGAAATCACCATGGACTCTAAAGAAAATCTAATCACCCGCAGAGAACTCCTCCAGGGCATCGCAGCAACCGCAGTCACCACCAGCCTTGCCCCAGGCATCGCCGCCGCCCAACCCAGCGTCCCGCCGCGCAAAATCAAGCGTGGCGTCTCCCTCTACAGCTATCAGGAAGAATTCTACCTGCGCAGCATGACTCTCGAAGACTGCCTCGCCGAAGCCTCCTCCATCGGCGCCTACGGCATCGAAATGCTCCCCGAAGAAATGATTCCGGGCTTCCCCAATCTCACTCAGGCGTGGGTCGATCAATGGTTCGCGCTCCACGCCAAACACCACACCATCCCAGAAACCTACACGCAATTCCAGGACACCTTCCTCACGCTCGACCACGATCTAAATCTTGAAGAAGGCGTCCGCTTCATGGAGCGCGACCTCCGTCTCGCCAAACACCTCGGCTTCAAAAATCTCCGTCTCCTCATCGGCACCCCTCTCGACGTAATCGAAAAAAGCATCCCCCTCGCCGAAGAACTCGATCTCCGCATGAACATCGAACTCCACGCACCCGCTCTCGTGGATGGCCCCCTCGTCCACAAATGGGTAGAAATCATCGAAAAACACAAAACCACTCACTTCGGCCTCAACCCCGACATGGGCCTCTTCGTCATGCGCGAAGAGCGCATCGACCGCGACCGCCGCATCCGCGACGGCCAAGTCAGAAAATCCGTAGCCGAGTTCATCGACAAAGCATGGGAAGACAAAACCCCCGAAGCAAAACTAACCATCGAGCTGAATCATCTCGACGCCGCTCCCGGCGAATTCGGCTACATGCACGCCGTCTACACCCCAGGCGGCCAGGACGTCCAAAAACTAAAACCACTTGTCCCCTACAGCCACCACATCCACGCCAAATTTTATGAAATGACCGAAGACTACGAGGAGTACAGCGTCCCCTACGACCAAATCGTCAAAGTCCTAATCGAAGGCGGCTACGACGGCTACCTGGCCAGCGAATGGGAAGGCCAGCGCACCACGCAAGACGCCTTCGAAACCGACAGTTGCGAACAAGTCCGACGCCAGCACGTAATGCTAAAACGCCTCTTAGGCGAATAAGGCAAAGCCTAAGCAGTCTTCTCCGCACTCTCTGCGCCCTCTGTGCCTCTGCGATCTCTGTGCAATGTTTTGAAGAATTGCACCACACCACAAACCAAATTTGCCACCTAGCCTTCCTCGCGAAGATTAAATATCATGACCGCATGATCAAGCGCTCTCTCTCCTACATTTTTCTAATCGCCACTCTCGCCACGGCAAACTATGCCGCCGCGCAAACACAATCTCCAGCCCAATCCAAATCCGAAACTCCCTCCACCGCCCCCGCCAAAAACGACTACTCCAAACCAGAAACCTGGATCTGCCTCCCAGCCCGCCAGGACTCCTGCGCCGTCGACCAATCCACGACCATCATCACCGCCGCCGGAAAAATGACCACCGAACCGTGGTCCGCCAATCCAAGCGCCCCCATCGATTGTTTCTACGTCTATCCAACGATCTCATCGCAACAAACTCCCAACAGCAACATGTCCCTCGGCCCCGACGAAAAGGGCGTAGTCCGCGCCCAGCTAGCCCGCTTCGGCTCACAGTGCCGCCTCTACGCTCCGCTCTACCGCCAGGTCACCCTTAGCGCCCTGCGCTCCATCCTCCAAGGCGCCGTCACTCCCGAAATGATCGACCGCGAGCGCACCCTCGCCTACTCCGACGTCGTTGACGCTTGGCACAATTACCTCGACCACAACAACCAAGGTCGCGGCGTAGTCCTCATCGGCCACTCCCAGGGCTCCACAATTCTCGTGCGCATGATCCACGACGAAATCGACGGCAAACCCGTCCAATCCAAGCTAATCTCCGCCCTCCTCCTCGGCACAAACGTCCCCGTCCCCAAAGGAAAAGACGTCGGCGGCGCTCTCCAGCACATCCCCCTCTGCCACGCCGCCTCACAAACAGGCTGCCTAATCACCTACGTCTCCTTCCGTGCCACCGCGCCTCCTCCAGACAACTCCCGCTTCGGCCACGTCAGAGACGATTCCATGCAAGCCGCCTGCACCAATCCAGCCGCCCTCGCCGGAGGCAGCGCCGAGCTGCACTCCTACCTCCCTTCCGGTGACAGCTCCAACATCGTCCGCAGCATCTCTGCAAGCCAACCCATCTGGGTCACTCCGCCGCAGCCCATCAACACGCCTTTCGTCAGCGTCCCCGGAATGTTGACCGCTGAATGCCTCTCCAACGAACATGGCTCCTACCTCGCCGTCACCATTCACGACGATCCCGCAGGCGTCCGCGCACACGACATCGGCGGCGATTTAACCGTCAACGGAAACGTATTGGCCGATTGGGGTTTGCATCTGATTGATATGAACTTGACGATGGGAAATCTGATCGACGTCGTAGGCCAGCAATCCAAAGCCTATCTCGCGTCCACAGCAAAGCACGGAAGCAACTGAAGCGGAATATCTCTAGTGCAATCCTCTGGCGCGATCCGAATCGCAACTTCCTCGCCCTTCACCGCCGGAATGCAATCGTCACATCCTCTTGCGCCTGCACAGGCCTTTCATCCAAAAGGGTAGGCTTGAAACGCCACTGCCTAATCGCGCTGGTCGCAGCAGAAAAAAGCGACGCCGGTCCGCTCACCAGCTTTATATCCTCCACCTGCCCGCTAGTTCCGATGGTCGTTCGCACCTTTATGGTTTCTGCCGCTCCATGTCGATCCGCCGGCCCGGAGTAACGCGGCCAAACGAAAGAAACAATTTCTCCCGCCTTCAATCGTGCCGGCTGGTGCGCCGCCGCAAGTCCCGGCTCCGGAGCAACCAGCACAGAAAGTTGCGCGCTCATCGCGAACGTACGCGAAGCGCCAATCGCCTTTTCCGGCAAAGTCAACCGGAATGGTTTGCTCCCATCGCCAGCGCCACGAACAAGAATTGTTCCAGCCGTGGACACGTGCGGCGCTGCGCCACCAGCAGAGGCCACTCTTCGCTCCGCCGGACTTTTCACGGCGCCATTCATCGGCCTGGCCGCCTTGAGCAAATGCGCGGGTTTAGCACTCGGGCGTTGCGTCGCGTGCCGCGCGGTCACTCCGCTCGAATCATTTCCCTCATGACTGGTAACCGGACTAACAGGAGCAGGAGCTTTAGGCTCTATTGTTGAAGACGAATTTGAATCTACAGGAGGTTTCGAATCCATCGCAGGCGCTTTCGCAAGCGTTTCCGGCCCCGCATCGCCAACCTTGGACTTTTCCTCGGAATTGCCAGCCGTAGCGTCCTTCGCCTTTTCGACTTTATCCGCGCCTGAGGAATTTCGCGCGGCCACGTCTCCCGGCCCGTTGGGCACTGCCGGTGAAGCCGCATCCCTGGCCATAATGGATTTCTCGACGTCTCGCAGCCTTTTCCCGAACGACTCGCCTCCCACGCTAAGCCCAACGGTTAAACTAACCGCCGCAAACAACACCACCAACGAAAATGCCGCAACCTGCAATCCGGAAATCTCAAGAACAAACCCCCGCGACGCCGGCCTCTGGAAACCTTCGCCCGGCAATTCGACTCCGCCCGCTCGAAACCGCGGTCCAAGCCCAAACAAGGGTATGCGCCCGTGATCGAGTGCAGGGGCGCGCTTCAGCGCGTCCCCCCTTTCACGCAACTGTTCCGCAAGCGACGGGAGCTCGGGTCCAGCCCCCAAAATCTCCGGCGACGCCATTTCCCGCATCACCATTTCCGGCGTTAGAGACGCAGACGCTGCGTGCAAAATCCGTTCAGCCGAGCAGGTCTGCTCCGGCTCAGGCAAAGCACTTCCGATCGCCTCCGTCGGCAACTTTTCAAACGTCGCCGCAGGGATGACGCTCTCCACAGCCGCCGCAGCCAAGCCTCCACCCACCGCAGCAGCAACACTCTTCACAGGCTCGGCCTCGAACTCTCTCGCTGGCTCCTCGACGTCCATCCCCGGCCCCGCCTTCTTCCTCTGCCCAATCTCCACCAGTGTCGCCAACCTCCCGCCCGCTTTCGACAGCGCGTCAAACACATACGCCACATTTTTCGCCAAAAACTGTAGCTGCCGCGCCGTAAGCGTCAGCCGGATAACCTCGTAAATCTCCTCTTGCTGGCTCCTCGAAAGGTATTTCTCCAGCTCCGAATAAAGCGTCCCGCTCTCGGACTTATTTCTCCACTCCTCCATGGCCAGCGCCCGCCGGGCAGCGTCCTTCGCCAACTCCTCTCCCGCCTCGCCCGCCGCCCCATCTTCCCTGCCAAGCACTTCCCCCACACCACGCGGCAATGCCAAAGTAAGTTCCGTTAATCCACCACGCAATTCCTGAATTTTGTTGGAAGGAAACGATATCTTCCGGCAGACCCACTCGCCGCGCAGCTTGTCAAAATCGATCGCCGCGCGATACTCCGCAGTCTCATACTTGAACACCGGCAAAGGTTTGAGTGCCGGCCACTTTCCAGCCAGTAGCACGCGCATCTCGGCCTGCTGCCCCCGAGACACAAGTCCGGCAAAGTTAGGACTAGCGCAGGCCAGGGAGTCAGCCTTGCGATCGCTGTTCTTCAGCTTAGGGCTGGGCTCGTCCATCAAGTCACCCGTGGCAGCCCCACTTCACTGTGGGAAGTATCCTCTACCTCAACAACTTCCCGCCTTTCCTGGGCATTGTCAACTCTGAACCCCGCCCAGCAGCATTAGTTGCTCGCCGCAGCCCCGCCTCCACCACGCAGCAGAGCACGCCAATCTCTCTGTTGACGAGCGAACTCCCGACTCCTATTCCATCCCTGTAGAAGGCTATGCCCCGGTTCCTCCGGGGCATTTTTTATTGGTACCAACTCTTTTGTGGCGCCGGGCTTGCCCCCGTAGGGGGCATCCTGCCGGGCGTTTTTTCTTGATTCCAAGACCAATCTCAATCTTTATCTACCTTTAGAATGAACACTTACAAGAATGTAGGGGGTAGGTAGCACAGTCACTCCTGCACGGGTGGGGTGGGATCGACTCAGAATTCCAAACGCAACTGAAACGCGATCATTCGCGGGGTGCTATCACCGCCGAGGCCGACGCCCAACAGGCCCGTTGGCGGAGAGGTCGTGTAAGTCAGCGCTCCGAACCCAGTCTGCGTGGAAGGTTTCCCGGGAATTCCGGCTAGAACCATGCTCGGAAGTCCGAAATTCGGATGATTGAATACATTGAAGAATTGTGTGTCGAAGCGTACTTTAAGGCGTTCGCTCGGCGCGAACGATTTCGTAAGGTAGAAATCGCTCCACGTGAAATTGGGGCCGCGTAGGGCATTACGCCCCAAATCGCCGAACTGACAATTATTGGGATTGTCGCCCCCAATGCACGCGCCCGTGCTCGGATCCACGGAGGACGCGAAAGCATTCGGATTGAGCCACTGCACGGTGCCAGGTTGCGTGATGCCTGGAATGGGTTTGTGTTCATAGCGCGGTACGCCAGGAACAAGGCTTGCGAATTGCGGTCCACTGCCGTTCACAATGCCATTTTGCTGCATGCAGACCGGAGCCCGGATTCCCACGCATTTCCGATTCGCGAAGTAGGGTGTGCCCAAGACGGAGAACGGAATGCCGCTGTGCCAAAAGAAGGTGCCCGAGACCTGCCAGTCATTCAACCCATAACCGAGGAGTCGATCGCGGATTTTGATCGGCAATTGATAGACGTACTGCGCATTAAGATTGCTCCGGATGTCGTAGTCGCAAGGACCATAGTCCCTGGCCAAATCTCCGGGCAGCGGAGAGAGGATTCCCCCGGCCGAGAATTGCAGGAACCCCCCGTTGGAGACAGTGTCCATGCAACGACTCCAGGTGTAGTTGATTTGGCCCATCAGGCCATGGCCTATCCGTTTCATCGCTGTCAGCTGCAATCCGTCGTAGTGGCTGTTCGCTCCGGTGGAAAACTGAGTGACCGCCCCGAATCGTGGATCGGTGGATTGCGCATAAGGAAAGGGCGCAAAGCATCCTTTACACACCGTTTGATAGCCATTCACTTGCGTCAGGTACGGTTGGTTTACGGCGCGAGTCCCGACGTACTGTGCCTTGAGGCTTCCGGTGTCTCCCAACTGATGTTCCAAGCCAAGACTCCATTCTATGAAGTACGGAGCATGCAGTTCTCCGTTGGGAATCGCAGTGATGGCGACCGGAGGGAGACAGTTTGCTGGGCTGGCCAGTGGAGAAGCGCAGGATAAAGCGCCCGACGCGAATCCCGATGTGAACGTTTGATTGGCGGCTGAGATTGCATCCACCGCACTGCCAGGAACTCCAGGGGCAATGGCTGTGCCCCCGACTGTACCGAGGAGCCCGCCTTGAAACGATTTCACATAAGGAGGGTTGACGCCGACAACATCGGCGATGCTCCCCGGCAGAATGTCGCTGAAGAGGCCGAATCCAGTACGCAACACCCACTTGGGTTCAAACTGCCAGGCGATGGACGTTCTCGGTTGCAGTATGGCGAGGGGCGTCGAGGAGAACACATTTCTGAGATTGGTCTGAATGGCGGCACTCAAAGGCTGATTCACGTCGTGTGCGACGGAATCAAAAGCGCCATCAAGACGGGCGATGTGCTGATGCGGGTTCAAGGGATTGGAATTCAGCGTATCGCGGATGCCGAAGGTCCAGGTCAGCGTCTTGGTCACTTTCCACGTGTCCTGCGCGTAGAGGTCGAGATTGAGAAAGTTGAAAGGTTCATTCGCTGACGTGCGGAACGTTTGTGCGGCGGTCGAGGCGATCCCATAAATGTATTGCAGCAAAGTGGTATAGGTCACCGTCGGAACGGAGCCTTCGCCAAAGTCATAGTCGTTCAGCCGTAAGATGCGGGTATTGGTTCCAAAGCGGAGTTCGTGTGCGCCGCGGCTCCAAGCCAGATTGTCATTTATGAAGAAGCGGGAAGCGCTTCTCCCTTGCACCCAAGTGTTGTCGAGGCCGCCGAGGGTCGTAAACGGGGCATTCGCACCGCTGCCTTGAAGCACGATAGGAAGGGCCTGGAGTGTCTTTTGAAAATCGCTGGGGCCGAACAAACTCTGGTACCAGGAGAACGCGGGGTTGAAGTAGTTCACGAGATCTTGCGAAAAGACGCGCGTGTAACCGGTGGCCAAGGAATAGAGAGGCTGCGACGAAATGGCGTTGAATAGAGGATTGATGGGATCGGTGTAGGCGGCCTGGAGCCCGGTGTCGGCTTGGAAACGTAACCAGGCCGTATTTCTTTGATCGATGTTGTAATCGATTCGAGCGGTTTGTACCTGCTCATGGTCGTCACTCGAGTGCGAAACACTTTGGCGATTGGCGCAGCCGTTTCCATCGTTCGCAACCGCGGGAGCAACTCCCCCCGCGTCGAAGGGACAGTCGAGTACGGTTAGCGGCGTTCCGTTAGTATTGCCGTAAAGCGAGAACATCTTCTGATAGAACGGCACCGACTGCGGAGAGGGCTGATAGACAGAACCGGTAATGGAGTCGATTCCACCCAAAGGCAGTTTTTGCAGGACGTAATTCTGAAAGGCCGGAGTTGGAACGGTGGTGGCCGTAACGATGGGCAGGGCGATCCGGACCCACTCGCTATCAAAAAAGAAAAACAACTTGTCGCGGACAATCTGGCCGCCCACACTGCCTCCGAAGTGATTCACCGTTGATCGTGGCTTGTGGCTTCCTGGGGTCGCGTTCGTGAAGTAGTTGGCCGCGTTGAACTTCGAGCCATTCCAGAGCTCGTACAGATTTCCGTGGAACTGGTTCGACCCGGATTTTGTGACATAGTTGACCTGCGACGCACCGTATCGCCCCTGATCGACCGCATAGGAAAGTGTGTTGACTGTGACTTCGGATATTGAGTTGAGTCCGAGGACCAGATTCGTAGACAGGCCGCTATTCAGGTTGGTCAGTGGGTCGTTTGTTTCCAATCCGTCGACGATGTAACCGTTCGAGAGAGCTGGCAGTCCATTGAACTCCACATTACCGTAGCCATTCGTGCCGCCGACGAAATCATTGCCGCTGCCAGCGGTGTTCACGAGTGCTCCGGCCGCAAACTGAAGTGGGTAAGTCAAATCGCCGCCCGGATTGGGAAGATCTTCGAGTGCCCGGGCATTGAGCGTCGTGGATGTATTCGCATTCTCTGGGTTGAGAATCGCAGCTTCACTACTTACCTCGATGCTCTCCTTTGCTTGGCCAACCTTAAGAACGAAATGGATGGTTTGCTTCTGTCCCAGGCCAGAAGACACTGCGTCATTCTGCTGCGACTCGAAACCTTGTGCTTCCACTTTGACTGAGTAGGTACCAGGCTTCAGTTGTGGAAAGTTGAACCGGCCCGAGTCATCGGTTCTCGCACTTCGCTTCAGTGCAGTCTCCTTATTCGTGACGGTTACCGTCGCCCCCGGAACCGCCGCGCCGCTTGCATCGCTCACCTGACCGACGATCGCGCTGGTCGTTTCGCCTTGGGAAAGCGCTGCTTGGGGCGAGAAGAGGACAAACGATCCGGCAAAAACAAATATCGACAAGGCCTTTTGGAACATAGCCGTAATCTCGGTTTCGCCTCGAACCTTCAAGTCCTTAACTGTAGTTAATATGGACGCTTAATGCAAGTAAATACGAAACGCGAAACGGCCATGCTGCCGATTGGGGGCGGGCGACGGGCTAACCGGAAATTGACCCGCTACCTCGCCGGTCACGAGTCGCCAGTCCTATTTCCGAGCCGCCCAACCCATCAGTCCACATTTGGCAAACCCGACCGCCCTGTCGCCGCTTTGAAAAGGTTGTCGCCGGCTGGTTTACGTGTATCATCGCGGGAGCTGTTTTTCGCGAAATCCGCACGAATCGAAGATTAGCTCACACGAAGTTCTCTTGCGTTGCGGCTGGGCTACGGGATTGTGTCGGCGCTTGCTTGCGGTGGCGTTCGAGGAATAACGGAAGTGGAGGCAGTGATGAGATTGCAGCCGTGGAGAGTTTCAATCGGGCTTCTGCCGTTGCTGTGTTGCCCTTTGGCGGTTCCGAGTTTTGCGCAGCAGGCGGCGGACAGCGTGAATGTGGTGCAACTGACCGGCATGAGCGGCGCGAAGGAGCATACCAAGGGCGCGCTTAAGGTGGAAAATGGAAATCTGCAATTCCTTCATTCCAAGGAAAAAACCGAACTGCCCGCCGCATCCATACAGGATGTCGTCACCGGAAATGATAGCCAGCGCGCGGTTCACGGATTTCTCGGCACGATCACGCAGTTTGGGCCTTACGGGAGCGGCCGGTTCCTGAGTTTGTTCCGCTCGAAACTCGATACGCTGACGCTCCAATACACGGATGCGGACGGCGGATTGCACGGCGCTATTTTCACAATGCCGGTGGGCAAGGCGGATCCACTGAAGAAACTGCTGGTGGCGCAGGGAGCGCACACGAGCATTCCGGTGCAGGAAAATGCCCCAACTACTGATGCCAAGCCGGACGCGGCGAAGGAGCACAAGCCATGAAGCGAGCCACGCAAATCGTCGGTCCGTGCCTGCTGCTGCTGGCTCTTTCTCTCGTGATTCCAAAATACCGCGTGTTGGCAGCGCCTCCGCCTGTCAGCAAAGCGTCTTCCATTCAGGTTCTGATGATTCAATCGGACGAAATCAAGCTCCCCGCGGAATTCCAGGTTTCGCTTTACGAAAACTTAATCCAGCAACTCGAGAAAAAGGGCGGCTTCCAGCATGTGTACCGCGATGGAGACAAGAACGCCGCCAGCGCAACAGATCTGGTCGTGCTGCACAGCACGGTACGCGGATTCAAAAAAGGGAGCGAGGAGGCCCGCCAGGTAACGACCGTGGCAGGCAAAACATCGATTGACGTGCATTGCCAGTTCACCGGCAAGGATGGAAAGTCTCTCCTGGAGCAGGACTTGAATGGCAAGGTGAAGTTCTTCGGCGGCAATCTGAGGGCGACGTTCGATTTCGCCAAAAAAGCCACGAAGGTGGCGCACGATAATTTCGTGGCACCCTCAGGTTCCTAAGCTCAAGCCCTGATCAACGCGCCAAATCGGTGAAGTCGGTTCCACTACGAACATGGACGCTTTGCCTGCTAATCGGGAGTTGGAAGGCTTTGCTTCAGGCCTTGATCTTCCTTTATCGTCGCGGGAGAACTTCTCTGAGAAACTTAACGTTCTGGTCGACGGTTCGGCCAGCCGTATCGATCACAATATGCTCCCGATGCCATGGATGATATTCACGTGAGACGACCTCCTGCCAAGTCGGCAATCTCAATCCCGAAATGTCTCCCGTCCGCTCTACCACGCGTCGTCGATGTTCTTCAGAATCGGAGCACTTGACTTCGATTTCGATGGCGCACACCTGCGTGCGCTGAGCAACTTCGATCCAAGCGTCGCGCGTGATGGGCAGCGGATTCACTGAATCCGCCACCACAATCCGCCCAATACGGAGGTTATCCTCGGCAATGGCGTAGGCAACGCGATAACCTGCCTCGTCAAGAGGCGGAGCAACGGACCCGCAATCACGGATGGCTTGCTCAATCGAGTCGATGCGTAAATGGATCGCTGCGATCTGGCGTGCCAACTCTCGAGCAATTGTTGTCTTCCCTGTCCCTGGCAAACCACCGAAGACAATGAGCATCAGCCGCTCCCTTCCGTCTGGTCGATGCTCTGCTCGCAGCGCACAACCGATAGTATCGAGGATTGATGGGCAATTCGGAAATTGCTCAGCGGTCGCCAGTCACGAGTTGCCAGTCACATTTCCAAGCCGCGCCCAACCCAACAACCCACAGACCGCGAACCCAACCGCGTTCAGCACTCCATGGAACTGCGCCATTTGCCGGATATTTACAAACGCCTGCAAGGGATACTCGCCAATCGCCCACACAGCTGCCAGCGCCATCCCTGCGGCCACCGACCCGCCTGCAATGAAAAACAGCCAGCGTCCGCTCCGCCCTTTGGCAAGGAGCCCCACTTGGATCATCCCCGCAGCCAATCCAATCTGCCCCACTGCAATCAAGACCGCCGCGATCAATTTCACCTTCGGCCCAAGCAAAAATGCGAGCCCCAGAATTCCCGGCCCGCACACAACAGCAATCAACGCAACGCGCAAAAAACCGGCGCCTCGACCCTCGCGCCATCTTTCATAAGTCAACCCGGCCAGCACCGCCGAAGCAAATCCCGCAAAATGAAAATGCACCCCGGTCAACAAAACAATCGGCTCATGAAACCCCATGAACGCAATCCCCGCTCGCGAAGCCACCAGCCATATCCCTGCCACAAGCAAATATCCTTCTCCGACGGCAAAACAAAATTGCGAAAAGGACTTTCCCCGTGAAACCACAAAACGCCGCAATCCATCCTGCGCAAACGCAGCGCACGCCGCGAGCCACGCACCTGCGAAACACGCAGCCCAATTCCGGTTGCCGATGAAGAACGAAATAGTGGTCAAAGAAGCAGCTGCAAGCAGCACCCAGTCGCGCCAACCGCTCCGTGGAGAAATCCTAGCGCCTATTACCAAATCCGCGCCAAGTGGCACCACAATCCACGGCCCCAGCAAAAAAAGCACTTCGATAATCCCAAGATGAACCCGGGGCGAAAAGCTAACCAGCGCCAGGACAATCCAAACAACTCCGCCTAACAGAACCGCCAGTCGGATCGGTGAGCGATTCGGAGAGCCTTCCTTCATGACTGCGCCCCAACATACGGCATCGGCGCCAACTCAACTTTCCGTGGAGCGGCCATCTGTATCCAATAGCCCAGCGTGCCGCCCGCGGCAGCAAGCACAATTGCAAACGGCGCGAACACCAAACCATAAATCACCGCCACCACGTAGAAACGAACCAAGATGTTCGTCCGCACCATGGGAAACAGAAAAAGGAATGGAAGCAGCAGAATCATATAGGACAAAGCGAGGGACCTCTGCGACGCGCGCATGCATTCCCCAAACGTCCGAAGGTCGCGGTAGCCGTAGATGAGTACGGTCAGCAGTCCGGAACAAGCCGGAAACGCAATCATCCAAGCCCAGAAGTGGGCTTGGTTGGACTTCGGATCCATAGTTACAACCACCAGTTCCAGCACAGCCGTAATGCAGAACGCCCAAAAACCGTTGTATTTCTTTGTCCGTGGAATCCGAAACCCGGACGCTGCCCTGCCATGGCGCTCCTTTGCGAGCCACATCGCGTCAGACTCGCCGCGTTACATGCCCCGTTTCGCAAGTCTCTGCCGAACAGTGGCGATGCATCGCGACAGACCGGTACCGGTTCCTCATGATCCCCATCGCCCCAGGAATTCTGCTCAGCCAAACCACCGGCCGCGCCCACCAAATTTCGTGCGCCAGAGCCACCGCCGCGTCCGCGCCGCCAAACTGCCGCCCATCGGAAAGCAAGAGCCGAATCTCGCGCAACAATTCATCGCGCGTCATCCCGAGCAGCGCTCCCACGCGCGGATCCTGCAAAGGCGCTACTGCCAACCCGCGCCGTTCCAAAATCGGCGCCAGCCACCGCGCAATCCGCGTGCAAAATCCGCACTCCGCATCAAAAAACAACCACCCTCGTGCGTGCCGTCCCTTCCTATCGGTGAACTCTGATGCCAGTGAAATCATGGTTTTTCTTCTCTGTGCGCTCTGTGAACTCTGTGTTGAAATCCACTTGAAGAGTCGTCTTCCAACTCACCCGTTCGCCGCCTTCTTCCCGATCAATGTGAAAACTTTGCCCCTCAATTTCCCAACGCCCTTCAGCGCCGCAGTTGGCATGCGCAACACTTCGTCAAACAACCCGGTCATCACCGTCAAAAACTCCAGCATGCTTTCCAGCCGCTCTCGCGTATACGGATCGCCCGGAGCCGAAACCTTGGCTTCCGCCGCGCACTCCGCCAGCACGCGCAGCGTAGGATCAATCTCCCGCCGCTTCCGCTCCTCGGACACAATCCGGAAAATCTCCCAGACATCCTTGATGGACTCAAAGTGGTCGCGCCGGTCGCCCAAAACATGCACGACGCGCACAATTCCCCACCCCTGCAACTCCCGCAAACAGGTGCTCACATTGGACCGCGCCACCGCCAGTGTGGTGGAAATCTCATCCGCCGGCATGGGCACGGGCGAAAGAAAGAGCAGCGCATGAACCTGGGCCACGGTGCGGTTGATCCCCCAGCGGGTGCCCATCTCTCCCCAGTGGAGGATGAATTTCTGGGCTACAGGCGATAACGTTGCTTTTGTATGGTCTGTCATTTCTGTCGTTTCTCTCTTTACAGAAGCTACCGTAAGCACTGCCGCTTGTCAAGTCCTTTGTTTCCCGCACCTCCCTTCTCACACCTGTCCTTTTTCGCCCCTCGCTAACCATTTACACGCGCAACCTCGTTTGTCAGAGTGGGTTAGAACAACTATGAGGAATTGTGCGACTGCGCTTTAGAAAATCGCCGAGTGGTAAGACCGTCGCCGCATGTCTTGCAGCGGTCGTCGCGGCTTTGTGTGTCCTGAGCCTCGCCGCGACTCGCGCAGCGAATGCGCAGGCCAACTCGCAAGACCACGCTAACTCCTCGGACGATCCGGCCACGGCAGCGCTCTGTCCAGTCGTTTATCCTGACGACCAGACGCCTGCTTCGCGCGGCTACCACTACACCTTCTTCGGCAACGCCTTCTTCATCAACGACGAAGGCTATCTGCTCACGGTGGCGCATGTCATTGCGACGTTTCGCGATGGCGGCCAGCCGTACATCCTCGTAAGCCGCCCGGACGCTCCGCCGCGCCTTCTGAAAATCACCATCATCGCCAAAGACACGGAGCACGACGTCGCGATCCTGCGCGCCACGCCAAATCCGTTCGCCGGCGGATACAAAGTCGCGTTCGTCTCGATGGCTTCCGAGCCAGCCGTGCGCGGCCAATCCGTGCTGGCGCTCTCGCTCCATCCGCAACGCCTACAGGACGCGCAGAGTTTTGAAGCCCAGCGCGAAGACACTTCGCCCGGCACAGTGCTCTCCTACGAAACCACACAACTGGAAAAGTCCGCCCCAGCCGCAGACGTGTTTCTGCTAAGCCATCCGGTAGTCAAAGGCCAGAGCGGCTCGCCTGTCCTGGCCATGAATTCCCACGCCGCCGTCGGGCTAGTCGAAGGCCTCTGGCTGCGTGGTACGCCTCTCGCTCTAGCCAAATCCGGTGCCCAGCCCGCCTCGACCCCAGGGGCGGCCATCCCGATCCGGTATGCTCTCGCTCTCCTGGAACAAAACAACGTCTCCTACCACTCCGTTGCGGCGCCGGCTCGACATTGACTCCGAATTCTTCAACTCACTAAACAACGGCGCAGATGATACGACCGCGCCAGAAGTAATTCTCATCGAGTGATTGGATTTTCTACGATGCGTGGAAGTAGCGATACGGGCCAAGCTTGGCGAGCAGAGCAACGGATACAAGTGTGACGCCGACGAGAGCGATGAGGATGTAGTTGTAAGAACCGTACGCCAGGCCATTCCCTCAATGACAGAAATTTTGCTGGTTCCAAAAAGCGGGAGCAAGCTCCCGGACTCCACAGACACTTTCTTTGTTGAGCGCGAGTCGCTAAGATGTGCGCATGGAATATCCACCGAATCGTCGCAGCTTTTTGATTGCCGGCGGGTTGACTGCGCTGGCGGCAACGCGCGTGATTGGCGCTAACGATACTTTGCGCATTGGAGTGCTTGGCGCTGGCGGGCGCATGGGCGATTTGTTGAATGCCGCGGACAAAGTCGGCGGGTATCAAATTGTCGCGGTGAGCGATGTGTATTCGCCGCGGCGCGATGCCGTCAAGGAGCGGTCCAAAGGGACCGCTACTACGCACGGGGATTATCGCCAGGTTTTGCAGAAGGACATTGATGCGGTGTTTATCGCGTCGCCGGACCATTGGCATGTGCGTATGGCGGTGGATGCGCTGGCGGCGGGCAAGGACGTTTATCTGGAGAAGCCGGTCACGCACACTTTGGAAGAAGGGGCGGCGCTTACTCGCGCGGTGCGGTCTGGCAAGCAGATTTTGCAGTGCGGGATGCAGCAGCGGAGCTGGAGCCACTTTCGCGACGCCGTTGATTTGATTCAGGGAGGAAGCCTGGGGCGCGTGCCACAGGTGCGGACGTATTGGTGGCAGAACTATCATGGGTGGGTGCCGACCAAGATCGCCGACCCGCAGAATCTGGATTGGAAGCAATGGCTCGGCGGAGCGCCCGATCAGCCTTACGAGGATGAAAAATTCTATCGCTGGCGGTGGTTCTGGAATTTTGGCGGCGGGGCGATGACGGATCTTTTCACACATTGGATTGACGTCGTGCATTGGGCGATGAAGGCGGACCAGCCGCGCGTGGTGCAGATGCTCGGCGACAAATATATTTTTGAGCAGTGGGACTGTCCGGACACGGTGCAGGCGGCGTTGCGGTATCCGGGATTTGATGTGGTGTACGAAGGCATGATGGCGTCTTCGATTGACGATGGCGGGCTGGAGTTTCGCGGGACGGAAGCGACACTGAAGATTAACCGGAGCGGCTTCAGCGTGTATCACGAAGGCCTCGGAGGCAGGGAGAACCCGGTGGTCCGGGCGGAAAGCTTCCGCGACGGGACGATTTCGCATATGGAGAATTTCTTCGAGTGCGTCAGGACGCGGAAGGAACCTAATGCGCCGGTGGAAACGGGAGTTGCGGCAGCGCGCGCGGGGCACATCGCGAATCTGGCTTACCGCGGCACGGGTCAAACGGTCTGGCCGACGAAGAATCCGGCCTAAGCACCCCTCTTGTAACACCTTATTAATATTTGGCGAGGCGGATTTATGTATTATTTGCCGCCACGGCTGCTGTCTCCCCCGAGGCTCGCTCAGGAGGGTTTACAAATGTTTCGCTTTCGACATGCAGTTGCGTCGCTGGCCTGCGCTCTGATACTCAGTGCTTTCGTTTCCGTTGGATGCGACTACAAAGGTGAAGAGCCTGTCGCGGAGAAGGACTTCGCGGTGTCGAGCACGGTGAAGACCGCGATTGGTGCGGCGGGGAGCACGTTTGTGGCTCCGATTATGTCGAACTGGATTACCGCCTATGAGCAGAGCCATCCGAGCGTGCTGGTCAATTACCGGCCAATCGGGAGCGGTGCGGGACTGAACGAACTGAGCAAGAACTTGCTCGGCCTGGCGGCGAGCGACGCTCCTCTGAACGACGACCAGATTAGCAAGATGTTTCCAGTGGTGCAGGTTCCGGTGAGCGCGGGGCCGGTCTGCGCGATTTACAATTTGCCGGATGTGACGAGTCCGCTGCGGTTGAGCGGTTCGACTTTGGCGGGGATTTTCCTGGGGAACATTATCA
>DATFZY010000091.1:0-3597 GCA_035313865.1 Candidatus Acidiferrum sp.
TCCCGTGGATTACGCGCCGCAAGCGGAAGCCATCGCAAAGTACGAAACGGAACTCGAGAAATTATTGAAAGACAAACAGGACGAAATCACCGAGCGCAATCTGGAATTGCAGGAAGGCGTTTTTGCCGCGTCGGCCGATCCACGCAAGACATACGTGCCGCCGCCGGCGGAAGCGGTGCCACCGTACATGAATTTTACACCGATGAAAAACTCCATTGAGGCGCTGAAGAAGGGCGCGGAACGCTATTCCAAGGCGCTTGCGGCGTGGCGGGCTGCGGGTTCACCGGCTTTGCCGCCGCAGTCTTTGGAAACGCTGAATGCGGATTTGTTGCGCATTTCGCGATTGTTTCTGAACGAGAAGGGTTTGCCGGAACGTCCGTGGTTCAAGAATCAGATTTATGCGCCGGGCGCATACACCGGGTACGGAGCGAAGACGGTGGCGGCGGTGCACGAATATATGGATGAGAAAAAGTGGAAAGAGGCGGAAGCGCAGATTCCGCAAGTGGCACAGATCATTGAAAACGTGGCTGCGGGGATCGACAAGGCGGCTGCGGATTTCGAGGCCGCACTGGCGCAGAAGCAGTAGGCGATGTGGCGAGTGCGCTGTACGCGATTGTCGGCGTGTCGCGGCAAGATGCGTTTGTGATTATCAAGAGTTGAGCGCTATTTTGTTTGCATGGACTTGATGTAGTTGGTCAAGTTCACGATTCGAATGCTGACAAGCGCCGAATCCGTGCCGGGAATCGAGGCGAAGAGCGGTCCCCAGATTGGCATCTCCGTATCGCCGTGCGCTGGTTTCTTCACACCGTTGCGGAGCACATTCTGAACGTATTCGTCTGGGAATTTTCCTTCGTGACGTTGCGCTAGCGTGGTGAGGTCTGACGGCGGATTCTTGAACTCGGGCGAGACGGGGCCGTTTCCCTTCAAATCATTTCCATGGCAAACGGCGCAGTAGCGCTTGTAGAGCTGCAAGCCGGAAACTGGATTGGAGCCCGCGAGGTGCACGGATTTCTTGTCTTGAGATTGGGATTGGGCTTGGGTGGCTGCGGAAAAGCTTGCCAGTGAAAATAGCAGCGCGCACGACAAGAACGTGTTGCGAATATGCCGGGGTACCATGAGTTGCCTCCACGCGAAAATTTGAACAACTGCAGAGCGCGGCTTCAGGGGCTAAAGCCCCGCCCTTCCGGTTCGGCCATTTATGTGACGGCTGCTGCTGTGCGAATCAGTGCTCTCGACCGCGATCGCTACGTTGTGTTTCCGGCGCCGCGTGGAATCGCCCGCTAGGACGCACGGTGCCGCGCGGATTAGCTTGCGAGCCGGCCCATCACCACCTTGCCGAGCGCTTCTTCTTTAAGGCCAAGCACGACCCGCCCGTTCACTTGTCCCTTCTTGAGGCGGCCGAACACGTCATTGATGGATTCCAGCGGCAGAGTCTCGATGGTTGCTTTCACTTTGCCTTCCGCGGCAAAGGCGAGCGACTGTTCGAGGTCCAAGCGGGTGCCGACGATGGAACCGCGAATCGTGTAGCCGTTCAAAACCACGTCGAAAATCGAAACCGGAAATTCCCCGGGCGGCAGGCCATTCAGCACGCACGTGCCGCCGCGACGCAGCATGCCGACCGCTTGTTTGAAGGCGGTCGGTGAAACGGCGGTGACTAGCACGCCATGCGCGCCGCCGATTTGTTTCTGGATTTCTTTTGGCGGGTCCTGCGTTTTCGCATCAATGGTGATTTCGGCGCCGAGCTTACGCGCGAGAGCCATTTTTTCCGGACCCAGGTCCACTGCCGCGACGTGCAGTCCCATCGCTTTCGCGTACTGGATGGCGATGTGGCCCAGGCCGCCGATTCCCGTGATCACGACCCATTCGCCGGGCCGCGCCTCGGTCATTTTCAATCCTTTATAGGTGGTGACGCCCGCGCAGAGGATGGGCGCGACATCCACGAACGAAACATTCTTGGGGAGGCGGCCCAGATAATCCGCTTGGCCCACGGCGTACTCCGCAAAACTTCCGTTCACCGAGTATCCGGAGTTCTGCTGCTCGGGGCAGAGTGTTTCCCATCCGGAGAGGCAGTAATCGCAATGCCCGCAGGCGCTGAACAACCAGGCGGTACCGACGCGATCACCTTCTTTCAGGTGAGTAACGCCTGGCCCGAGCGCCACGACGACGCCCGCTCCTTCGTGGCCGGGAATAAAGGGTGGCGCGGGCTTAATGGGCCAGTCGCCGTCCGCGGCGTGCAAATCGGTGTGACAGACTCCGGTCGCGAAAATTTCTATCAGCGCTTGCCCTGGACCCGGGGTGGGCACGGGAACTTCTTTCACGACTAATGGCTGGCCGAATTTTTCGACGACGGCAGCTTTCATGGTTTTCTTGATGGCCATTTTGCATCTCCTTCTTGCGCGAGATGTCATCACTCTAGCGTCGGTTTCGGCGTCGGTATGTATCATTCGGCACAGTAGCGTGTGATGCCGATTACCGAAAGGATTAGACGTGTGGCGCGATTGCAAATCAGGCGCGCGAAGCGGCGGAAAACATCGAGAAAGAAATCCACGGAATGCGCACGTCCGCAGTGCCGTTGATTTTCCAGATCGTTTCAAAAGTGTGCAGTATTGCACAGTCGAGCAGTGGTCAGTCGTCTTACGATGCTCACCTTTTAAGGAAAGCTGTTGGTGATGGCCGCTGGATACGGGCGGGCAGGCACGCGCGCGTTGCACAGATCCAAACGACAAAGCTGACGTCAACACAAGTTCGAGGCTATTCGATTGGGGCCCGTTACGAATTTCAAGCGCCTCGGAACGGCCCTTAACTTGCGTTCTATCCGGCGCTGAAGGAGCCGTGAACGGTAGCTGTTTCCGCCGGGAAACCTTGATAGATGGCTGGTTCGCATTTTAGATGAACAAGATCCTGCGGATATAAAGGTTGAACGCACGTCGTGCGAAACGTGTAGCGATTGAGAGATTCGAGGACAGCCAGACCAAAATGGGAATCTTCATTCGAGAAGAGTTTCATTTCGGAACCGAAGTGCAGCCTTCAGGTGACGTTTGTCACCAATAAGCGTGATGGCGGTCACTCACTTTTGAGTTTCCGCTCATTAATATCCGTCCAAGTGGGCGTGGGTAGTTCGTTCTTGGAAGCCTCTGAGGGAATGCGATGCCACATGGCGGTGTTTTGAAAGCCTCAAAACTGCTGATGGTGTTGGTGCTATGGTCGCTTCCCGTTTTGGCACGGGCCCAGGCGACACCTGCTGCAGCACCTACGGCGGCTGACGCACCGCCGGCCGCGGCACAACAGAAAACACCGGCAACTGCGCCAGCACCAGCTGCCGCGGTAGCTGTACCGGCAGCGGCTCAGGCAGCAGCGGCGGCGGCGAATCCTTCCGAATACGCAGGCGCGCAGGCCTGCCAGGCGTGCCATGCGGACATTTACACTGGCTGGGAGAAGAGTCCGCACTGGAAGCAAACGTACAAGGAAGGCGGGATCGCCAAGCACGGCTGCGAGGATTGCCACGGCGCTGCGGCGAGCCACGTAGCAGACCCGGCCGACACCTCCAAACTATTCCTCTTCGAAAAAGCCTCCACGAAAGAAATTGACGCGCGCTGC
>DATFZY010000092.1:0-13173 GCA_035313865.1 Candidatus Acidiferrum sp.
AACCGGAATGGAAACGACGCGCCCGCCCGCGGCTTCCACTTCTTCGCGACCGACAATCTGATCGCCGGGCCAATCGCCGCCTTTTACGAGAACATCCGGCAGCAGCCGAGCGATGACTTCGCGCGGAGTAAGCTCATCGAAAATCACCACCGCGTCCACGCATTCGAGTGCCGCGAGGATTTCAGCGCGTTCGAGCTCCGGCAACACCGGCCGGCCCGGACCTTTCAATTGATGAACGCTGGCGTCACTGTTGAGGCCCACGACAAGCGCGTCGCCAAGCTCGCGCGCCTGTTCCAGAATGCCGATGTGCCCTGGATGCAGCAAATCAAAGCACCCATTCGTAAACACAATCCGCCGCCCGTTGCGTTTCTCGCGCCCAAACCGCAAAATCGCTTCCGCAATACTAAGAATCTCAGGGTTCAAAGGAACTCCATGAAGGTCCACGCAAAGACATCCCTGTGGTTGAATGAAAAACTAGTTTATCACGCAGGGCAGCCGCGGCGCCTCCGCGCTGGACGCCTTCCATGAAAAAGGAGAGCAGCACAAAAAGAACGCTTCGCGCGATCATCGGCATAGGCCTGTGCGTCGCAGGCCTCTGCCTTTCTCTCAGCGTACACACACAGCAGCAGACGTTTCGGATCGGCGCAGGCGGCTGCCGACTGGTCACGGACATCGTCGAGCCAGCAGGTGGAAACGCACAGGGTTACGTCGTTCTATTTCACGGGCTGGCCGCCAACAAACGCATCATGTCCTACCTCGCGGAAGGCCTTGCGGAGCAAGGGCTGCGCGTTTTTGTCCCGGACCTGCCAGGCCACGGCCGCACCGAGGGCCCCTTCTCGTTCGATCGCGCCGAAGAATGCAGCGCAAATCTGGTGCGCGAATTGATAGCGCGCGGATTGCTTGACCCCGAGCGCACCATTCTGGCCGGTCACTCGATGGGCGGAGCCATCGCGCTGCGCGTGGCCTCTCAACAGCCAGTTGCAGGCGTGGTTGCTATTTCGCCGGCTCCCATGAATCCGATACGCGGTATCCCAGACGAAGCAATTCCCTATCACGGTTTCGGCACGCTTCCGTCTCACACTCTCGTGATGTACGGCACCTGGGAACCTGGAATTATCAGCAACGCCGCAAGAGACCTCGCGCCCGCGCCCGGTGATACAACAAGCAAATATGTTCCAATCGCCCACGCCACTCACGTGAGCATCCTCTTCGATGCCCAGGCCATGCTGACCACCCAGGCCTGGGCAACCAGCGTGTTACAAATCGCAAGGCAGCAAGCACTGCCACCGCATCGGGGGGTAATCGGATTTTTCCTCGGCTTGGCCGGCATACTTACCCTGGCCGGCGCTTTTCTCCGCGAAATTCTTCAAAACAAAAAACAACCAGGACTTCCAGCAGATAGTCTTAGCGGGTCTCCGAGACTGATCATTTTCTCGGAATTCGGCATCATCGCACTCGGAGCCGTGGCACTCCTTCGTTACTCGATTCCCCTCCGCGTTTTGCATCTCTTCGAGGGCGACTACTTCGCAAGCCTGCTGCTGATCGCTGGAATCGTCATCCTGGCCTTCCACGTGAAGTCCTTGCAGGGTTTGTTCAGCAACACTCGAAACGCATCTGAAACTTCGAGGCCCATTTATATTTCCCTTCTGCTTGCGGGGTTTGCTGCGCTAACGCTCTGTGTTCTCTTCGGCGCATGGATTGATCTGAGCTTCTTCGAGGCCTGGCCCTCCGCCACTCGACTCGCCCGCTTCGTTCCCTTCGCGCTCGCGGTGCTCCCCTACCATCTTGCGGAAGAATTTGTGCTTGGCCCCGCGGCCCCCGGCAAAACCTTCGGCCGATTGCTCACCTCTCTCTCCCTCCGCGCGATCTTGCTTCTGGCCATAGTCGCAAGCATCTTCTTTCTCCACAGCGGAGAGATACTGCCCGTACTTCTGGCAACCTCCTTCGGCCTCTTTTCCCTCGCCCAGAGCTGGGGCATGTGCGTTGTCCGGAGAGTTACCGCCTCCCCCGCAGCCGCCGCCCTTTTCGGTGCTATACTTCTCGCCGGGTTTTGCCTGGTGGTTTTCCCCACCACTTGATGGGGCCCTTTAGACGGAAAAAGGATTGCCAGACCGGGCCACCGCCTGTACCTTTCCGCGCAAGGGACGGAGTTCGAGGCCTCAGCGAGATACAACCATGTCAGATATAGCAATCGTCGGCGGCGGACCTTCCGGCGCCATGTGCGGTGAGCAGCTTGCGCGTGCCGGGCACCAGGTTCACATTTTCGATGAACATCTCGCATGGGAAAAACCGTGCGGCGGCGGACTAACCCATAAAGCCGTCGAGTGCTTCCCCTTCCTGCTCGACAATCCGTATCCCAAAAAATTAGTCCGCTCGGTGGAGCTGATCAGCAGCGAAGATCACCGCGCCAACCTCGAAATGACGCATCCCATCGTCATCTATTCGCGGAAAGTTCTGAACGGGATGTTGCTCGACCGCGCCAAATCCGCGGGCTGCAAAGTGCATCAGGCCCATGTCCTCAGCGTGGATACAAGCACACCGAAGCCCCGCTATTCCGTGGACGGCGAGTGGCGCACGGCCGATTTTCTGGTTTTGGCGGCGGGAGCGCGCAATCAAATCGCGCCGGAATCCCGCCCTTTGCAGCGCGACGAATTGGAAATGACGCAAGGCTACTTCGTCCCACAGACCGCCGACTCCATCACCATAAAATTTCTCCCGCACTTTGAAGGGTACATCTGGTCCTTCCCGCGCGTCGACCATCTTTCCGTTGGCATTTGCGGCAGTATGGCCTCGCATACGAGCGCCGAACTCAGAACACACTTGAGTGCTTTCGTTGGGAAGCACTCCATCCCGACGGAAGGCGCAAAATTTTACAGCCACGTTCTGCCGTCTCCCCAGGAGCGCACGCTCTCCGATCGAGCGGTGCTGGGCAAAAATTGGGCTCTGGTCGGCGATGCCGCCGCCTGGGTGGACCCTCTTACAGGCGAAGGGCTCTTCTACGCCATGCGTTCCGGGGAATTGCTGGGCAAATCGATAGCCGAAGGCTGCCCGGAAAAATACACCGCCTGGGTCAAGGCTGCGTTTTCTTGTGAATTGGAGTTTGCCGCCCGCATCGTGCGCCGCTTCTATCGCGGCTCCTTCCTGGGCACAGCCGTAACCACGCGCATGGTCCAGTTGATGAACCGAAGCGCGGTCTTCCGCCAATTAATGGGCGATATTTTCAGTGGTACGCAGGACTACACCAGCCTCAAGCGCAGACTCTGGGGCCACTTGGGCGTCACGGTCAGCGAATTCGTCTCCAGCGTTCTCAACCTCCCCGCCACAGCGGAACTTCCGCGCGGCGGCGCTGCCGCTGATTAAGAACTGTTTCGCTCAGCGCCGTCACTCACCGCCGGCTATCTTCCTCCGCCAACCGCGATAATCGCACCCGTAGTGTACGAAGCCGCCGGGGACAGCAACCACAAAACCGCCTCGGCAATTTCTTGCGGAGCTCCAGGACGCCCCATCGGAATCGTTGGAGCCAGTCGCGTCATTCTTTCAGGATCGCCGCTCGCCGCGTGTAGTCCCGTTTGCACGTGACCAGGCGCTACCCCATTCACGCGAATGCCTTCCGTCGCAACTTCCCGTGCCAGTCCCAGCGTAAATGTATCGAGCGCCCCCTTGGACGCCGCGTAGTGTACCCATTCTCCTGCTCCGCCGATTTGTGCTGCGCGGGAAGAAATATTCACGATGGCCCCGCCGCGTCCGCCATTTCGCGTGGACATGCGTTTCACGGCTTCGCGAGCGCAAAGCATTGCCCCGATCACGTTCAGCGCGAAAACCTGAGTCAGCATCTCGCTCGAAACCGCTTCGACGCGCGAAAATCCTCCGGTAATCGCTGCATTGTTCACCAGCCCGGTGATCGGCCCAAGATCCCGCTCGGCCATTTCAAAAAGCCGAAGCACGTGCTCTTCGCTCGAAACATCCGCTTGAATCGCGGTTGCGCTGCCCCCCGCGGAAACGATCTCCAACGCGACAGCTTCCGCGGCCCGCGCATCACGCACGAAGTTCACTGCGACCCGGAAACCGCGCGCTCCGGCTATCTTTGCCACCGCCGCGCCGATCCCGCGGCTCGCGCCGGTCACTATCAAAGTTCCCTGAGGGGCTTTCGTGTCGCTATTGGCCATTCGCCGTCCTTGTTCAAAGACCGGAGGAAATGTACTCTTCTTCGCAGGGCACGCATCCAAGAAAGCCGGCCGTTCCGAACCTAAATTATGGCATCCGAACCGAATCCCGCCGCACCCAAAAAATCTGAAAAGAAAAAAAACGCCTGGAAGTCCCTGCCCGATGTTTGGGGGCTGATCAAGCCGCGTCGCGGCCTGCTCGCACTGGGTTTCGTATTGATGGCCATCAGCCGCGTCTGCAGCTTAGTTCTTCCCGCTTCAACGAAATACTTCGTCGATCTCGTGGCCATCAAACACCAGTTCAATCTCCTGACGCCGATCGTGGGAGCAGTCCTCGGCGCAACCCTCATTCAGGGCCTGACTTCCTTCACGCTCACGCAACTGCTCTCTAAATCCGCGCAAAAAATGATCACCGAACTGCGCCGCCAGGTGCAAGCGCACATCGGCCGCCTGCCGGTCTCTTTCTATGACGCCAACAAAACAGGCGTCCTCGTTTCCCGCATCATGAGCGACGTCGAAGGCGTCCGCAACCTGGTGGGCACCGGTCTCGTCGAGTTTGTCGGCGGATTGATGACCGCGGTTTTTGCTCTGATCTATCTGATCCACACCAGCGTCATGCTGACCGGCGTCGCTTTCTCGATTCTTCTGGTTTTCGGTTTGTGGATCAGCAAAGCCTTCTCCGCGATCCGCCCGATTTTCCGCGCCCGCCCGAAAATCACCGCCGAAGTCACCGGACGCCTCACCGAATCGCTCGGCGGCGTGCGCGTCGTGAAGGGCTACCATGCCGAAGAGCGCGAAGAAGGAATTTTCGCCGCCGGCGTGCAGCGCCTGCTCGACAACGTTTTGAAAACGCTGACCGCCACATCCTTAATGAGTCTTTCGGGCGCCACACTTCTCGGCGTCGTCAGCGCTCTCATGCTCGAGCTCGGCGGCCACAAAATCCTGAATGGCAGCATGACGCTCGGCGATTGGTTTGCCTTCAACCTCTTCCTCGGATTCCTGATAGCGCCGGTATTCCAGATCGTTGCCATTGGCACGCAGATCACCGAAGCAATAACCGGCCTCGAACGCACCCGCGAAATTTTAAATGAAACGCAGGAAGATGCCGACCCGCGCCGCACCCTCACGATGGAACGCATAAACGGCTTGGTCGTAATGGAAAACGTGAATTTTTCCTACGACTCCGGCAAAGAAGTTCTGCATGGAGTGAGCTTTGAATCGCAACCCGGCACAGTCACAGCTCTCGTCGGTCCTTCCGGCGCGGGCAAATCAACAATTATCGGCTTAATCGCCGCTTTCTACGTTCCGTCGGGTGGCCGCGTCCTGGTGGATGGAATTGATCTCGCCACGGTGAAGCTGAATTCTTACCGCACGCAACTCGGCGTAGTCCTGCAAGAAACTTTTCTCTTCGATGGCACGATCCGCGAAAACGTAGCCTTCGCACGGCCCGAAGCGGCCGAGGAAGAAATTCTTGCCGCCTGCCGTATCGCGCGCGTCGACGAATTCGCGGACGGCTTCGAGAAAAAGTACGACACGTTAGTCGGCGAACGCGGCGTAAAGCTTTCCGGCGGCCAAAAACAGCGCGTCTCCATCGCCCGTGCCATTCTCGCCGATCCTCGTATCCTGATTCTCGACGAAGCCACCTCGAGTCTCGACTCCGAATCCGAAGCGCTCATTCAGGAAGGCCTTCGCTACCTCATGCGCGGCCGCACGACCTTCGTAATCGCCCATCGCCTCTCGACCATCCGCCGCGCCGAGCAAATCCTCGTCGTCGAAGGCGGCCGCATCATCGAGCGCGGCAATCACGCCTCGCTCTACGCCGCAACCGGCCGTTACTACGACCTCTACACCAAGCAACACGAAGTCGAAAGCAACCTCTTCCTCGCCCCAGGCGAAGGCGACTCCCAAGACGGCGATGGCTCGGGCGCGCCGTCAGCTGGGCGCCCCGCCGCAATACCCGACCCCATCCGCCTCATCCGCGGCCAAAACAATTAAAAGCTAATGTATTTGGGACTGCAAAGGCGCGCTTCCCTGGCCTGAGCTTCGAAGGCAGCGCGTTACGGCAGTATAGGGGCGCGCTTCAGCGCGTCCCCTCCGTGCGGGTGGACTACTGGAGTCTGCGTTCTAGGCAAGATATTCCTGCAAGCCCTAAACAGTGACAGGACGCCGCACAACCAGTTTCTTCGTCGTGGGCGGCGGAATCATCGTAGCCATCTTGCGGATCATGGCCAGCACCAGGCGCTTGTCTCCATCGGAAAGCGTGCCGCTGAATTTCTTGATTTCCGCAAGGAAGCGAATCTCGTCCTGCGAAAGCTCCCCGAGCATCTTCTGCGTCTCGCGGTCGCGCGGCGTCTCCGTCCCCGGAAAAAAATCCGCGAGCGAAATATCCATGGCTTCCGCAATCTTGGCAAGCGTTTCGAGCGACGGCACAGTGTGCCCGTTCTCGACGCGCGAGAGATAGCAGCGCAGCAATCCGGTGCGCCGCTCGATGTCTCCCTGCGACAATCCCCTCTGGCTGCGATACGACTTGATGACTTCTCCGATGTTTACGCGTGGTTTTTCTTTTGGCACGATGGCTCTCCAAGGTCGAGGGGGTAGCTTAGTCACTAACAGTAGGAAGAGCAAGAGGGAATTTGCGTGCGATGGTTCCAATCCGACAACGGGGGGTCAGAGTTTCAAAAACGCAACACCAGCTCGCTGCCAGACCGACAAAAGTCGCGCGTTACCTTAACCCTGCACCGGCGTCACCATCGCCGGCTGCTGCAACCGGAACTCCAGCAAGGCCTCGCTCGGCACTTTCACCTGCTGTCCACGCGTAAGTACCTGCACGCCCGCGCCTGCTGCTGAACCCGCTCCCGCGCCAATCGCCGCACCTCTGCCGCCGCCAGCAATCGCGCCAATGATGGCTCCAAACACCGCCCCGCCGCCCACTTTTTTGGCCGTATCCGACCCGCGGCCCTGCCCTTTCAAACTGTAGTCGCTGCTCACCAACGGATAATCGCGCCCATCAATCACAATCCGCATCAACTCCAACTGCAACTCCGCGCTTCCAGAAAGGTGCCCAGCTTCCTGCGCATTCGCGAGCCGCCCATAAACATCCGTCCCCCTCCGAGCCACGAGCGAATTGCGCACATACAAATCCGTCTCAAGCGTGGCGTGAAAAACGTCCCCAACATGATTTTTGGAAGAGTCCACGCCATCAATCATGCGCACCAGCAGCGATTGCCCTGCCGGCAGAGTGACTTCCCCATATTGAGCGGCAGGATCCTGCGCTGGCGAAGCGGGCGAAGCCGGCTTGACTGCCGGGGCAGCAGCAGATGGCGAAGCAAGATCCGCGGGAGAAGAAGGAGCAGCAGGCGCAGGCGGAACATCCTGCGAAGTAACAGGCGCCTGAGTCCCATCTTGAGGAGCACTAGCCGGCGGCGCCGATGCAGCCGGATCCGGAGTCGCCGGCGCAGTAGTAGCAGGAGCGCTTGGAGCGCTAGCCGCACCAGAACCACCCGTAAATGTCACCGCCACAATCGTCGAAACATTAAACGTCTGCACTTCCCCATTCACTTCAAACCGCAGCACGGCCTGCGTCCCGCCCAGGTAGCGCCCTTGCAGCACGCGCCCGTCCTTCAATTCCAGCGTATCCGCGGCCGCAACCCCCGCCAAAAATAATCCCAAAGCTCCAACCGCAAAAATCCGCGTCCAACTCTTCATCGCGTGACCTCTCTCCAACAGGCCCTTCCGCGGAAAGGCAAATCGCATTCTGCCGCTTTCCTTTCCGCGCTCAGACCTACATCTTAACCCTACTGCGTTGGATGAGCCTCTCGGACTCAAGGTTGTGCATAATCCGCATCTACTCCACGGCCTTGTAAATCAACCGCGTAATATCCGCAATAAGCCCCGCGCTCTCCTTCTCGTCCGCAATGCCGCGCACCAAAATCACCAACACAAACGGCTTCGGCGCAAACACAATAGCCGCATCGTGATGAATTTTGGTGATCTCCCCAGTCTTGTGAGCCACGCGCGTCCCCGGTGGCAACCCCGCCGGAATGCCCTCATTAAATTTCTGCCGTTCCAATATCTCAATCATCTGGTTCGACCATTCCTGGTCGACAGCTTCCCGATGCGCGATAGCCTCCATCAGCAAAAGCAACCCGCGAGCCGTCGTCGTATTGTTCAATCCCTTTTCAAACGCCTTCCCGTCCTCGACCCCGCGCAAAACATTCATGCCATCGGCATGCAACGAATGAACCGCAGCCCGAATGTTCTCCACCCCCAATTTTTCAATCAAAAGATTCGTAGCAAGATTGCTGCTCGCCGTAATCATCAACTCGCAAAGCTGCCGCAACGTCCGCGTCTGCCCTGCCGCTTTATATAAATCCGTCTCCGAATCGTCAGCTGCATTTAGGGTGTAAATCGATCCATCCACCAAACTATGAAATTCATTATTCACCAACAGCACGTCGTCCAGCTTCAACTTCCCCAACCGCGCCTCATGAAATAGCTCAATCATTACGGGAATTTTCATCGTACTGGCCGCGTGAAACGAAACCTCATCATGCAAGAAGTACCCCTCGTGGCCATCCAGCGTGCGAAACGCCACCGCAACGTCGGCGCCACTCCTGCGGATTCGCTCTTCAATGTCCGCGCTGAGCTTCAGATCCACTCGCAACGCCGCGAATTGCCCGCCAACAAAGCCAGGCAACAAGCCAAGCGCAGCACAAATGACAAAACTCCTAAGGCCGGCGCCGGCGATCAAAACAAATCGTAAGGTTTTCATCGGCGGGCATCTTGCCCCATGCGACAACCTCTTGCAACCCACAAGAAAAATGGGCCCAAGCCAAAAGGCTTGAGCCCATCTCGAATTGAGTCAACAGAAGCGGCGTGCCTGACGGCTCGCCGCTTCTTGCTCGCGCTTAGAACCCCCGCTGCGCCGCGTCTGCTTCTACCGCCAATTGCAGGAGCTTTTGGAAAAACCTCGGCGTCTGCCCAATGAACAGGCCGCTGTTGATGAACCCTTCAGCAGCGGCTACAGCCCCGCTGTTCTGAACACTAGTAGGCCGAATGATCGCCACGTCCGGCAAATCCTTGTTCAGGAATTGGCACGGAACGGGGAAGATCAGGCTGGGTTGCGTCTGGCTAAGTGTTCCAAGTGGCGGGTTGGTGAAAAAATTGGGGAACGACAACCCTGAAATGGAATCCTTGAACGGCGCGATTGGCCCTTGCACGCCATTGCCCGCAAAATCCACCCATTCCAGGAAGTGCGCGATTTCATCTCCACCGATGCTGAGTGTGATTTTCAAAACCTCCGCGCTGGTCACCTTCTGGCTGAGAGTAGCGTAGAGGCTTGTTCCACCCTGTTCGATCGCCCCAAAGTGAAAGGCCGCCACGTTCGCGATCGCTTGGATATGGTCCGGTACTGCGTTGGGAAACTGGGAGTCAGGAGCGCCACCCAAGTCCGCCGGGTTTCGCGGAATGGCCGTCACGTTGTTGAGAGTAATCGCCTGCTGGAAGGTGGCGCCAAGGTCTGGATTTTTGTTGCTGTGGTAGCGAGTATACCAGCTGGTGTCCACGTTCAGATTCGTCAGGTTCGTGATGAACTTGCTGGCTGGCCCTAAAGCCGTGCTCCCCGGCAAGGTGCGGAATTCTTCGAAGCTGACCTGCTCCGCCCCCTTGGATTCCAGGTACGCATTCAGGAAAGTCATGTGGCTCACTTCATCCAGCGTGTTACTGGTGACGTATTGTGGGCCATCCGAATCCAGGTTCGACAAAGCCAGCTGATAGTTGTTCAACGACTCGTTGGGGTCCAGTTCGATCGGCGGATTGTTGCCGATGCCGCCCAGTTGCGCATATTGTGTCCAAAGATCCGATTCGATGATCTCGGCTGCCGTCAGGAATCGCACAATCGCGATATCCCCCGGTGTTAGTTGCGACGTGTCATCAAAGCCGCGGTCCAGCGCCAGCACTCTTCCCGGCAATCCGGCGGTTAATGCTGCCGCGCCTGCCGCCACCGTTCCACCTTTCAAAAACGACCGCCGGTTCGCACTTCGCGAAAACACATTCCCCTCATTTTTCATTGCTCTCTCTCCTTTTTTTGTTTCCAGACTCGGCACGTCCTGACGCGTCTTTCGTTGCATGGATGGATTTGCTCAAAAACTTCTTCTTGGCTCGCGTGGTTAGAATTTCGTCCGCCTGGTCAGAATTCGGTCTCTGCTCCAGGCCGCTACGCAGCGGTGGAAGAAGGGCCGGGCGAGCGTGCTTCGGCCCTTCCTGGTCGGCTATTGGACGGTGAAAGCGACGGAGGCTGAGTGGGAGAGAGTGCCGGACGTCCCGGTAATCATCACCGTGGCCATCCCACGCAGGAACTCTTCGCATGATTCGGAATAGTTCCTTTCTTCTTCTCTCCGGCATCTAATTTTTGTGGCATGCCTATCGGTTCCTGGTGTTGGATGCGCGAGTAAGGGCGGGAATAAATCAAGGCGGGCACAAGTCTTTATTAACTTGGAGGACTATCAGTGAAAACGACTTATCCCGAGTTGTTACGTCTACAAAATATGGGAACCCCAGGGGTACAGACCTTGGAATCGTCACCGGGAAGTAATGTGCTGCTTACAAACGACATGGATTCTCCCAGCTCGACCGTCCGTTTTGGCACCTTCGAGATCGACCTGGAATCGCGCGAACTCCGCAAACAAGGCATACGTATGCGCCTGGAAGAGAAGCCCTTCCTGATTCTCGCGGAGTTGCTCGAACACGCCGGTCGCGTGGTCACGCGCAAGACTCTTCAGGAAAAACTCTGGCCCAACACCCACGTCCGCTACGACCAGAACCTCAACACGGCCGTCAATAAACTAAGGGAAATGCTCAGCGATTCCGCCCAAAGCCCGCGTTTCATCGAAACGCTGCCCCGCTTGGGCTACCGCTTCGTCGCCCCGGTGGCCAGAGGTGAGCGCAATGCAGTTCCCATCGCGATTCCCGCCACCCAAAAAATGCTTGCTGTCCTGCCCTTCGAAAATCTTGGGGAGGCCTTAGGCAGAGAATATTTCGCCGATGGCTTGACCGAAGAGTTGATCGCTCATCTCGGCCAGATCAATCCAAAGCGCTTCGGCGTCATTGCGCGCACTTCCGCAGTCCAATATAAAAATACAAAAAAATCGATCTCCGAAATCGCCGTGGAACTCAAAGTTGGTTTCGTTCTGGAAGGCTCCGTCCGCTGCGAAGGCACCGGCGTTCGCATCACCGTCCAATTAATCGAGACAACCAACCAGACGCATCTCTGGTCCGCCAGCTACAACCGCGAATTCCGCGATATTTTGAGCGTCCAGGCCGACGTCGCCCGCCAGGTCGGTCGCGCCCTCGCTCTCGAACTCCTGCCTGAGACTTCCGCAACTTGCCAATCCTTCGATCCCGCGGCCCACGAATCCTATCTTCGCGGCCGTTTCTTCTTCGGCCAGCGCAGTGAAGAAGCCCTCAAAAAAGCCATCGCCTCCTTCGAAACCGCGTTAACCATTGAAACCCGTTGCGCCCGGTCTCTCTCCGGCATCGCTGATTGCTGCAACCTGCTCTGCTGGTTCGGCGCGCTTTCCCCCAAGGAAGCCGGCGCTAAAGCAGCCGCCACCGCCACCCGCGCCATCCAGATTGATTCCTCTCTCAGCGAACCTCACGCTTCTCTCGCTCTCGCACGCTTCTGGTATGAATGGGATTGGCACGGCGCCGAAGAAGAATTTCTCCGCGCTATCGAGCTGAATCCCAGCTACTCTTCCGCCTTCCACTGGTACGCGTCCTATCTCAACGCCATGGGGCGCCTCGACGAAGCGCAAACCGCGCAACGCCGTGCCCGCGAGCTCGATCCCCTCTCTCTCATGCTCAACATGAGCGCCGCCGATTCTTACTTCTTTGCACGCCAATACGACCGCGCCATCAAGCACTTGCGCGCGCTGCTCGAGCAGGAATCGCTCTTCTATCCAGCACACTTCAGCCTCGGCCGCATCTACGTCGAAAATGGCATGTTCGAAGAAGCAATCGCGGCATTCGAAAAGGCTGCTCATCGTTCGCGAAATCAGGAAGCACTTGCGCCCCTGGCTCATGCCTACGCGCTGGCGGGTAAAACGGAAAAAGCAAGAGCGCTCTGCAAGGAGATGTCCACGTCCATGCCGGGCCGCTATCTCCCGTCACCCATGGTCGCCCGCGTACACATCGGCCTGGGCGAATACGACCTCGCCCTCAATTACCTGCAAAAAGGTTTTGAAGAACGTTCCTACTGGATGGTCTTACTGAAAATGGACCCAGTTTACGACCCGCTGCGCCAGCACCCGCGCTTCAAGGAACTGCTCAAACAGATGCAGTTCGAAGTTTGAATACTCCGGGGGCGAACCACGCGAGCAGTGGTTGCTCGCACTCGCCACTAATCACTCGCCACTCGCCACTCGCCACTAATCACTCGCCACTTCCTGGCTGAAAGAAAACGCTTTTAGCTTTTGGCTTTTAGCTTTTAGCTTTTAGCTTTTAATTGGCGGAAGTGCCTAATGTCGCCGAAACAGCATTCCACCCATCCAATTCGACAACCGCCTCTTTGCCTTCCAGCAAAGACGAATCAAATTTCGCGGTAACCGTCCGGCTCTCCCCCGGCAACAAAGAAAAATAATTGTCCTGCCACAAAATGGGTGTCACATCCTCCCCATCCTTGCCCCGCGTAACCCGCAGATGAACCATAAACGCAATCGCGTTGCCAGGATTCGTGATCGTCACCTGCTCCGAGCCTTCGCCAGAAACTCGGCTGGCCGTCAGATTAATCTGCGGCAACGAATTCAGTCCGCTCAAATCCCCAAACTCCGCCTGCGGTGTGTACACCGTATCCTGCCGGTGCTTCCAATCGAGCGTATCCGCCTTGGTCGAAAGCCAATAAAAATTCTCACTTACCAATTTTCCCGCGGCATCCTTCAGTTGCAATTTCAAAAAGTAAGTCTTCGAAATCCCGTCAGCCTTTGGCAGCTCGAACACCTTGGTACTGCTGTCCGCG
>DATFZY010000093.1:0-9407 GCA_035313865.1 Candidatus Acidiferrum sp.
TTTGACGTGCCCGACCTCAGTTTATGAGTCCGCTGCTCTATGCGTGCGTAATAACAGGATTAGGAATTAGCAATTCGCGACAAGGGAAGGAGCGAGAAGTCGTGTTGCACAAAATTATTTTCGTTGCACATTCTGTTGCACGAATCGGTGCCAAGACCGCCCAAAACACCCCATTTCGGTGTAGTACTGTGTACCGTAAGTTGTTGATTTGTTTCAGGTGGGGGTACTACCTAGCGAATTTCAAGACCGCCGGTTTCAACCGCTCACCCACTCCTCCGCCTTCAATTATAGCCAATTTGTTGATTTAATCGGGGGATAAGGCGTGCCGTTATAAGGTAGACGACAGAGCGAGTTTCGAGAACGAGAGCCGCGTCGCAGTATTTGCATGACGGGCGAGGCGCGACTCAATACAATGTTTGCCGCTTCCGATGCTGTGTAATGAATGAGGTTCGAAACGGACATTATGGGAAGACTGACGCTGGGTGGAATTGCAGGCACGTTGTTGTTTGTCTTGTTGGCAGCGGGGCAGGCCGCAGTTCAAGACGCGCCGCCTCCGCAAGAAGCACAAGTGGAGCGCGGCCGCAAGCAATTCCAGCAATCCTGCGGATTCTGCCATGGCGCCGACGCAACCGGCGCACGTGGCCCAGACCTGGTGCGCTCCACTTTGATCGCGCACGACGTGAACGGCGATCTCATTGGCGAAGTGGTTCGCAATGGCCGACCGGACAAGGGCATGCCGCCTCTGCCGCTGACGAGCGAACAGATTGCCGAAATTAGCGCGTTCCTGCATGCCCGTGCGCGAGAAGCGATTGACTCCTCCGGCGTGCCTGCCGCGTATCCGGTTGAGCGGTTGCTCACTGGAAGCGCCGAAAAGGGAAAGGCGTTCTTCGAGGGGGCAGGCGGCTGTAAGAATTGCCACTCCGCTACCGGCGACCTCGCGAGGATCGCGAAAAAATACTCTTCGATCGAACTCGAAGCGAACATGCTCTATCCCGACGAGCAGCCGGTATCCGCCGTGGTGACGCTTTCTTCGGGCGAACAGATCGGCGGGACACTTTCGCATCTCGATGATTTTGTCGTGTCCGTTCGCGTAGGTGGCAAGAACGGCTGGTATCGGTCTTTTCCACGCGGCAAGGTCAAGGTCGAACTCCAGGATCCACTCAAGGCGCACCGCGAACTTCTGCCCAGGCTTACGAACGCCGACATGCACAATCTGTTCGCGTATCTGAATAGCTTCAAATAAGAAATTGCATCCATGGGAGCCGCCGGCATGAAGCATCGGTTTGTTAGCGCGCTGAAATGTTTCGTAGCGATCTTTTGTTTTTCCATGGCGCTCGCCACCTCTCCGGGCGTGCACGGGCAAGGCCTCGACCCGGCCGCGCTGCTGAAACCTGCGACCGATACGTGGCCCACATACAACGGCGACTATTCCGGGCGACGGTTCAGCACGCTGGATCAGATCAACGCCACAAATGTTGGTTCTCTCACACTCGCGTGGGCTTTCCGCACACGAGGCAACACGCTCAAGTCCACCGCCCTCGAAGTCAATGGCATCCTCTACTTCACCGCTCCGGACCACGTTTGGGCCGTGGATGCGCGTTATGGGCGCCAAATCTGGCATTACTTTCGCAAATCCGAGGGTGACCACATCGGCAACCGTGGCTTGGGCATGCACGGCGACTCTCTTTATTTCACGACGCCCGACGCGCACCTCATCTGCCTGAACGCCAGGGACGGAAATGTCCGCTGGAACGTTGAGCTTGCGGATCCCAAGCTGGAATACTTCGCAACGATGGCGCCGATCGTCGTGCGCGATCACGTCATCGTAGGAGTTTCCGGCGACGTCACCGACCTTCCCGGCTTTCTCGAATCGCGCGATCCGGAAACTGGCGCCGTCCAGTGGCGCTGGAATACGGAGCCCAAGCCGGGCGAGCCGGGCTCGGAAACCTGGCCCAAGGACAACGACGCCCTATCGCACGGCGGTGGAATGACCTGGATGACGGGCACGTATGATCCGCAGCTCAATCTGCTTTATTGGGGCACCGGAAATCCGAATCCGGTCCTCGCGGGCGAAGGACGCCTCGGCGACAATCTCTACACCTGCTCGATTGTCGCGCTGAATCCGGACACCGGGAAACTTGCCTGGTATTTTCAGCCGTCTCCACATGACGTTCACGACTGGGATGCAACGCAAACGCCGGTTCTTTTCGACGCCGAGTTTCACGGAAAGCCGCGCAAGTTAATCGCGCAGGCCAGTCGCAACGGTTTCTTCTTCGTGTTGGATCGCACAAACGGGGAACACCTCGTCACCGCCCCGTTTATTGACACAACCTGGTCCTCAGGAATTGACTCGCGCGGTCGTCCGATCGCGAAGCCTGAAGCAACGCCCACTCCGGATGGCGCGCTCGTAGAGCCGGGTTCCGACGGCTCGACAAATTGGATGGCGCCGAGTTTCGATCCGCAGACCGGACTTTTCTACGTGAAAGCCCGGCGGATTTTCAGCGTGTACTACAACACGGTCACGACGAAGGCCGAAGGCTGGGGAGGCCGCGACCGCATTCTTTGGGCTAACTCGACGATTCGCGCGCTCGATTACCACACGGGGAAAGTGGCATGGAATCATGAACTCGGCGAGGGCGAGGATATCGCGGGAATCCTCACGACCGCCGGCCATCTGCTTTTAACCGCGGACAATTCCGGCAACCTGCTTGCCATGGATCCAGCCACTGGCGCGATCCTCTGGCATTTGAATATCGGCGGAGAAGTCGTGGCGTCTCCCATGACGTATCAACTCGATGGCAGGCAATACCTGCTCATCCCTGTACAGGACATCCTGTACGCGTTTGCACTGCCGGAGAAATGATTCGGAACCACCGGCTCGCTCACTATCCAAAGAAGATTTCTTCAGTTCCTGGCTTCTCATCCGCTCGGCGTTCTGTTTTGTTATATGGATGCATTGCGATCAGCAATATTCCAGCAATATTCTCGTCTCCGCGCTTTCCGAATAGCATTGACATGCTACTGGCTGCACCGTAGCATCGCTTTTATCTGATGGCTGAGTGTTGATTCAGCCGCGCTGGCAGCGGAGGTCCTTCATGAGTCTGCGCGATTTCATTTCCAAACAGTGGATTGACGTTATCGATTGGACGGAGCCGGAGGACGGCATTCTTGCCTACCGGTATCCCATGCAGGACCGCGAAATTCAAAATGGCGGCAAGCTCACGGTCCGTGATTCGCAATTGGCTGTGTTCGTTAATGAAGGAAAAGTCGCGGACGCCTTTGCTCCCGGGCTTTACACGCTCAACACCAACACGCTGCCCATTCTCACCTATCTCAAGAACTGGGACAAAAAGTTTCAGTCCCCCTTCAAATCCGATGTCTATTTTTTCTCGGCGCGCATTCAGACCGATCAGCACTGGGGCACGCAAAATCCCATCACCATCCGCGACAAAGAGTTCGGCGCGATTCGTTTGCGCGGCTTCGGAATTTATTCCTATCACTTGAGCGATGCAAAGACCTTCTACACGAAAATCAGCGGCACGCGAGATCTTTACCACGTGGCCGATCTCGAAGGTCAGTTGCGCAACACCATCATCGCCAAGATGACCGATGCCTTCGCGCAAAGCCAGGTCCCATTTTTGGATATGGCCGCCAATCAGGGCGCGCTCGCCGAAAAAATCGGCGAGCAGCTCAAGCCGGCGTTCACGGATTACGGCCTGGCGCTCGATAGTTTCGTCGTCGAGAATCTTTCGCTTCCGGACGAGCTTCAGAAAGTGCTCGACCAGCGCATCAGCATGAACGTGCTCGGTGACATGGGCAAGTTCACGCAGTATCAGGTGGCACAGGCAATTCCCATTGCCGCTGGAAACGAAGGCGGAGGAGCCGTTGGAATAGGCGCAGGACTTGGCGCCGGCGTGGCCATGGGCCAAGCCATGATGGACGCGGTGAAGCAGTCTACTTCATCAGGCGGAGGCGGAGCCGCTCCAGCGGAAGCCGCGGGCGCGGCTTCCGCAACCGCGAAATTCTGCAGCGAATGTGGCAAGACCATTCCGCGCACCAGCAAGTTCTGCCCGGAATGTGGAAAGCCCCAGGCCTAGTGGTGACACGCGCATGAGTGGAGTCGAGTGGGTCGTCGAGGCCTTCGGTTGCTCATCGGAAGCGCTGCGCGACCTTCGCGCCGTCGAGACCCTCTTTCACGGCATGATTCGCGGCATGAAGCTGCGGCCCGTCGGCCAAACGCAGTGGCATCAGTTTCCCGGCACAGGCGGCATCACCGGCCTCTGCCTCCTCGCCGAATCGCACATCGCTTGCCACACTTTTCCCGAACACAATTCCCTTTGCCTGAATCTTTTTTGCTGCGTTCCGCGTTCCGAATGGAATTTTGAAGCGGCGCTCCAGCAGTTGTTTCATGCGAGGGACGTTTCCGTGAGGCGCCTTGCGCGGCCCTATGAAGTAGTGCGCCATCAAGCCGCCAGCGATTAGCGTGACGATTTTCTTGTGCAACTCGTGAGCAACGGACGATGACTCAGCCCGCCTCGAACTGTCCCAACTGCGGCGCAAAAATTGTCTTCCAATGGTCCAGCAGCGTTCAGACGGTTTGCTCGTATTGCAAAAGCATTCTCGTCCGCACCGACGTGGACCTCGAGAAAGTCGGCAAGGTCGCCGATCTTCCGCCGGATAGTTCGCCCATCCAGCTCAACACCGAAGGCATCTATCGCAGCAAATCGTTCGTCGTGATTGGCCGCATCCTGTACGAATACGATCAAGGCGGCTGGAACGAATGGCACATCATGATGAACGACGGCAAGAGCGCCTGGCTTTCCGACGCTCAGAATGAATATGCCATTTCCTTCGCGACCACCGCAACCGGTTTGCCCACCGCCTCGCAGGTCCTGATTGGCCAGCAATACACCTGGAATAAGCAGCGCTATACCGTCAGCGTGATTACCCCCGCGCATTACCGCGGCGTCGAAGGAGAGCTGCCATTTCAATATTGGGATAAGACAGATGTCACTTTCGCGGATCTTCGCAGCGAAACGGGAAAATTCGCCACGCTGGACTTCAGCGATGAGCAACCGGCGCTTTATCTCGGCGAATTCGTCGAGTTCGACGACCTCAAGTTGAAAAATTTGCGCAGTTTCGAGGGCTGGTGATGAGCACCGGTACACCGCCACTCTCGAATCCGCCGAAGCCTCAAGCACGCGCGCTAAACTGCCCGCAGTGCGGCGCGGCTATCGTTCTTCGCTCTCTCGGGCACGCCGAAACCGTGGTTTGCGCGAGTTGTCACGCAATCCTCGACGCCAAAGATCCTAATCTTCGGATTCTGCAAAAATTTCAGGTCATCACCGGCGAGGACCCGCCGCTCATCCCCCTTGGCACGCGCGGCAAACTCCGCGGCACGGACTACGAAGTCATCGGTTTTCAGCGCCGCAGTATCAAGGTCGAAGGCATCCGCTACGATTGGCATGAATACGTGCTCTTCAATCCGTACAAAGGTACGCGTTACCTCACTGAATACTGCGGCCACTGGAACGACATCACTGTCTGTAAGGAACTTCCCACTGTCCAATTCGCGGCGGCGACCTATCTCGGCGAAACCTTCAAGCATTTTCAAACCGCCGACGCAAATACAAATTACGTCCTCGGCGAATTTCCCTGGCAGGTCCGCGTCGACGAACACGCCACGGCAACCGATTACGTCAAGCCTCCGCGCATGTTGTCCTCGGAAAAAATCGCCAATGAAGTGACCTGGTCGCTTGGCGAGTACATCTACGGCGCCGACATCTGGAAAGCCTTCAACTTGCCCGGCACCGTGCCGGAACCCGTCGGCGTTTACGAAAATCAGCCGTCGCCGGTCAGCGACAACGTCAAAGCGATTTGGGCCGGCTTCCTGGGTTTTGCCGTTCTTCTCTTAATCGTCATGGCCGGATTCGATCTCACCTCGAACAAGAGCGCGGTCTTCGAACACACCTATATTTTTCAATCCGGGGAACCGAAAGGCGAAGCCTCGTTTGTCACCGACATTTTCGATCTGGAAGGCCGCACCTCGAACGTGGAACTCACGACTTCCGCGAACGTCGACAACGCCTGGATTTATTTGAATTACGCGCTGATCAATCAAGACACCGGCCAGGCCTGGGACTTCGGACGCGAAGTCAGCTATTACCACGGCTACGACAGCGATGGCTCGTGGAGTGAAGGCAGTACAAAGGACTCTGTCGTCGTGCCCAGTGTCCCCGCTGGACATTATTACTTGCGTATAGAGCCGGAGGGCGATCCCAAGCATCCGCCGGTCGGCTACACGGTAGAGGTAAAGCGCGGCGTCCCCGTTCTGGGCTTTTTCGGCATCGCTTTTCTGGCGCTCCTGATTCCGGCTATTGTCATCACCTGGCGCTCCATCAGTTTCGAACGCGCGCGCTGGTCGGAAAGCGATCATCCACCGATTCAAATCGGCAACTCGGAGGAGTAATGTTCAAAAAGCTTTATCTCGCGTATGGAGTCTTGGTTCTTGGAGGCACCGGCGCTGCCCAGTACAACGGCTGGAGCCTCGACCGCGTCAACCAGCTCAAAAATGTTCCCAAGTCCGTTCGTGATAATCCTGGCTCCTATCGTTCCGTTTACGGCTTCTATCACCACTACACCGGAGGCAAATAAGATGAACTTCGTTCCGCTCGGCAACATCATTTCTGCGCTCGTGTTCGCCTTGATTGGCATGCTCATCTTCATCATCGCATTCGTGGTGATGGATAAGCTCACGCCGTACCATCTCTGGAAGGAAATCGTCCAGGAACACAACATGGCGCTCGCCATTCTGGTCGGCGCCATGTCACTCGGCATTTGCATCATCATTGCTGCTGCGATTCATTAGCGCATGGGCATCCTGCTCTTCATTTCGGTGCTGCTGGTGGCGGCGTGCGGGCTCATCTACGAGCTCGTCGCCGGCACGCTTGCCAGCTATCTCATGGGCGACAGCGTCTTCCAGTTCTCCACCATCATCGGTACCTACCTCTTCGCGATGGGCATTGGCAGCGCTCTTTCGCGCTACTTGAACGGCGGCCTCGTCTATCGCTTCGTCTGGATTGAGTTGCTGCTCGGCGTGATTGGCGGTTTCTCTTCCGCAGCATTAATGCTGGCGTTTGCCTTCACTCAGGGCTTCGAGCTGATTCTCTACGCCATCGTGATCGTCATGGGCGTTCTGGTCGGCTTGGAAATCCCGTTGCTCATGCGCATCGTGCGCGACCGTTACGAATTTCGCGATGTCATCGCCCACGTCCTCACGTTCGACTATCTCGGCGCGCTGGGCGCCTCGCTCCTATTTCCAATTCTTCTCGTCCCGCGCCTCGGACTCGTCCGTTCCGCCATGCTTTTCGGCATCATCAACGCCGGCGTCGCGCTTTGGACCACCTATTTGTTTTCCACGCAACTCTCCGGCAAGCGCGTCCTGCGCATCGCCAGCGTCGTCGTTCTATGCGGACTCAGCGCGGGCATGCTGGAAGCCCGTAAAATCACCGCCACCGCCGAAGACAACATCTACGCCGACGACATCATCTTCGCTCGCGACACGCGCTACCAGCACCTCGTCCTCACTCGCTTCAAGGATGATCTTCGCCTCTTCCTCAACAGCCACCTGCAATTCAGCTCTCGCGACAAGTACCGCTATCACGAAGCTCTAATCCACCCCGGCCTCGCCGCGGTTCCCACCCCGCGCCACGTCCTCGTCCTTGGCGGCGGCGACGGTCTCGCCGTCCGCGAAATCCTGAAATACCCGCAAATCGAAAGCATCACCCTGGTCGATCTCGATCCCGAGATGACCAAACTTTTCTCCACGCACCCCATGCTCACCAAGCTCAACGACAACTCTTTTCTCTCGCCCAAAGTTCACATCATCAACGCCGACGCTTTCCCCTGGGTCGATTCGAACACCGATAGTTTCGATTTCATCGTTGTCGATTTTCCCGACCCCACGAACTATTCCCTCGGCAAGCTCTACACCACGGCGTTCTATCGCGCCGCCGCCCGCCATCTCAGCGCCCAGGGCCTCATGGTCGTCCAAAGTACTTCGCCCATGTTCGCCCGCGACTCCTTCTGGTGCATCGTGCAAACACTGAAGCAGTCCGGCCTGCAAACCTATCCGTATCACGTTTACGTTCCAAGCTTCGGCGAATGGGGTTTCGTTTTGGCCGCGACGCGCGAATACACTCCACCAACATCTCTCCCAAGCGGTCTCCGCTTCATCAACGTCGAAGGCTTGCCAGCTCTCTTCCAATTCCCGCCAGACATGGCCCCGCTTTCCATGCCGGCAAATCAGCTAAACAGCCAGGTCCTCGTCCGCACCTACGAAAACGACTGGAAGGACATCAGTCATTGAAGGTTGGCCGCCGCAAATTTCTCGGCACCGGCAGCGCAGCCCTCGTTGGACTCTCTCTTAAAACGGACCGTGCCATCGCAGGTTCCTTTGTAAACGACAACTTTCAGATAGGCCATCTCCTGCGCGACCGCGCGAGTTTTCCTCCAGCAAAGCGCACAGAAAAATTCCCAATAGTCATAGTTGGCGGAGGCATCGCAGGTCTCAGCGTCGCCTGGCGCCTCCGCAAGCACGGCTTCACAAATTTCATCCTGCTCGAAATGAACGAACAAGCCGGCGGCAACGCCCGCTGGGGTGAAAACGAAATCACCGCCTACCCCTGGGCCGCGCATTACGTCCCAGTCCCCGGCCTTAAAGCCGAGTACGTCCGCGAACTTTTCGAAGACCTCGGCGTCCTGAAAAATGGCCAGTGGGATGAGCGCTCTCTCTGTTTCTCCCCGCAAGAGCGCCTCTTCCTCTACGGCCGCTGGCAAGACGGCCTCGAACCCGCCGTTGGCCTCACGCAAAAGGATCGCGACCAATTTCAAAAACTCGAAGATCTCTTCGCAAAATTCCGCGCCACCGGCGAGTTCACCATCCCTCTCGAACTCGGCCGCTCCTCGAAATTTCAGGATTTGGATCGCCTCTCTTTTTCCGATTGGCTCCAGCAGCAAGGCTGCGATTCACGCCTCGTAAACTGGTACATGAACTACGCCTGCCGCGACGATTATGGCGCCCTCGCCAAAGACACTTCCGCTTGGGCCGGCGTCCACTATTTCTCCTCCCGCGAAGCCGAAGAAAAGGGCCCGCTCACCTGGCCCGAAGGAAACGGCTGGATCACCCGGCGCCTTCTTGAACGCGTCGGCGAAAATGTTCGCGTCAACGAAATGGTCCATCGCATCGCGGAAACAAAACGCGGCATAAGCGTTTTTGCCGGCGACACCGAATTTCAATCCGATTTTCTCATCTTCGCCGCGCCCACATTCCTCGCCCCCTACCTGATTGAAGGGCTTCCCCGCCTCCACGATTTCGTCTATTCCCCTTGGCTTACCGCCAACCTCAC